>NZ_BAABFQ010000013.1:0-5394 GCF_039541135.1 Nocardioides caricicola | reverse complement strand
GCCCCGTTGACTGGGCCTGCCTCCGGGTGGGTTTGGTTGATGGATTTCTTTGACAATGATTCTGACAACTTTTGTCAGTGTCTCCTGTCAGGGGCATCTCTTTTTCCTCAGCTGGTTTTGCTGGTTGGGGTTGTTGTTTTCAACGGAGAGTTTGATCCTGGCTCAGGACGAACGCTGGCGGCGTGCTTAACACATGCAAGTCGAGCGGAAAGGCCCTTTCGGGGGTACTCGAGCGGCGAACGGGTGAGTAACACGTGAGTAATCTGCCCTTCACTTGGGGATAACTACCGGAAACGGTGGCTAATACCCGATACGACACAGGTACGCATGTGCTCTGTGTGGAAAGTTTTTTCGGTGGAGGATGTGCTCGCGGCCTATCAGCTTGTTGGTGGGGTAATGGCCTACCAAGGCTTCGACGGGTAGCCGGCCTGAGAGGGTGACCGGCCACACTGGGACTGAGACACGGCCCAGACTCCTACGGGAGGCAGCAGTGGGGAATATTGGACAATGGGCGAAAGCCTGATCCAGCAACGCCGCGTGAGGGATGACGGCCTTCGGGTTGTAAACCTCTTTCAGCGGGGACGAAGCGCCGGTAATGGTGGTGACGGTACCCGCAGAAGAAGCACCGGCCAACTACGTGCCAGCAGCCGCGGTAATACGTAGGGTGCGAGCGTTGTCCGGAATTATTGGGCGTAAAGGGCTCGTAGGCGGTTTGTCGCGTCGGGAGTGAAAACACCGGGCTTAACTCGGTGCTTGCTTTCGATACGGGCAGACTAGAGGCATGCAGGGGAGAACGGAATTCCTGGTGTAGCGGTGAAATGCGCAGATATCAGGAGGAACACCGGTGGCGAAGGCGGTTCTCTGGGCATGTCCTGACGCTGAGGAGCGAAAGTGTGGGGAGCGAACAGGATTAGATACCCTGGTAGTCCACACCGTAAACGTTGGGCGCTAGGTGTGGGGCCTATTCCATGGGTTCCGTGCCGCAGCTAACGCATTAAGCGCCCCGCCTGGGGAGTACGGCCGCAAGGCTAAAACTCAAAGGAATTGACGGGGGCCCGCACAAGCGGCGGAGCATGCGGATTAATTCGATGCAACGCGAAGAACCTTACCTGGGTTTGACATACACCGGAAAGCTGTAGAGATATGGCCCCTTTTGTCGGTGTACAGGTGGTGCATGGCTGTCGTCAGCTCGTGTCGTGAGATGTTGGGTTAAGTCCCGCAACGAGCGCAACCCTCGTCCTATGTTGCCAGCACGTTATGGTGGGGACTCATAGGAGACTGCCGGGGTCAACTCGGAGGAAGGTGGGGATGACGTCAAGTCATCATGCCCCTTATGTCCAGGGCTTCACGCATGCTACAATGGCCGGTACAAAGGGCTGCGATGCTGTAAGGCGGAGCGAATCCCAAAAAGCCGGTCTCAGTTCGGATTGGGGTCTGCAACTCGACCCCATGAAGTCGGAGTCGCTAGTAATCGCAGATCAGCAACGCTGCGGTGAATACGTTCCCGGGCCTTGTACACACCGCCCGTCACGTCACGAAAGTCGGCAACACCCGAAGCCGGTGGCCTAACCCTTGTGGAGGGAGCCGTCGAAGGTGGGGCTGGCGATTGGGACGAAGTCGTAACAAGGTAGCCGTACCGGAAGGTGCGGCTGGATCACCTCCTTTCTAAGGAGCACACACCCCGCACATCTGCCGTCCGTGCAGGTGGCATTGGTGGTGTTCACTAGTGGAATCGTCGATGAAGAGCCGTGCTTGGTGCCGGCGCTCCTCAGTACTGCTCGGCCCTCTTGGGGGTTGGGTGTGGAACCTGGAGTGTTGGGGCTGGGTGGGGAAGTGGCACACTGTTGGGCTTTGAGGGATCAGACTCCTCTTGGCCTCCTAGGACCGGATACCTCGTGTGGGTTGATGGCCGTGGTGGGCTGGTTGTTTGTGAATTGGATAGTGGACGCGAGCAT
Organism: Nocardioides caricicola; assembly: GCF_039541135.1. Classification (NCBI taxonomy): domain Bacteria; kingdom Bacillati; phylum Actinomycetota; class Actinomycetes; order Propionibacteriales; family Nocardioidaceae; genus Nocardioides; species Nocardioides caricicola. Next base: position 3,439 of record NZ_BAABFQ010000013.1, on the reverse strand, counting down.
CTTCCGATGCCTCTACACCAGGAGGTATCGGATTTTTGACGCCATCAGGCAATGCCCAGTGATGGCCGGTTTCAGAGCCGGTTGTGTGTGGGTTGGTGGTGTTCAGAGTCTTTGTAGTTTTTGTTGAGTGTTTGTGAGACAAGCTATGAAGGGCACATGGTGGATGCCTTGGCATCAAGAGCCGATGAAGGACGTAGGAGCCTGCGATAAGCCCTGGGGAGTTGGCAACCGAGCTGTGATCCGGGGGTGTCCGAATGGGGAAACCCAGCACGAGTCATGTCGTGTTACCCGCGCCTGAATATATAGGGCGTGTGGAGGGAACGCGGGGAAGTGAAACATCTCAGTACCCGTAGGAAGAGAAAACAATAGTGATTCCGAGAGTAGTGGCGAGCGAAATCGGAACAGGCTAAACCCGTTGCGTGTGATAGTCGGCAGACGTTGCGCAGTGGGGGTTGTGGGACCACTTGGATCCATCTGCCGGTGGGTCAGACAGTAAGAAAAACTGGTTGAAGTTGAAGTCCATTGGAAAGTGGCGCCGTAGAGGGTGATAGCCCCGTAAGTGTAAGGCCGGTTCTGTCGAGTGGTATCCCAAGTAACACGGAACCCCTGAAATTCCGTGTGAATCTGGCGGGACCACCCGTTAAGCCTAAATACTCCTTGATGACCGATAGCGGACAAGTACCGTGAGGGAAAGGTGAAAAGTACCCCTGGCGGGGAGTGAAATAGTACCTGAAACCGTGTGCCTACAATCCGTCGGAGCCCGGCTGCCCCCTTGTGGGGTGTTGGGGTGACGGCGTGCCTTTTGAAGAATGAGCCTGCGAGTTTGCGTTGTGTTGCGAGGTTAACCCGTGTGGGGGAGCCGTAGCGAAAGCGAGTCCTAATAGGGCGTTTGAGTAGCACGATCAAGACCCGAAGCGGAGTGATCTATCCATGGGCAGGTTGAAGCGCGGGTAAGACCGCGTGGAGGACCGAACCCACTTAGGTTGAAAACTGAGGGGATGACCTGTGGATAGGGGTGAAAGGCCAATCAAACTCCGTGATAGCTGGTTCTCCCCGAAATGCATTTAGGTGCAGCGTTGCGTGTTTCTTGCCGGAGGTAGAGCACTGGATAGCCGATGGGCCCTACCAGGTTACTGACGTTAGCCAAACTCCGAATGCCGGTAAGTGAGAGCGCAGCAGTGAGACTGCGGGGGATAAGCTCCGTAGTCGAGAGGGAAACAGCCCAGACCATCAGCTAAGGCCCCTAAGCGGTGACTAAGTGGAAAAGGATGTGGAGTCGCAGTGACAACCAGGAGGTTGGCTTGGAAGCAGCCACCCTTGAAAGAGTGCGTAATAGCTCACTGGTCAAGTGATTCCGCGCCGACAATGTAGCGGGGCTCAAGTCATCCGCCGAAGCTATGGCATTCAGAGAATATTCAAGCCTTCGTGGTTCAGAACTCTGGATGGGTAGGGGAGCGTCGTGTCGCGAGTGAAGCTCCGGAGTGATCCAGGGGTGGACGCGACACGAGTGAGAATGCAGGCATGAGTAGCGAATGCAATGTGAGAAACATTGCCGCCGAATGATCAAGGGTTCCAGGGTCAAGCTAATCTGCCCTGGGTAAGTCGGGACCTAAGGCGAGGCCGACAGGCGTAGTCGATGGACAACGGGTTGATATTCCCGTACCGGCAAAGTAGCGCCCATGACGAACCTGGTGATGCTAACCACCCGAAACTCATCGGACCGGACCCTTCGGGGCGAGGCTGGTGAGCGGAGCGTGGGACCCGAGCTGGTAGTAGTCAAGCGATGGGGTGACGCAGGAAGGTAGCCCAACCGTGGCGATGGTTGTCCACGGGTAAGTGCGTAGGGCAGGTGATAGGCAAATCCGTCACCTTGTGTTAGATCACGAGCCTGAGACACGATGCCGATCCGTATGGAGTAGTGGGTGATCCTATGCTGTCGAGAAAAACCTCTAGCGAGCTACGCGCCGCCCGTACCCCAAACCGACTCAGGTGATCAGGTAGAGAATACCAAGGCGATCGAGCGAACCATGGTTAAGGAACTCGGCAAAATGCCCCCGTAACTTCGGGAGAAGGGGGGCCGGATCCGTGAACACCCTAGCGGTGGGAAGCGGTGAAGGCCGCAGAGACCAGGCCCAAGCGACTGTTTACTAAAAACACAGGTCCGTGCGAAGTTGTAAGACGATGTATACGGACTGACTCCTGCCCGGTGCTGGAAGGTTAAGGGGACCGGTTAGAACGCAAGTTCGAAGCTGAGAACTTAAGCCCCAGTAAACGGCGGTGGTAACTATAACCATCCTAAGGTAGCGAAATTCCTTGTCGGGTAAGTTCCGACCTGCACGAATGGAGTAACGACTTGGGCGCTGTCTCAACCGTGGACTCGGCGAAATTGCACTACGAGTAAAGATGCTCGTTACGCGCGGCAGGACGGAAAGACCCCGGGACCTTTACTATAGTTTGGTATTGGTGTTTGGTTCGGCTTGTGTAGGATAGGTGGGAGACTGTGAAGCATTCACGCCAGTGAGTGTGGAGTCAACGTTGAAATACCACTCTGGTCGTACTAGATGTCTAACCTAGGACCATTATCTGGTTCAGGGACAGTGCCTGATGGGTAGTTTAACTGGGGCGGTTGCCTCCTAAAATGTAACGGAGGCGCTCAAAGGTTCCCTCAGCCTGGTTGGCAATCAGGTGGCGAGTGTAAGTGCACAAGGGAGCTTGACTGTGAGACAGACATGTCGAGCAGGGACGAAAGTCGGAACTAGTGATCCGGCGTCGGCATGTGGAAGCGACGTCGCTCAACGGATAAAAGGTACCCCGGGGATAACAGGCTGATCTTCCCCAAGAGTCCATATCGACGGGATGGTTTGGCACCTCGATGTCGGCTCGTCGCATCCTGGGGCTGGAGTAGGTCCCAAGGGTTGGGCTGTTCGCCCATTAAAGCGGCACGCGAGCTGGGTTTAGAACGTCGTGAGACAGTTCGGTCCCTATCCGCCGCGCGCGTAGGAAACTTGAGAAAGGCTGTCCCTAGTACGAGAGGACCGGGATGGACGAACCTCTGGTGTGCCAGTTGTCCCGCCAGGGGCACGGCTGGTTAGCTACGTTCGGAAGTGATAACCGCTGAATGCATCTAAGCGGGAAGCACGTTTCAAGATGAGGTTTCCCACCCCCTCGAGGGGGTAAGGCCCCCAGCAGAACACTGGGTTGATAGGCCGGAGGTGTACAGCAGCAATGCCCAGCCGACCGGTACTAATAGGCCGAGGGCTTGTCTTACAAACCCTCAACAAAAACCTACAAAGCAACACAGTTGCCTCGCGTCCACTATCGTTCAATAACTGAACACACAGATTTGGCATCGAAGCCACGCTTTGATGACCGCTAGAGTTACGGCGGCCATGGCGAAAGGGAAACACCCGGTCCCATCCCGAACCCGGAAGTTAAGCCT
>NZ_BAABFQ010000012.1:0-1138 GCF_039541135.1 Nocardioides caricicola | reverse complement strand
TAGATGCCTGCACCACACCCACCGGAGTTCCGTCGTCGGGCGATCGATCTGGCACGTCAACCGGGCGCGTCGGTCGCCCAGGTCGCGAAGGACCTGGGGATCAGCGAGTCCGGGCTGCGGCGCTGGATGAGTCAGGACGACATCGACGCCGGCCGCAAGGAAGGGCTCTCGAGCGACGAGCGGGCCGAGTTGGTCCGGCTGCGCCGCGAGCTGCGCGTGAAGGAGATGGAGATCGAGATCCTCAAGCGCGCCAGTGCCTACTTCGCCCGGGAGAACGTGCTCCCAAAATAGGGTTCCGGCTCGTCCAGGAGCTCGCCGCCGACGGTGTCCCCGTCGCGGTGACGTGCCGGGTCCTGCAGGTCTCGAGGTCGGGGTTCTACGAGTGGTCGACTCGTGGCCCTTCGGCGCGTGACATCGATGATGCGCGTCTGCTCGACACGATCATCACGATCCACGCCGACTCACGGCAGACCTACGGGGTGCGCCGGGTCCACGCCGAGCTCCGGCTCGGGCTCGGGATCCGGGTAGGGCGGCAGCGGGTCGAGCGTCTGATGCGGTTGCACCGGGTCCAGGGCGTGCACCGCAGACGCTGGCGTGGATCACCCAGGCGGGATCCAGCAGTGTTCGAGGACCTGGTCCAGCGCCGGTTCGTCGCTGATGCCCCGGACCGGCTGTGGGTCACCGACATCACCCAGCACCGCACCGGTGACGGCTGGGTGTACGCGGCCGCGGTCATCGACGTGCACACCCGCCGGTGCGTGGGCTGGTCGATCGCCGACCACCTGCGCACCGAGCTGGTCGTCGACGCCCTGGACATGGCTCGCTGGCGACGCAACCCGGCCGGCACCGTGGTCCACTCCGACCGCGGCACGCAATACACCAGCTGGCTGTTCGGGCAGCGGCTGCGCGAGGCCGGCCTGATGGGATCGATGGGCAAAGTCGCCTGTGCCTACGACAACTCCATGATGGAGTCGTTCTTCGGGTCGCTGCAGATCGAGCTCCTCGACCGCCGCCACTGGGCGACTCGCGCTGAGCTGGCCAACGCGATCTTCGAGTGGATCGAGGGCTGGTACAACCCCCGCCGACGGCACTCGGCCCTGGGCTACCTCAGCCCCATCGAGTTCGAGAACCTTCACAC
>NZ_BAABFQ010000011.1:0-1117 GCF_039541135.1 Nocardioides caricicola | reverse complement strand
GGCTTCGGCGGGGGTCGCCCAGTCGAGGGTCTTGCGTGGTCGGGTGTTGAGCTTGGTGGCGACGTGGTCGAGGTAGTCGGCCTGGTAGACCGATAGGTCGGTGCCTTTGGGGAAGTACTGACGGAGCAGCCCGTTGGTGTTCTCGTTGGTGCCGCGCTGCCACGGCGAGTGGGGGTCGCAGAAGTAGATGTCCAGGTCGGTCGCGGCGGCGATCTGGACGTGGTTGGCCATCTCCTTGCCCTGGTCCCAGGTCAGGGTGCGGCGCAGCTGGTCGGGCAGCCGGCTGGCTGTCTGGATCATGGCGCTCTGGACGGCGTCGGCACCGTGGCCGTGGGGTAGGTGCAGCAGCATCACGTACCGGGTGGCGCGTTCGACCAGGGTGCCGATCGCGGACTTGGATGCTTGTGAGCCCATGATCAGGTCGCCTTCCCAGTGGCCGGGCACGGCCCTGTCCTCGACCTCGGCGGGTCGTTCGCTGATCATCACCATGCCCGGGATCCGGCCTTGGCCGTTGCCAGCACGCCCGGCCGGGTGGCGGGGCCGGCGTAGCGTCCGACCGGTGCGCAGCCGGGCGGTCAGATCGCGGCGCAGCTCACCACGGCCTTGGACGAACAGCGACTTGTAGATCGTTTCGTGGGACACGCGCATCTCCGGGTCGTGGGGGAAGTCCACCCGCAGTCGTCGAGCGATCTGCTCGGGTGAGTGTTCGTCCTCGAGCCGAGTCTGCACCTCGTGACGCAGCCGCTCGCAGCGACCCAGCTTGGTCGGTTTGGGCCGACGGGCACGCAGATCGGCGCGGGACTGGGCGCTGCGCGCTCGATAGCCCCGGCGTCCGCTGTTGCGGGCCAGCTCCCGGCCGATCGTGGCCGGATGACACCCCACCCGCACAGCGATCTGGCGCTGGGTCACCCCCGCGACGGTGAGCATCGCCTCGATCAGGCAGCGGTCTTCATACGAAAGCGACCGCGAGGGCCTCTTCAGATCAGGACGCACACCGCCAGCCTCACGGAACACCGTGCGGCCCTTGAACCCCGACATGCCGACCGCCACCGCCGCTGCCTCGACGACCTTGCCCGCCGCGACCCCTTCCCAGAACTCGATCTCCCGCACCCGCGGA
>NZ_BAABFQ010000010.1:0-345388 GCF_039541135.1 Nocardioides caricicola | reverse complement strand
TTTCAGCGCCGATGGTACTGCAACCGAGAGGTTGTGGGAGAGTAGGACGCCGCCGGACATTCTTTGAACGCGCAGTTGCGCGATCCGTAGGGGCCACCGCAAGGTGGCCCCTACGTGCATTTCCCAGAACTTTCCGTCGTCAGAGCACCAGGAGAACCGTCGTGGCCGAGCAGCGTCGCTCCCAACGTCCCGCCAGTGGCAAGCCGTCGGGCGGCCGGCCGACCGGGGCGAAGAAGACCTCAGGTGGGAAGCCGGCCTCGGGTGGCCGTTCGGCCAAGTCCGGCGAGCGCTCCCAGCGCTGGAGCCCGGACGCCGAGCGCTCGGACCGTCGAGACAGCCGCAGTGGCCGTCCGCCGGCCAAGGGTGCGCCGAAGAGCGGCGCCAAGGGTGGCGCGCGCAGCGGTGGCAAGCCCGGTGACCGTCCCGGTCGGAAGAACGACTGGAAGCGTCCCGCGGACAAGCAGGCCGACCGCACCGCCGAGCAGGCCGTCTACGACGGTCCGGACCTCCCCGAGAGCATCACCGGCGCCGAGCTCGACCGCTCCGTGACCGGTCAGCTCAAGGGGCTCCCGGAGAAGCTCGCCGCCCGCGTCGCCCGGCACCTTGCCGCGGCCGGGATGCTCGTCGACGAGGACCCGGAGACGGCGTACCAGCACACGCTCGCGGCTCGGGCCCGGGCGCCCCGCCTGGCCGTCGTCCGCGAGGCGTGTGGTGAGGCGGCGTACGCCGCCGGTCACTACGCCGAGGCGCTGGCCGAGCTGCGTGCGGCCAAGCGGATGAACGGCGCCACGGCCTACCTGCCGATCATGGCGGACTGCCACCGCGCCCTCGGCAAGCCGCAGGAGGCGCTCAAGCTCGCGAAGAGCCCCTCGGTCGCGAACTTCGCGCCCGAGCCGAAGGCGGAGATGACGATCGTCGAGGCGGGGGCGCGCCGCGACCTGGGGCAGCTCGACGCCGCGCTGCGGACGCTGGAGCTCGCGCCGCTGATGTCGAAGAGCCGGTCGTCGTGGGTCGTGCGGCTGCGCTACGCCTATGCCGACACCCTCGAGGCGGCCGGTCGGGACCAGGACGCGCTGATGTGGTTCCACCGGACCCACGCCATCGACGCCGACGAGCTGACCGACGCCGACGAGCGCGCGGACGCGCTGGAGAAGCGTCTCGGCTGAGCCGGTCGGCTTGACCGAGCCCGATCGGCGGGGTGTACTGCTCGCCAGTCCCCGCGAGGAGGGTCACGATGTTGAGATTCTCGGGTGCCGGCGTGAGCGACGTCGGGCTGGTGCGTCCGCACAACGAGGACTCCGCGTGGGTCGGACCCTACTTCGCCGTCGTCGCTGACGGGGTCGGGGGTGCCGCCGCGGGTGAGGTCGCGTCCGCGACCGCGGCGTTCGCGGTGGCGGCGACCGCGCTGGCCCGCTTCGGCGACCCGCCGGAGCAGGTCCTGCAGGAGGGCATCGAGGCGGCGCGCTCCGGCGTCCGGCTGGGGATCCAGCGCGACCTCAACCGCCTCGGGATGGCGACCACGCTGACCGCGGTGATCTGCGACGGCGCCCGGGTGGTGCTCGCGCACGTCGGGGACTCGCGCGCGTACCTCTACCGGCACGGGATGCTGAGCCAGATCTCGACCGACCACACCTACGTCCAGCAGCTGGTGGACTCCGGCCGGCTGCCGCCGGCGGAGGCCAGGCGGCACCCCTGGCGCAACGTGGTGCTGCGGAGCATCGACGGCGACCCCGTGAACGACGGCTTCGACATGCTGCCCGTCCGGGTCGAGCCGGGGGACCGGCTGCTGCTGTGCAGCGACGGGCTGAGCGACCTGGTGCCGGACGCGATGATCGCCGAGCTGCTCCGGACCGAGGACCCGCAGTCGACGGCCGCCACGCTCAGCCAGGCGGCGTACGCCGCCGGCGCGAAGGACAACGTGACCGCGCTGGTGCTCGACCTGGTCGACGGCCCCGCGGTGGTCGGCGACGGCCGTGCCCTGGGAGCGGTGTCCGACCTACGGAACGTGGTGGATCCTGCCGCGGTCCGCGCCCGGCGGTGACGTGGGAGACTCCCTGACATGGGGAACGTCAGGCGGCCGGCTCTCGAGGGCACGATCGCCGTCCGTGGCGAGCGGCGGCTGAGCTTCGCCGAGTACGGCCCCCGTCAGGGTCCGGCGATCGTGTGGATGCACGGCACCCCCGGTGCGCGCCGGCAGATCCCGCTCGAGGCCCGCGAGCTCGCCGACCGGCAGGGCGTCCGGATCATCGGCCTCGACCGGCCGGGGATCGGGTCGTCGACGGCGCACCTGTACCCGCACATCCTGGACTGGACCCACGACCTCGAGCTGGTGCTCGACACGCTGGCGCTCGACAAGGTGCGGATGATCGGGCTCTCGGGCGGGGGCCCGTACGCGCTCGCCGCAGGGGCAGCGCTGCCCGACCGGATCCACGGGATCGGCGTGCTCGGGGGCGTGGCGCCCACGCGCGGGCCGGACGCGGTCGACGGCGGCATCATCCAGCTCGCGGTCGCCCTCGCGCCGCTGCTCTCGGCGACGCGGGTGCCTGCCGGCATCGCGCTGACCCAGATGATCCGGTTGGTCCGGCCGCTGGCCGGGCCCGCGCTCGACCTGTACGCCGCCGTGCAGCCGCCGGGGGACAAGAACCTGCTGTCGCGCCCGGAGTTCAAGGCGATGTTCATCGACGACCTGCTCAACGGGAGCCGCTTCCAGAGCTCCGCGGCGCTCAACGACCTGGTGCTCTTCACCCGGGACTGGGGCTTCGAGCTCGCCGACGTGAGCGTGCCGGTGCGCTGGTGGCACGGCGATGACGACCACATCGTGCCGATCCGCCACGGTGCGCACGTCGTACGCCGGCTCCCGGACGCGACGATGTCGGTCATCGACGGTGAGAGCCACCTCGGCGGCCTGGGCATCGCCCAGGACGTGATCACGACGCTGATGGAGCTCGGCCCCCGCCGGGCCCGACGCGCCGGCGCGGCTCGCCAGCGCTGACACTGGCGTTCTCGGGCCCCATCGGCCACAATGGTCACAACAACTACACGCGTGTCATTTTGAACCTGCTTCACATCCGTAGAGACCGCTGGGGAAGGCGTATCTCGCGCCGGAGATGAAGGAGGGGTCACGGTGACCGCACGCACTGCCACCCGCACCGCGACGAGGGGCGTCTTGTACGTCCACTCAGCGCCGTCCGCGCTGTGCCCGCACATCGAGTGGGCCGTCAGTGGTGTCCTTGGTGTGCCTGTGAACCTGGACTGGACGCCGCAGCCGGCGCAGTCGGGGACCTACCGCGCCGAGCTCTCCTGGACCGGTGAGGTCGGCGCAGCGGCCGGTGTCGCCTCCGCGCTGCGCGGGTGGAACCAGCTCCGGTTCGAGATCACCGAGGAGCCCACCGCGGCCTCCGAGGGCGCCCGCTTCTCCTACACCCCCGAGCTCGGCGTGTTCCACGCGGTGACGGGCCTGCACGGGGACCTGATGATCCCGGAGGACCGGCTCAAGGCAGCCGTGGTGAAGGCCGCGCTGGGCGACACGACGCTGCTGGTCGAGATCGACAAGCTGCTCGGCAAGCCGTGGGACGACGAGCTCGAGACGTTCCGGCACGCCGGGGACGGCGCCCCGGTGCGCTGGCTGCACCAGGTGGTGTGATCAGAGCGGGATGTTGCCGTGGAAGCCGCGGCGCACGCCCTCGCCCTGCACCGCGTCGTTGATCGCCTGCGCGATCGCCGAACGGGTCCGTGACGGCGCGACGACCTCGTCGACCACGCCGATCTCGACGGCCTTGTCCACGCCGCCGGCGATCCGCTCGTGCTCGGCGGCCAGCTCGGCCTCCACCTGGGGACGGATGTCCGGGGCGACCTCGGCGAGCCGGCGCCGGTGCAGGATCCGGATCGCGGCGACGGCTCCCATCACCGCGACCTCCGCCCCGGGCCAGGCGAAGACCTTGGTCGCGCCGAGCGAGCGGGCGTTCATCGCGATGTAGGCGCCGCCGTACGTCTTGCGGGTCACCAGGGTGACGCGGGGGACCACGCACTCGCCGAACGCGTGCAGCAGCTTCGCGCCGCGGCGCACGACGCCGTCCCACTCCTGGCCGACGCCGGGCAGGTAGCCGGGGACGTCGACGACGACGATGAGCGGTACGCCGAACGCGTCGCACATCCGCACGAAGCGGGACGCCTTCTCCGCCGAGAGCGAGTCGAGGCAGCCGCCGAGGCGCAGCGGGTTGTTCGCCACGACGCCGACGGTGCGGCCGCCGAAGCGGCCGAGCGCGGTGACGATGTTGGGTGCCCAGCGGGCGTGCAGCTCCTGGGCCGTGCCCTCGTCGAGGATCGACTCGACCAGCGGGTGCACGTCGTACGCCCGCTTCTTGGACTCGGGGAGCAGCTCCTCGAGGTCGCGGTCCTCGACGTCGGCGACGACCAGGCTGCCCTGCGAGCCGAGCAGCGACGCGACCCCGCGGGCGCGGTCGAGCGCCTCCTGCTCGGAGTCGGTGAGGATGTGCACGACGCCGGAGCGGCGCCCGTGCGGCTCGGGGCCGCCGAGGCGGAGCATGTCGACGTCCTCGCCGGTCACCGAGCGGACGACGTCCGGGCCCGTGACGAAGATCCGGCCCTCGGGCCCGAGGATCACGACGTCGGTCAGCGCCGGGCCGTACGCCGCGCCGCCCGCGGCCGGGCCGAGCACGACGGAGATCTGCGGGATCTTGCCGGAGGCCTGGGTCATCACGTGGAAGATCCGGCCGACCGCGTGCAGCGACAGCACGCCCTCGGCGAGCCGAGCGCCGCCGGAGTGCCACAGGCCGATGATCGGCACGCCGTCGGTGATCGCGCGGTGGTAGGCGTCGACGACCACGCGGCAGCCGACGTCGCCCATCGCGCCGCCCATCACGGTGGCGTCCGAGCAGAACGCCACCACGCGGGTGCCGTTGACGGCGCCGACCGCCGCGAGCATGCCGGAGTCGTCGTCAGGGGTGATCAGCTCGAGGGTGCCGTCGTCGAAGAGCGCGGTGAGCCGGTGCACCGGGTGGCGCGGGTCCTCCTCGCGGGGGAGCTTCGCGGGCTTGGCTGCTGTTGCGGTCAACTCACACGCTCCCGAACGCGACGGCGACGTTCGCGCCACCGAAGCCGAAGGAGTTGTTGAGCGCCGCGATGTCGCCGAGCGGCAGGTCGCGGGCCTTGGTGGCGATGTCGAGCTCGACCTTCGGGTCGAGGTTGTCGAGGTTGATCGTCGGCGGGGAGATCCGGTGGTGGAGCGCGAGCACCGTCGCGACCGCCTCGAGCGCGCCGGCGCCGCCGAGCAGGTGTCCGGTCATCGACTTGGTGCTGGTGACCACCACGTCGGTGGCGTGCGAGCCCAGGGTCGCGTGCAGCATCAGGCCCTCGGCGATGTCGCCCTGCGGGGTCGAGGTCGCGTGGGCGTTGACGTGGGCGATGTCGGACGGGCTGACGTCACCCTCCTGCAGCGCCATCAGGATCGCCCGGGAGCCGCCGCGGCCCTCCGGGTCGGGCTGGGCGATGTCGTGCGAGTCGGCGGTGACGCCGGCGCCGAGGACGGTCGCGTAGATCCGCGCACCGCGGGCCAACGCGTGCTCCTCGGACTCCAGCACGAGCACGCCGGCGCCCTCACCGAGGACGAAGCCGTCGCGGGCGAGGTCCCAGGGCCGCGAGACCGTGGTGGGGTCGCCGCCGGCCTCGCCGCTGGCCGTCTTGGACAGCGCCATCATGTTGGCGAACGCGGCCATCGGCAGCGGGTGGATGGCCGCCTCGGTCCCGCCGGCGACCACGACGTCGGCGCGGCCGAGCCGGATCTGGTCGACCGCGTGGGCGATCGCCTCGTTGCCGGATGCGCACGCCGAAACCGGCGTGATGACGGCCGCGCGCGCTCCGACGTACAGGCTGATCTGCGCTGCCGGCGCGTTCGGCATCAGCATCGGCACGGCGAGGGGAGAGACCCGTCGCGGGCCCTTCTCCTTCATCGTGTCGTAGTTGTCGAGCAGCGTGGTCACGCCGCCGATGCCGGACGCCATGGCGACGCCGAGCCGGTTGTTGTCCAGCTCGGCGTCGACCAGGCCGGCGTCGGCCCAGGCCTCCATGGCTGCGACCATCGCGAACTGTGCGGAGCGGTCCAGGCGGCGGGCCTTGACCCGCTCCAGGACCTCGGTCGGCTCGACGGCGATACGGCCGGCGATCTTGACCGGCAGCTCCTCGGCCCAGTCGTCGGTCAGGTACCGGACTCCCGAACGTCCGTTGACCAGGGCGTCCCAGGTGCTGGGGACATCACCGCCGACGGGGGAGGTGGTCCCGAGACCGGTGACGACGACTCGCTTCGAAGACATGCTGCTCCTTCAGGGGGGTGGTGCGGATCAGGCCTGGGCGCGCTCGATGAACGCGACGGCGTCACCGACAGTACGGAGGTTCTTGACCTCGTCGTCGGGGATGGAGACGCCGAACTTCTCCTCGGCGGCGACGACCACCTCGACCATGGACAGGGAGTCCACGTCCAGGTCGTCGACGAAGGACTTGTCGAGCTGGACGTCGTCGGCGTCGATGCCGGCGACCTCGTTGACGATGTCGGCGAGGTCGGCGCGGATCTCTTCGGTCGTGGCCATTGCTGGTGTTCCCTTTCGGTTGGTGGAGCGTGGTGCTTCGGTTGATGGGTGGAGCTAGGGGACGGTGACGACCTGCGCGGCGTACGCGAGGCCGGCACCGAAGGCGATCAGGAGGGCCGTGTCGCCGCTGCGCGCGTCGCCCTCCTCGATCATCCGGTCGAGGGCGAGCGGGATCGACGCCGCAGAGGTGTTCCCCTGGTCGGCGATGTCGCGCGCGATCTTGACGCGTTCTGGGAGCTTCATCGCCCGCGCCATCGCGTCGGTGATGCGCATGTTGGCCTGGTGCGGCACGAAGACGTCGAGGTCGTCGCGGGACACGCCGGCCCGGTCGAGGGCCAGCTGCCCGGTCTTCGCCATCTCGAACGACGCCCACCGGAACACCGCGTTGCCCTGCATGATCAGGTGCGGCATCTCGGGCTTGTCAGAGGCGACGACGTCGCGCCAGTCCTCGCGCTGCCGGATCAGGTCGAACTGCTCGCCGTCGGAGCCCCACACGACAGGCCCGATCCCGGGCTCGTCGCTCGGGCCGACGACCACGGCGCCCGCGCCGTCGGCGAAGATGAACGCCGTGCCGCGGTCGCCGATGTCGGTGAGCTCCGAGAGCCGCTCGACACCGATCACCAGGGCGTAGCCGGCGCTGCCGCCGCGCACGACGTCGGAGGCCAGCGCCAGGCCGTGGCAGAACCCCGCGCAGGCCGCCGAGATGTCGAACGCCGCGGCCTGGTCGGTGCCGAGCTCGTGGGCGATGGCGGTGGCGATGGCCGGGGTCTGCAGCATGTGGGTGACCGTCGCGACGATCACGCAGTCGATCTGCCGGGCGTCGATGCCGGCGCGGTCGAGCGCCGTACGTGCCGCGGCGACCGACATCATCTGCACGGTCTCCTCGGGCGTGGCCCAGCGACGCTGCCGGATGCCGGAGCGCTGCTGGATCCACTCGTCGCTGGAGTCGATCGCGTCGACGACGTCGGCGTTCGGGATCACCCGGCTGGGCCGGTAGGTGCCGATGCCGAGGATCGCCGCGTGCTGGGCGCCGCGGGACTCGCTGAGCCGGGCCATCAGTGGCCGCCGCCCTCGGGGTGCAGCCGGATCAGGGGCTGACCCGGTGCGACCGGGTCGCCGTCCTCGACGAGCCACTCGACGATCGTGCCGCCGTGCTGGGCCGAGACGGTGGCGCGGTCGCGCAGGCTGGCGACCTCGCCGATCGCGGCGCCGGCGGCCAGGACCTCGAGGCTCGCGGCCTCCTCGGACTTGTGGAACGTGCCCTTGAACGGGGACACGACCATCCGCCAGGTGGGGCTGGTGCCGATGCCGACCCCGGACGCCTCACCGTGCTTGGCGCAGAACTCCCGGGCCGCCTCGAGCTGGTCGGGCGTCTTGAGCGCGAACGTCTCGACCCCCTTGAGTGCGCGCTTGGCGATCCCGGTGAGGGTGCCGGCGGGCGGCATCTCGAGGATGCCGGTGACGCCGAGGTCCTCCATGGTCTCCATGCAGAGGTCCCAGCGGACCGGGCTGGCGATCTGGCCGACGAGCCGGGCGAGGACGTCGCGGCCGTCGTGGACGACCTTGCCGTCGCGGTTCGAGATCACCCGGGTGCGCGGGTCGTGCACCGACACCGAGCGGGCCAGGCCGGCCAGGTGGCCGACCGCAGGCTCCATGTGGTGGGTGTGGAACGCGCCGGCGACGCTGAGCGGCATCAACCGGGCCTTGGTGGGCGGCTCGTCGGCGAACGCCTGCAGCTGCTCCAGCGTGCCCGCGGCGACGATCTGGCCCGGGCCGTTGTCGTTGGCGGCGGTCAGACCGTGCTTGTCGATCGCGGCGAGCACCTCCTCGCGGTCGCCCCCGAGCACGGCGGTCATGCCGGTCGGGGTGACGGCGGCGGCCTCGGCCATCGCGTTCCCGCGCTCGCGGACCAGCACCATCGCCTGCTCGGCGGTGATCACGCGCGCGCCCACGGCGGCCGCGATCTCGCCGACGCTGTGGCCGGCGACCGCGCCGACCAGCTCGAAGGCGTCGGCCGGGTGCGGGAAGACCTCGAGGACCGCGACCAGCCCGGTCGCCACCAGGAGCGGCTGCGCGATCCGGGTGTCGCGGATCGTCTCGGCGTCGGCCTCGGTGCCGTAGTGCGCCAGGTCGAGGCCGGCGACGGTGGAGAGCCAGTCGAGCCGCGAGGCGAAGGTCGGGTCCTCCAGCCAGGGCGTGAGGAATCCGGGCGTCTGGGCGCCTTGGCCGGGAGCGACGATCACGAGCACGTCTCCAGCCTGCCGGAACGCGGGTCGCGAGCGCGGGTCCGGCCCGCACGAAAACCGCCGTCGGATCTTTGTGGGAAACCTACAAAAAGGAGTCAGGCGCGCCCGGACTGCCGCCCGAGCACCAGCGCGATCTCGAGCGTGAACGCGTCGCGGGCGTCGGTGGGGGAGAAGCCGGTCAGCTCGGCGACCTGCCGGAGCCGGTAGCGCACGGTGTTCGCGTGCACGAACAGGGCACGGCCGGTGGCCTCGATCGAGCACCCGTGCTGGAAGTACGCCGCGATCGTCTCGATCAGGGTGCCGCGGGCCTGGAGCAGCGGCAGGTAGACCTCATCGACCAGCTGGCGGCGGGCGTGCCCGTCGCCGGCGAGCGCCCGCTCGGGCAGCAGGTCGCTGCTGCGCACGGGCCGCGGCGCCTCGGGCCAGCCCACCGCGGCGCGGTGGGCCGAGAGCGCGGCGCGAGCCGAGCCGTAGGCCTGGGAGAGGTCGGCGGCGACCGGTCCGACGACCACCGGGCCGTCGCCGAAGAGGTCGCTGACCACCTCGGCCGCGGCGCGCGGCTCGGTCACCCCGCCGAGGACGACGACGAGCCGGTCGCCCTGGACCGCGCAGAGCGCGTCCATGCTGGCGGTGCGGGCGACGCGGCGTACCTCGTCGAAGGTGTCGGACTCGGAACGGTCGCCGGGGACGGCGCCGAGGACCACCGCGACCTCGCCGCGGCCGGTCCAGCCGAGCGCGCTCGCCCGCGACAGCAGCGTCTCGTCGGCCTCGGAGCGCAGCACCGCGTCGACGACCAGCGCCTCGAGCCGCGCGTCCCAGGCGCCGCGGACCTCGGCGGCGCGGGCGTAGACGGCGGCGGTCGCGAACGCGACCTCGCGGGCGTAGTGGAGCACCGCAGCGTGCACGTCGGGCACGTCGGCGGGGTCGAGCAGCTCCTCGATGTTGGCCTCGACGACGTCGATCGACAGCCGGACCAGGTCGACGGTCTGCTGGAGGTTGATGACGCCGGCCAGGGCCCGCGGCGCGGCCCCGAAGACCGAGGCGACCATCTCGTTGCCGCCGGGCGCCGGGCCGTCGCCGGCCTGGCGGTACCAGACGATGAACTCCCGGATGCCGGCCTGGACGATCATGCCGACCCAGGAGCGGTCCTCGGCGGGCAGCTCGCGGAACCACGGCAGGTCGTGCTCCATCCGCGCCATCGCGGACGTGCTCAGCGCGCCGGTCGCCCGCTGGAGCGCATCGGCGGCCCGCTGGTGGGGCGTCGCCGGCCGTCGCGGAGTCACCGTGGAAGGTTAGTGGGCCGACAGATCCGCGTAAAACACTGGTAAATCAAGGGGATTGCGGTCCTGAACCTGGGGTACCCGTGGTTGAATCACGAACGAGTCCATCTTGGGAGGCACCGTGCCGCGTGACGGGTACGACGTCCAGTTCGTGACGATCCACGGCCACCGCCGCGCCTACGTGAAGGCCGGCAAGGGCCCGGTCGTGCTGCTCCTGCACGGGCTCGGCTGCGACCACACCACGTGGGAGCCCGTGATCGAGGCTCTCTCGCGCCGGTACACGGTGATCGCGCCGGACCTGCTCGGCCACGGCCAGTCCGACAAGCCGCGCGCCGACTACACGCTCGGCGGCTTCGCCAACGGGATGCGCGACCTGCTGACCGTGCTCGGCATCGACAAGGCCACGGTCGTCGGGCACAGCTTCGGCGGTGGGGTGGCGATGCAGTTCGCCTACCAGTTCCCCGAGCGCACCGAGCGGCTGATGCTGGTCGCCTCCGGCGGCCTCGGCCCCGAGGTCTCGCCCGGCATCCGCGCGATCAGCACCCCCGGCTTCGACCAGCTGATGTCGGTGCTGACGCTGCCGGGTATCCGCCACGCCGGCATGGCGGGGCTCCGGGCGCTGTCGAGCGCGCCGTACAAGGTCACGCGGGACCTCGACGAGGTCGCCGCGATCTATGACACCTTCAAGGACCGCCGGGCTCGCCACGCGATCCGGCACGTCGTGCGCGCGGTCGTCGACTGGCAGGGCCAGATCGTGACGATGGCCGATCGGGCCTACCTCACCGAGGAGATGCCGATGTGGGTCGTCTGGGGTCGCGACGACCGCGTGATCCCGGTGCGGCACGCGAACGCCGCCGCCCGGATCGCGCCGAACGCGCGCGTCGAGGTGATCCCGGACGCCGGGCACTTCCCGCACAAGGACCACCCGGTCCGTTTCGCCCACATCGTGCACGAGTTCATCCGCACCACCGCGCCGGCGAAGTACAGCCGCGCGCGGTTCCGCGCGCTGCTCAAGGCCGGTGGCAACCAGGCGTCGCTGCAGGCGGTCGAGGACACCGCGTAGGTGTAGCTAGGTGGTTTCGAGGCTCGGGCCCAGCGGCCCTCGCACCTCAACCACCGAGCCGGTGGTTGAGGTGCGAGCGCCAGCGAGCCTCGAAACCACGGCGACTACGCGTCGCCGCCCTCCTGCTTGACGCCGGCGACCGCGGTCGGGTCGTCGATGCGGTACTTCGCGAACGCCTCCTCGACCTTCGAGCGGTCGATCTGGCCGGCGTCGGCGAGCGCCTGGAGCGCCTGGACGACGACGGACTGGGCGTCGATGTGGAAGAACCGCCGGGCGGCCGGGCGGGTGTCGGCGAAGCCGAAGCCGTCGGCGCCGAGCACCCGGTAGTCGCCGGGCACCCAGCGGGCGATCTGCAGCGGCACCGCGCGCATGTAGTCCGACACCGCCACGACCGGGCCCTCGATGGCCTGGAGCTTGTCGGCGATGTACGGCGTACGCGGCGCCTCGCTCGGGTGCAGCAGGTTCCACTCCTCGGCAGCGGCACCGTCGCGAGCCAGCTCGTTCCACGACGTGACCGACCAGGTGTCGGCGACGACGCCCCACTCTTCGCGGAGCAGGCGCTGGGCCTCCTCGATCCACGGGAAGCCGACGCCGGAGCCGAGCAGCTGCACCCGCGGGCCGTCGCCCTCGCCCGACTTCACGTGGTGGATGCCCTTGAGGATGCCGTCGACGTCGACGTTCTCCGGCTCGGCCGGGTGAGCGGTCGGCTCGTTGTAGACCGTGATGTAGAAGATGACGTTCTCGGCGTCCTCGCCGTACATCCGCTCGAGACCGGAGCGCATGATGTGGCTGACCTCGTACGCCAGCGCCGGGTCGTAGTGCACGACCGCCGGGTTGGTCGCCGCGAGCAGCGGCGAGTGACCGTCGGCGTGCTGCAGGCCCTCGCCGGTGAGCGTCGTACGACCGGCGGTGGCGCCGATCAGGAAGCCGCGCGAGAGCTGGTCGGCCATCGCCCAGATCGAGTCGCCGGTCCGCTGGAACCCGAACATCGAGTAGAAGATGTAGAACGGGATCATGTGCTCGCCGTGGGTGGCGTACGCCGAGCCCGCAGCGGTCGCCGAGGCGAGCGCACCGGCCTCGGAGATGCCCTCGTGGAGCATCTGGCCCTGGGCCGACTCCTTGTAGGAGAGCAACAGTTTGCGGTCGACCGACTCGTACTGCTGACCGCCCGGGTTGTAGACCTTCGCGCTCGGGAACATCGAGTCCATGCCGAACGTGCGGTACTCGTCCGGAGCGATCGGGACGATCCGCTTGCCGATCTCCGGGTCCTTCATCCAGTCCTTGAGCAGGCGGACGACGGCCATGGTCGTGGCGATCTTGTTCTTGCCCGAGCCCTGCTTGAGCTCGGCGTACATCGCGTCACCGGGCAGCTGCAGCGGCTTGGCGCGCAGGACCCGCTTCGGCAGGGAGCCGCCGAGCTGCTTGCGGCGCTCCATCATGTACTCGATCTCGGGCGAGTTGGCGCCGGGGTGGAAGAACGGCGCGGCGCCGGTCTCCTCGTAGGCGCGCTCGAGGTCACGGTCGGAGATCGGGAGGTAGAGCCGGTCCCGGAAGCGCTTCAGGTCGTCCTGGGTGAGCTTCTTCATCTGGTGGGTGGCGTTCTTGCCCTCGAGGGCGTCGATCGTCCAGCCCTTGACCGTCTTGGCCAGGATCACCGTCGGCTGCCCGACGTGCTTGGTGGCCGAGTCGAACGCGGCGTACACCTTGCGGTAGTCGTGGCCGCCGCGGGGAAGCTTGCGGATCTGGTCGTCGCTCATGTGCTCGACCATCTTGCGCAGCCGGGGGTCGGCGCCGAAGAAGCTGTCGCGGATGTACTCGCCGGTCTCGACGGAGTACGTCTGGAAGGCCCCGTCGGGGGTGGTGTTCATCCGGTTGACGAGCACGCCGTCGACGTCACGCGCGAGCAGCGGGTCCCACTCGCGGCCCCAGACCACCTTGATGACGTTCCAGCCGGCGCCGCGGAAGTTGGCCTCGAGCTCCTGGATGATCTTGCCGTTGCCGGTCACCGGGCCGTCGAGCTGCTGCAGGTTGCAGTTGACGACCCACACCAGGTTGTCGAGCTCCTCGCGCGCGGCGGTGCGGATCGCGCCCAGCGACTCGGGCTCGCCCATCTCGCCGTCGCCGAGGAACGCCCAGACGGTCTGCTCGCTGGTGTCCTTGATGCCGCGGTTCTGCAGGTAGCGGTTGAACCGCGCCTGGTAGATCGAGTTGAGGGCGGTCAGGCCCATCGAGACGGTCGGGAACTCCCAGAACTCCGGCATCAGCCGGGGGTGGGGGTACGACGACAGGCCGGCGTGCGGGCCGTGCTGGACCTCCTGGCGGAAGCGGTACAGCTGCTCCTCGGTCAGACGGCCCTCGAGGAACGCGCGGGCGTAGATGCCGGGGGAGGCGTGACCCTGGATGTAGATCTGGTCGCCGCCGCCGGGGTGCTCCTTGCCGCGGAAGAAGTGGTTGAAGCCGACCTCGTAGAGGCTGGCGGAGGACTGGTAGGTGGCGATGTGGCCACCGACCTCGAGGCCCTTGCGGTTGGCGCTGGACACCATGACGGCGGCGTTCCAGCGGATGAACGCGCGGATCCGGCGCTCGGCCTCCTCGTCACCGGGGAACCACGGCTCGCGCTCCGGCGGGATCGTGTTGATGTAGTCGGTGCTCCGCAGGGCGGGAACGCCGACGTTCATCTCGCGAGCCCGCTCGAGCAGGCGGAGCATCACGTAGCGGGCACGCTCGCGGCCACGCTCGTCGATGAGGGAGTCGAAGGAGTCGATCCAGTCGTGGGTTTCGTCGGGATCGATGTCGGGCAGCTGGGTGGGGAGGCCCTCGTGGATGACGGTCGGGATGGCGCCGCTCCGCTGGGTCTCCGTGCTCGACGTGGGGGTCTCGTCAACAGTCACCCGACCATCGTCGCACGCTCCCGATGGGCAGAAAATCTACCCATCGGTAGGCGGAATCGGGGTCTGGTTGGTGGACAGAGGTTGCGTCGCCGGGGCAACTCCGGTGGACTACCCCCCAACTTCGTTACGGATGACCTGGAGGCGAGAACTTGAGCGCGACCGCGGGTGGCGGGTCCACCCAGACTGACGGGCCCGACGCGGGTCCGGCCGCTCGGCTGGGCTTCACGTCCGGCATGGTGGTCCAAGAGCTGGGCTGGGACAACGACGCCGACGACGAGCTGCGGGTCGCGATCGAGGATCGCATCGACGCCGACATGGTCGACGGGGACTACGGCAACGTCGTGGACGCCGTCGTGCTGTGGTGGCGCGACGAGGACGGCGACCTGGTCGACGGTCTCGTGGACGCGCTGACCGACCTGGTCGGAGGCGGCGCCATCTGGCTGCTCACGCCCAAGGTGGGGCGGCCCAGTGCGGTCGACCCGGCCGACATTGCCGAGGCCGCGCCGATCGCCGGCCTCTCCCAGACCACGACGGCCTCGGTCAGCAAGGACTGGTCGGCCACGCGGCTGATCGCACCGAAGACCATTGCCTGACCTGCTCCGCAGGACGTCCCAGGGTGCCGGCGCCGCCGGCACCACGCTGAAGGTGCTCACCCGGGCCGGCGTCATCCGCCCGCACGGGCCGATGGCGCTCGCGCGCGCCGGGAAGGCCCTCAAGGACTGGGGCACCGGGCCCGCCGGCGGTTTCACCGCCGCGGCGGCGCTCGACCCGCGCCGTACGGCGGTCGTCGACGAGCTCGGGTCGCTCACGTTCGACGAGGTGCACCGGCGCTCCAACGCCCTGGCGCGCGCGTTCGCGCGCCTCGGGGTCGCCGAGGGCGACAGCGTCGCGATCATGTGCCGCAACCACCGCGGCTTCATCGACGCGAGCATCGCCACGGCGAAGCTCGGCGCCGACGTCCTCTACCTCAACACCGCTTTCGCCGGCCCGCAGCTGGTCGACGTGCTGGAGCGGGAGAAGCCGACGCTGCTGGTGCACGACGAGGAGTTCGCCGGCCTGCTCGAGCACGCGCACGTCGAGAAGACCGTGCTCGGCTGGACCGACGGCGACGCCGGGGACCGCCCCACGCTCGAGGGCCTGATCGGCGCCGAGGAGGACGCCGACGTGGACCCGGCCGGGCGGCACGGCCGGATCGTGATCCTGACGTCCGGGACCACCGGCACCCCGAAGGGCGCGCCGCGCAGCGAGGCCGGGATCGACGCGGCGGTCTCGCTGCTGTCCCGGATGCCGCTGAAGTACGGCTGGCGCACGCACGTCGCGGCGCCCCTGTTCCACACCTGGGGCTTCGCCCACCTCGCGCTCTCGATGCTGCTCGGCTCGACGATCGTGCTGCGGCGCCGGTTCGACCCGGAGGACTGCCTGCGGGTGACCCAGGCAGAGCGCTGCGACTCGCTGGTGGTGATCCCGGTGATGCTGCAGCGCATGCTGGCGCTCCCGGACGCGACCCTGGCGGGATACGACCTCTCCCGCGTGCAGGTCGTCGCGTCCTCCGGCTCGGCGCTGCCCGGCGACCTCGCGCTGGAGTGGATGGACCGGTTCGGCGACCACCTCTACAACATCTACGGCTCGACCGAGGTCGCCTACGCCTCGATCGCCGACCCCGTCGACCTGCGCGAGGCGCCCGGCGCGGCCGGCAAGCCGCCGTACGCCACCGTCGTGAAGATCCTCGACCCCGACGGTGTCGAGGTCGCGCCGGGGGAGACCGGGCGGATCTTCGTCGGCAACGGGCTGCTCTTCGAGGGCTACACCGGCGGCGGGCACAAGGAGGTCGTCGACGGGCTGATGTCGACCGGCGACGTCGGCCGCTTCGACCAGGACGGCCGGCTGCACGTCGAGGGCCGCGACGACGAGATGATCGTGTCCGGCGGCGAGAACGTCTTCCCGCGCGAGGTCGAGGACTGCCTGGTGCGCCACGAGAAGGTGCTCGAGGCCGCCGCGATCGGTGTGGACGACCCCGACTTCGGCAAGCGGCTGCGCGCGTTCGTCGTGGTGAGCGGCGACGTCACCGAGGACGAGCTCAAGGAGCACGTGAAGCAGAACCTCGCGCGCTTCAAGGTGCCGCGCGAGATCGTGATCATGGACGAGCTGCCGCGCAACGCCACCGGGAAGCTGCTCAAGCGGGAGCTGGACGCCGATTGAGGGACTGTCGCCGGCCGGTGACAGGATGAGTCGCATGACCGGACTCGAGCTCGGCGGCCTGGCGCCGGACTTCACGCTGCGCGACCAGTTCGGCCAGGACGTGACGCTGTCCTCGTTCCGCGGGCAGAAGGCCGTGGCGATCTTCTTCTACCCCTGGGCGTTCTCCGGGGTGTGCACGGGCGAGATGGCCGGCATCCGCGACCGGCTCGCGGAGTTCCTGACGTTCGACACCGAGGTGCTCGCGATCTCCTGCGACCCGGTCTACTCCCTGCGCGCGTTCGCCGACCAGGACGGCCTGAACTTCCCGCTGCTCTCGGACTTCTGGCCGCACGGCGAGGTGGCCCGGTCCTACGACGTCTTCGACGACACCAAGGGCGTCGCCCGGCGCTCGTCGTACGTCGTCGACAAGGAGGGCGTGGTGCGCTGGTCGGTGCACAACGCCCTGCCCGACGGCCGCGACCTCGACGAGCACCTGAAGCAGCTCGCCGCCGCCCTCTGAGGCCCGTCGCGGACCTCGTCAGGACCCCTGGTCTAGACCAAGGGTAAAGATGTCCAGAATTTCCCTGACACCGCTTGAACGGCGGTTCTAGAGTTGTCCTTGTTGGACCGCAGGTGACCCGAGACGCCTGCGGTCCGACTTCATTTCCGGCCAAACCAAAGGCCACAGAAACAGGAACGTCCGGCGCAAGCGCCGGCCTGACTCGTTTGTGGGCGCAGAGGGGATCGAACCCCCGACCACCTCCTTGTAAGGGAGGTGCTCTACCGCTGAGCTATACGCCCCGGGTGTGAAAGCGGGGCACACACTACGCGAACCGGCTCACCGCTCCGGCATCCGCTCCAGGACGTCTCGGGCGGTCGCGCGGAGCTCGCGCAGGTCGTCGATCTGCTTCCTCGCGAACTCGCGGTCCTCGCCGGTGGCGTCGAGGAGCGCCGCGGCCTCGCCGAGCGCGTGGATGGCCTCGGCGAGGGCGTCGCGCGAGCGCGCGACCCGGGTCGGGGGCGGTGGCGGAGGCTCGGTCCTCGCGCGGTACCTGAACGTCACCGACGGGTCCGGGTGCCAGGTGCGGTCGACGGCGTTGTTCGCGAGCCCGTTGCGGGCCGGGTCGGCGTCGAAGCCGGCCTGCTGCGCCTTCGCCGCCGACGACAGCCGGCCGTGGTCGCGGATCCCGAGGTGGACGTGCTCGCCCCACACGCCGGGCAGATCCGGGCGGAACCACGCGAACGCGCCGAGCTCGCGCGCGATGCGGACCTTGCGGCGGTGGTCCCACGAGACCAGGTCGACGACCCCGCCGCCGTCGTGGGTGCCGGCCGAGGCCGACACGCCGCCGGCGTTGTAGCTGCCCTGGACGATGGTCAGCTCGTAGCCGAGCCGCTGCTCCATCGCTCGCAGGAACGCCTGGGTCTTCTTGTCCATGACCCGGCCGCGGAAGATCACTCGCTCGAACGCATCGGTCGCCATGACACGAGGATCGGCCGCGCGGGCCGCGAGCGGTCGTCGCACCTCGGAGCGTCACCGGAACCGGCTACCTCGCCGTCCCTAGAGTGATCGCGTGACGGCGAGCGACCTCGTGGGCGCCGTGCGCGCGGCGCTCGCGACCGGCGGCGACCCGGAGCGCGCGGCCGGGCAGCAGCGCTACATGAAGTCCGAGATGCCGTACCGCGGGTTCACGCTGCCCGCGCTGCGCGCCCGGATGAAGCCGCTGCTCGCGGAGTACCCGCCCGAGGACCGCGCGTCCTGGGAGGCGACGGTCCGGACGCTGTGGGACGAGGCGGAGTACCGCGAGGAGCGGTACGCCGCGATCGCGATCGCCCGGCACCGGTTGGCCCGGCCGTGGCTCGACCCGGGATCGGTGCCTCTCTGGCGCCACCTGGTCGTGACCGGCGCCTGGTGGGACCTCGTCGACGAGGTCGCGACCCACCTGGTCGCGGACAGCCTGCGCGCGCACCGGCCCGAGCTCACCGCGGTGCTGCGCGACTGGGCGAGTGACGACGACCAGTGGGTCCGGCGCACCGCGGTGATCTGCCAGGTGGGCGCGAAGGGGGAGACCGACCCCGACCTGCTGCGCCACGCGATCGAGCAGAACGTCGACGACCGCTCGTTCTGGCTGCGCAAGGCGATCGGCTGGGCGCTGCGCGACTACGCCCGGACCGATCCGGACTGGGTGCGGGCCGAGGTCGAGCGGTACGGCGGCCGCCTGTCCGGGCTGTCTCGGCGCGAAGCGCTCAAGCACCTGTAGCCTCCGAAGATGATCCGGCTGATCATCGGTGCCATCGTCCAGCTCGCCTCGAACGCCCTCGGGCTCGTCGCGGCGGCCGCGATCCTCGACAAGATGGAGCTGAGCACGTCGGGCTTCATCATCGCCGTCGTGCTGTTCTCGCTCGTCTACATGCTCATGCAGCCTTTCCTCACCCAGCTCGCGCTCAGCAAGGCGTCGGCGCTCCGTGGTGGGGTGGCGCTCGTGGCGACGCTCGTCGCGCTGATCGTGACCGAGCTGGTCACCGACGGGCTCGAGATCACCGGCACAGCCACCTGGATCGAGGCGACGGTCATCGTCTGGCTGGTCTCGCTGCTGGGCGTGCTGCTCCTCCCGCTGATCTTCCTGCGCAACCGGGTGGAGGAGCGCCGCGGCCGCTGACGCGCGTCCACGGGTGGAGCGGTTACTCGCCGGTCACCTCCCGGGCATGGCACGCTACGGCGGGTGACGGGATCGGTGGCCGACCAGCTCGACAACCAGCACATCCTTCTGACGGGGGTCACGGGCTTCGTCGGCGAGGCGCTGCTGCAGCTGATGCTCGCCGAGGTGCCGGGGGTCCGGCTCACGGTCCTGGTGCGGGGCAAGGGTTCGACCAGCGGCACGGCCCGCACCGCCTCCCTGCTCGGCAAGCCGATCTTCGCCGACGTCGTCGAGGCCGCCGGTGGGGTGGAGGCGCTGATGGCGTCGCGGGTCGCGGTGCTCGAGGGCGACCTGTCCGACCCGCCGGCGCTCCCGACCGACCTCGACGCGATCGTGCACTGCGCGGGCGACGTGTCGTTCGACCCGCCCGTCGACGAGGGGTTCCGCACCAACGTGCAGGGCACCCGCGAGCTGCTCGCCCGGGTGCGCGAGGCGGGCAGCGACATCCACTACGTGCACATCTCGACGGCGTACGTCGCCGGACGCCGCCGCGGCAGCATCCCCGAGGGCCCGGTGCCGCAGGTCGTCGACCTGGAGGCCGAGCTCGCGTGGGGCCTCAGCCAGCGGCAGGAGATCGAGCACCGCTCGCGGGGCACCGAGATCCTGACCGCCGAGCGCAAGAGGGCCGAGAAGGAGCACAGCCGGGCCGGCCTGCTCACCGCGGCGAACGCGACCGAGGAGGCGCGCAAGCAGTGGGTGAAGGACGAGCTGGTGCGCGTCGGCACCGAGCGCGCCCGCAGCCTCGGCTGGACCGACTGCTACACGTTCACCAAGGCTCTCGGTGAGCGGGTCGTCGAGGAGCACGCGCGGACCAACCGGGTCTCGATCGTGCGGCCGAGCATCATCGAGTCGGCGCTCGAGAAGCCCTACCCGGGCTGGATCGAGGGCTTCAAGATGATGGAGCCGCTGATCCTCGCCTACGGCCGCGGCGAGCTCCCGGAGATGCCCGGCGCGCCGGACACGACCGTCGACGTGGTCCCGGTCGACCACGTTGTCGCCGCGATCGTCGCGGTGCTCGCCAGCCCGCCGGAGGTGGGCGACCCGGCGTACTTCCACGTGTCGTCGGGCGACCGCAACCCGCTGACGTTCAGCAACCTCTACGAGTGCGTGCGCGGCTACTTCGACGAGCACCCGTTCCAGTCCGGGGATCGCGGCGCGACCCGGCTGCCCGAGTGGCGCTTCCCCGGCGCGCAGCAGGTGGAGCGGCTGCTGAGCACCAGCGAGCGCGCGTTCAAGGTCGCGGACTACGTCATCGGGCACGCGCCGCGCAGCGACCGCGCGCGCGACCTCGCCCGCAAGCTCGACCAGCAGGGCCGGCGGCTGGAGTTCCTGCGCCG
Source organism: Nocardioides caricicola (assembly GCF_039541135.1). Lineage (NCBI taxonomy): Bacteria > Bacillati > Actinomycetota > Actinomycetes > Propionibacteriales > Nocardioidaceae > Nocardioides > Nocardioides caricicola. The sequence continues at coordinate 325,095 of NZ_BAABFQ010000010.1, read as the reverse complement.
CTACATGGGCCTGTACCAGGAGTACGCCCAGGCCGAGCTGCGCTACTCCGACAAGAACACGCTGGCGCTGTACCGGTCCCTCTCCGAGGAGGACCAGCGGACGTTCGCCTTCGACACCGCCGTCGTGGACTGGAAGGTCTACCTGCAGGACATCCACTGCCCTGCGGTGACCGCGCCGATCCGCCGCCTCGACGAGGTGCGGGCCGCGCGCCGGCGTCCCAGCGCGACGACCCAGAAGGCGCTCGTCGAGAAGCCGGGCGTGGCGGCGTTCTTCGACATGGACGGCACGCTGCTGTCGTCCAACGTCATCGAGACCTACCTCTGGCTGCGGCTGCGCGAGCTCTCGGGCACCGAGCGGTTCTCGGAGCTGAGCCGGATGGCGGCCAAGGTGCCGAGCCTGGTGGCGGCCGAGCGGCGCGAGCGCAGCGCGTTCCTGCGCTCGGTCTACCGGGAGTACGACGGCGCGCGGCTCGCCGACCTGGACGCGATCGCCGACGAGTTCCTGACCGACCACGTGCTGGCCCGGCTGTCGCCGGGAGCGGTACGCCGGATCCGCGAGCACCGGGCCGCGGGTCACCAGACCGTGCTGATCACCGGTGCGGTGCGGCCGCTGACCCGCCCGCTGCTGCCGTTGTTCGACCACATCGAGGCCGCCGAGCTCGCGACCGACGACCGCGGCATCTGCACCGGCTACCTCGCCTCGTCGCCGCTGGTGGGCGAGTCCCGCGCCGCGTGGATGGAGTCCTACGCGGCGGAGCACGGCATCGACCTCAAGGCATCGTTCGGCTACGCCGACTCGCACTCCGACCTGCCGCTGCTCGCGGCGGTCGGCAACCCGGTCGCGGTGCGGCCCGACGTACCGCTGTTCCGGCACGCCAGGAAGGCGCGCTGGACGATCGTCGACTGGTCGAGCTCCACGACCTCCACGCGCACGCTCAACCCGGCAGGTGGTCGCTCATGATGCTCGCGCTCGAGATGTACCGGTCGGTGTCGCGGACGCTGACCGGCAAGGCGATCGGCGGCCGGATGCCCGGCGTGCTGTCCGGCTTCGCCGCGCCGCTGCGCCTGGTGACGCTGCCGGAGCCGAAGGTGGACCGGCCCGGCTGGGCGCGGCTGCGCACCCGGCTGTCCGGCATCTGCGGCTCCGACCTGGGCGCGCTGTCGGGCAGGACCAGCCTGTACTTCTCGGCGGTCGTGTCGCTGCCGTTCGTGCCGGGGCACGAGGTGGTCGCCGAGCTGCTCGAGGACTGTGCGGACCTGCCGAAGGGCACCCGTGTGGTCGTCGACCCGATCCTGACCTGCGCCGCCCGCGGGGTCGAGCCGTGCGAGAGCTGCGCGACCGGCGCGACCAACCTGTGCTCGCGGATCACCGTCGGGCACCTGGCGCCGGGCCTGCAGACCGGCTTCTGCAAGGACACCGGCGGCGGCTGGGGCCAGCAGCTGGCCGCGCACCGCAGCCAGCTGCACCCGGTGCCCGAGGGCTTCTCCGACGAGCAGGCGATCCTCATCGAGCCGGTCGCGTGCGCCGTCCACACCGCGCTGCGCGCCGGCATCCGCCCCGGCGACCGGGTGCTGGTCAGCGGCGCCGGGTCCGTCGGGCTGTTCGCGACGCTCGCGCTGCGGGAGCTGACGGAGGCCGGCGAGATCATCGTGGTCGCCAAGCACCAGCAGCAGAAGGAGCTGGCCCGCGAGTTCGGCGCCACCGAGGTGGTCGCGCCGAGCGAGGTGCTGCGGCGGGTACGCCGCTCGACCGGCGCGTTCCAGCTCGAGCCGCAGTTCTCCTCGCCGTACCTGCTGGGCGGTGTGGACGTCGCCGTCGATGCCGTCGGCAGCAAGCAGTCGCTGGAGACCTCCCTGCAGGCGACCCGCGCCGGAGGCCGCGTCGTGCTCTCCGGGATGCCGGCCCCCGCCGACCTGTCCGCGGCGTGGTTCCGCGAGCTCGAGGTCGTCGGCACCTACGCGTCGGCGCAGTCCGACGAGGCGTTCACCCGGGCGATCGAGCTGGTCGCCACCGACGCCGTGCAACAGCTCGCCAAGACCGTCGCCAGCTATCCGTTGCACCGCTGGCGCGAAGCTCTCGACCATGCCCACTCGGCCGGCCGTCTCGGTACGGTCAAGGTGGCCTTCGACCCCAGGAGTTCTTCATGAGTCGCCCCGGATTCGTTCTCGAGGTGGACGATCGCACCCCGCCGCTGATCGTCCACGAAGGACTGGGCTTCCGCCTGGAGAACTTCCCACTCGGCACCCGCGTCGTGTACCCGCCGGAGTCCCTGCCCGCCGTCCCGGACGTCGACGAGGCGATCCGCGAGGCGCTGCTCAACCCGGTCGACTCCGACCCGCTGCCGACGCAGCTGTTCGCGGGCATGAAGCTGACGATCGCGTTCGACGACCTGTCGCTGCCGCTCCCCACCATGCGCCCGCCGGACATCCGCGGCCGGATCATCGAGCACGTGCTGACGATGGCCGCCGAGGCCGGCGTCGACGACGTCGAGCTGATCGCGGCCAACGCGCTGCACCGGCGGATGACCGCGGCGGAGCTCAAGCACATCGTCGGCGAGCGGGTGTTCCGCTCGTTCTACCCGCAGGGCAAGCTCTACAACTTCGACGCGGAGGACCGCGACAACCTCAGCCACCTCGGCACCACCGACAAGGGCGAGGACATCGAGATCAGCAAGCGGGCCGCGGAGTCCGACCTGCTCGTCTACGTGAACGTGAACCTCGTCGCGATGGACGGCGGCCACAAGTCCGTCGGCATCGGGCTGGCGTCGTACAAGTCGCTGCGCCACCACCACAACGCCAAGACCATGGTGCACTCGCGGTCGTTCATGGACCACAAGCACTCCGCGATGCACCACTCCGCCTGGCGGATGGGCCGGGTCATCAAGGACACCGTCAAGGTCTTCCAGATCGAGACGACCCTCAACAACGACATCTTCCCGAAGCCGTACGACTTCCTGCAGAAGCGCGAGTGGGAGTGGTCGGTCAAGGACCAGGCGACCATGCTCGGCGTGAAGCGCGGTCTGTCGGTCGCGCCGCAGAAGCTGCGGCACAAGATGTTCCACGACATGCGGTCGGTCTACGGGCTCACCGGTGTCAACGCCGGCGAGGTCGAGGCGGTGCACGAGCGGACCCTGCAGAAGGTGCACCAGCAGCACTGCGTCGAGGTGCAGGGGCAGTCCGACGTGCTCGTCATGGGCATCCCGTACGTCGGCCCGTACAACGTGAACTCGTCGCTGAACCCGATCCTCGCGACCTGCATGGCGCTGGGCTACTACTTCAACTCCTACCGGGGCCAGCCGGTCGTCCGGAAGGGCGGCGCGGTGATCGTCTACCACCCGCTGAACGAGGGCTTCAACCAGCTGCACCACCCGTCGTACGTCGACTTCTACGAGGAGGTCCTCGCAGAGTCGACCGACCCGGCGGTGGTGGGGGAGAAGTACGAGCAGCAGTTCGCTCAGGACCCGTGGTACATCCACCTGTACCGGACCTCGCACGCCTACCACGGCGTCCACCCGTTCTACATGTGGTACTGGTCGGCGCACGCGATGGACCACGTCGGCGACGTGATCTGGGTGGGCGGCGACCGCCGGGTCGCCTCGCGGCTGGGCTTCCGGGCGGCGTCGACGCTGCAGGACGCGCTGGAGATGGCGTCCTCGTCCGTGGGCTCCTCGCCGTCGATCACCTATCTCCACAACCCGCCGCACCTGCTCGCGGACGTGCGATGAGCAACTTCCTCAAGGACTCCGCCGGCGACGTCCGGCAGGTCTCGCGCGGGTGGCGGTGGGGCCGGCGCTCGCTGGTGCCGCGCTCGGCCGAGGAGTTCGTGCCGGCCAACCGGTCCACGGTCTTCCGCACCGACTGGTCGCGCGAGAAGCCGGCGATGGCGGTGCGGGAGGTCGCGCACAAGGTCGGGCTCGAGCCGCTGTTCCGCTCGCAGGTGCGCACCCGGGTCGAGGGGCTCGACGTGCTGGAGCGGACCGACGGCCCGGTCATCTTCGTGGCCAACCACGCCTCGCACCTGGACACGCCGCTGATCCTGTTCTCGCTGCCCGACGAGTGGCGCCGGCGTACCGGCGTCGCGGCCGCCGCCGACTACTTCTTCGACACCTGGTGGCGCGCGGTCGGCTCGTCGCTGCTCTTCAACACGTTCCCCATCGACCGCCGCGGCGGCACGATGGCCGCGACGCCCGGTGAGGTGCTCGCCGACGGCTGGAGCCTGGTGATCTTCCCGGAGGGCACCCGCTCGACGGACGGCTGGATGGGCAAGTTCCGGATGGGCGCCGCGTTCCTCGCCAAGGAGCACGGCGTCCCCGTCGTACCGGTCGCGCACCGCGGGACGTACGCCGCGATGCCGCGCGGCCAGGGCTGGCCGTCGCCCGGGCGCCGGCAGGTGACGATCCGCTTCGGCGAGCCGCTGGTGTGCGGACCCGACGAGTCCGTGCGCGACTTCGCGCCGCGGATCAAGGACGCCGTCGCTACGCTGCTCGACGAGGACCGCTCGACGTGGTGGGAGGCGAAGCGACGCGCTGCCGAGGGCGTGACGCCCGACCCGGCCGGACCGCAGGTCGCCCAGTGGCGCCGGGTATGGGAGCAGTCGGAGTCGCCGCAGGCCGACGCCCCGGCCCGGACGCGGCGCGCCTGGCGGCGTTGAGGCTGCTGCAGGTTTCCCCGGCCCACCGGGGAAACCTGACGTGTTGCCCCGAAACTTCGGCCCAGAACGTCAGGCTTAGGCCCAACAGTTCGGCGTGAGAGCACTCTCATCTGCGACTCATCGTCGGCTCACTGCCGACCGGAACAGTCCTCCTCGTCAAGGGAAACGACGAGAGGACGACATGATGAACACGCTGCTGAGGACGGGGATCACGACGGGGACGGTCGGGCTCGCGGGCCTGGTGGTCGCGGGGGTGATCGCCTGGCCGACGGCGTCCGCCAACGCCCAGGACGACCAGCTCGCCGCGAAGCGCGAGGACGACACGCCCGCCCTGGTGACCACGGTCGACGACGATGACGACGGGGACGACACCGGGCTGAAGGCCACCAACACCGCCACCCAGGACCAGACCCAGGGCCAGACCCGGACCCGGGACAACACCGGCACCGGGACGCGCACCGGCCAGGACAACAGCCGCGACAGGTCCGTCCGCGACCTCACCAGCGACGGTCCGGGCAAGGGCAACGTCGACCAGACCCGCAACGACACCAACGACGGCACCCGCCACAACACGCGGGGCTGACCACGATGACGAGCTCTGCCTCCTGGGGCTTCGTCGAGGGTGACCCGATCACCGCCGAACTGACGGTCGTCCGTCGGCTCGGCGGCGGGTCCGCCTACGAGGCCTACCTCGCGTTCGACGAGCACACCTACGGGCCGGTCGTGGTCAAGGTCGTCCGGCCGGACCGGGTCGAGGACGACCACAGCCTGCGCGGCCTGGCCCGCGAGGTCGACGCGCTGGCCACCGTGAACCATCCGGTGGTCGTCCGCGGCCTGCGCCACGAGCTGGGCGGCGCCCGCCCGCACGTCGTCCTCGAGCAGGTCGACGGCCCGCGGCTCTCGACGCTGGTACGCCGCTACGGCCGGCTGCCCGAGCACCAGTACCTCCCGCTCGCGATCGAGCTCGCCAGCGCCCTGCAGTACTTGCGCCGGATCGGTTGGACCCACCTGGACGTCAAGCCCAGCAACGTGATCATGGGCGCACCCGCGCGGCTGATCGACCTGTCCGTCGCGCGCCCCGTCGAGGATGCCGCGCGCACCGTGAGGATCGGCACCGACGCCTACTTGGCGCCCGAGCAGTGGGACCCCGAGCGCTACGGCGCCCCCGGCCCGGCCAGCGACGTCTGGGGGCTCGGCGCCACCCTGTTCGAGGCGGTCGCGGGCGAGCGCGCCTACGAGACGTTCGACGACCAGCGCTCCCTGCCCGACCGCACGCCCGCCGAGGTCAGCAAGGTCGTGTACGCCGCCCTCGAGCTCGACCCCGCCAACCGGCCGCTGCCGCACGAGGTCGCCGAGGCGCTCGAGCCGGTACTCGACCGGCAGCCGCCGGCGCGGCTCGGGGGAGGGCTGCGGACGCGCTAGCGGTTGAAGCGGTAGCCCATCCCGCGCACGGTGCTGATGGCCTCGGACCCGAACTTGCGGCGCAGGTAGCCGACGTACACGTCGACGACGTTGGATCCGGGGTCGAAGTCGAGGCCCCAGACGTGGTCGAGGAGCTGCTCGCGGGAGAGGACCTGCCCGGCGTTCAGCATGAAGATCTCGGCCAGCGCGAACTCGCGCGCGGACAGGTCGAGCTCGCGCTCGCCGACCTGCGCGCGGCGGGTGCGCAGGTCGAGGCGTACGCCGCCGGCGGTGAGCGACTCCTGGCGCGGGGCACCGGAGTCCTGCCCCTGGCGCAGCCGCAGCCGCACGCGGGCGAGCAGCTCGGCGAACCGGAACGGCTTCGGCATGTAGTCGTCGGCGCCACCCTCCAGCGCGGACACCGTGTCGCCGACCGAGTCGCGCGCGGTCAGCACGATCACCGGCACCGACGAGCCCTGCGAGCGGAGCTGGTCGAGGACCTCGAAGCCGTCCATGCCGGGCAGCCCGATGTCGAGCACCACCAGGTCGTAGTCGCCGCTCATCGCGTGGTCGAGCCCGTCCCGCCCGTCGCCGACGGTGGTCGTCTGGTGGCCCTCGGCGCGCAGCCCCTTGGCGACGAAGGACGCGATCCGCTCCTCGTCCTCCACGATCAGGATGCGGGCCACGGGTCCTCCTGGGGCAGCGTGATGACGAACCGGGCGCCGGGCTCGGCGTCTTCCACCGTGACACGGCCGCCGTGCGCATGGGCGATCGCGCCGACGATTGAGAGACCCAGGCCGAATCCCTCGTCCCCCGGAGCCACCGCGCTGCGGCCGAACCGCTCGAAGATCCGGTCGCGGTCCTGCGGCGGTACGCCGGGCCCGGTGTCGCGGACCCACAGCCGGGCGACGCTGCCGTCGTACGACGAGCCGATGGCGACCAGGTCGCCGGCGTGGGTGTGCTTCACGGCGTTGTCGGCGAGCTGGAGCACCGCCTGGGTGAGCCGCTGCTCGTCGGCGCGAACCTTGACCGGCGCCGTGCCGTCGAGGGTCCACGCGCGGTCGCCGAGCCCGCGGGCCTTGGTGACCAGATCGCGGGTGAGACCGTCGAGGTCGACGTCGCGCGGCTGCAGGAAGTCGGGCCGGTCGCTCTTCGCGAGCAGGATCAGGTCCCCGACCAGCCGCGACATCCGGTCGATCTCGTCGAGCAGCAGCAGCCGCGTCTCGGCGACGTCCTCAGGACTGCCGGCGTCGAGCAGCTCCAGGTGGCCGCGCAGCACGGTGAGCGGCGTCTTCAGCTCGTGGCCGGCGTCGTCCAGGAACTGGCGCTGCCCGACGAACGCCCCCTCCAGCCGGTCGAGCATCCCGTTGAACGTCAGCGTCAGCGCGGTGATGTCGTCGTTGCCGGTGACCGGCAGCCGACGCGACAGGTCGGTCTCGGAGATGTCCTCGGCGGTCTCGCGCAGGGTCCGCAGCGGGGAGAGCAGCCGTCCCGAGACCCACCACGCCACCGCGGTCACCATCAGGAGCGCCAGGCCGGCGACGATCGCGTAGGTGCGCATCGTGTCGTGCAGCCCGGCTCGGGCGCGGTCGAGGTAGGTCACCACCACCAGCGCGCCGGTCGTGCCGGCTCCGTCGAGGCTCTGCACGCTGACCTCGAGCTCGCCGAGGTCGGTGTCGATACGGCTGGTGCCGTTGTCGGCAAGGTGGGAGCGCACGGTCTCCACGAGCGCGGCGTTGTCGCTGACCGGGTCGTCCCGAGGCGACACGGCGGCGACCTGGTCGTCCCACCAGCCGACCAGCACCTCGTTCTCGTCCGGCACGTTGCGGAGCATGAACTGCCGGATCATGGCCTCGGGACCGTCGAACGTCTGCCGCTCCTGGAGCTGCGCCAGCTCGGCGAACTCCTGCTCGGTCTCGGCCGTGATCGCCTGGTCCAGGCGCTGCGACTCGATCGTGTAGACGACGACGCCGGCCACCACCAGCCCGACCAGGGTCAGGGCCGCGACCGTGGCGGTGATCCGGGCGCGGACCGAGAGGCTAGTCCTCGCCACCGTGCCCGCTGTCGTCGTCGCGGTCGTCGTCGCGGTCGTCGTCCTCGCCACCGCGGCCGCTGTGGTCCTCGCCGTCGTCGTCCCCGTGGTCGTCGTGGTCGTCGAAGTCCTCGTACTCGGGTGTGATCACCTCGACGTCGTCGCTCTGCTGGGCGGGCTCGGGCGTCTTGCCGGGCTTCGGCGTCGGCTTCGGCGTGGGCGTCGGCGTGGGGCTCGGCTCCTGGATCTGGATGGTCTCCCGCGGAGCAGGGTCGTCGGCCGCGGACGCGACGAGGGAGCCCGCGACGTACGCCACCATCGGGACGACGAGCGCGAGCCCGAGCAGCACCTTCCAGAACGTCTTCATGTCCCCACCATCCTCCCTGATCGTGGGGTGTCGATGAGACCTCGATGAGAGGACTCTCATGGCGCCTGCCGATGGCTACAGTGGCGAGCATGATCGTCCCGTTCAGCGTCTCGGACTTCATCGACCGCGCGGTGCAGGTGTACGGCGAGCGCATCGGCGTCGTCGACGAGCCGGACCAGCCTGCGCCGAGCCTCGGTGAGCTCACCTACGCCCAGCTCGGCCAGCGGGCGCGGATGCAGGCCGCGATGCTCGACAAGCTGGGCCTGGAGGTCGGTGACCGGGTGGCGATCGTCAGCCACAACAGCGCCCGGCTGCTGAGCGCGTTCTTCGGAGTCAGCGGCTCGGGCCGCGTGCTGGTGCCGGTGAACTTCCGGCTGCGTCCCGACGAGGTGACGTACATCGTCGCCCACTCCGGCGCCCGGGTGCTGCTCGTCGACCCCGAGCTCGAGGAGTCGCTGAAGGACGTCGAGGCGGAGTTCAAGTTCGTGCTCGGCGATCCCGCCGCGCTCGACGTGCCCGAGGACGCCGTACCCCGTCCCTGGGAGCCGGACGAGAACGCCACCGCGACGATCAACTACACCTCCGGCACGACCGCGCGACCCAAGGGCGTGCAGATCACCCACCGCAACATCTGGGTCAACGCGGTGACGTTCGCACTGCACGCCGGCGTCAACGACCGCGACGTCTACCTGCACACGCTGCCGATGTTCCACGCCAACGGGTGGGGAATGCCGTTCGCGATGACCGGCCTGGGTGTCAAGCAGGTCGTGCTGCGCAAGATCGACGGCGCCGAGATCCTCCGCCGGGTGCGCGACCACGGCGTGACCGTGATGTGCGCGGCGCCGGCGGTCGCCGCGGCCGTGCTCGACGCCGCGCAGACGTGGGAGGGCGAGATCCCCGGCCGCGACAAGGTCCGCATCATCATGGCCGGCGCCCCGCCGCCGACGAAGACCGTCGCGCGCGTCGAGGAGGAGCTGGGCTGGGAGTTCATCCAGATCTACGGCCTCACGGAGACCTCACCGCTGCTGACGATCAACCGCTCCCGCGCCGAGTGGGACGACCTCGACCCGCTGGAAAAGGCGACCAGGCTGACCCGGGCCGGCGCGCCCGCGATCGGCGTACGCCTGAAGATCTCGGAGGACGACGAGAACGCGGGCGAGGTGCTCGCCCGGTCGAACGTCGTGCTCGAGGGCTACTGGGAGCAGCCCGAGGAGAGCGCGAAGGCGCTGGCCGACGGGTGGTTCCACACCGGCGACGGCGGCGTGATCGGCGACGACGGCTACCTCACGATCAGCGACCGCAAGAAGGACGTGATCATCACCGGCGGCGAGAACGTCTCGAGCATCGAGGTCGAGGACGTGCTGTTCTCCCACCCGCAGGTCGCCGAGGTCGCGGTCATCGGGGTGCCGAGCGAGAAGTGGGGCGAGACGATCAAGGCCCTCGTCGTGCTCGCCGAGGACGCCACGGTGACCGAGGCCGAGCTGATCGCCTGGTGCAAGGAGAAGGCCGCCGGCTACAAGGCGCCGACGTCGATCGAGTTCCGCGAGGTCCTGGCGCGCACGGCGACCGGCAAGCTGCAGAAGTTCAAGCTGCGCGCGCCGTACTGGGAGGGCTACGAGCGCCAGGTGAACTAGGCGGGCGCTGTCGGTTTCCCCGGTGCACCGGGGAAACCGGCACTTCTCGGCCGTTGCAACGCCTGAGAAGTGACAGGTTTGCCCGAGAAGTCAGCTCTTCTTGACGTCCAGCACGACCTCGAACTCGAGCAGCTCGGCGCCGGTCGAGACCGGGTTCGCGCGCTCGCCGGCGTGGGCGCGGATCGCGTCGCCGTCGCGCCAGGCGGCGAACGACTCCTCGTCCTCCCACTGGGTGACGACGAAGTAGCGGTCCTCGCCCTTGACCGGGCGGAGCAGCTGGAAGCCGAGGAACCCAGGGGTGCCGTCGACGGTGTGGGCGCGGTTCGAGAACCGCTTCTCGAGCTCCTCGTGCGCCTGCGGCGGGACGGAGATGGCGTTGATCTTCACGACGGGCATGTCGGCGACAGTAGCCTGACGCCCATGCCCGCGCTCAAGGACGTCGTCGACCTGCTGCACGGCTGGTACCCGCCCGCCACCGCCGACTCCTGGGACGCGGTGGGCCTGGTGTGCGGGCATCCGGGCCAAGGCGTCGAGAAGGTCATGTTCGCCGTCGACCCGACGCTCGAGGTCGCGCGCGAGGCCGTCGACTGGGGTGCGGACCTGCTGGTGGTGCACCACCCGCTGTTCCTCAAGCCCGTGCACGGGTTCGCGGCGACGACCCCGAAGGGGCGCACGGTCAGCCGCCTGATGGGCGCCGACTGCGCGCTGCTCACCGCGCACACGAACGCCGACCAGGCCGTCGGGGGAGTCTCCGAGGCGATGGCGCTCGCGCTCGGGCTGACCGATCTCGCACCGATCGTGCCCGCGCCCGCCGACGCGATGGACAAGCTGACGACGTACGTCCCCCTCGACTCCGCCGAGGCGCTGCGCGCCGCGCTCGCCGCCGCCGGCGCGGGACGGATCGGCGACTACGACCAGGCCTCGTTCTCGACGTCGGGCCAGGGCAGGTTCCGCCCCCTGGCGGGCGCGAGCCCCGTGCTCGGCTCGGTCGGCACCGCCGAGACGGTCGCCGAGGAGCGGATCGAGGTCGTGCTGCCCCGGCCGCTGCGCAGCCACGTGGTGCGGGCGCTGCTGGCCGCGCACCCGTACGAGGAGCCGGCGTACGACGTGGTCGAGCTGGCCGACCCCGGCCTCGCCGGCACCGGCACCGGGCGGATCGGCACGGTGCCGGAGACCACGCTGCGCGAGTTCGCCCAGTCGGTCGCGTCCGCACTGCCCGAGACCGCCCAGGGCGTGCGCGTGGCCGGCGACCCGGACCGGCCGGTACGACGGGTCGCGGTGTGCGGGGGAGCGGGCGACTTCCTGCTCGACACCGTCGCGCGCACCGACGCGGACGTGTACGTCACCAGCGACCTGCGCCACCACCCGGCCAGCGAGTTCGGCGAGCGGGACGGGGCCGCGCTCGTCGACGTCGCGCACTGGGCGGCCGAGTGGACGTGGCTCCCGGTGGTGGAGGCGCGGCTGCGCGCGGCGCTGGACGATACGGTGGAGACCCGGGTGAGCACCATCCGGACCGATCCCTGGCAGTTCCAGATCTGACCCATCGCTTGAGGAGCACCCGCTGAAAGCCGAACCGTCCGCCCAACTCGAGCTCCTCAACCTGCAGGGGCTCGACGCCCGAGCCGACCAGCTGCGCCACCAGCGCGCCACGCTGCCGGAGCTCGCGGAGATCGCCGAGATCGAGAAGCGCCGTACCGACGTCGACAACCGCGCCCGCGACGCTCGGATCGCCGTCGACGACCTGACCGCCGAGCAGGCGAAGGTCGACGCCGACGTCGAGGCCGTGAAGGCCCGGCGCACCCGCGACCGCGACCGGATGGACCAGGGGCTGATCACCAACCCCAAGGACCTGGAGCGGATGCAGCACGAGCTGGAGTCGCTGGAGCGCCGGATCTCCACGCTGGAGGACGAGGAGCTGGAGGTGATGGCCCGGCTCGAGGACGCGCAGCGCGACCTCGACGCGCTCACCGCCCAGGTCGCCGAGGCCGACGAGCAGCTCGCCACCCTCGCGACGGCTCGCGACGCGAAGCTGGCCGAGATCGACGCCGAGCTCACCACGGTCGTCGCCGACCGCGACCCGGTGGCCGCGGGCCTGCCGGACGACCTCCTCGCGCTCTACGACAAGCTGCGCGCGCAGAAGGGCGGCGTCGGCGCCGCCGAGCTCCGTCAGCGCCGCTGCACCGGCTGCCAGCTCGGCATCGACAACGCCGAGCTCGCCGTGATCGCTGCGGCTCCCGACGACCAGGTCATCCGCTGCGAGGAGTGCTCGCGGATCCTGGTGCGGACCCCCGAGTCGGGCCTGTGACCGGACCCCGCTCCGTCATCATCGAGGCGGACGGCGGCTCGCGCGGCAATCCCGGCCCGGCCGGGTACGGCGCGGTCCTCCGCGACGCCGAGACCGGCGAGGTGCTCGCCGAGGACGGCAGCACGATCGGCGTCGCGACCAACAACGTCGCGGAGTACTCCGGGCTGATCGCCGGGCTCCGGATGGCCGAGGAGTACGCCCCCGAGGCCGACATCGAGGTCCGGATGGACTCCAAGCTCGTCGTCGAGCAGATGTCGGGCCGCTGGAAGATCAAGCACCCCGACATGCGGCCGCTCGCCGAGGAGGCGAACCGGCTGGCGCCGTTCGGCACGACCTACACCTGGGTGCCGCGCGAGCAGAACAAGCACGCCGACCGGCTCGCCAACGAGGCGCTGGACGGCAAGCGCAGCGGTGTCACCGTGGCCGGCGAGGTCGATCCGGCGGAGTCCTTGATCGAGGAGGTCGAGTCGCCCGCGCCGTCGATCCAGGCGCAGACGCAGGGCTGGGGTCGCAACGCCGGTACGCCGACCACGATCGTGCTGGTGCGCCACGGTGTCACGCCGCACACGGTGGAGAAGCGGTTCTCCGGCGGCCTGGCCAGCGCCAACCCGGGGTTGAGCGACGAGGGCAAGGCCCAGATCCGGGCGGTGGCCGACTGGCTGGCGCCGCTCGCCGACCGGGTCGACGCGGTCGTCGCGTCCCCGGTGCGCCGTACCCTCGAGTCGGCCGAGATCCTCGCGGAGCGGCTCGGTCACGAGATCGAGGTGGAGCCCGGGTTCGCCGAGATGGAGTTCGGCGTCTGGGACGGGCTGACGTTCACGGAGGTGGGGGAGAAGTACCCCGACGACCTCACCGCGTGGCTCGGGTCGCTGGACTTCGCGCCCCAGGGCGGCGAGTCGTTCCGGACCGTGCAGACCCGCGTGCTCGACGGGCTGGCGCGCGTCCTGGACCAGCACGCCGGCAAGACCGTGGTCGTGGTGTCGCACGTGACGCCGATCAAGACCCTGGTCGCGCACGCCGTCGACGCGCCCCTGGAGGCGGTGTTCCGCATGGAGCTCACGCCCGCGTCGGTCACGGTGCTGTCGTGGTTCAACGGCACCGCGTCGATGCGCATGTACAACGCGCTCCCGCCCGGCAACGACGTGTTCGCCGGGTCGAAGTGGTAGCGGCTACAGCTCGCTGACGACGACGTCGAGCTGGCTGCCGTCCTCCTCGACCACCCAGCCGAGGTCACGCAGCGCAGCGGCCAGCCTGGCCGGCGTGCGCGGGTCGGCGCCGGACTCGAGCAGGGCCCGCACGATCCGGCCCTTGGTCGCCTTGTTGAAGTGGCTGACCACCTTGCGCTGGCCGTTGTGCTCGTGGAGCACGCGCACCGTGGCGGTCCTGACGCCCGCGGGCCGCCAGAAGCTCACGTACGTCCCGGAGCGCAGGTCGACGAGCAGCCCGCTGCCGACCGTCTCGGTCACGACGGGGCCGAGGTGCTCGCGCCACACGCCCGCGACCGGGCCGAGGCCGGGGAGGGTGCAGTCGCCGGAGAGGCGGTACGACGGGATCCGGTCCGCCGGACGGACCAGGCCGAACAGGCTGGAGGTGACCGCGACCCGGGTGTTCGCGCGCCGCTTGGCGCCGGTCGACAGCGTCGCGAAGTCGAGAGCGTCGTACACGACGCCGGTGTAGACCTGGTCGGCCCGCGCGGTCGGCGCGCTGCGCAGCCGGCGGTTCAGCTCGACCAGGTCGAGCTGCGTCGTACCGATGCCGAGGGTCTTGGCCGCGACGTCCGGGTCGCCCTCGCACAGCTCGACGAGTGCTTCGAGGACGCGCTCGCGGGGTGCGGTCAGGTCGGCGAAGTCGAGCGTCGACAGGTCGAGGGGCTTGCCGCGGCGGGCGGCGGCCTTGCCCTCGCTGGGGGGCAGCAGGATCAGCACCGGGGAAGTTTCCCAGAGGTGTCACAGGCCACCGCCGGCCGGTGTCTTGATGGCATGACCGAGACACGATTCGACCTGTTCAGCTCCGAGCTCATGACGGGCTTCGTCCGACGGTTCCAGGGGGCCTCGATGGTCGCCGAGGGATCCACCCTGCCGAAGGAGGTGCGTGAGCTGGTGCGGATCCGCGCCAGCCAGATCAACGGCTGCGGCATGTGCCTGGACATGCACACCAAAGAGGCGCTGGCCGACGGCGAGGACCAGACCCGGGTCCTCCTGGTCGCCGCCTGGCGCGAGGCCACGGTGTTCTCCGAGGCCGAGCGGGCGGCGCTGGCGCTCGCCGAGGAGGGCACCCGGGTCGCCGACGCCTCGACCGGCGTCAGCGACGACACCTGGCAGGCGGTGCGCAAGCACTACGACGACGAGCAGGTGGCCGCGCTGATCGCGATCATCGCCGTGATCAACGCCTGGAACCGGCTCAACGTCATCGCGGGCACTCCCGCCGGTGGCTACCAGCCCGGAATGTTCGGGTAGGTGCCCTAGGGTCGGGGTATGCCGAGCTCCCGCGTCGTCCGGGTCCGATCCGTCGACGACGGCGTCGCCGCCCACCGGCTGCGCGCCGGCATCCAGCGCATCCAGGACGAGCTCGGGGTGACCCCCGAGTTCCCGCCCGAGGTCGAGGCGGCCGCCCAGGCGGCCGCCTCGGCCCCCCGGCTGCCGGACCTGGACCGCACCGACCTCCCGTTCGTCACGATCGACCCCGAGTCCGCGATGGACCTCGACCAGGCGCTGCACATCGAGACCGACGGCGACGGGTTCGTGGTGCACTACGCGATCGCCGACGTCGCGGCGTTCGTCCAGCCCGGTGATCCCGTCGACGTGGAGGCGAACCTCCGCGGCGAGACCCTGTACGGCGCGGACTCGAAGGTCCCGCTGCACCCGAAGGTGCTCTCCGAGGGCGCCGCGTCGCTGCTGCCCGACCAGGTGCGGCCCGCCGTCCTGTGGACGATCCGGCTCAACGCGCACGGTGAGCGCACCGACGTCCAGGTCGAGCGCGCGCTGGTCCGCTCGACCGCGAAGCTGTCGTACGAAGCCGTGCAGGCCGATCTCGACGCCGGCCGCGTCGAGGGGACGCTCGCCCACCTCCGGACCGTCGGCGAGCTGCGGCTGGCCCGCGAGGCCGCGCGCGGCGGGGTCGCGCTGCCGCTGCCCGAGCAGGAGGTCGACATCCAGGGCGAGCGCTGGCACCTCGACTTCCGCGAGCAGCTGCCCGTCGAGCGGTGGAACGCGCAGATCTCGCTGCTCACGGGGTACGCCGCCGCGTCGCTCATGGTCTACGCCCGCGTCGGGCTGCTGCGGACGCTGCCGCCGCCGGACCCGCACGACGTGCAGCGGCTGCACCGCACCGCCCGCGCGCTCGGCATCGAGTGGCCGGCCGAGCTGCTCTACCCCGACTTCATCCGATCGCTCGACCCCGAGCTGCCCACGCACGCCGCGATGGTCAACGCCAGCGCCCGGCTGCTGCGGGGGAGCGGGTACGTCGCGTTCGACGGCGAGGTGCCCGCCCAGCCCCAGCACGCGGCGCTGGCGTCCGAGTACGCCCACGTGACCGCGCCGCTGCGGCGGCTCGGCGACCGGTACACCACCGAGGTGTGCCTGGCGCTCTGCGCCGGCACCGACGTCCCGGACTGGGTGCTCGCCGCCCTCCCCGGGCTGCCGAAGACGCTGGCGTCCTCGGGCAGCCGGTCGCGCGCCTACGAGCGCGCGGTGCTCGACCTCGTCGAGGCGGGCGTCCTCTCCGAGCGGGTCGGCCAGGAGTTCCCCGGCGTGATCGTCGACGTCGACGAGAAGGACCCCCAGCGCGGGGTCGCGCTGGTCCACGACCCCGACGTGGAGGCGCGCGTGGTGGGCACCGCGCCGCTGCCGCTCGGCACCGACGTGCGGCTGCGGCTGACCGTGGCGGACGTCGAGACCCGCCGGATCGAGTTCGCGCTCGTCAGCGGTTGAGCCACCAGATCGACGCGTTCAGGCAGGTCGCGAACGCGACCCAGGCCGCGTAGGGGACCAGCAGCAGCGCCGCCGGGCGCGACCGGCTCCAGAACTGCGCGATCGTCACGCCGATCGCGGCCAGCAGCAGCACGATCTCGACCAGGGCGACGCCGTACCAGCCCGCGGCGAAGAACAGCGGCGTCCACGCGGCGTTGAGCACCAGCTGGACGACGTACGGCGCCATCGCGGCGTCGATGCCCACCCGGCGCCACACCAGCCACCCGGACAGGGCGATCATCGCGTAGAGGGTCGTCCAGACCGGCCCGAAGACGGCGCTCGGTGGCGCGAACGGCGGCAGGTCGAGGCGGTCGTAGGTCTGGCCGCTGTTGCTCGCGGCCACCCCGCCGAGCGCGGCGACGATCACCACCGCCGCGGCGTACCCGAGGAGGGCGAGCCAGCTGGGCAGTCCTCGGTGCGGCCTGGTCAGCGCGGAGTCGCTCATGGTGTCCCGGTGCCCGATCCGGTGCCGGTGATGCCCGGGGTTGTCTGGTCCGGTGCCCCGGAATGCTCAAGCCCGGCGCAGGTGGGGCCGATGAGTCAGGTGGCGACACCGCCAGACGACGATCTCGGGCAGACGAGGAGGACCACCATGGCACCGACCCCACCGGTCCTCATCGGCGCGGACATCGAGGAGCTCCTCGACAACCACTTCAAGGTGATCGCTGCGGAGATCCCCGGGATCCTCGACCTGATCGAGCGCTACACGATGCGCATCGCGCGGCAGGAGGGCGCCGCGCGAGACGTCCTCGTGGGCGAGTTCCGGGAACGCCTGCTCGGGCAGATCCGCAGCAGGTTCACGGTGGTGTTGGCCTCCGATGAACGGCGCCTCGACAAGATCGCCTGACGCGACACATGCCCGCTTGACCTCCTGGCTTCTCGGAATTCGGTCCTGAAGCCAGGAGGTCGAGTGCAATTTCGGGCCCGGTGGGGCGGACGGGCTGGCCTGTAGGCCGGGTTCTGTACGCCGAAGCGTGGCGACCATCCATCTACGAGTGCCGTTGCCGACACCCTCCAGCGATCTACCCGCGCACTCGGGCGGGCCGCCCTCGAACGTGCGCGCATCCCGTGCAAGCACGGGACTTCTTGATCTTGCTCCAGGTGGGGTTTACCGATCCGGCCGAGTCACCCCGGTCGCTGGTGGTCTCTTACACCACCGTTTCACCCTTACCGCCGGGCGAGCCCGGTGGCGGTTTGTTTTCTGTGGCACTGTCCCGCGGGTTGCCCCGGGTGGGTGTTACCCACCACCTTGCCCTGTGGAGCCCGGACCTTCCTCGGGGAGTTGCCTCCACGCGGTCGCCCGGCCAGCCCATCCGCAGGGCAAGGGTAGCCACCCGGCCCCCGGACGTCATGCGGGCGGGGGATGGGGAGACACTGTTCGTGTGACGCCGAGGCGACCGCGGAATGCCGCGCGACTCCCGGCTGTTCCAGCGGATCCTGTACGACGACCCCTGGAGGTGTGATGACTGACGAGCTGCGGCCCCCGCCGATCGTCTTCCCCGGCCAGACCGGGCCGGAGTCGGCGTACCGCACCGCGTTCGACCTGCTCGAGCGGCGCGCCCCCAAGGAGGCGCTCGAGCTGCTGGAGCCTGCCCTGGAGCAGGAGCCCGAGAACGCCGGCCTGCGGTCGCTGCGTGCCTGGGCCTACCTGATGCGCGCCCAGCTCCAGAAGGCCGAGACCGAGCTGACCTGGCTGGTCGAGCACGACCCGTCGGACGACTGGTCGCGGCACGCGCTCGGCCGCTCGCTGGAGCGGCAGAGCCGGTACACCGAGGCGCTGCCGCACCTGCGCCTCGCGGCTGCGATGACCGGGGACCCCGACCACTGGCTGTCGGTGTTCCGGGTCGAGCAGCTGCTCAACCCGCCTGAGTGAGGATCTCGGCACCGGTCGGGGTGACCACCAGCGTGTGCTCGAACTGAGCGCTGCGCCGCCGGTCCTTCGTGACCACGGTCCAGCCGTCGTCCCACATCTCCCACTCGTGGGTGCCGAGGTTGAGCATCGGCTCGATGGTGAAGGTCATCCCGACCTCGATCAGCTCGTCGTGCTCGGGGTCGTCGTAGTGCGGCACGACCAGCCCGCTGTGGAACGACGTGCCGATCCCGTGGCCGGTGAACTCGCGGACCACGCCGTACCCGAACCGCGCGGCGTACGACTCGATCACGCGGCCGATCACGTTGATCCGGCGGCCGGGCTTCACGGCCCTGATGCCGCGCTCCAGGGCCTCGCGGGTCCGCTCCACGAGCAGCCGCGACTCCTCGTCGACCTCGCCTGCGAGGAACGTGGCGTTCGTGTCGCCGTGCACGCCGTCGAGGTACGCCGTGATGTCGATGTTGACGATGTCGCCGTCCTGCACGACCTGCTCGCCGGGGATGCCGTGGCAGATGACCTCGTTGACGCTGGAGCACAGCGACTTCGGGAAGCCGCGGTAGCCCAGCGTGGACGGGTACGCGCCGTGGTCGCACAGGAACTCGTGGCCGATCCGGTCCAGCTCGTCGGTGGTCACGCCCGGGACGACGTGCGCGCCGACCAGGTCCCGCGCCTGCGCCGCGAGCCGGCCGGCGACCCGCATCCGCTCGATGGTGTCGGCGTCCTTGACCTCGGGTCCGGTGTAGCGCTCCGGGGCTGCCTTGCCGACGTACTCCGGTCGCGGGATCGACGCGGGCACAGCGCGGAGCACCGGGGAGGTCACGGACGCGAGTGTAGTTTCTGTTGACATGAGTGCGTTCTGGTACTGCGTGAAGCACCGACGGGTCGAGGACGACACGAACCTCTGCCCGCCGATCGACCGCCTCGGCCCCTACGCCACCCGTGAGGAGGCCGAGGACGCCCTCGCGATCGCCGAGCGGCGCAACGAGGACTGGGACGCGCAGGACGACGACGACTGATGGACCGGGCCGACCCGTGGGCCTTCGTCGGCATGGCCGGCATGGCCTGCGCGTTCTTCCTGTACGCCGCGAGCCTCACGTTCGCGGCGTGGTGGGTCGTGGCCCTGCTGATGCTGGTCTGGGCGGCGCTGCTGCTGGTGGCGACCGCGTGGTGGACGCCGCACCCGCGCCTGGTCCCGGTCGTCGCCGCCGTCGCGGTGCTGGTCTGGGTGGGCGCGGTCGCGCTCGTCGCCTAGGCCGTACTCCTGACGCCGTCCTGCCCTGTGGACCAGAGCAGCGTGGCGCGGGTCAGCGGCGCGGCCGGACCGCCAGGATCGCGTCGTTGCCGCCGCCGTTGTCGGTGGTGACGTAGAAGACCGAGCCCGGCCCGTCGACGACGGTGCGGATCCGGCCGAACTCGCGCAGCGCCGGCGGCACCCGGACGCCCTGGAGCCTGCCCGAGGCGGAGAGCTTCAGGAACAGCACCCGCTCGGCCTTGAGCCCGGCGACCGCGAACGTGCCGTCGTACGCACCGAGCCGCTTGCCGTAGACGAAGCCGCCGCCGGAGGTGGCCACGGTCGGGTCGCCGGAGCTCCAGGCCGCGTTGCGCTGCCGGCCGGGCAGCGACTGGTCGGTCATCGGGACGCTCTCGTCGTAGCCGGGGACGGGGTGCCAGCCGTAGTCGCCACCGTTGCGGAGCAGGTTCACCTCGTCGTCGCGGTACGAGCCCTGCTCGACCGACCACAGGGTGCCGTCACGGCGCTGGTCGAGGCCCTGCACGTTGCGGTGGCCGTAGGTGTGGACGAAGCGCTTGTTGCGGTTGCTCGACCGCGCGAACGGGTTGCTGGCACACGGCCGGCCGGACAGCTGGAGGCACAGCGTCTTGCCGCCGAGCGACTTCTTGTTCCGGGGGTTCGCACCGACGGCGGCGTCGCCGGTGCCGACGTAGAGCTTCGTGCCGACCGCGAGCACCCGGCAGCCGCCGTGCCGCCCGCTGGTGGCCGGGAAGCCGCCGATCATCCGCTTGCTGTCGGTGACCCGCGTGAGGGCGGCGTTCAGCGTCCAGCGCATGACCCGGACGTCGTGGCCACCACCGGTCGTGCCGCCCTGGCACGTGTAGAAGCGGTGGTTGCGCTTGAATCGGGGGTCGAGGTCGAGGCCCATCAGGCCCGTCTCGCCCGACACCCACACCGACCCGCTGGGGAAGCCGCGGAGGACCCGTGAGCGGCCGTCGGCCCAGATCGAGACGGTCGCCCGGTCGCGCTGGGTGTAGATCAGCCGGCCCTGTCCGATCGGGCGCACGTCCCAGGGATGGTCGAGCCCGGTGACCAGCCGCTTCACGACCAGCCCGGGGACAGCGGCGCGCTGCTGGATCCGGGAGGGGTGTTCGGAGGTCGACGTCGCGGCGGCGGCAGGTGCCGCGGCCAGGGTGAGTCCGAGAGTCGCGGCCAGTCCGAGAACGAGGGTGCGCATGCCCGCACGGTAACCAGTACAGGTGAAAAGCAGGCCCATCGTCGCGATCTGACCTCCTTCTTGGCTCATCTTCGAGCACGGGTTGCCGATGGGATGAGGGCAACCCCCGTCGGCCGGAACACCCGGCCAACAGGGGGCTTGGACACGGACGTCCAACTGCGGGCAACCGCAGGCAGCGTGCACGGATGCTTGATCAGCCCTGCTCCGTCGCGCTTTGCGTGATGGGAGGATGGGATGCGCAAGCACACGCTGCCACTGCTTGCGACGACTGTTGTGGTCGTCGCGCTGATCGCGGGCGTGGACACCGCGAGCCAGGCCCGGACGGCCGAACCCGCCCACTCCGCCGCGGGCCCAGCCGCGAGCCCCGACCTGGCATCCGTCATCGGCCCCGTCGCGCCGGCACCCGTCCTGCGTGCCACCCGCGTGCAGAAGCTCGACCCCTGGGAGGCGCGCAACGCGCACGGCATCCCCCGGGCGATGTCGTCGAAGGGCTGGGGCGACCGGCCGTCCAGCGGCTCGATGATCGGGTGGGAGAGGTGGACCTACCCGAGCTTCCCGATCGCCTGCTCGCCGGCGAGCTCACCGCTGCCGGCGTACCAGGTCATCTGGGCGACCAACGCCTCGCGGCCGCGGACCGACACCGTCCTGGACACCGCTCCCGAGCTCGTCTGGGAGACGTTCCGCCGGGCCGCCTCGGTCTTCGCCGCCAGCAACAACGCCGCGATCCGGACCCAGCGCGACCTCGAGCACTCGCTGGCGCCGCGGTTCGTGACCACGAGGACCGCCGACGGCTGCCGCCCGGACATCGACCGGGTCGAGGTGCCGGCGGACGTGCTCGCCCGCGAGGACATCCAGAACTGGGTGAACCCCGCGACCGGCAGGCGCGAGATGGGACTCTGGCCCTACCTGGAGGCGCACGGCTACCCGGCCCGCAACGACCGCCGCTACGTCGTGATCGTCGACGACGTCCGCGCGGCCGACCACCGCAGCAACGGGATGAAGGGCCACGCGGTGATCCCGGCGAACACCGGCGGCTACGCGCCGACCGACCTGGACCCGGGCCCGCAGAACCGCAACAACGCGGGCGGCACGTGGCTGACGCTCTTCACCAGCGGCAGCCGCGCCGACTTCCGGGCCGGCGGGGGCGAGTTCGGCCCGGCGCTGGCGCACGAGCTCACGCACACGCTGGGCGCCGCGCTCGAGGGCTCGCCGCACTACAACGAGCAGTCCTACGGGCACCCGTCCGACTGCGCCGACCTGCTCTGCTACAACAACTACGAGCAGGCCGGGCAGCACTACACCGCGTGCTCGAAGGCGCGCCAGGACAGCTACCGGTCGTTCTGGGCCGTGTGGGGCAGCGAGAGCAAGGCCGCGGTCCGGCTGGACTGCAACCGCGACGACTACTTCGCCCGGTACGCCGACGGCTCGGGCGAGAAGCCGTGGGCCGACGAGCGCTGGTCGGCGTCACGCAACACGTTCCTGTGGGGCAACCAGGGCCGCGCCGGCTACACCGGCCCGCCGTTCACGAACCCGAACATCCCTCCGTCGTGCCTGTACCTGCCGGACGGCTACTGCCCGCCCGGCGTCAGCGTCGGGGCGCTCATCGAGCAGGATCCCCGGCCCTGGGTCACCGTCCACTAGCAGGCACTAGAAGGTGTGCTCGGCCTCCGGGAACGTGCCGGCCTTGACGTCGGCGGCGTAGTCGCGAGCGGCCTGCAGGAGCACGCCGTGCAGGTCGGCGTACTGCTTGACGAAGCGCGGCATCCGGCCGGTCCGCAACCCGAACGCGTCCTGCCACACGAGCACCTGGCCGTCGCACTGGACGCCGGCGCCGATGCCGATCGTGGGGATCGACACCGCCGCCGTCACCTCGGCGGCGACGTCGCCCGGGACCATCTCCATCACGACGGCGAACGCGCCAGACTCCTCCATCGCGATCGCCTCCTCGACGACCAGCTTGGCCGCATCGCCGCGGCCCTGGACCCGGTAGCCGCCGAGGTTGTGCTCGGACTGCGGGGTGAAGCCGATGTGCGCCATCACCGGGATGCCGCCCTCGGTGAGCTTGCGGACCTGGGGCGCCATCTCCACACCGCCCTCGAGCTTCACCGCGTGCGCGTTCGCCTCCTTCATGAAGCGGACGGCAGTGAGGTAGGCCTGCTCGGGTGAGGCCTGGTACGACCCGAACGGCAGGTCGGCCACGACCAGGGCGCGGCGCGCGGAGCGGGTGACCGCGCGCACCAGCGGGATCAGCTCGTCGACGGTCACCGGGAGCGACGTCTCGTTGCCGAACACGTTGTTCGAGGCGCTGTCGCCGACGAGGAGGACCTCGATGCCGGCCTCGTCGAACGTCTGCGCGGCGTACTGCTCATAGGCGGTGAGCATTGCGAACTTCTCGCCGCGCTGCTTCATCTCGCGCAGGTGGTGGGTGCGGATCCGCTTGATCTGCGGTGCTTCGGCCTTGGCCGGACCGGTGCCGTACGGCGCGGTCTCCTCGCTCATGGATGTCTCCCTGAGATGTCATCTCGCAGCTCCCTGATGGAGTCCACGGACCACCGTCAGGCTAGCCCCGGAGCGAGCGGACGTGCCCTGTGTCCCTGCTCACTACGACACGGCGTCCGCGGCGGCCTCGAGCTCGGCGATCACGATCTTCTGCTGCTTCATCATCGCCGCGGCTGCGGCCTGCGCCCGGGCCGGGTCGGGGTCGGAGACCAGCTCGTAGAGCCGCACCGGCACGATCTGCCAGGACAGCCCGAACTTGTCCTTCAGCCAGGCGCACTGGTCCGGTGTGCCTCCGGCGACCAGCGTGTCCCAGTAGTAGTCGACCTCGGACTGGTCGGCGCAGTTCACGCTCAGCGAGACCGTCTCGGTGAAGCCGGCGTGCACCGGGCCACCGTTGATCCCGCGGAACGGTCTGCCGTCCAGGGTCCACTCGGCGGCGAGCACGCGGCCGTCGGGGTAGTGGGAGACCCCGCAGATCTCCGAGTTGGGGAACACCGCGGTGTAGAACTCCACGGCGTCCATGAGGTTGTCGTCGAACCACAGGCAGGTGCTGATCTCGGGCATACCGCTCTGACCGGCGCGCGGTGGCGGACTCATCGGGAGGCCATCGGGGAAACTCGTGCCAACCGGATGCGCGTGCCGTGCGTTCTCCCGGTGAGGAGGCCGATGGACGAGCAGGAGTTCACCGCGTGGGCAGCCGGCGTCGAGCGCTCGCTGCTGCGTTCGACGTACCTGCTCACCGGAGATCTCCACCGTGCAGAGGACCTGGTGCAGGAGGCGCTCGTGAAGGTCGCGTTGCGGTGGGACCGTCTGCGTGACGGCAACCCCACGGCGTACGCCCGCACGATCGTCGTGCGCGACCACATCTCGTGGTGGCGCCGACGCCGGCGGGAGTTCCCGGTCGAGGAGCCGTTCGGCGGCGCGGCGGTGTCGTCGGACCCCGACACCGCGATGGTCGTACGCCGGGCGCTGCAGCGGCTGACGCCCGGGCAGCGTGCCGTCGTGGTGCTGCGACACTTCGACGACCTGTCGGTCGAGGAGACCGCGGCGATCCTCCGGGTCGCGCCCGGCACCGTGAAGAGCCAGAACGCCGCCGCGCTCGCCCGGCTGCGCGACGGCGCGCCCGAGCTGCTCTCGTTGATCGGGAGGGCGCCATGACCGACCTCCGCGACCTGCTCGACCTGGCGACCGACCGGGTCGAGGCCACCGGCGGCGCCGCCGCGGCCCTGAGCTCGGCCCGCCGCCGACGTACCGCCCGCCGCTCGCTGGCCGCGACGGCGACCGTCGTGGTGCTGGTCGCCGGTGTCGCGCTCGTCGGGCGGATCGGTGGCGACCAGACCGTGGAACCGGCTCCGGCCCCGACGAGCACCCCGACGACCGTCCCCGTCGCGCCCGCGATCGCGCGGTCGGCGATCCAGCCCGTGTGGGACCCGCGCGGCGCCGAGGGCCTGCCGGTCGTCGAGCTCGGGGTTCCGCGGGTGATGGAGTCGCTGACCCCGGGCACGGTCACGCGCCCGGTCGCGGTGCTCGACGACGGGGCACGCGCGGTGCTGGTGTCGGCCGACGGGTACTCGGAGGAGCTGGCGTTGCCCGACGGGCTGGGGAAGGCGCGGACCGTGACGATCTCGCCGGACGGCCGGCGGCTGGTCGCGGCCGGAGAGTCGGGGTTCTTCTGGCGAGAGCTCGACGGCGAGTGGCGTGAGGTCGACGGCGTTCCCGGCGAGGCGCAGCTGACGTGGGTGCCCGACAGCTCCGGCGTGGTCGCGCGCGGCTGGCCTCGCGCGGTGCGCGTCGACCTGGAGGGCGGCACGGTCGAGGAGTTGTCGTACCTCAAGGGCGCCTCCCACATCGCCTTCGGCCCGGACGGGCGGATCATCGGCACCGACCCCGAGATGGTGGTCGAGTGGCTCGACGACCAGGAGCTCGGTCGCTACCGCAAGGGGTCGCTGGAGGGCCTGATCCTCCCAGCGGTCGGCGACGACGCCATCGCGTTCACGCGTGCGAATCTCGTTCTCGGGAACCAGCCGGCTGACCGCGACGGCATGGTCGTCGTGGACCGCGAGACGCTCGATACCCGTGCCTACCTGCCGGTCCCGGACGACCACGACTACTACGCCCACGCCGAGGAGCTGCGCCCGCTCACCTGGCTGAGCGACGACGTCCTCGCCTTCACGGTCCTGCCCCTGGACGCACCCAAGGAGTACCTGCTCACCTGGAACGTCGAGACCGGCGAGCTCTCCCGGGTCTCGTGCTGGCTGTCCTCCGAGACCGCCGTGTTCGCGACTGACCTGCTGGGTCCGTCGTGAGGGTCCGGGTGCTCGTCCTCGCCCTCCTGCTCACCGCCTGCACCTCGAACGAGCCGCCCGAGCCGGCGCCGGCACAGAGCAACAGCGCGCCAGCCGTGCAGAAGCCGTGGGACCCGCGCGACGTGGACGAGCTGCCGGCGGCCGCCGACGACGTGGCGCCCGGACTGCCCGCTCGCGTCGAGCCGCCCGACGCGGCGCCGACCCTCGCGACGAAGCCGCTGTCCGCGGCGGTGCTGTCGGTCGACCGTCGCGACGGCCGGATCCAGCTGCTGGGGGTGGACGGCTCCTGGCGGGAGGTGCGGCTGCCGAACCCGCACGGACGCCTCGCGCTGTCGCGCGCGCTGCTCTCGCCCGACGGCACCCACCTCGCGGCGCTGCTGGACGACGGCATCGAGGTCTGGGACCTGCCGACCGGCGAGCGGAGCAGGCTGTCACTGCCGGCCCGGTTCGAGCCGTGGGACTACTCCTGGATCGGGTGGGTCGACGACGACGCGCTCCTGCTCGACGACCTGAAGGCCGGCTGGCGGATCGACACGATCACCGGGGTCGCGGACGCGGTGCCGTACCCGGCCGGGATGAGCTTCGGTTGGACCCTCGATGACCGCGGCGCGGTCGTCGAGGTCGACGACCCGGCCGAGGGCGACGTCCTCACCGACTGGGGTGGCGGCGTACGACGCTATGTCGACATGTCCACGACCGGCCGGCTGTCGTCGATCCAGGCCAGGGGAGACACGGTCGTGGGAACGTCGTACGACGACGGCGAGTTCGCGGTGTACGACGCCGACCGGTCCGACCTCTCGCCGCGCCACCGGCTGCGGGTTCGTGACCACCAGGGGAACTACAGCAACTGGGGGCTGCGCACGGTGCGGATCCTCGACGACGGCAGCGTGCTGCTGTGGGTGGCCGTGCCGAGCCGCCGCTCCGACGTCGACGGCTGGCGGATCGTCCGCTGGGTGCCGAGCACCGACCGGCTCGAGGTCGTGACGACGAGCCAGGGCGACCCGAGCGAGCCGATGACGTTCGCCTCCGACCTGCTGGACTGAGACCAGGTCTACAGTCGGGACGTGGCCTTCGACGTCGCCGCGGACCGCTACCACCGGTTCATGGGGCGCTACTCCGAGCCGCTCGCGGACCAGTTCGTCGAGCTGGTGGGGGTACGCGGCGGCATGCGCGCCGTCGACGTCGGCTGCGGGCCGGGTGTCCTGACCGCGCGCCTCGTGGAGCGGCTCGGCGCCGACCACGTCGCGGCGCTCGACCCGTCGCCGCCGTTCGTGGCCGCGGCGCGCGAGCGCTGCCCGGGTGTGGACGTGCGCGAGGGGACGGCCGAGCGGCTGCCGTACGACGACGGCGCCTTCGACGTCGCGCTCACCAACCTCGTCGTGCACTTCATGTCCGACCCGGTCGCCGGGCTCGCCGAGATGGGCCGGGTGGCCGGCGCCGTCGGCGCGACGGTCTGGAACCACGCGACCGGCACCGGACCGCTCTCGACGTTCTGGCAGGCCGCCAAGGACCTCGACCCGGACGTCGCGGACGAGGCCGCGTTGCCGGGCACCGGCGAGGGCGACCTGGGGGCGCTCGCACGGGAGGCCGGGCTGCGCGACGTCCGCGAGGGCACCCTCACCGTCGTGGTGCCGTACTCCGGGTTCGACGAGTGGTGGGAGCCCTACACGCTCGGCGTCGGGCCCGCCGGCGATCACGTCCAACGCCTCGACGAGGCCGGCCGGGAGCGGCTCCGCACCCGCTGCGCCGAGCTGCTCCCGGACGGCCCCTTCGAGATCTCCGCGACCGCGTGGAGCGTGGTGGCGCACGCATAGGTGCAGCCCGCGTGGGAAACTCCGGGACGTGGACTTCTACTCCGCCTACGCGCACGGGTTCGCCCGCGTCGCGGCCTGCACGGTGCCGATCCGGGTCGCGGACCCGGCGATCAACGCCCGCATGGTCCTGGAGCAGGCCCGCGCCTGCTCCGAGGACGGCGTCGCGGTCGCGGTCTTCCCCGAGCTGTGCCTGAGCGGGTACGCCATCGACGACCTGTTCCTCCAGGACACGCTGCTCGACGCGGTGACCGACGCGATCGCCGAGATCGTCGCCGCGTCCGAGGGCCTGGCGCCGGTGCTGGTCGTCGGCGCGCCGGTCGCCCACGGCAGCCGGGTGCTCAACTGCGCGGTCGTCATCCACCGGGGCCGGATCCTCGGCGTCGCGCCGAAGTCGTACCTGCCGACGTACCGCGAGTTCTACGAGCGCCGCTGGTTCGCGCCCGGCGACGACGTCCGGGGTACGACGGTGCTCGCCGGCCAGGAGGTCCCGATCGGGCCGGACCTGCTCTTCGAGGCCGTCGACGTGCGCGGCCTGGTGCTGCACGTCGAGGTCTGCGAGGACATGTGGGTGCCGGTCCCGCCGAGCGCCGAGGCCGCGCTCGCCGGCGCGAGCATCCTCGCGAACCTCTCCGGCAGTCCGATCACCGTCGGCCGCGCCGAGGACCGGCACCTGCTGGCCCGTTCGGCGTCCAGCCGCTGCCTCGCGGCGTACGTGTACGCCGCCGCCGGGCAGGGCGAGTCCACGACCGACCTGTCGTGGGACGGGCAGACGATGATCTACGAGCACGGCCAGCTGCTCGGCGAGACCGAGCGGTTCCCCGACGGCCCGCGTGCCGCGATCGTCGACATCGACCTCGACCGGATCCGCCTGGAGCGGTTGCGGACCGGCACGTTCGACGACAACCGGCGTTCGCTCGCCCCCGAGTTCCGCACGGTCGAGTTCGAGCTCGCGCCGACCACGGCCGACATCGGGCTGCGCCGCAAGGTCGACCGGTTCCCGTTCGTGCCCGACGACGCCGACCGGCTGGCCCAGGACTGCTACGAGGCCTACAACATCCAGGTCTCCGGCCTCGAGCAGCGCCTGCAGGCGATCGGCGGGGCGGACTTCCAGCCGAAGGTCGTCATCGGCATCAGCGGCGGGCTCGACTCGACCCACGCCCTGATCGTCGCCGCGAAGGCGATGGACCGCCTGGGCCGCGACCGCAGCGAGATCCTCGGCTTCACGCTGCCGGGCTTCGCGACCGGTGACACCACCAAGAGCTACGCATGGGGCCTCGCGAAGTCGCTGGGCATCACCATGCAGGAGATCGACATCACCGACGCCGCGCGGGCGATGCTCACCGACCTCGACCACCCCTACGCGAAGGGGGAGGAGGTCTACGACATCACGTTCGAGAACGTCCAGGCCGGTCTGCGCACCGACTACCTGTTCCGCCTCGCCAACCACCGCGGCGGGATCGTGCTCGGCACCGGCGACCTCTCCGAGCTCGCGCTGGGCTGGTGCACGTACGGCGTCGGCGACCAGATGTCGCACTACAACGTGAACGCCGGCGTGCCGAAGACGCTGATCCAGCACCTCATCCGCTGGGTGATCAGCACCGGGCAGTTCGACGAGGACACGAACGCCGTCCTGCTCGACGTCGTCGGCCAGGAGATCACGCCCGAGCTGATCCCGACCCGTGAGGACCACCTCCCGCAGTCGACCGAGCAGTCCGTGGGCCCGTACTCCCTGCAGGACTTCACGCTCTTCCACGTGCTGCGCTACGGCTACGCGCCCAGCAAGATCGCGTTCCTCGCCTGGCACGCCTGGCACGACGCCGAAGCCGGCGAGTGGCCGCCGAACTACCCCGACGACCGCCGCGTCGAGTTCGACCTCGCGACGATCCGGCAGTGGCTCGAGGTGTTCGTACGCCGGTTCTTCGCCAGCCAGTTCAAGCGGTCGGCCCTGCCCAACGGCCCGAAGGTCAGCGCGGGCGGGACCATGTCGCCGCGCGGTGACTGGCGGATGCCGTCGGACGCCAGCCCGGCGGCCTGGCTGGCCGAGATCGAGGCCAACGTCCCGACGTCCTGAGGCGCCCCGCACCGGCATGCAACCGCGTGGCGGGTCCGGGCGTATCCCCGGCATGAACACGAACCTCCTCCGTCTCGGCGCGGCCACCGCCGTCGCCGCCACCGCGTTGGCTGCAGCCCCCACCGGCTCGGCGACAGCCGACCAGCCGCGGGAGCGGCGTACCACCACGATCACCTTCGAGGTCCCCGACTGCGACGGCTGCACGCTGCAGCTCCAGAACGGCCGTTGGGACGAGGACGCCCGGTGGGGCGTCCGCGTCTGGACGGGCAAGGAGAAGGAGGTGCAGGACGGCACGGTCCGCTTCACGGTCCCGACCCGCAGGACCCACGGCCTCTCCGTGCTCGTCCGCGCTCCGTGGGAGGGCCACACGGGCTACGTCACGACCGTCGCGATGCGCTACGCGCGGCAGCAGGCCGGCGACGTGGTCGGCTTCCGCGAGGCCCGGCACACGCGCAACGCGTCGGCCTGCTGGGCCGGCACCGGCGCGGGGAAGGTCACGATCCCGGTCACGGTCCGCAAGGTGCGCGTCGACGGCGTGCACGAGCGGGTGGACGGCTCCATCGCCTACGCGACCACCACCCAGGAGTGGATCGACCCGATGCGCGCGGCCTGGGACGGCGTCCTCGGCTCGCAGGACGCGAACATCTGCGGCGACCGCCCGTCCTGACACACCCGGACACCCGCAGCCCCTGGCGGCAGCCACCACTAGGCTGCCGTCATGGGCAAGCAGGAAGACTTCGTTCTCCGCGCACTCGAAGAGCGCGACGTCCGGTTCGTCCGACTCTGGTTCACCGACGTCCTGGGCTTCCTCAAGTCCGTCGCGGTGGCACCGGCCGAGCTGGAGGGCGCGTTCGCCGAGGGCATCGGCTTCGACGGCTCGGCCATCGAGGGCTTCGCCCGGGTGTACGAGGCCGACATGCTCGCCAAGCCGGACCCCTCGACGTTCCAGATCCTGCCGTGGCGCGGCGAGGGGCCGTCCACGGCGCGGATGTTCTG
Organism: Nocardioides caricicola; assembly: GCF_039541135.1. Taxonomy (NCBI): domain Bacteria; kingdom Bacillati; phylum Actinomycetota; class Actinomycetes; order Propionibacteriales; family Nocardioidaceae; genus Nocardioides; species Nocardioides caricicola. The sequence continues at coordinate 294,713 of NZ_BAABFQ010000010.1, read as the reverse complement.
CGACATCGAGATGCCGGACGGGTCCGCGTCGTACGCCGACCCGCGGCACGTGCTCAAGCGGACCCTCTCGAAGGCCGCCGACAAGGGCTTCACGTTCTACACCCACCCCGAGATCGAGTTCTACCTGTTCAAGAACCCGCCGGAGCCCGGCGTGGAGCCGGTCCCGGTGGACCGCAGCGGCTACTTCGACCACACCGCGCAGTCGATGGGCGCGGACTTCCGCCGCGAGGCGATCACCATGCTCGAGGCGATGGGCATCTCGGTGGAGTTCAGCCACCACGAGGGCGGCCCGGGCCAGCAGGAGATCGACCTGCGCTACGCCGACGCGCTCAGCACCGCCGACAACATCATGACGTTCCGCACGGTCATCCGTGAGGTCGCCCTGAGCCAGGGCATCTGGGCGACGTTCATGCCCAAGCCGTTCACCACGCACCCCGGCTCGGGCATGCACACCCACGTGTCGCTGTTCGAGGGCGACCGCAACGCCTTCTTCGAGGCCGGTGCGGAGTACCAGCTCTCGAAGACCGGCCGGCAGTTCATCGCGGGCGTGCTCAAGCACGCGCCCGAGATCAGCGTGGTCACCAACCAGTGGGTGAACAGCTACAAGCGGCTGATGTTCGGTGGCGAGGCGCCGTCGTACGTCTGCTGGGGGCACAACAACCGCTCCGCGATGATCCGGGTCCCGATGTACAAGCCCAACAAGGGCCAGTCGACCCGCATCGAGCTGCGCACGATCGACGCCGCCTGCAACCCGTACATGGCGTTCGCCGTGGTGCTGGCCGCCGGGATGAAGGGCATCGAGGAGGACTACCCGCTGCCGCGCGAGGCGGAGGACGACGTCTGGTCGCTCACCGAGCGCGAGCGGACCAGCCTCGGCATCGAGCCGCTGCCGAAGAGCCTGTCCGAGGCGATCGTGGTCGCCGAGCGCTCCGAGCTCCTCGCCGAGACGCTGGGGGAGCAGGTCTTCGACTTCTTCCTGCGCAACAAGCGCTCCGAGTGGGAGGACTACCGCGGTCAGGTGTCGGCCCACGAGCGTGACCGCATGCTCCCCGTCGTCTGATGACCGACGACTTCCTCACGGAGTCTCGGGCGAGGTCACTGCGCCGGCTGCTGTTCGTCGTCCTGGTCTTCGCGGTGGTGCTCGTGCTCGCCGCGGTGCCGCTGATCCTGGGCGGCGACTACGTGCGGTACGGCGTGCTGGTCCTGGGTCTGGGCGTCTGCCTCGGCGGCCTCGGATGGTGGTCCCGCGCGGCCGTCGCCGCGGGTGCGCCGAACGCGCGCCGGCTCGTGCTCGTCACCGCCGTGCTGACGTTGCTGTTCTCCGTCCCGCTGATCGGGCTGTTCTACGTCGGCCTGCTCACGGCCATCACCGGCATCGGCCTGCTGTTCGTCACCCTGTCGCAGGAGCGGCAGGCGCCGTGACGACCCGGCCGACGGTGCTGGTCATCGAGCACGACGCCGAGTGCCCGGTGGCGCTGGTCGGTGACTGGCTCGACGGCGCGGGGTGCGACGTCGTGGTGTGCCGGCCGTACGCCCAGGACGTGCTCCCGGCGACCGCGACGTACGACGCCCTGCTGGTCCTCGGGGGCCCGATGGGCGCGAACGACGACGCGAAGCACGCCTGGCTCGGGCCGGTGAAGGAGCTGGTCCGCGCCGCCCGCGACGCACAGGTCCCGACCCTCGGCATCTGCCTCGGCCACCAGCTGATCGCGGCAGCGCTCGGCGGGACCGTCGAGCGGAACCCCCGCGGCCAGCAGGTCGGCCTGCTCGGCGTCGGGTGGACGGCCGCGGCCCGCGAGGACCGGCTGTTCGGGCCACTGGCCAGCCCGCGCCGGGGTGTGCAGTGGAACGACGACGTCGTGACCCGCCTCCCCGACGGCGCGACGCTGCTGGCCGAGACCGAGCACGGCGAGGTGCAGGCCGCGCGCTTCGGGCCGCTCATGTGGGGGGTGCAGCTGCACCCCGAGGTCGACGTACCGGTCCTGCGCCCGTGGGCGGAGGACGACCGCGGCTCGCACGAGACCCGCGGCATCGACACCGACGGGGTGCTGCGCGACATCGACGCCGCGAGGGCCGAGCTCGACGACGCCTGGCGGCCGCTCGCGGAGGGCCTCGCCGAGCTGGCGAAGGAGCGCTTCGGGGGATGAACCGGCCGGTCACCAGTGCGGGCAGCCTGACGCGGCTCGGGTTCCTCGACCCGGACGCCGCGGTCGCGGCGCTGCGCCGGCTGGGTGACGCGGCCGAGCCGCTGGCGGCCCTGATCGCGCGCACGGCCGACCCCGACGAGGCGCTCGCCGGCCTGGTCCGGCTCACCGAGGTCGTCGGTGAGCCGCGCGACCTGCTCGACGCGCTGGTCGACGACGAGGGCACCGCGATGCGGCTGCTGTCGGTGCTGGGCGCCAGCGAGGCGCTCACCGACCACCTGGTCCGGCACCCCGAGCAGTGGACCCAGCTGAGCGACCCGACGCTCGGGTCGACACGGCCCGCGGCGTGGGCCGTGCGGGCCGCGCTGCTGCAGGCCGTGGGCGCCGACCCGGCCTCACCCGCGCCGACCGCGACGCTGCCCGACGCGGAGGCCGTCGACGTGCTGCGCGTGGAGTACCGGCGCTGGCTGCTCCGGCTGGCCGCGCGCGACCTCACGCACCACCTCGCCGTCGACGACGCCGCGGCCGAGCTGTCCGACCTGGCCGCCGGGACGCTCGAGGCCGCGCTGGCGATCGCCCGGCAGCGCGTCGGCGCCGACGCCGGGCTCGCCCGGCTCGCGGTGATCGCGATGGGCAAGTGCGGCGGGCACGAGCTCAACTACGTCTCCGACGTCGACGTGATCTTCGCCCACGCCCCCACCGAGGCGGGGGAGGACGACGACGCCGGGACGCTCCGCGCGGCCACCCAGCTGGCCAGCCACCTGATCCGGATCTGCTCCGACCACACCGCCGAGGGCACGATCTGGCAGGTCGACGCCGCGCTGCGCCCGGAGGGCAAGGCCGGCCCGCTGACGCGCACGATCGCCAGCCACCGCGGCTACTACGAGCGCTGGGCGAAGACGTGGGAGTTCCAGGCGCTGCTCAAGGCGCGCCCGGTCGCTGGGGACCTCGAGCTCGGGCAGGAGTTCGTCGACGAGACGACCCCGATGGTCTGGTCGGCGGCCGAGCGCGACGGCTTCGTCGAGGACACCCAGGCGATGCGCCGGCGGGTGGTGGAGCACATCCCGGCCAAGGACGCCGAGCGCCAGCTCAAGCTCGGCTCCGGCGGCCTGCGCGACGTCGAGTTCGCCGTCCAGCTCCTGCAGCTCGTGCACGGGCGCGCCGACGAGCGGGTCCGCCCGCCCACGACCCTGAGCGCGCTCGCCGAGCTGACCAACGGCGGGTACGTCGGCCGCGAGGACGGCGAGGCGCTGCACGAGGCGTACGCCTTCCTCCGCACGCTCGAGCACCGGATCCAGTTGTACGGGCTGCGGCGCCTCCACGTCGTGCCCGAGGACGAGATCGCCCTGCGCCGCCTGGGTCGCAGCATGGGCTTCATCAAGGACCCGGTCGGTGTGCTCAACAAGACCTGGCAGCACCACCGCCGCGAGGTACGCCGGCTGCACGAGAAGCTCTTCTACCGCCCGCTGCTGTCCGCGGTCGCGAAGATCCCCGGCGACGAGGCCCGGCTCTCGCCCGAGGCGGCCGAGAAGCGGCTGGCCGCCCTCGGCTTCCTCGACCCGCAGGGCGCGCTGCGGCACCTGGAGGCGCTCACCGCCGGCGTGACCCGGGCCGCGCAGATCCAGCGGACGCTGCTGCCGGTGCTGCTCGGGTGGTTCGCCGACGCTCCCGACCCGGACGCCGGGCTGTTCGGGTTCCGGCGGATCAGCGAGTCGCTGGGGTCGACGCCCTGGTACCTCGCCACCCTGCGCGACGAGGGGCAGGTCGCCGAGCGGCTCGCGAGGATCCTCGCGACCTCGCGCTACGCCACCGACCTGCTGGAGCGTGAGCCCCAGGGGGTGCGCATGCTCGGCGGCGAGCTGGCGCCGATGTCCGCGGAGGCGCTCACCGAGGAGATGCTCGCGTCCTCCGGGCGCCACGACGAGGCCGAGGCGGCGGTGCTCGCCGTCCGTGGGGTCCGCCGTCGCGAGCTGCTGCGGATCGCCTCCGGTGACCTGCTCGGCCTCATTGACGTCGCCGACGTGGGCGCGGGACTGTCCCGCCTGACCGACGCCACGCTCGAGGCCACCCTGGACGTCGCCGGGCGGTCGGTGCGCCGCCAGCGCGACCTCGACGCCGCGCCCACCCGGATGGCGATCATCGCGATGGGCCGATACGGCGGGTTCGAGCTGTCCTACGGCAGCGACGCCGACGTGCTGTTCGTGCACGAGCCCGAGCCGGGCGCCGACCCCCAGGTCGCCGCGTCGTACGCCCAGGCCGTGGCCAACGAGCTGCGCCGGCTGCTGGCGATCGCGGGGCCCGACCCCGCGCTCGAGGTCGACGCCGACCTGCGCCCGGAGGGCAAGCAAGGCTCGCTGGTGCGCACCCTGGACTCCTACGCCGCCTACTACGCGAAGTGGTCGAAGGTCTGGGAGGCGCAGGCCCTGCTGCGCGCGGACGCGATCGTCGGCGATCCGGAGGTGCGCCGGCGGTTCACCGAGATGATCGACCCGTTGCGCTACCCGCCGGAGGGCATCAGCGCGGACGACATCTTCGAGGTCCGCCGGATCAAGGCACGCGTCGACGAGGAGCGGCTGCCGCGCGGCGCCGACCCGCACACCCATCTCAAGCTCGGCCGCGGCGGGCTCGCCGACATCGAGTGGACCGTGCAGCTGCTGCAGATGCGGTACGCCGGCTCGGTGCCCGCGCTGCGCACCTCGCGCACCCTCGAGGCGCTGGCGGCCGCGCGCGAGGCCGGCCTGATCGACGAGGACGACGCCTCGGTGCTGGCGCAGAGCTGGCGCCGGGTCAGCCGGGTCCGCAACGCGGTGACGCTGGTCCGCGGCAAGCCGAGCGACGAGCTGCCGCGCGACGTCCGGGAGCGCGCCGCGGTCGCCAGCATCCTCGGCTACCCGGCCGGGTCGTCGGACGCGATGGTCAACGACCAGCTGCGCTACACCCGGCTGGCCCGTGCGGTGGTCGAGCGGATCTTCTGGGGCTGAGCGTGCGAGAATCTCGACCCATGGACTCGAGAATGGATCCCGCGCTGCTCTGGGCGCGCGCGTTCCTGCTCGCGTTCGTGGCGTGCTTCCTCGGCGTCACCGGCCACGTCACCGCCGACGGCCTGCTGCCCGGCCCGGGCTGGCTGGTCGTGCTCCTCGTCGTCGGCACCCTGCTCAGCCTGCCGCTGCTGGCGCGCCCGGCCTCCGGGCTGCGGCTCGTGGTCCTGCTGGTCGGCGGCCAGACCCTGGTGCACCTGTTCCTCACCGTGACCGCGGGCCACACCGGTGACCGCGTGGAAGCCCCGGTCGCGCACCACTCCGGGCGGATCCTGCCGACGGTCGACGGGCACCGGATCGGGACCCTGCAGGACCAGTACGACGCCATGATCGGCTCCGCGACCGCCCAGCCGGCGCTCCCGGTCGGGCACCTCGTCAGCGACCTGTCGGCGCACGCGCCGATGATGGCCGTCCACCTGCTCGCCGCGGCCCTGGTCGGGTTGTGGCTCGCGGTCGGGGAGCGGTCGCTGTGGACGCTGGTCGCGCTCGCGACCGCGGTCCTGCTGCGGCTGGTCACCCCGCTGCTCCCCGTGCTCCCCGAGCGCGGGCTGGTCACCCTGCCGGCCGAGCCCGTCGGGCTGGCCGCTCCTCACCGGCTGACCCGGTCCGTCGTACGACGCGGACCACCGGCTCTCCTCGCTGCCGCCTGACGGCAGCACGCACCCACCACCACGCGATCGGCACCCCGGCACCCGGGAGGGCCGGCCGCGCCGTCCTGCGTTGTCTCGAGGAGACCCATGACCGACGTTCTCGCGCCCGGACGGGCGCCCAGACCCGAGGCGCCACGCCCCAGGAAGAAGGGCTCCGGCCTGTTCCGGGCCGCCTGGCGCTGGCACTTCTTCGCCGCCTTCCTGGTGGCCCCGGTGCTGCTGGTGCTCGCCAGCACCGGGCTGATCTACCTGTTCCGCTTCCAGATCGAGCCGCTGCTCCACCACGACCTGATGCGGGTCGAGCAGCAGCAGAACACGATCGCGCAGCCGTACTCCGCGCAGCTCGCCGCCGTCGAGAACGCGTTCCCCGACGCGACCGTGGTGTCGATGACCGAGCCCGGCGCCGCCGACGAGAGCACCCGGTTCTCGCTGGCGATGCCCGACGGCTCGGCCCGCGACGCCTACGTCGACCCGTACGGCCCGACCTACCTCGGCTCGCTGAACCCGGACACCACGCTGTCCGGCTACGCCGTCCGCCTGCACGGCGAGCTGATGGCCGGGAGGTACGGCGACCTCGTCATCGAGCTCGCGGCCTGCTGGGCGATCGTGATGGCGCTCAGCGGCTACTACCTGTACGTCAAGGGCTGGCGAGCGCGCCGGCGCGCCAAGCAGAAGCTGCGCTCACGGCACGGCGCGGTCGGGCTGTTCGTCGGGGTCGGCCTGCTGACGCTGGTCGTCACGGGCCTGCCCTGGACCGGCGTGTGGGGCGCGAAGGTGCAGGAGCTCGCGACCGACCGCGGCACCTCGATGTGGAGCCTCGACCACGGCGCGATCAGCGACCCGACCTCGACGCTCGACGAGTCGCTCCCGCACAGCCACGCCACCGACGTGCCGTGGGGGATGGGCAAGTCCGAGGTCCCGACGTCGGAGAAGGGCGACGGCCGCAACGTCGCGAACGTCGACACCGCGGTCGCGGTCGCCGCCGCCGAGGGCCTCCGGCACCCGATGACCGTCGCGCTGCCGGCCGAGGACGACGGGGTGTTCTCCGTGATCGGGTACGCCTTCGACGCGCCGAGCGACGAGCGGACCGTCCACGTGGACCGGTACGGCGGCGGCGTGGTGTCGACGTACGGGTTCGACGACTACCCGGACCTGGCCAAGGTCGTGTCGCTCGGCATCGGGCTGCACGAGGGCCGGAGCCTGGGGCTGTGGTCCTTCTGGGGCTCGGCGCTGATGTGCCTGGCGGTGATCTTCATGTGCGTCACCGGGCCGTTGATGTGGTGGCGCCGCCGGCCGAAGGGTTCCTCCTCGATCGGCGCGCCGCGCGGGCGGATGCCGCTGCGGGCGACGCCGCTGCTGGTCGTCGCGCTGGTCGCGCTCGGGGTGCTCCTGCCGGTGTTCGGTATCTCGCTGGTCGCGGTGCTGCTGCTCGACCAGCTGGTGCTGCGGCGGGTGCCCGCCCTGTCCGCCTGGTTCGACACCGCGTGACCGCATGTCGGCCGCCAGGGCGGGGCACATGGAGGCATGACCGACGCCTCCCTGCATGCCCTGGTGCTGGTGTGCACCCTCAAACCGTCACCTGCCGAATCGAGCTCGCAGCTCCTGGCCGAGCAGGTGGTGGCGGAGCTCGAGAAGCACGGCGCCAGCGGCGAGATCATCCGCGTGGTCGACCACGACGTCCGGTTCGGGGTCAGCACCGACGAAGGTGACGGCGACGGCTGGCCCGCGATCCGGGCGAAGCTGCTGGCCAGCGACATCCTGGTCATCGCGACGCCCATCTGGATGGGCCAGCCGTCGTCGGTCTGCAAGATGACCCTCGAGCGGCTCGACGCCGAGCTCGGGGAGACCGACGACGAGGGTCGGATGCTCACCGAGGGCAAGGTCGCGATGGTGGCGGTCGTCGGCAACGAGGACGGCGCCCACCACACGGTCGCCGAGGTGCTGCAGGGCCTCAACGACACCGGGTTCACTGCCGCCTCGACGGCCGGGACGTACTGGGTCGGCGAGGCGATGCAGGGCACCGACTACCTCGAGCTCGAGAAGACCCCGGAGAAGACCGCGTCCGCCACCGAGGCGGCCGTGCGCAACGCCGTCCACCTCGCGAGGCTGCTGCGCGACTCGCCCTACCCGGCGTCGGCATGACCGCCGAGCGCGCGGAGACGGTCGCCTTCGGGCCACTGCACATCGCGTTCGACGGTCGGGTCCTGCGCCCGCGCTCCTGGACGCAGGCGCAGTCGACCTGGGCCGCGGAGATCATCGGGTCGGCACCCGCGGGGCAGGTGCTCGAGCTGTGCGCCGGCGCCGGTCACATCGGGCTGCTCGCGGTCCTGGGTTCGACCCGCTGCCTGGTCTGCGTGGACATCGACCCCGTGGCGTGCGAGTTCGCTCGGCAGAACGCCGAGGCGGCCGGGCTCACCAGCCGCGTGGAGGTCCGCCAGGGTGCGATGGACGCCGTGCTGCGCGAGGGCGAGCGGTTCGCCGTGGTCATCGCGGACCCGCCCTGGGTGCGTCGCGACGACGTCGAGCGGTTCCCCGAGGACCCGCTGCTCGCGATCGACGGGGGAGACGACGGCATGGACGTCGCCCGCATCTGCGTCGACGTGGCGCGCCGCCACCTCCTGCCCGGCGGCGTGCTGCTGATCCAGCTCGGGACCGTCGAGCAGGTCGACGCCCTGCGCGAGCTGGAGGACGGCCTCACCATCACCGAGGTCCGGTGGTACGACGACGGCGTGCTCGTGCGGATGGACCTCAGCTAGGCCGCTGGTCGGCCGGCAGCACCTTGTGGGTGCCGTCGCACCACGGGAGGCTCGCGGACTTCTCGCACCGGCAGACCGCGGCAACGGGCCGCGTGCTGTCGGGGTGGTCGCGCACGAGCATCGGCCCGCCGGGGCAGACGATCACGTCGGGGTGCTCGTAGGTGCTCATGCGGCCTTCTCCTCGACGCCCCACCGGGCGAACATCGCGTGGGCGAACCTGGACTCGAGATCCAGGCAGGTGAACGCGCCGAACCACACCTCGGTCTCGAGCTCCGGCTCCTCGGCCAGCAGTCCCGCGCAGATCGTGCGGACGGCGAGCTGCTCGTGCACGGCGTCGGCCTCCACGTGCTCGGAGTAGTACTCGACCATCTCGTCCGGGAAGTCGAGCCGCCTCAGGCCCTCGGCCATCCGGCGCGACGGGAGCGAGCTGGTCGCCTCGAACGCCGCCAGGTGCCCGAGCGCCGCCCCGCGCAGCCGGCGGTGCAGGCCGAACAGTGACAGCGTGTTGTTCTGCTCGAGCGCCTCGAGCGGCACCGCGTCGAGGTGGGCGTCGTACGACGGCTCCAGGCCGCTGGCCTCCATGCCTGCCTCGAAGAGGTGGTGGTGGAGACGGTTCGGGTCGCCGCCGCCGTACTCGTCGTACTGCAGCTCCATCAACGCAGCCTTCGCGCGCACCCCGAGCCGCGGTACCAGCCAAGCGACGGGGTCGGACTCCTTGAGGTGGTAGATCGAGCGCACGGCGAGCAGGTCGAGGACCTGGTCGCGGCTCGCGTGCCGGTGCACGTGCCGGGCCAGCGAGGGGCCGTCCTGCTCGTCGATCCAGTCGAGGGCGTCATCGACGAACGAGACACCCTGGGGGGCGTGGAAGCGGGAGCGCAGCCGGTCCTCGAGGTCGGCCTCCAGCTGTCGGCGCAGCCGCAGCAGCTGCGGGTCCCACTCCAGGGCGTCGTCGACATCCGTCAGGCCGCGGTAGTGCAGCTCGTGCAGGATCCACAGCGCGAGAGCGGCGTCCTCGCCGGTGGCCTTCGCCGCCAGGCCGCGGAAGTCGCTGGCGGAGCGCAACGCGGTGAAGAGGTGCTCGGTGAGTTCGCCCCGAGGACGGGGGAGCGTGGTCGATCGCATGCCGGTCCGTACCCCGGGTACCTGCCGGTATGCGCATCGGATATTTCCTGTCGGCGGAGGAGTACGAACCGGCCGAGCTCATCGCTCAGGCCAGAGCCGCGGAGGAGGCGGGCTTCGAGGCCCTCTGGATCAGCGACCACTTCCACCCGTGGAACAACGAACAGGGCAACAGCCCACTCGTGTGGAGCGTGATCGGCGCGATCAGCCAGGTCTGCAAGCTGCACGTGACCACTGCGGTGACCTGCCCGACGACCCGGGTCCACCCGGCCGTCGTCGCCCAGGCCGCCGGCACCTGCGCCGAGCTCCTCGAGGACCGCTTCACCCTCGGTGTCGGCACCGGCGAGGCGCTCAACGAGAGCATCCTCGGCGGGCCGTGGCCCACCGCCGACGTACGCCTCGAGATGCTCGAGGAGGCCGTCGGGCTCATCCGCGAGCTCTGGAAGGGTGAGGTCGTCAACCACCGCGGGCGCTACTACACGGTCGAGCATGCCCGGATCTACAACGTCCCGGACGTGCCACCCGAGATCTTCGTCTCGGGCTTCGGGCCCAAGGCCGTCGACCTCGCCGGCCGCATCGGGGACGGCTACATCAGCACGTCGCCCGACCCGGAGCTGCTGGACCGCTTCCGCTCGATCGCCGATGGCCGCCCGTCGCAGGCCGGCGCGAAGGTGGCGTTCGCGCCGACCAAGGAGGAGGGCTGGGAGCACGCGCACCGGCTGTGGCCGAACGCCGGGCTCCCGGGCGAGCTCGCCCAGATCCTGCCGACTCCCGAGCACTTCGAGCAGGCCACCGAGCTGGTGACGATGGACTCGACCCGCGACTCGGTCGTGGCCGGTGACGACCCCGAGGACCACCTCGACCAGATCCGGCAGTACGCCGACGCGGGCTACGACGAGCTCTACATCGCGAACATGGGCCCGCACTATCTCGAGATGATCGAGTTCTACGGCACGCACGTCCTGCCGAAGGCCAGCTGACATGGCGACCACGACGCGGGTCATGAAGGCGACGCCCGAGCAGGTCTGGGACGTGCTGGCCGACGGGTGGCTGTACCCGCTCTGGGTGGTCGGCGCCTCGCGGATGCGCGAGGTCGACACCGACTGGCCGGAGCTGGGCTCCCAGCTGCATCACTCGGTCGGCGCCTGGCCGTTGCTCGTCGACGACAACACCCAGGTCGTCGAGGTCGTCCCGGGCCGGTCGATGACCCTGCATGCGCGAGCCAGGCCGAGCGGCGTCGCGGCGGTGAAGATCACGCTCGAGCCGACCGGCGAGCACACCCGCGTCGTCATCGAGGAGGACGCGATCTCCGGCCCGGCCCGGCTGGTGCCGCGACCGGTCCGAGAGCCGGGGTTGAAGTGGCGCAACACCGAGAGCCTGCGCCGGCTGGCCTACCTCGCGGAACGCCGGTCCGCGCGCGACGACTGACGGCTGCTGCTGGAGGAGGTCGTGCCGAGATTCCGCGAGGTCGAGTTCTGGCCGTCGACCGGGCACAAGGGCAAGCGTTGGACCGATGAACCCGCGACCGATGCCTGGGTGAAGTCGGCCAGGCGGGTGTCGGAGCTGTACAGCGAGGCCCTCGACTCCGTCGGTCTGACCGGTCCGGTCGGGTTCATGCGCTTGATGACGTTCCCACTGATCGGCGAGGACGATGCGGTCCGCGCTGAGGTCCACCTCGACGGATCCGCCGGCTGGGAGTCGGGTGTCGTCCGGGTGCCGCCGAGCGTTGCTCACCTGTCAGCGGGCACCCGGGCACGGATGGTCTTCGACGTTCTCCACGGTGCCGTCTGCGAGCTGGCGCCGCACCGGGGCTGGGAGCCCGAGGACCTGGCGGCGGTACGGGACTACGCACTCGCGCGAGACCTCCGCTTCCAGTGGGCCACCCCGTGGAAGGCGAACCGGCAACGGTCCCTGCAGGCTCGTGCCTTCTTCCGGCTCGAGGACGACGGCTACGGTCGCGCCGTCATCGAGGTGCGGGACCGCACGACCGAGGAGCTCGTGGCGCGCTCGGACGATGCCCTCGCCTTCAGCACCCTGGCGGGCTTCAAGCGGGCCGCCAGGACGCTGACCTGGATCGACCGTGGCACGGTCGAGCTCGTTCCCTACAGCGACCTCCTGGGGCGCGCGGACGGCGTACTCCGGCTGGACCCCGCCCGAGGCGTGCAACCGCTCCGCGGCCTCGACGCCGACGAGCTCGTCACCGAGGAACACCGTGTCCCGGTGGTGGTCTCCGGGAAGTGGGAGGTCCCCGACGGGCCGTCGATCCGCGTCATCGGGGGCGGGCCGACGAACGGCGTGCCCGACGCCTACCTGGAGGAGTTGGATCGCTGCCTGGACGCGGTCGAGCGCGACTACCTCGAGTGGTGGGCCGGCGCCGACCGCCAACAGCTGGAGCTCTGGTACGACTTCGGCGACGGCCCCGAGGGTCCGGTCACCCGACGCGTGGGGAAGAAGCTGGTCGCGCGCATCCGTCGTGCCCCGGCCACCATCCGGCGCGCGGCCGACCCGGGCGAGCTGGCGCGCGCAGACGTGCACGAGCTGATGGACGTCGTGGGCGACAAGATGAAGCTGGGACCGCAGCCGGGCTTCCGTCCGGAGTAGGCCGAGGCGCTATTGGCGTCGGTGGAAGGTGACGTCGCCGTTGGGTAGGTACGTCGTCTCGTAGGACGCGTCGTGTGCCCGTTGGTGGTGCCAGTGGCACAGCGTGACGGCGTCCTTGACGTTGGTGTGGCCGCCGTCGGCCCAGCGGGTCTTGTGGTGGGCGTGGAGGCTGTGGGTGCGGTCGCAGCCGTCGGCGCGGCAGCCGTGGTCGCGGGCGAGCAGGGCGTAGCGCTGTGCCTTGGTGTGGAGGCGCCGTCCGCGGCCGATGTCGAGGGGCATGGAGTCGCCGCCGAGGACGAGGGGGATGATCTCGGCCTCGCAGGCCAGGCGTCGGGCGAGTGCGGGGCTGATCTTCTCGCCGGTGTCGAGGACGCCGGCCTTCTCGACACGCCCCTGAAGTGAGTCTTCGTCGATGAGGACGAGGAGGGTGGCGGGGAGTCCGCCGGTGTGGGGGAGCTTGTTCTTGGGGTAGCGGGCGATGAAGTCGCACAGCGCTTGTCCGAGGCGTTCGGGGGTGGGTCGGGGTGCGGGGTCCTTCGTGTTCGTGATGGCAGCGAGGAGGATCTTGCGCAGGTGGGCGCCGGCGATGGTGGGGATGGTGAACCGGCCGCGGGTCTTGCCGTGTCCGTCGTCGTACATGGACAGGTGACAGGCCTTGGCGGCGGCGTTCTCCTCGGCCTCGAGGACCGCGGCCTCACGTGCGTCCGCTTCGTCGGGTGCGATGACCTCGAACAGCCGCTTCCCCAGCACGCGTAGGGCTTTGGCGTCGTGGTGCTGCGCTTCGGCGAGCAGATGTGCTTCGGCCCGCTGGGCATCTAGGCCGCCGGGGAGCTGGTCGACCGCGTGCACGATGACGCGCGCCTGGTCGAGCAGCACGTCGCCGTGGGCGAGGGCATCCCGCGTCAGCGGGTGCGCTTCCAACGCGTGGCCGAGCTTCACCGTGCCGGCCGCGGCCGGTCGGGTGGTGTTCGTGGTGTGCGCCAGCCAGCTCGCCGCGCTTGACGCACCGACCTCCTGCCCGACGCGGAGGTCGTCGGCGTGCGCGGCGACCCGGCCCTTGAGCTCGGCGACCTGGGCCTCCAGCCGGGTCAGCTCGATCAGGGTCTGGGCGGTCTCGGCGGCGTCCATCGACCAAGGGACCACCGACAGTCAGACCCCGAAATCCCCTTGTTTTGACAGGGTCTGGGCAACTATCCGATATATCTCCGGGGTGGTTTCGAGGCTCGCTCCGCTCGCACCTCAACCACCGAACACCACTCACCACCCGCGGTGGTTTCAAGGCTCCCTTCGAGGCTCGCTTCGCGCGCACCTCAACCACCGGCCCTAACGGTGGTTGAGGTGTGAGGAGCGCCAGCGACGAGCCTCGAAACCACCACTCATCACCCGCGGTGGCTTCAAGGCTCCCTTCGAGGCTCGCTGCGCTCGCACCTCAGGACAAGCGCGCCGCTCGCACCTCAACCGCCGCCGGAGCCGACCGGGCCAGCGAGTTCAGGACTGAGGGAACCTCTCCCACACCCGGTGGAACGCCATCTGCTCTTGCACGCCGGTGAGCACATCGGGACCGCTGCCGCCGCGGACGACCCCGGGCGCCTCGGTGATGCCGGCGGCCTCGAGGGCGGCGACGCCGTCGCCCCAGGCGCCGATCACCTTGCAGTGCCGGAACGCCTCCTCGAGCAGCAGGACCACGCGCGGGTCGATGGCCGCGCTGGACGCCGCCCCCGCTTTGGCGTCGCGGGCCGGGAGCGCGTCGGGCGCCGGCACCGGGGCCCCGGCGAGCAGCACGGCGTCGAACTCGACAGACCGGGCGGTCGCGAAAGTCCGCTGGACCGGGAACCCGCCGACCTCGCCACCGTGCGGGCCGATCAGAAGGGGCACCATGCCGGCGCCGAAGGTCGCGGAACGCACCGCCGAGAGGGCCGACAGGTCACCGTCCGGGTCGACGACGATGCCGACCATCCGGCCGTCGGGCGGCCAGGCCTCGCCCACCTGCGAGAGCGCGGGGGAGGGGTCGAGGTCGACCAGCTCGATGCTCGGCTGCGGTGCCGGCAGTCCGAGACCGGTCGCCACCTCGGAGCACAGCCGCGCGTCGATGTTCGCCAGGCACTGGAGCTGACGCTCCTTGATCACCTGCTCGTAGCACTTCCCCAGCTCGAACGTGTACGCCCGGATGATGTGCTCCTGCTCGACGGGAGACATGCTCAGCCAGAACTGACGTACCTGGCTGAAGTGGTCGTCGAACGACGCCGGTTGCGCGCGCACCTTGGTGCCCGCAGCCACCTTCGCCGGAAGGTGCTCGAACGAGCCCTCCAGGTCGGCGCCGGCGTGGAACGGGCAGCCGCCGTCGAGCGAGTTCGGCTTGTACGGCGCGACGCCCGCGTGCACGGCGTGCTGGTGGAAGCCGTCGCGGAACATGTCGTTGACCTCGGTGTGCGGTCGGTTCACCGGGAGCTGGTTGAAGTTCGGCCCGCCGAGCCGCGACAGCTGCGTGTCGACGTACGAGAACAGCCGCGCCTGCACCAGCGGGTCGTCGGTCGCGTCGATGCCCGGCACGAGGTGGCCGACGTGGAAGGCGACCTGTTCGGTCTCGGCGAAGAAGTTCGTCGGGTTCGCGGTGAGCACCATCAGCCCGACGGGCTGCACCGGTGCGAGCTCCTCCGGGACGATCTTGGTCGGGTCGAGGAGGTCGATGTCGCCGAAGACCTGCTCGGGGTTGTCGGGGAACACCTGCAACCCGAGCTCGTACGCCGGGTACGCGCCGGACTCGATCGCGTCGTACAGGTCGCGCCGGTGGAAGTCCGGGTCGATGCCGCCCAGCAGCTGCGCCTCCTCCCAGGTGAGGGAGTGCACGCCGAGTCGCGGCTTCCAGTGGAACTTCACCAGCGAGGTGTCGCCCGCGTCGTTCTCGACCCGGAAGGTGTGGACGCCGAAGCCCTCCATGGTCCGGTAGGACCGCGGGATGCCGCGGTCGGACATGTTCCACATCGTGTGGTGCTGGGCCTCGGTGTGCAGCGAGACGAAGTCCCAGAACGTGTCGTGGGCGCTCTGCGCCTGCGGGATCTCCCGATCCGGGTGCGGCTTGCCGGCATGGATGACGTCGGGGAACTTGATGCCGTCCTGGATGAAGAACACCGGGATGTTGTTGCCGACGAGGTCGAAGTTGCCCTCGCTCGTGTAGAACTTCGTCGCGAAACCGCGGGTGTCGCGGACCGTGTCCGCTGACCCGCGCGACCCGAGGACGGTGGAGAAGCGCACGAACGTCGGGGTCTCGACGCCCTCGCGCAGGAACGTCGCCTTGCAGACGCTGTCGGCGTTGCCGTACCCGACGAACACGCCGTGGGCGCCGGCGCCGCGCGCGTGCACCACCCGCTCGGGGATCCGCTCGTGGTCGAAGTGGGTGATCTTCTCGCGCAGGTGGTGGTCCTGCAGCAGCGTCGGGCCGCGCTCTCCGGCCTTGAGCGAGTGGTCGGTGTCGCGCAGGCGTGCCCCGGTCGACGTGGTCAGGTACGTCTCGTGCTGGGCGCGTGCGTCGGGCTTCGCGTCGACCTCGGTGCCCGTCGCGGTGCGCAGCTCGGGAGCGCCCTGGTCGGGCTTCGGGGGCAGCGGCGCGCGCGGCTCCGTCGGCTCCTCGAGCTGCGGCGGCTCGACACCGGGCGCTCCCGGTACCGGCGGCTCGGCCAGCTCGGCTGCTTTCTCCGCGAGCCTCCCGACGACCTTCTCGAACGTGTCCTTGGCGAGCTGTTTGGGGTCCATGGGTTCCTCCCGAGACGGCGGACGATGCCGGGCGGTACCCGCACTCGTGTCACCTACACGTGCGCATAGGTCGGCGTCCTTCGGATACCGGGCCGCACCACCCCCTAGCGAAGGAGGCCGCCGTGGCCACCATGCACCCCTCGGACACCGACCGGACCGCGCCGCCCACCTGGCTGCCGACAGCGGCCCTGGTCGTGGGAGCCACGTTCCTGCTCGTCGGAGTGCTCGGGTTCATCCCCGGGATCACCACGAACTACGACGACCTGACGTTCGCCGGGCACTACAGCGAGGCGAAGCTCCTCGGCATCTTCGAGGTCTCCGTCCTGCACAACATCGTCCACCTGCTCTTCGGCGTGGTGGGGCTCATCGCCGCCCGGGCGGCCAGGACGGCCGGGCAGTACCTGCTGATCGGTGGCCTCGTGTACGCCGTGCTCTGGGTCTACGGCATGGTCATCGACAAGGACAGCAGCGCGAACTTCGTGCCGCTGAACTCGGCCGACAACTGGCTGCACTTCGTGCTCGCGGTCGTGATGATCACGCTCGGCGCCATCGGGCTGCGGCGGCTCCGGGACCGCTGACGGACGCGCACGCTCCCGGCGCCTGGCCGCGATTCGGCGTTCGCGACGGCAGCCTCCACCGACCAACCGTCAGGGTGCCGCAGAGCGCAGCTTCTCGAGCAGCGGCTCGGCGGCCTTCGCGAGGAACTCGTCCTGGCCCTCGTCGCCGATCTGCACGACCGCGACGTCGGTGAAGCCGGCCTTCCAGTACGCCGAGACCGCCTCGACGATCGCGTCCAGGTCGGGCCCGCAGGGGATCGACTCGGCGACGTCCTCGGGCCGCACGAACTGCGTGGCCCCGGCGAAACCCGCCGGCGTGGGCAGGTCCGCGTTGACCTGCCACCCGCCGCCGAACCAGCGGAACTGCTCGTGCGCCCGCTGCACCGCGGCCTCCTGGTCCGGGTCCCAGCAGATCGGGATCTGTCCGATCGCGCGCGCCTGGCTGCCGATCTGGGCGGCACCGTCGACGGCGTTCCAGTCGTCGACCAGCGACGCGTCGGGCTCGACGCCGACCAGGTGGTCGGCCAGCGGCGCGAACTGCTCGATCGCCCGGTCGCCGGCGACCGCGACGCCGATCTCCACGCCCTCGTCGGGCAGGTCCCAGATCCGGGCCGAGTCGACCTGGAAGTACTCACCTCGGTAGTCGACGAGCTCGCCGGTGTGCAGCTCTCGGATGATCTCCACGGCCTCGCGAAGCATCGCCTGCCGGTCCTGCACCGCCGGCCAGCCCTCACCGACGACGTGCTCGTTGAGGTTCTCGCCGCTGCCCAGCCCGAGCGTGAAGCGCCCGTCGGCGAGGATCTGCGCGGTCGCAGCCTTCTGGGCCACCACCGCCGGGTGGTAGCGCAGCGTCGGGCAGGTCACGTACGTCATCAGCCCGACGCTCGACGTGGCCTGGGCGACCGCGCCCAGCAGCGTCCAGGCGTACGGCGCGTGGCCCTGCTCGGTGACCCACGGCGAGTAGTGGTCGCTCATCACCTCGAAGTCGAAGCCCACCGACTCGGCGGCCTGGGCGTACCGGACCAGCTCCTTGGGTCCGCTCTGCTCGGTCATCAGGGTGTAGCCGAATCTCGTCATGCGCCGGGGGTACCCGATCAGCTGGGATGTAGTTCTGTCCCGCCGATCAGGTCGGCCGGCAGGTCGTGCTCCTGCGCGACCCGGGCGGCGACGTCGCGCAGCCGGGTGTTGGAGTCGTTGGAGATCCGGTGGAGGACCTCGAACGCGCGCTCGAAGGTGATGTCGTAACGCACCGCCAGGACGCCCTGAGTGCCGCGACTCGAGCGCTGCCTGGAGCCCGGTGACCAGGCGGGCCTTGCTCATCGCCTCGGTGGCGTGCGCTGCGTAGATCAGCGCGATGTCGACGGCCTCGCCGTCGAAGTTGCCCCGGCTGCGCGAGTAGAGGTTGAGCGCGCCCAGCGTGTCGGTCCCGGCGTGCAGGCGGACCGCCATCGCCGAGCCCAGCCCGAGCTCCTCCGCACGGGCCGACCAGTGCGGCCAGCGCTGGTCGTGCGGCACGTCCCGGACGACCACGGTGCCCTCCTCGAACGCCGCGTCGACACAGGGTCCCTCGCGCAGGGAGTACTGCAGGGCGTCGAGCTCCGCGGTCGTGGCGTCCGTGGTCGCGACCGTCTCGACACGGCCACGGCGTCCGCGCAGGGTGATGCTGCAGCCGTCGCATCCGGGGATGAGCTGCACAGCCCGACGTACGACGACGTCGAACGTGAGCGCCTCGGTCGACTCGCCGAGCATGTCGCTGCTGAGCTCCGCGAACCGCGCGGCCAGCGTGCGGTCTTCGGTCACCCAGCCGCCCCGAGGTCGTCGCGCAGCTCGCCGATGATGCGCGTCAGCAACCGGGAGACCTGCATCTGGGTCACGCCGAGGTCCGCACCGATCTCGGTCTGGGTGAGGTCGGCGTAGTAGCGCAGGAAGAGGACCCTGCGGTCCCGCTCCGAGAGCCGGCGCACCGCGGGTGCCAGCATCAAGCGGGCCTCGCTGGCCGCGCCGTCCTCCTCCTCACCGACGAGGATGTCGCCGAGCGTGGCGCGGTCCGACCCGACCGGGAGGTCGAGGGACACGGGCTGGAAGCATCCGTGTGCCGCCACCGCCTTGCGGTACTCCTCGACCGGTACGCCGACGTGGTCGGCGACCTGCTGCTCGCTCGGCTCTCCGCCGACGCGCTGCTCGAGCTCGCGGCACGCGTCGCGGATCAGGCCCTGCAGCTCCTGGACGCGCCTGGTCGGCCGCACCATCCAGCCGTGGTCGCGGAAGTAGCGCTGCACCTCACCGCGGATCGTGGGGACGGCGAACGTGAGGAGGTCGTTGCGCAGGACAGGGTCGAAGCGCGACACCGACTTGACCAGACCCTCCTGGGCGACCTGCACGAGGTCCTCGACCGGGATGCCGCGGCCCTGGTAGCGCCGCGCGACCGCCTCGGCGACCCCGCGGTTCATCAGGACGACACGGGCGCGCAGCTCGGTGGCGGCGTCCTCGTCGTCGGTGGCGGCGGCTGCCTGCAGCAGCTGTGCGGTCTGCTTCGAGCGCTCGGTCCGGGTGAGCCCGCAGTTGGGGTCGCGGAGGTCAGCGTTGCTGAGCGGCTCGAGAAGAGACGTGGGGGAAGGGGGATGTGCCATGAGGCGACTCCATCGCGCGAAGGATGGTGCGCTTGCCGGCTTCTTCAGCAAGAACGGGACCTGATCGTCCCTGACACCGACCGTACTCGCCGGGGTCTGAGGACCGAGGTGCGAGCGTTGCGAGGGGCTGTCTCCCCGTACCCGTTGTGCTGCGAGGGGAAACCGTGGTTCGGCCACGGACGCCTGGGTACCGCCGCAATGACCAGACGCAACGAGGAGCACCAACAGCCAGGAGGACGCCGTGAAGGCAGTGACGTGGCAGGGCCGGAAGGACATCCGGGTCGAGGAAGTACCGGACCCGACCATCGAGGAGCCGACCGACGCGATCGTCCGGATCACCACCACGGGTCTGTGTGGCTCGGACCTGCACCTCTACGACCCGCTGACGCCGTTCATGACGCCAGGTGATGTCGTCGGGCACGAGCCCATGGGCATCGTCGAGGAGGTCGGCGCCGGTGTGCAGAACCTGAAGGCCGGCGACCGGGTGGTGGTGCCGTTCAACGTGAGCTGCGGATCGTGCTGGATGTGCGACCGACGCCTCTACAGCCAGTGCGAGACCACCCAGAACCGTGACCAGGGCACGGGCGCGAGCCTGTTCGGGTACAGCAAGCTCTACGGCCAGGTCCCGGGCGGACAGGCGGAGTTCCTCCGCGTGCCGTTCGCGGACTTCCTGCCGGTCAAGGTGCCCGAGGGCGCCCCCGACGACCGCTTCGTCTACCTCTCCGACGTGCTGCCGACCGCCTGGCAGGGCGTGGAGTACGCCGGCCTCTCCGACGGCGAGACCCTCCTCGTGCTCGGCGCCGGCCCGATCGGTGACATGGCCACCCGGATCGCCCTGGACCGCGGGCACCAGGTGATCGTCGTCGACCGCGTCGTCGAACGCCTGTCGCGGGTGGCCGCCCGGGGCGCGCAGACGCTGAACCTCGACGACGTCGACGACATCGGCGAGGCCGCGCGCGAGCTGACCGGTGGACGTGGTCCGGACGCCGTGCTGGAGGCCGTCGGCATGGAGGCCCACGGCTCGCCGGTCGCGGAAGGGATCCAGAAGTCCCTGCGCCTGCTGCCCAAGAAGGTGCAGGAGCTGATGATGAAGAACATGGGCGTCGAGCGTCTCGACGCGCTCTACACCGCGTTCGACGCGGTCCGTCGAGGCGGCACCGTGTCGATCTCCGGGGTGTACGGCGGCGCCGTGGACCCGCTGCCGATGTTCCAGCTCTTCGACAAGCAGCTGCAGCTGCGCATGGGCCAGGCGAACGTGCGCGCCTGGACCGACGACATCCTTGCAGTGCTCACCCAGGACGACGACCGGTTGGGCGTCGAGTCGTTCGCGACCCACCACCTGCCGCTCAGCGAGGCGCCGCAGGCCTACGCCACCTTCCAGGCGAAGGAGGACGGGATGGTGAAGGTGCTGTTCCGGCCCTGACGAGCGACGGTCCGAGAAGGGAGCACCATGACCGACGCGAGAGCCGCGCTGCGCGCGGAGATCCTCCGGTCCAACCGCGCCCTCCGTGGCTGGGCGGTCGGGCTGCGCGCGCGGAGCAGGACGGTCCGCCAGGCGGCCGGCGCCACCCGGGCCGGCACGCACCACGCCAGAAGCGGCGAACCGGTCGCGACTGCGCCCGACCCGGCGCCCGACCCCGCGCTCGGCGACATCGCGGTGACGGACCTGTTCGTGATCCTCGTCGACGACCACGGCCTCGGGGTGCTGGACGCGGTGCGCGCGCTCGCCACGGGGCTCGCCGTGGCCGGGTACCCGCCCGACTACGACCGGGTGTCGGCAGCCGACGCCTTCGACATCCTGCACGTAGCGCTTCGCCCCGAGCGCTGAGGTGCCCGGCGTGAACGACGACGACGACGAGCTCCGGATCCGTCGGCTCGAGGACCAGCTGGAGGACGTCTACGAGGAGCTGCGCAACACCAACGGGGAGCTCCGCAGCACCGGAGAGGAGCTCCAGAGCGCGATCGGCGAGCTGGAAACCATGAACCGCTTCCTCACCGCGGTCCTCGCCGGCATGAGCTCCGGCCTCGCCGTGGTCGATGCCGACCTGCGGGTCCTGGCCTGGAACAGCAGGGCCGAGGAGCTGTGGGGGGTCCGCAGCGCCGACGCGGTCGGTGCGCAGCTGGCGGACCTCGGGATCGGGCTGCCGGTCGAGCAGCTGAGCCGGCCGATCCGGGCGCGCCTCACGAACGCCGACGATGCCGCTTCCGTGCACGTGCTGGACGCCGTCGACCTGCGGGGCGATCCGTTGCGGGTGCAGGTGACGCTCACCAACCTCCGCGACGACGGGCGAGACGTCCCGGTCGCGATGCTGGTGATGGACGTCGTGGGAGCGGCCGGCTGAGGGGTGGTCCACCTCGGTCCACGGCTAGGAGTCGCGACCGCGGGTCCGGCGCAGTCGGCGGCCACGCTCGAGGTCGCGGTGCTCCTTGCGCTGGGCCTTCTCGATGGTGCGCGTGCCGCGTGGGGGCAGCTGCAGGACCTCCTCTGCGGGGATGCCCGCCTGCAGCTGACGGCCGCGCTCGAGCTCGGCGTCGAGCTCGGCGCCGAACAGCAGCGCGAGGTTCGTGATCCAGAGCCACAGCAGGAACACCACGACGCCGGCCAGCGAACCGTAGGTCCGGTCATAGCTCGAGAAGTTCGCGACGTAGAACCCGAAGCCCACCGAGGCGGCGATCCAGGCGACGATCGCGATCACCGCGCCGACGCTGATCCAGCGGAACCGGGGCTGTCGCACGTTCGGGGTCGCGTAGTACAGCAGAGCCACGATCAGGACGACGACCGCCAGCAGCACCGGCCACTTCGCGATGTTCCAGACCGTGACCGTGGTGTCGCCCAGCCCGATCGCGTCGCCGACGGCACGGGCCGCGGGGCCGGTCAACGCCAGCCCGACGCCGACGATCGCCGAGAGCAGGACGGTGACGACGGTGATCACCAGCATGACCGGACGCAGCACCCAGAAGGGGCGGCCCTCATCGACCTCGTAGATGCGGTTCATCCCGCGTGCGAAGGCCCCGACGTACCCGGATGCCGACCACAGAGCGAGCGCGAGACCGATGATCAGGCCGAGCCCCGCGCTCTGGCTCTGGCTGAGCTGGACCAGGGTGGGCTCGAGGGTCTCGGCAGCGCTCCCCGCTCCGACGTCGCGCAGGATCGTGAGCAGGGTGTCCACGGTCTCGTCGCCTTGGTCGGCCAGGCCGACCAGGGACAGCATCGCGATGGCCGCGGGGAAGAGCGCCAGCACCGAGTAGTACGTCAGGGCGGCGGCGATGTCCGTGCACTGGTCGTCGCTGAACTCCCGGACCGTCCGTCGCAGGACGTAGCGCCAGGACGGCTTCGTCAGGTCGGTGGGGGAGTCCGGCTTCTCCGGAGCGTCCGGCTCGGGAGGACTGGCCGGCTGGGGAGGACTGGCCGGCTCGGGAGGACTGGCCGGGTCGGTGTCGAGATGCTTGCCGGTGGTCATGTGGTGTCAGTGCCCGACTCGGGTACCGGTGATGCGACGTACCCATCCCGGTAGGAGGTAGTGATGCCCAGCAAGTCGTCGAACGTGAAGAACGAGAAGCAGTACGAGGCCCTCAAGGACAAGGGCATGTCGAAGGAGCGGGCCGCGAAGATCGCGAACGCCGAGGACTCGTCCAAGCACGGCGGCGAGCAGTCCGGCAAGGGCGGCAGCAGCAAGCAGGGCGGCACGACCGCGCAGAAGAAGGAAGCCGGGCGCAAGGGCGGCAAGGCGGCCGCGAAGAAGGGCTGAGCACGTCCCCGGTCGGCGGGTGCGTGCCCGCGTCTTCGCAGGTCAGGCGGTGTTTCCGAGGCCTTGAGAATCCCTTGAGGAAACCTCAGGGATTTGCCCCCGGAGTGCTTGAAATCGGCTCGGCAGAGTTCTGGTCATCAAGGAACCGACCAGCAGCCACAAGCCGCACAGCTGGTCCCTCACCCCAAAGGAACTAGCCATGAAGCTCATCGCCACCAAGTCCGCCGCCGTCAAGGTCCTCGCCTCCGCCGCTCTCGTCGGTGGCGCCGCCTCGGTCGCCGGACTCGGCACGTTCGGTGCGTTCACCTCGACCACCAGCGCCAGCCAGGACGTCGCGACGGGCAAGGTCGTCCTCTCGAGCACCTCGACCTTCGGCACGCCGGTGACCAACATGGTCCCGGGCGACACCATCGCCCGCACGGTGACGCTGACCCGGTCGGCCGACACCGAGGCCTTCGGCGGCGTCAAGCTCACGACCGCGGGCACCAGCAGCAACCTGCTGACCTCCGACACCACCAACGGCCTGCAGCTGAAGGTCGAGGAGTGCTCGGTCGCCTGGAACAACGGCGCCTGCTCGGGCACGACCACCACCGTGGTCGCCCAGCGCGGTGTCGTCGGCGCGACCGACATCCCGGCCTCGACCCTGGCGAACCTGAACGCCGCCGGCAAGACCGCCAACCTCAAGGTCACCCTGACCCTGCCGGCCACCGCCGACAACACCTTCCAGGGCCTGCAGAACACGATCAACTTCACCTTCGACGCCACCCAGCGCGCCGCGAAGGCCCTCTGATCGTTCCCTGATCCACCCTGGCGCCGGGTGCCGCTTCCCCCGTGAGCGGCACCCGGGGCTGGTTCCCACGCCCGTCACCTTCTCGAGGAGCCCGACATGAGCAGCACCGTCGTCGCCCGGCACCGCGCCACCGCGCCGGCAGCGCCCCGGAAGACGGCGGGCGCGCCCACCGCAGGTCGCCGTGCCGTCCGGGTCGCCCGACGCGTGGTCAGCCTGTTCGGCAACCTCATGATGCTCGCGTGCGCCGCGGCCTTCCTCGCGATCGCCGTCGGACCGCACCTGTTCGACTACCGCACCTCGACGATGCTCACCGGGAGCATGGCTCCGGGCATCGAGGTCGGCGACATGGTCGTCACCGCGCCGCGGCCGACCGCCGACCTCGCCGTCGGCGACGTGATCAGCTACCAGATCCCGGTCGAGGACCACCGGGTCGAGACCCACCGCGTCGCGACGGTGAAGCGCCTCGCCGACGGCACCACCGCGATCACCACCAAGGGCGACGCGAACGAGAACGTCGACCCGTGGGTCGCGATCATCAGCTCCGACACCGTCTACGAGGTCCAGACCGTTGTCCCGAAGGTGGGCACCGCGATCCGTGTCCTGCGGGCGCCGATCGTCCAGGACGGTATTCTCTGGGTTGCCCTCGGGGGCGTGATGGTGCTCGGCCTCAGCATGATCTGGGGCAAGAAGCCCGACATGTCCGACACTGACGAGGGACCGAGGGAGCAGTCGTGATGAGCGAGCTTCGCAACGAGGACCCCATCGTGTTCGACGCCGCCGTGGTGTCGAACCTGACCGGTCATGCCGACGACGCGGAGTTCGCCCGGGTCTTCGTGGGCCGGTTCCAGCGGATGCTGCCCGAGCGGCTGCGCCGCATCGACACTGCCCTCGCCGAGCAGGAGCTGACCGACGCGATGGACGCCGTGCTCAGCCTCAAGAGCTCCGCCGGCACCGTCGGCGCAGGGGAGCTGTTCGTGATCGCGGGCGTCGTCGAGGTCAACCTCCGGCGCCGTGACTTCGAGGCCGCGAGCCGGGCCGCGGCCGACCTCCCGGCGGCCGCCGAGCGTGCCGACCGCGCGTTCTCGGCCTATCTCGGCGGCTGACCCACCGTCAGGCGGGCAGCTCCATCCGGTAGCCGACCCCGCGCACGGTGCGGATGTAGCGCACCGAGCCCTTCGTCTCACCCAGCTTGCGGCGCAGGTTGCCGATGTGGACCTCGACCAGGTGTGTGTCCGAGGCCCACTCCGTGCCCCAGACCGACCGCAGCAGCGACTCGCGCGACCACACCCGCGCCGGCGCGCGCATCAGCTCGGTGAGCAGGTCGAACTCGGTGCGGGTGAGCACCAGCTCCTCGCCGTCACGGAACGCCCGGCGCCCGTCCACGTCGACGCGCAGGACGCCGTGCTCGAGGACCTCGTGCCCGTCGGTGACCGGCGCGTCGGCCGCGGCCGGGGTGCTCGGGCCGCCGGTGCGTGGCCGGCGGAACATCGCGTTCACGCGGGCCTTGAGCTCGCGGGCGCTGAACGGCTTGGCGATGAAGTCGTCCGCTCCCGTCTCGAGGCCGAGCAGCCGGTCGATCTCGTCGTCACGCGAGGTGATCATCACGACGTACGCGTCGCTGATCATCCGGATCCGGCGGCACGCCTCGATGCCGTCGATGCCGGGCAGGCCGATGTCGAGCGTGATCAGGTCCGGCTGCACCTCGGCGACGGCCTCCACGCCTGCCAGGCCGGACTCGACCGTGGTCACGTCGAAGCCCTGGGTGCTCAGGGTGAACTCGATGAGGGCGCGGATGTCCTCGTCGTCCTCGACGACCAGTGCCTTCCGGTCGTGACCCGAGTCGGTACTCATGGCCCCATGATGCCCCACGTCTTGCGGATTTCTTGAGATTTCCTCCAGGGGTGCTTGAAACCCGCACGACAGAGTTGCTTCCGTGAGCACGACGCAGACCTGGACCGACCTGAGCCGCCGCGCGGTCACGGTCATCCTCGTCGCGCTCTGCCTCATCGCGGTCCCGGCGGTGGCCAGCGCCAAGTTCACCTCGGCGCAGACGGCCGGCCAGACCGTGGGCACCGACCGGATGGAGACGCCGACCGGCCTCAGCGGGAGCTACCTGTGCACCCGCACGAGCTCGCTCGAGACCATCTGGGTGACCATCGACGGCTTCGAGGACCGCGGCCCCGCCGGCGCGACGTACGCCTACACGCTGGTCCAGGGCAGCACGGTCCGCGACAGCGCGTCGACGCCGTCCACGAACGTGACGCTGAACGGCTGGAAGGGCACCGACAGCGTCAGCACGACGTGGACCGTGCGGATCCAGCCCAGCATCCACCGCTGGACCGGAGGCGTGGCCACGGTCTCCATCACGTGTCCGGCGACGTCGACGAAGTACGGCACCTTCTGATCTACCCGTGGGGGGTTGAGTCGAGGCGGGGCGGACCGGGGGGTCGCCCCGCCTCGGCGATTTCGCGAGGATGCGCCCATGTCCTCCTCTGTCGGGCTGCGCCTCAAGCAGCTGGTCCTCCTGTTCGGCGCGGTGTTCCTCGGGGTCGTCGCCCTCACCAACCTCGTGAACCTCGTGTCCGCGGCCACCACCGACTGGACCTTCCTCAACTCCCACAACACCGGCTACGTCGAGTCCGTGGTCGCGGTCTACGACGCGCCCGGCTGGCTCGACGAGGTGGTCGTGCTCGGGGCGCTGGCGATCGAGGCGACCGGCGCGGTCCTCTTCGTCCGCGCGCTGCTGCGCTACCGCGGCGCCGGCACCGGCGCGGTGGAGGCGTACCAGGCGCTTGCGTGGAACATCGGGGTCTGGGTCGCGTTCATCGTCGGCTCTGAGGTGTTCCTCGCCTACGACGCCGAGGGCACGTTCCGCGAGCTGCTGGCGCTGGCGCTGCTGATGACGGTC
Source organism: Nocardioides caricicola (assembly GCF_039541135.1). Taxonomy (NCBI): domain Bacteria; kingdom Bacillati; phylum Actinomycetota; class Actinomycetes; order Propionibacteriales; family Nocardioidaceae; genus Nocardioides; species Nocardioides caricicola. Next base: position 268,021 of record NZ_BAABFQ010000010.1, on the reverse strand, counting down.
GCCGTCGCCGTCGTGCCGGACGAGGTCGCGGCCGCGTAGGGGAGTAGGTTGCGGCGCGTGCCGGACACAGGAGTCGTCGCCCTCAACCACGTCGGGGTGAGTGTCGCGGACCTCGCGCGTGCGCGCGCGTTCTGGATCGACGAGCTCGGGGCGCTCGACCACGGCGGCTTCGGCTGGCCGGTCGGTACCGCCCCGGCGGACGAGTCGCTGGCGACCGAGGGCACCTCGGCCGAGGTCGCGCTCCTGCGCACCGACGCCGCGTTCCTCGAGCTGTTCGCGTTCGCGTCACCGGCGCCGGCGGTGCGGCCGAGCGGTGCACCGGGCGTCGCGGCACTGGTGTGGGCGGTCCGCGACGGACGCCGGGGCCGGGTCCACTGCCCCGACGGCACCCCGGTGGAGCTGGTCGCGGCGGGTGAGGGGCCGGCCGGCCTGGTCGGCGTCACGGTCCGCGTGCCGGACCCCGGCGTACGCACCTGGCCGGCGGTGCCCGGCCCGGTCGCGGTGACCGTCGTCGGCGGCGCGGACGCCGATCCGGCCCGGCCGGTCGACCTCGGCGTGAACCACCTCTGCCTCGACGTCGCCGGCATCGCCGACGTCCGGCGGGGGATGCAGGATGTGAGGTGGCACCACGACGTCACCGAGTCCAGTGGAGGGATCGCCGCGGTCTGCTACGGCACCACGGCGGACGGGGTGCTGGTGGAGCTGTTGGAGAGCCGGAGCCCGGAGGCGTTCCTGTCCCGGTGCCGGCTGGCGTACGAGTAGAGGGAGAAGACGATGGCGACGATCGGACAGCGGCAGGGTCCCGCGGCGACGGCGATGCTCGGGCTCGGGGTGTACCGGCCGGAGCGACTCGTCACGAACGACGAGGTCTGCGAGGTGCTCGACTCGAACGACGAGTGGATCCAGACCCGCTCGGGCATCCGCACGCGTCGGTACGCCGGCGAGCACGAGTCGCTCGTCGACATGGCCACGATCGCGGGCGAGCGGGCGCTCGCGGCGTCCGGTGTGGCCATCGCCGACATCGGCACCGTGATCGTCGCAACCTCGACGCACGCGCAGCACACCCCGGCCGCGGCCCCGCTGGTCGCCGACCGGCTCGGCTCCAAGGCGGCGGCGTTCGACGTCTCCGCGGGTTGCGCCGGTTTCTGTCATGCGTTGTCGGTGGCCTCGGACCTGGTCCGCGGCGGGACGGCCCGGCACGTCCTCGTGATCGGCGTCGAGAAGCTCAGCATGTTCTTGGACCCCACCGACCGGGGGACCGCGTTCATCTTCGCCGACGGCGCCGGCGCGGTCGTCGTCGGCGCTGCCGACGAGCCTGGCATCGGCCCGGTCGCGTGGGGCTCGGACGGATCGCAGTCGCACGTGATCACCCAGTCGATGCGGTGCAACGAGCTGGACTCCGAGCACTCGCTGGTCGTGCAGATGGAGGGCACCCAGGTGTTCCGCTGGGCGCCGTTCGCGATGGCCGACGTCGCCCGCGAGGCGGTCAGCGAGGCCGGCCTCGAGCTGACCGACCTCGACGTGTTCGTCCCGCACCAGGCGAACCTGCGGATCACCGAGACCCTGGCCCGCAACCTCAAGCTGCCCGAGGGCATCGTGATCGCGCGCGACGTCCAGGACGCCGGCAACACCTCGGCCGCCTCGGTCCCGCTCGCCATCGAGGCGCTGCTGCGCGGCGGCGAGGCGAAGCCCGGCGACACCGCTCTGCTGATCGCGTTCGGAGCGGGACTCAGCTATGCCGGGCAGGTCGTGACGCTCCCGGCGATGGAGGCCTAGGCGCGGTCCAGGGACAGTCCCTCACGATGTGGCTGCCGACACGCCGGTCCGAACAGCCAAAACGTTAGGGACTATCCCGGAAGGCCGGCCCCTAGGCGACGCGGAACGTCGAGCGGTACGCCGTCGGCGTGACACCGACCGCGCGGTGGAAGTGCCGGCGCAGGGTGGTCGCCGTACCCATTCCGCAGCTGGCGGCGACCTGCTCGACCGACGCGTCGGTGCGCTCGAGGAGCTCCTGGGCGCGCACGATCCGCTGCTGGTGCAGCCAGTCGAGCGGCCCGGACTGCAGCTCGGCGTGCATCCGGCGGGCGAGCTGGCGGGTGCTGAGCCCGGCGTGCTGAGCGAGGTCGCCCACGGTCAGCGGCTGGTCGAGCCGGGCGCGCGCCCACTCGAGCGTCGGGGCGAGGCCGCCGGGCGTCCGCGGCTCGGCCGGTGCGGCGATGAACTGCGCCTGTCCGCCGGTGCGGTGCGCGGGCATCACCAGGTGCCGGGCGACCGCGTTGGCCGCCGCGGCGCCGAGGTCACGGCGGACGAGGTGGATGCACAGGTCCAGTGCCGCGGTCTTGCCCGCCGACGTCAGCACGTCGCCCTCGTCGATGTAGAGCACGTCGGAGCGGACGTCGACCCGCGGGTACTTGCGGGCCAGGTCCTCGGCGTGCAGCCAGTGGGTGGTCGCCCTCCGGCCGTCGAGCAGCCCGGCCGCCGCGAGCACGTAGGCGCCCGTGCACAGCGACGCGATCCGTACGCCCCGCCGGTGCGCCTCCCGGAGCGCGGCGAGGAGGTCGGGATCCAGGTCGGCGTCCAGCTCGTCGGCGGACGGCACGACCACGGTGTCGGCGTCGGCGATCGTGCGGAACGGTGCGGTCGGCAGGTCGGGCAGCCAGTGGTGGGGGCTGCCGTCCGCGGTGGCCACCACGAGGTCGTAGTCGTCGAGGTCGAAGATCTCCGCGGCGATGGCGGTCTCGTAGAGCATCGCGGTGGCGTGCAGGACGAGCGCGACCCGGGGCATGTCCGAAAGTGTACGCACAGCGTCGTTTCGGACGCTCGTTCTCCGCGGCGCGAGACTCCAGGCTTGGCCCATGAACACACGAGCCCTGGTCTATGGCGCCACCGGTCACACGGGGCGCTTCGTCGTCGACGAGCTGCTGCGGCGCGGGCTGACGCCCGTGGTCGCCGGCCGCAGCGCCGAGCGCCTCGCCGGCCTCTTCCCCGACCTCGAGCGGCGGGCCTTCGCCGTCGACCACCCCGATCTGTCCGGCGTCGGTGCCGTCGTCAACGCCGCCGGTCCGTTCCTCGACACGGCGGCCCCGCTGGCCCGCGCGGCGGTCGCCGCGGGCGCGCACTACCTCGACGTCACCGCCGAGCAGCCGGCCGTCCAGGAGGTCTACCGCGCGACCCACGACGAGGCCCGCGCGGCCGGCGTCGCCGTCGTACCCGCGATGGCGTTCTACGGCGGGCTCGCGGACCTGCTGGTGACCGCCGCGCTCGACGGGGAGACCGGTGCCGACGAGGTCACGGTCGCCATCGGCCTCGACCGTTGGTGGCCGACCGCCGGCACCCGCGTCACCGGAGCGCGCAACACCGCGCCCCGGCTGGTCATTCGCGACGGCGCCCTGGTCCCGCTGACCGCTCCCGCGCCCACCGGCACCTGGTCGTACGGCGCCCCGCTCGGCGACCAGGAGGTCGTGGAGCTGCCGTTCTCGGAGGTGCTCACGATCGACCGGCACCTGCGGGTGGGCACGCTGACGTCGTACCTCAACGCGGCGCCGCTCGCCGAGCTGCGCGCCACGGACACCCCGGAACCGGCGGCCGTCGACGAGGCGGGCCGGTCGGCGCAGCAGTTCGTCGTCGACGTGGCCGTCCGCCGCGGCTCCGAGGTCCGCCGGCTCTCCGCCGCCGGTCAGGACATCTACGCGATCAGCGCGCCGATCGTCGTCGAGGGGGCACTCCGGCTGCTCGACGGCCGCTCCCGCGCGACCGGCGCCGTGGCCCCCGGCGAGGCCTTCGACGCGGCCGACCTGCTCCGCGCGTTGGGCGTGCTGCGGGCGCCCGCGCGCGGCTAGGAACAGCTGACCGACCTCAGGCGGGCTGCGGGGTCAGGACCCGCTCCTCGCCCTCGATCAGGTGGGTCTGGCCCACGAGCCGGAGCACCCGGCGCACGCATGCGGAGGCCGCCACGATCCGCAGCGAGCCGCCGGTGAGCCGCATGCTGCGGTCGACCTGGGCCAGGACCCGAGCCGTCGACACGTCGCAGAAGCGGACGGCGCCGAGGTCGACCCGGAACGAGCGGCACCCGGCCGCGGCCGCCTCGTGGAACCGCGTGGCCAGCATCGGCGCGGTCGACAGGTCCAGCTCGCCGGACACGAGCACGAGCGCGAACGGCGGCGCGGTGCAGACGACCGCATTGCCGGTGACATGGTCCATCGGACACCCCCCGGGTGGAGCATCGGTGGTGAAACCGGAACGGAGACGTCTTGGTCGACGGGTCACGAGAAGCTCGCGGTCATCTTCGACGGTACGCCCGCCCGGCGGGAATGACCCCGCCCCTGGGGGTGAAGATCCGGGCCCGGGGTACCGGTCATCGTCAGTCTGGGAGGAGGAAGCGATGCCTCATGTCCACTACGAGACCGAGTCCCGGCGCCTGCGGCTCGCCGGTGACGTCCTCGACGATGACCTGGCCGACCTCCGGGAGGCCGTCGCCCGCTTCGTGGAGCGGTCGGAGGGCCACCTGATGGTGGACCTCACCGCCGTGACCGAGCTGTCGGAGTCGGCCGCGCGGCACCTGGTCGAGGTGCGGACGGCCGCCGGCGCCCGCGGCCGCCGGCTCACGCTGCTGCGCCGGCACGGCACGCCGGTCGACGAGGCGCTGAGGTCGGCCGCGGCGTCCGGCTGATGCCTGGCATCCGTTCGGCGCCGGTTCTGCGTGGCCGCGGGCCGCGCCAGACTGTGGCGCGTGAGTGAGCGGCTGGCAGGCAAGATCGCGCTGATCACCGGCGTCGGTGGCGGGATGGGCGTCGCCGCGGCGCGGCGGTTCGCCGCCGAGGGGGCGCGGGTCGTGGGCTGCGACCTCGACGAGGCCGGCGCGGCCGCGACCGAGGAGCTCGTGCGCGCCGAGGGCGGCGAGATCACCGTGACGGGCGGCGTCGACCTCGGGGACGCGGAGTCGGCCCGGGCCTGGGTCGACGCGGCGGTCGCGACGTACGGCGGCATCGACGTCCTCTACAACAACGCCTCCACCCAGCGGTTCGCGCCGCTGGAAGAGCTCGCCGTCGAGGACTGGGACTTCACGATGCGCAACGAGCTCGACCTCGTCTTCTACACGGTCCGGGCCGCATGGCCGCACCTCAAGGCGCACGGCGGCGGCTCGATCATCAACGTCGGCTCGATCGCCGCGATCCGGGGCGTGGAGTTCATGCCGCAGAACGCGCACAGCACCGCGAAAGGCGGCGTGATCGCACTGACCCTCCAGCTGGTCGTGGAGGGCGGACCGCACGGCATCCGGGCGAACGTGATCAGCCCCGGGCTCGTGGAGACGCCCAACACCGCGCCGCTGCTGGCCGACCCACCCGACCGCATGCGCCGGGTCGTGCTCGACCGCATCCCGCTCGGACGGCACGGGCAGGCCGAGGACGTCGTCAACGCCGCGGTGTTCCTGGCCTCGGACGAGTCCGCGTGGATCAGCGGCACCAACCTCGTGGTCGACGGCGGCGGATCGGTCCTCGGCTGATGCGCATCGCGAGCCTGCGGCAGGGTGCTGCCGTCATCTCGGAGGCCGGCGCCCACCTGCTGCCGATGCCGGTGGGTGACCTGGTCACGCTGGGCCTGGACCGCGCGCTCGAGGTCGGCGCGACGGCGCTGGCCAGCGAGCCCGTCCCGTACGCCGAGGAGGACCTGCTGCTGCCCTATCGCCCGGCCTCCGTGCGCGACTTCGTGACGTTCGAGAGCCACGTCGAGGGGGTGCGGCGCAGCGTCGACAACGCCTCCGGCGTGCCCGCGGCGTGGTACGACGCGCCGACGTTCTACTTCACCAACCCGCACGCGCTGTACGGTCCGGGCGCCCCGATCCCGCGGCCGGCCAGCTCCCGGGCACTGGACTTCGAGCTCGAGGTCGGCGTCGTGCTCGGCGCGGGCGGCACGTCGCTGACCGAGCGGGAGGCCGGGGCGGCGATCTTCGGCTACACGATCGTCAACGACTGGTCCGCGCGCGACCTCCAGTCCCGCGAGATGCAGGTCGGCCTCGGGCCCGCGAAGGGCAAGGACTTCGCGACGTCCCTCGGCCCGTGGATCGTGACCGCCGACGAGCTGCCGTCGCTCGACCTGGACTGCCGCGTCTCGGTGAACGGGAGCCTGGTCGGCCAGGACCGGCTGTCCCACATGAACTGGACGTTCGCGCAGATGATCGCCTACGCGTCGCGCGACTCCGTCGTGGTCGCGGGCGACCTGCTCGCGTCCGGCACGACCGGTGGGGGTGGCTGCCTGGCCGAGCTCTGGGGGAGGAGCGGGCAGCAGACACCGCCGCCGCTCGAGCCGGGCGACGTGGTGACCATGGAGGTCGAGGGGATCGGCAGCCTCACGGCTTCCGTGGCGGTGGGGTGAGCGGGGTCAGCTGCTGAAGCGGCGTGGAGCCCAGCCGAGGACGACGTACGAGCTGGCCAGCGCGACCGCGATGATGGCGAGAGTGAGCATGGGATACCTCCTTGTTGCCGTTCCACATCGGCACGAAGGGGGTCCGACCTGAGGGTCGGTGTGAAATCGCGGCCGCCTCAGGTTCACCACGGTATGCAGTCGAACTGCACTTCCCATGGTGTGCAGGCCGTGGGAGGTGCCGGTTCACCTGGAGACCATGGTGAACCTGTGACGACGCGCCACCCCCGCGCCGCCCCTCAGTGGGAGATCTGGCCGTGCGCCTCGGTCATCGCCTCGGTGACGCCGTACGTCGCGAGCGCCTTGCGGAGCACGCGCAGGGTGTAGGCGTCGGCGACGTGCTGCACCGGGCTGCCGGGTGCCGTGGCCCGCGCCATCAGCGCGAACCGGCCGAGCACGTACGGCGTGGTCGCGACGACCAGCGCCTGGTCGAGCCGGTCGAGGTGGACGCCCATCTCCGCAGCCGCGCCGTCGCCGCGACCGAAGCTGCGGGTGAAGAACGTCTTGCTCCACGCCTTCTCGACCCGGTCGGCGACCCGGTCGTGCCAGGTGCGGTCCGGTCGCAGGTACGCGGCGAGGGTGGAGCGCACCAGCTCGCCGCAGATCGCGTCGTCGAAGTCGTAGCGCAGCGTCGCCGCGCGGGCGTGGAAGACCCGGACGATGCCCTCCGGGTCGCTGGGCAGCAGATCCTCGGGAAGCCCCATGAGGAAGCAGCGGTACCGCACGAACTCGTGGATCGCGCGCTCGCGCGGAGTCCACGCGGTGCGGCCCTCGCGCACCGCGCCCGCAGCGAGGAGGTAGATGTTGATCATTCCGGCCGGCATCTGGTCGACCTGGGGGACCGGCACGCCGTACACGTCCTGGTCCCACTTCGCCGAGCGGCGCAGGGCGTTGAAGCGCACCACCGAGTGCATCAGCCGCACGTGGGCGGTGGTCTCGAAGCCGATGCCGTACCGGTCGAGCGCCCCCGGCAGCGTGGTGACCGCGAAGAAGCTGGTGGTCTCGGTGACCCGGCGCGCCGCGCGCCGGTCGGAGAGCGCGCCGGTCAGCGCCATCGGGAGCGCGGCGTAGGTGTTGATGAACGTCGCGAGGAACGCGCCGCGCGTCAGGAACGGCGCGAGGAAGGCCGCGCTCACGCGGGAGCTCCGCGCGCCCTCCTCGACGAGCTCCATGTCGAGCCAGTCCGGCTTCACCTCCATCGCGGCGATGAACGCGCGCAGCTCCTCGGGAGCGTCCGGCACGGCGTCGACGCCTTCGCGGCAGGCCTGGGTGAGCATCTCGATGAGCCGCTTGGTGCCGTAGGTGTCCAGCAGGGCGGCGTAGGGGTCGGCGACGACGTCGCCCAGCATCGTGGCGGTGCGCATCAGCTCGACGGTCGCATCGTCCTGGAGCAGGTCGTCGCGGTCGGCGACCCAGCGCGGCAGCGACGACCTCACCTCCGGGTCGACCGTGAACCGGTACGGCGTCGCGGTGAGGTCGACGCCGCTGTACATCGCCGGCTGCAGCTCGCCCTGGCTGGCGACCCGCTCGGCGAGCTCGGGGTAGTGGAGTGTCATCGCTTCCCATCTAACACGCTGGTTGACTGAGCCCATGTCGACGAGGCCCCGCAACCGCCGCCAGCTCATCGTCGACGCCGCCGGACACGTCTTCAACGAGCGCGGCTACCACGCTGCGTCGCTGGAGGAGATCGCCGCCCGGGTCGGGATCACGGCGCCAGCGCTCTACCGGCACTTCTCCAACAAGTACGAGCTGTTCGCCGAGTGTGCGGGCTTCATGGCCGACGGGCTGGTCGAGGCGCTCGACGCGCAGCCGGACGACGCCGGCATCGAGGACCTGCTCCGGGCGGCCGCGCGGGTGACGATCGCGCACCGGAGCACCGGTGGGGTGTACCGCTGGGAGGCGCGCTACCTCCAGCCCGACGACCGGCAGGTGCTGCGCGGCAAGTTCGAGCACGTCGTGGACCGGGTCGCGGGCGCGGTGGAGCCGGCGCCGCTCGACGCCCACCTGCGCGCGGTCGCCGCGCTGGGCGCGATCGGCTCGATCACCATGCACCGCACCCGGGTGTCCCCGCGCCGGGCGGAGGAGGTCCTGGTCTCCGCGGCGCTCGGCGCCGCCCACGCGCGGTCGGTCGCCGCCGCGCCCGCGACCGTTCCGACCGCGCCGGAGCCGCGCAAGCGCCGCGAGCAGATCCTGGCGGCGGCGATCCCGCTGTTCGCGCGCGACGGCTTCCACGAGGTCACGCTCGGGCAGGTCGCGGACGCGGTCGGCATCGCGACGTCCGCGATCTACCGGCACTTCCCGGCGAAGGTCGACATCCTGGCCGCCGCCTGCCTGCAGGCCGCGGCACTGCTCGACCAGGCGGTGGCCGAGGCCGGCGACTCGATCGAGGCGCTCGCGGCGGTGTACGTCGACTACAGCTTCGAGCACCGCGACCTGACGAGCGTCGCCGAGGCGGAGATCGTCGGCCTGCCGCCCGCCCAGCAGCGGCCGGTGGTCGCGGCGCAGCGCGACCACCTCGCGGTGTGGGAGCAGCGGCTGGTCGCCGTACGCCCCGAGCTGGACCACGCCCGCGCGCGGGTGCTCGTGCACGCGGGTCTCGGGGCCGTGGTGGAGGCCGGTCGCCGGCTGCGGTGGCAGGACACCCCGGAGAACCGGGGTGCCGTGCAGTCGCTGCTCCTCGCCGTCCTCAGACCCCCGGCCGGTTCATGTCCGGGATCGTGATCGGCGTCGTCTGCCCGTCCTGCCCGCGGTTGAGGAAGGCCATGGCGAGCGCGCGCAGGAGCTGGTCGAAGACGTAGAACCCCGCCGGCGCCACGGGGATCAGGCCCTCGCGGAAAGCGATGTACGCCGGCCAGCCCACGCGGATCGTCGCGGCGGAGGCGTAGTCGCGCCTGAGCTCGAGCCAGTCGGCGATCTCGTTGCCGAGCGTGTAGCGCACGAACTCGTTGAGGAACCCGCGGGTGACGCCGAGGTCGACCTGCGCGGTCAGGCCGAGCAGGACCTCGGCGAGCTCGCGGCCCTCGGGCGTCACCGCGAGGATCGGGGTCAGCACCTGGGCCGACTGGGCGTGCGCCGCCGCCCAGGTCGCCGGGATGTACTCGTCGCGCACGCCGAGGAAGTGCAGCGCCACCTGCCACGAGTGCAGGAAGGCCTCCTCGTCGGCCGCGGACATGCGCACGCCCCAGTCCTTCATCTTCTTGTGCGCGAAGGTGCCGGTGCTGTGGAAGGTGACGAGGATGTCGGCGTTGCTGATCGGGATCTGCTCCTCGGCCACGGCCTTCCAGTACGGCGACTGGGGGAGCAGGTGGCGGACGGCCGCGTGCACCATCCGCGTCTTGTTGGAGGTCACCACGAACTGCCCGCTGGGCTCGAACGCGTTGAGGTCGCTGAGGTCGTAGCCGAAGCTGAACGTCTTCGCGGCGCGGTCCTGCATGTCGGCGCCACCCTTGGACCAGTAGACCGACTTGGCCTCGCGCGGGATGACGGTGCTCATGATCCCGCCGCCCAGTCCGTAGATGAAGAACAGGTAGGTGTCCTTGCGCCGGTTGAAGTCGGCGGCGCGGCGCAGCTTGGTCATGTCCGCCCAGGCCGGCATCTTCACCGCATCGCCGAGGTACGCCGAGAGCTCCGGCGGCAGGCCGGTGGGCAGCGGGTCGTTGTTGTCGACCCGGGGGAGGATCGCCTCGTTGACCGCCGGCACCTGACCGTTCTGGATGACCGAGGCCATGATCCGGTCGATCGTGTCGTCCCAGACCCACTGCGGGTCGACGCCGCTGCCGGTGCCGAGCACGGAGCCGGCCGGCGACCACGACCAGGCCGCCGGCGGGAGCGCCGCGCTCGCGGCGCTGGTGAGGCCGAGGGCGGCTCCGAGGGTGAGGACACCGCGCCTGTTGATCTGGGGCATGAGGCCACCTGCTTTCCCGGGAGAATGTGAATTCTGATTAACATATGACTGTGGCGGGCGTCACGCAACCCCTCCGGCACAAGGCGTGTCGCACCGATCACGCCGCCCGGTCGGCCTAGGGTCGGAGCGTGGCTGACCTGACCGAACCGTGCCCCAACTGCGGAACGATGCTGCGGTGGGAGACCTCGCACGAGCGCTGTGACGGGTGCGGGTGGATCCGCCCCTGCTGCGAGGGCGCGCCCTGCCCTGTCTGAGGCCCCCTCTAGGGTGTCGTCGCAGCGCAGGTCGATCGGGGGGAACGGGCAGTGAGTGAGATCGGGGGCGAGCTCGCCCGCGTCAAGGGCGCGTTCGCGCAGCCCACGCTGACCCTGCTCCACCAGCGCCAGGCGCCAGTGGTGATCACGATCTTCCGCGCGGCCTTCGGGCGCAACAACAGGCCGATCCCCACCGCCCGCCTGCACACCCAGGTCGAGGAGCACCTCGCCGAGATCCGGCGTACCGGCGAGCAGGACGTGCCCACGGGCACCGGTCGCGAGATCTGCCAGCGCTGGATGCGCGGCCAGTGGCTGGTGCGCTCGCTGGACGAGGGCGGCAACGAGGTCTACGTGCTGACCTCGCACGCCCAGCAGGCACTCGAGCTGGTGAAGAACCTCGCGCGCGACCGGGCCACGCTCAGCGAGCACCGGATCACCACGATCCTCGGGACGGTCCGGCGGTTCAACTCCGAGGCCAACCCCGACCGGTCCGCCCGGGTCACGATCCTCAACGAGGAGATCGCCCGGCTGCAGGCCGAGCGCGACCGGCTGGTCGACGGCGCCGACCTGGTGGGGGCGACCGAGGACTACATGCTCGAGGGGTTCACCGAGCTGCTGTCGCTGATCTCGGCGCTGCCGAGCGACTTCGCCCGGGTCGAGGAGCGCTTCGCGACGATCCGCACCGAGATCCTGGCCGCGTTCCGCGCCGAGGACCGGCCGGCCGGCGAGGTGATCGACGACTACCTGGCCCGCGCCGACGCGCTGATGACCGCGACCCACGAGGGACGTGCGTTCGAGGGCGCGTTCGCGCTGCTGCGCGACGACGCGCTGGTCACCCAGCTGCGCGAGGATCTCACCGCCCTGCTCGAGCACCCGATGTCGGACCGGATCCTCAGCGACGCCGAGCGCGCCGAGCTCCACGGGACCGTGCGACTGGTGCGCGACGGGCTCGACCGCGTGCTCGCCCAGCGGTCGCGGGTCACCGCGACGCTGAAGGAGTACATCGTCTCCCACGACGCGGCCCGCGACCGCGAGCTCGAGCAGACGCTGCGCCAGGTCGAGTCCGAGCTGATGACCTGGGTCGCGACCACCGGCCCGCGCGCCTCCCACGACGTGCCGCTGCTGCCCGCGCGGGTCACCGTCGACCACCTGCGCGAGCGCTTCTACGACCCGGCCGACGACGTGCTGCCCGAGCGGATCGTCACGCCCGACGCGGACGACGCGCCGCCGGTCTCGCTCGCCGACCTGGTCGCCCAGGGCGGCCCCAAGCTCGCCTCGCTGCGCGAGCGGCTGGACGCGGCGCTCACCTCGCTCGACCCCGCCGCGTCGCTGGGCGCGCTGTTCGACGACTTCGAGCCGTCGCTGCGCCGCCCGGTCGAGATCTTCGGCCTGCTCCACCTCGCGGCGGACCGGGGCTGGCGCCCCGACGACACCGTCGAGCCCTACGCCGCCGTACGCCCCGACGGGAGCAGGCGCACCTTCGCCGTGCCCCGCACCCCGCTGCCCGACCCGGACCTGGAGAACGCATGACCGTGGACCTCGACATCGACCTCGACGTCGACAGCGAGCTGGAGATCGAGGCCGACGTCGCCGACGACTCCGTCTCGCTGTTCGAGGGCGACGAGGGCGGCCTGGAGTACGCGCAGCGGCACGCCCTGGTCACGCTGCTCAAGCAGCGCTTCGTCAGCGCCCGCACGCACCCGCGGGACTGGCAGGTGCTGGTCGAGCACGAGCGGCTGCTGCGCTCGCGGCTCAACGAGCTGTTCCTCGAGCTCCAGGTCGACCGGGTCCGCGAGGTCGCGTGGAAGCGGCAGGCGACGTCCGAGACCGGCGGGCGCTTCCCGACGCTGCTGTACGACGCCGCCTGGTCGCGCGAGGAGACGCTGGTGCTGGTGCACCTGCGCGACCGGCTCCGCTCGGGTCTCGCCGGGGGCGACACCCGGGTGTACATCGACCGCGAGGACATCGTCGGCTACGTCGCGAGCTTCCGCCCGCCGCACGCGACCGACGTCGCCGGTGACGAGAAGCGGGCACGCAACGCCGTCGCGGGCATCGTGAAGGCGGGCCTGCTGATCGGCACCGCGACCGACGAGCGGTTCGAGATCAGCGAGGCCGTGGAGTCGCTGATCCCGCTCGAGCTGCTGCAGGAGCTGCTCGAGGCGTTGGTCCGCGCGAACGCGAGCGACGTACCCGTCGAGTCCGACGACGCCGACCTCTTCGAGGAGGAGTGAGCATGTCCATCGACGAGATCGAGCACGTCTCCCCGGACGGCCTCTTCGAGCGCAGCGACGTCGCGACGCCGGCCGACGACACCGTGCAGTGGCGCGCCGCCCTGCTGCAGCTGGTGAACTGGGGCGGCTTCGGCGGCCTCACCTCGGTGCCGCTGCGCGGCGACGCGACGATGATCTCCGGTGCCTCGGGCGTCGGGAAGAGCACGATCCTCGACGCCTACACCGCGCTGATGATGCCGTCGGACACCAAGTTCAACGGCGCGTCGAACGACGCCGTCGCCGGGCGCGCCCGCGGAGAGGGGCAGCGCAACCTGCTGTCGTACCTGCGCGGTGCGGTCGACGTGGTCGACGACCCGCGCACCGGCCGGCCGGTCGAGAAGCTGCTGCGCGGCAAGGGCGCCGACACCTGGGGCGCGATCGCGATGACGTTCGTCAACGACCAGGGCGGGCGCTTCACCGCGCTGCGCACCTACTACGTGCCCCGCCGCGCCACCCGCTCGAGCGACGTGCAGATGCAGCTCGCCACGCACGAGGGCGCGCTCGCGCTGGACGCGCTCGAGGTCGCCGTGCCGGAGCGGTTCCACGCGAACACGCTCAAGAAGCTGTTCCCCGGCATCCGCGTGCACCGCACGTACGCCGAGTTCGCCGCGGTGCTGCACGCCCGGCTCGGCATCGGCGCCAACGGCGACGGCGCCAAGGCGCTGCGGCTGCTGGCGCGCATCCAGGCGGGCAACCAGGTCCGCAGCGTCGACGAGCTCTACAAGGACATGGTGCTCGAGCGGCCGGCGACGTACGCCGCAGCGGACCGCGCGATCGAGCACTTCGACGACCTCGACACCGCCCACTCGGCAATGCGCACCGAGGAGCAGAAGCTCGAGCTGCTGGCGCCGATCACCGACCTCCACGAGCGCAAGGTGGCCGCGACGCGGCGGCTCGCCGAGCTGGACTCGTACGGCGTCACGCTGGCCGGTGACACCCCGCTGCGCAAGTGGCTGCTCAGCACCCACCTCCGGCTGATCGAGAGCGCGGTCGTCACCAACCGGGCCGACCGTGCGACCAACGGCGATCAGCTCGCAGCGACGACGTCCGCCGAGCGGTCGCTGCTGATGGACCTCGAGGCGGCCAAGGAGTCGCACCGCGCCGCCGGCGGCTCGAGCCTCCAGGCCCTGGCGCTGTCGCTGGAGCAGGAGCAGGTCGTCCGCGAGGACCGGCTCGCGCGCCGCACCGTGCTGCAGGAGCGGCTGCTGCCGCTGATCGACGCGAGCGACGCGCAGGCGCCGGACATCGACGCCGCCCTGATGTCGGTCGAGGCGTTCACCGTGCTGCAGCTGCACGCCCAGCAGTGGCTGGCCGGCTGGCAGCGCGATCAGGAGCGGATCCGGCAGGAGCGCGACGGCGTGCTGCGCCGGCAGTTCCCGCTCAGCGAGCGGCAGTCCGAGCTGCGCCGCGAGCGCGCGTCGCTGGAGAGCCGCTCCGGCCGGGTGCCGGCCCGCATGCACGAGCTGCGCGCCGAGGTCGCCCAGGCGAGTGGCATCGACGTCGCGGAGCTGCCCTACGTCGCCGAGCTCGTCGACGTGGCGCCCGACGAGTCGCGCTGGCGGGTGGCGATCGAGACCGTGCTCGGCGCCAGCGCCCGGATGATGCTGGTGCCGCTGGACCGGCTCGAGCAGTTCTCCTCCGCGATCGACGGGCTGCGGATGCGCGGCCGGCTGGTGTTCGAGGGCGTCGAGCTCGACCTCCCGGACCTCGGACCGGCCGACCCCGAGCGGGTCGCGGGCAAGCTGCTGTTCCAGGACTCGCCGTTCAGCGGCTGGGTGCAGGCGCACGTCGACGACCCGGCGCGCAACGCGCTCTGCGTCGAGGACGCCGCCGGGCTCTCCGGCCCGGGCTTCCGGGTGACGCTGGCGGGCCAGACCCGCAACGGCCGCCGCGGCGCGCACGGCCGCAACGACCTGCGCAGCATCATCGGCTTCTCGAACGCCGACGCGATCGCCGAGATCGACGCCGAGCTCGCGAGCACGGGCGAGCAGCTCGACGCGATCGCGGCCGAGGCCGCCGAGCTCGACCGCCGCGCCCGCGTGCTGGAGCAGCAGCGGACGTCGTACGACGCCGTCGCGACCGCGCGCTTCGACGACTTCGACGTCGACGGCAGCGACCGGCGGATCGCCGACCTCGAGCGGCGCCGCTCCGAGATCCTCGGCTCCGACGACCAGCTGCACGCGCTGGAGGCGCAGATCGCGGACCTCTCCGCGCGGCTGGAGGAGACCCGCCGCACCCGTTACGGCGTCGAGGAGCGGCAGCGCGAGCTGAACGCCGCGCACGCCGAGCTGGTCGACGCCGAGGACCACGTGAAGGACCGGCTCGACGCGATGGACGTCGAGCTCACCGAGGAGCAGGAGGCGGCGCTCGCCGCCGACTTCGCGGCCGCGGCGGCGCCCGCGGACCCCGACGACCTCGACCGGTTCGCCGAGACCTCGCAGCGGCTCGCCGAGCGGCTGCGCGACGCGGTCGCCGACGCCGAGACCGAGATCGCCCGGGTCGACGAGGACCTGGCCCAGGTCTTCCGGGTCTACAAGTTCCAGTGGGACTCACCGAACCTCGGCGCCACCGCGGACTCCTACCCCGACTACGCCCGGATCCTCGAGGAGATCCGCGGCAAGGGCCTGGCCGCCCGGCGCTCCGAGTGGCGCCGGCGGCTCACCGAGTGGAGCGGCCAGGACCTCGTCCCGCTCGTCGGCGCGATGGCCGCCTCGATCGAGGAGATCGAGGACCGGCTCGGCCCGATCAACGCGATCCTGCGGCGCCTCGAGTTCGGCGCCTCGGGCGACCGGCTGCGGATCCGGCTGCGCCGGCTCGCCCCCGCCCACGTGCAGGCGTTCATGAAGGACCTGCGCGCGCTGTCGTCGGCCACCACCACCGACCTCGACGAGGCCGCGATGGAGAAGCGCTTCGCCGACCTCAGCCGGTTCATGAACCAGCTGCGCAAGCCCAGCCAGGTCGGGGGAGTCGCGGCAGCGCTCACCGACCGCGACCGGCTGCTCGACGTACGCCGGCACGTCGAGATCAGCGCCGAGCGCTACGACCACCTCACCGGCGAGCTGCGCGCGACCTATCGGACCCTGGGGGAGAAGAGCGGCGGCGAGAGCCAGGAGCTGGTGGCGTTCATCGTCGGCTCGGCGCTGCGCTTCCGCCTCGGCGACGAGATGCGGTCCCGCCCGCGCTTCGCTCCGGTCTTCCTCGACGAGGGCTTCGTGAAGGCCGACTCGGAGTTCGCCGGCCGCGCGGTGCAGGCCTGGCGCGGGCTGGGCTTCCAGCTCGTCGTCGGCGTCCCGCTCGACAAGGTCACCGGACTCGAGCCGCACATGGACGAGCTGCTCGCGATCACCAAGAACAGCGCGACGCACCAGTCCTGGATCACGTCGATCGCCGACGCCTGAGCTCAGGCGCCGGGGTCGACCACCAGCACGGGGCACCGGGACTCGTGGAGCACGGCACGGACGATCGAGCCGAGGTGTCGGTTGAGGCGCGTGTGGTGCCGGCCCACGACGATGAGTGACGAGAGCGCCGATTCCGTCACAAGGGTGTCGGCAGCCCGGCCGTGCCGGACCGACAGCTCGACGGGCACGCCGCTGAACTTCCTCTCCAGCGGCGCCAGCTGCGCGCGGATCTCGTCGGCCAGCTCGCTGGAGTGGTGCGACTGACGCTCCCCCTCGAAGACGACACCGTCGAACGCCTCGCTGTAGCGCCACGCGTGGACCACGCGGAGCCCCACGCCGCGCCCCTGCGCCTCCTCGAACGCCGCCTGCAGCACGGTGGCCGAGCTGCCGTCGAGGTCGACGCCCACGGTCACCGGGCCGGTTCCGGGCTCGGACCAGTCGGCGGGCACGGCGACCACCGGCGTGTGGGAGCGCGCGGTGACGGCGCTGGCGACCGAGTACGTCGGGATGTGCCGGTGCTCGCCCATGCGCTCGGGCTGGAGCACGGCCAGCGCGGCGTCGCGGGTCGCGTCCGCCAGCGCCGCCCCCGGGTGGCCGACGACGAGCTCGCTGGTGACCGATCCCTCGGTTCCGAGCTCGCCACGGACCTGGGTCTCGAGGTCGGCGAGCATCTGACGGGCCCGGACCACGATGGGTTCGGTGGTGGCGGCGTTCAGGTTGCCCTCGCTGATGAGGACCGGGTGCAGCACGTGCACCAGCGTCACCGGGAGGTGGCGCCGCTTCGCCTCGGTGACCGCGAAGCGGACCGCGGCCGCACTGTCCTCGGCGTCGGCGACCGCGACGACGATCCTGAGCTGGGTGTTGTCCATGACGCCCTCCTGACTGCGAGATCCGATACCTCCAGGCTCCGCCGGCCGCGGCGACCCGGGTAGGGGCGTTGGACCCGGTCCGACCGGGAACCGGACATGGCCGCTCCCCGGTCCGGGACAGGGAGACCGGGGAGCGGCGGGGGAGGTCAGAACTCGAACACGATCCGTGCGGTCGTCCGGCCGGCGAGGACGTCGTCGATCGAGGCGTTGACCTCGTCGAGCTTGCGCGTCTCGGCGATCACCCGGGTGCGGCCCCGCGCGTGCAGGTCGAAGACCTCGACGAGGTCCTGGCGGGTGCCGACGATCGAGCCGATGACCGAGATGCCCTTGAGCACGGTCGGGAAGATCGGCAGGCTCATCGGGCCGTCCTGCTCGGGCGGGAGCCCCACGCAGACGAGGCGGCCACCGCGACGCAGCGCGGCGAACGCGCTCTCGAACACGTGCGGGATGACCGCGAGCACCACGGCGACGTCCGCGCCCCCGAGCTCGGTGATCGCGGCGACCGGGTCGGTCTTCCCGGCGTTGATCACGTGGTCCGCGCCGAGCTCGGCGGCGAGCTCGAGCTTCTGGTCGTCGATGTCGACGGCGATCACGGTGGCGCCGACGAGGCGGGCGTACTGCACCGCGAGGTGCCCGAGCCCCCCGATCCCGAAGACCGCCACCCGCTCGGCCGGCCGGATGTGCGCGACCTTGATCGCCTTGTACGTCGTGACCCCGGCGCACGTCAGAGGCGCGGCGTCGTGGGGACTGACGCCGGCCGGTACCCGGACGACGTAGTCGGCGTCGGCGACGGCGTACTCGGCGAAGCCACCGTCGACGGAGTAGCCGGTGTTGCGCTGCTCCTCGCACAGGGTCTCCCAGCCGGACACGCAGTGGTCGCAGTGGCCGCAGGCGTGGCCGAGCCAGGGGATCGCGACGCGCTCGCCCACCCGCGCGGCGTCGACGCCGGCCCCGACCTGCTCCACGATGCCGACACCCTCGTGGCCGGGGACGAACGGCGGGGCAGGCTTGACCGGCCAGTCGCCGTGCGCGGCGTGGATGTCGGTGTGGCACAGGCCGCTGGCCTCGATCCGGACCAGCACCTCACCCGGGCCGGGCTCGGGGACCGGACGGTCCTGGAGCTCGAGCGGCTCGGTGAAGCTGGTGACGACTGCTGCCTTCATGACTACTCCTCGGTGGTGGGGTTGGTGGGACGATCAGGAGCGGCGCAGGCAGAGCACGCCGCCTGCCGCGGCCGCGACGAGCAGGACGACGCCGGTCGTCAGGAGCACCGGGCCGGCGGTGTTCAGGACCGGGGCCTCGGCGCCGACGGCGACGTCGGCCGCCACCGGCGTGGTACCGGACGCGTTCATGACGACCAGCCGCCAGCTGCCGGGCCGGGGGTCCCAGGTGAGCTCCTGGGGCCCGGCGCCGACCGTCGAGGCGACCCAGAAGTCGGCGTCGGCGGGGGCGACCCGTGGGGATCCGCCGTCGACGAACCGGCTCGTCGTCACGTCGGAGTACGGGTCGGTCATCGTCGTCCGCGCGACGTCGCGGAGGTAGTGGGTGACGTCATCGGCCGAGGCGATGCCGACGAACACGCCCTCGGTCCCGGTCGGGACCGCGGTGACGTGGAAGCGTCCGAGCATGCGGTGCGGCAGCGAGAACCCCATCGGGCCCTGGTGCACCAGCACGGTGTCGGACTGCACGGCGTACCCCGGTGAGGTCCACTCGGTGGTGTCGCTCATCAGGTAGCCGTTCCCGTCCCGGGCCATGGTGTCGGCGCCGACCGCGATCGCGCCGGCCGCCAGCAGCGCCCAGCCGGTCAGCAGCAGCAGCGCGGAGACCACGCCGAGGAGCACACGTGCGCCCGTCCCGAAGCGGGCCTTCTCCGGGCGCGGGAGAGGGGCGCCGGTGGAGCTGGTGGTGCCGGTGGTGACCGTCATGACGTCCACGACCTCTGGGTGTAGGAAGCTCGCTCACGTCCAGGCTGCTGCCCGGGCTGGGGTGGGGGCAGGGCCCTACGTCACGGCCCGACCGTGACCTTCGTCCGGCCCACGGCCGAGGTGCGGCGCCGCGCCGATCGGCCTCGCGCCTCGGGGCCCTTGGTCCCTGGAGCGCCGGCCGGCGCCGGTCGAGCATGGAGGTGAGGAGCCATCTCGGCTGAGGAGGAGACCATGAACGCCATCAGCACCCGAGGGTCTGTGGTCGTCGGCGTCGACGGCACGGCGACCAACCGCGGCGCGCTGCGCTACGCGGTGCAGGAGTGCCGTCGTACCGGCGCCGCTCTCGAGCTGGTCCACGTGCTGCCGGACCTCGTCGCGGTCTCGCCGCTCGTCCCGATGGTCCCGGCGGACCTCACGCCCTCCGGTGCGGCCGTGCTCGCCCGGGCCGTGGCGGACGTGCGGGCACTCGGCACCGCCGTCGAGCCCACGACGCGGCTGCGCCACGGCACCCGCGCTGCCGAGCTGCTGCGCGCGGCCGAGGACGCCCGGGCGCTGGTCGTCGGCCGCGACGACCGCCCGGTGGGGTACCGCCTCGTCGACGGCGACACCGCCACGCGGGTGGCGGCGCGGGCCTCGGTGCCGGTGGTCGAGGTCCCTCCCGAGTGGCGTGAGCGCGGCGTCACCGAGCCGGACGGCGGCGTCGTGGTGGTCGGCGTGAAGTCGCCGGCCCACGCCGCCGCGGTGCTCGGCCAGGCGTTCGCGGTGGCCGACGTCCGCGGCGCCCGGCTCGTCGTGCTGCACGCGTGGCACCTGCCCAGCGCCTACGACGACATCATCGAGGGCCGCGTCGCCCGCGAGCAGGTCGAGCGCGAGGGGACGGCGGAGGTCCAGGAGCTGCTGCACCCGTGGCTGGTCGCCTACCCGGACGTCGCGGCCACCGTGCGCATCGTGCACGACCGGCCCGCCCACGCCCTGGTGGCCGCGTCGCGGGAGGCGGACCTGCTGGTGATCGTGCGCCGCGGGCACGGTGTCCCGGCGGCCGTGCACCTGGGCGGTACGGCGCGTGCTGCCCTGCGGCACGCGGCCTGCCCCGTGATGGTCGTGCCGCCGAGCCAGGTCCCGGACGCGCCGCCCCTGGCCCTCGAGGCCGAGGGCCAGGCCATGAAGTGACTCGCTGACGTGCTCGCTGTCGATCGGAGCCGCCGGTCAGAGGCGGTCAGAGACGGCGTCCGGTCACCTCGTCGGGCTCGACCCGGACGAACATGCTGAACGGGCCGGCCGGCCAGAGCCGGATCTCCATCGCCTGGTCCGGGACGTCGTGGATGTCGACGGGCTGGGCGGTGCCCTGCACGACGACGCTCCAGGCCGAGCGGTCGCTGCCGTCGAGGTGGTCGACCTCGACCGCGACCCGCCCACCCCGGCACTGCTGGCCGAGGGCGGAGGACGGGTGCACGCGGAACCACAGCGCGCCGTCTACGACGGTGAAGTTCACGGGGACGACGGCGGCCGTGTCGCCGGTCGCCCAGGCGACCCGGGCGATCTCCTCGTGCTCGAGGAGGCGCCAGCAGTCGTACGCCGTCAGGATCGCAGGAGACGGGATGCCGGTCATGACGTCCCCCCGACCGCGACCGGCACGTCGGGCACGACCACGACGGGGCAGGTCGCCTGCTCCACCACGGGGGCCACGACCGAGCCGAGCTGGAGCTCGGTGACCGGGTGCCGGTGGTGGGACCCGAGCACCACCAGGTCCATGGCGCGGGCGGCACGCAGCAGGGCGTCGGAGGGCACGCCGCGCGCGATCGCCGTCCGGAGCTCCACGTCCGGGTGCTCCTCGCTCAGGCCCGCGATGGTCTCGGCCATGGCGAGGCGCTGCTCGACCTCGTCGGTGGGGACTCCGTAGAGGGACTCGGTCGCGACGTGCACGATGCTGAGCGGCAGCTGCCGCCACGACGCCTGCTGGAACGCGAACCGGAGGGGCGCGAGGGAGTGCTCGGTGTCGTCGATCCCGACCAGGACGCCGTCGCCGGTCCGGCCACGGCGGGTGCTGTGCACCACGACCGTGGGGCAGGGCGGGCGCCGGACGACCCCGGTCGCGACCGTCCCGAACAGCACCGACCACAGGGTCCGGTGCTGGCGCGAGCCGATGACCAGCAGGCGCGCCTCGCGCGCCGTCGTCTGGAGGGAGCCGCGCACCCCGCCGCCGCACAGCGTGGTGCGGACGGGGACGTCAGGCTGCCGGGTCGCGACGCGCGCCCGGGCCTGGTCGAGCACCAGGTCGGAGTTCGGTGGGCCGGCTGGCACACCGATCCGCCGGTCGCGACCCTGCGGGTCGTGCCAGAGCTGCTCGTCGGGACCGAGCACGTGCACGAGCGTGATCGCCCGGTTCTCCAGGGCGGCCTGGTCGGCGGCCCAGTCGGCGGCGTCCTGCCAGGTGTCGTGGGCGCCCACGCCCACCACGATGGTCCCAGGGTTGAGGGCGTCGTTCATGGTGCACCTCCTCGACGATGTTCTGACCTTGGTCCCATCGTCCTCCGCACCGGAGGCCGGCGGGAGAGTCCGACGCCGACCAAGTCCGGGACGAACGTCCCGGACCGAGGCGTCAGTCGAGGCGGACCCGTTCGTCGAGTCTCGGGACGACCGCCAGCCAGCCCAGGTCGGTGCGGATCCGGCGCGCGAGCGCCGCCGACGACTGGGGCTCACCGTGCACGACGTACACGACGTCGGGAGCGCTGGGGGCCGAGCAGAGCCAGGCCATCAGCTCGTCGGCGTCGGCGTGCACCGAGAACGTCGGTACGTCCACGACCTCGGCTCGCACGGGGACGTACCGGCCGTGGATCTTGAGCTCGCGGGCACCGTCCAGCAGCTGCCGGCCGCGGGTGCCCACGGCCTGGTAGCCGGTGAGCACGACGCAGTTGCGCGGGTCGGGGAGCTGGTGGGCGAGGTGGTGGACCACGCGCCCTCCGGTGGCCATGCCGGAGGCCGAGATGATGATGCACGGCTCCGTCGGCTGGTTGAGGCGGATCGACGCGGCCGCGTCGGCGACCGCCTCGAGATGCAGCTCGCCGATCGCGGTCCGGAGGTCGGGCCCCGACCTCCGAGCTCCCGCGAACGCCCGGCGGTAGACCGCGAGTGCGGCGAGGGCCATCGGGCTGTCGAGGTGCACGCGGACCCGCGGGATCTGACCGGTGCTCATCAGACGGTGCAGCTCGATGAGGACCAGCTCCGTGCGGTCGACCGCGAACGCCGGGATCAGCACCGAGCCGCCGCGCGCGACCGTCCGGCGCACGGCCGAGGCCAGCAGCTCCGGATCCGCGGGCTCGTGGTGCCGGTCGCCGTACGTCGACTCGACGACCACCGTGCTCGCGGCGGGGCGTGGCCCGGCGGGCCGGATCAGCGGGTGGTTGCCGCGGCCGAGGTCGCCGCTGAAGACGATCCGGTGCCCGGCGACGTCCAGAAGCGCGCACGACGAGCCGAGGATGTGCCCGGCGGGGGTGAGCAGCCCGGTGATGTCCGGCGCCAGGTCGACCCTGGACTCGTAGGCGACGGGCGCGAGCAGCGGCAGGGTGCGCTCGACGTCCCCCAGGTCGTACAGCGGGAGGGCCGGCCGGTGCTTCGAGTAGCCGCGCTCGTTCGCCAGCCGGGCGTCCTCCTCCTGGAGGTGGGCGCTGTCGCGCAGGACGATCTCGACGAGCTCCGCCGTCTCCGGGGTGCACCGGATCGGCCCCGTGAAGCCCTCGCGGACCAGGTGCGGCAGGTAGCCGCAGTGATCGAGGTGGGCGTGCGTCAGGACCACCGCGTCTAGGGCGGCCGGGTCGAGGTCGGACGGGTGCCAGTTGCGCCGGCGCAGCTCGGCCAGTCCCTGGTAAAGCCCGGCGTCGACGAGGACGTCGCTCTCGCCGGTGGAGACCGCGAACCTGCTGCCGGTCACCGTGCCGGCGCCGCCGAGGAACGAGAGCGTGGGGCTGGTCATGGCAGCGACGGTCCCGCCCCGGGCCGCGATCCGGCAGGGCGGTTGGTCCGCGGGGGCCGATGACCTTCGGCCCGGGCGTCGTCAGCTCCTCGTGCGCCGGACGAGCCGGTAGAGCTCGTCCACACCCACGAACGGGAACACGGCGAGGACGGCGAGCACACGCGCGAGTGGCCGCGACGACCGCTCCGGCCTCACCCACACCGTGGCACGGTGCCGCCGCGACATCCCGGCTGGAGGTCCCGGCCGGGTGAGTCCAACGGCCCTCCCGGTCACAGCTGATGGGGAGGAGCGTGGAGCTGTGAGGACGTACCGGACCCTGTGGCGGACGATCTTCTCGGTCCTGGCGCTCGTGGCGTTCATCGCCAGCGGCGCCAGCGCCAGCTGGCTCGCGACCATCGTCTCGGTCGGCGTGGTGGCCGCGGCGGGAGCCGTGGCGGGCTACGCCTGGATCGAGGACCCGCCCCGACGCCGGCGGATGGTGCGTGAGCTCACGGCCTGGTTCGGCGCCGGCGCCGCGCTGATGCTCGGACTGCCGGTGCTGCTGGGGCCGTCGTGGCTGGCCGTCCCGGCCCTCCTCGGCGTGACCTGCCCGGCCGGGGTCGCCTGGGTGCTCGGCAAGTACCGGGCCGGTCGCCGGCTCGGCGACTGGGAGCAGGCCGCCCGTCTGTCGGGCGGGGACCTCGAGTCGTGCTGGCTCCGAACGACCCGGCAGCTGCGGGCACACGCGAGTGAGCCGGAGGCCGTGCTGGCCCTGGTCCAGGAGCGCGCGGTCCTGCTCGACGAGATCGAGCGCCGGGATCCGGCGGCGTACGACGCGCTCCTGGTGCGCGCCGGATGGCCGCAGCGACAGGACCGGTAGGGCGGGCCATGGACGGGTTCGTCGCCGCGTCGCCGACGCCTCTGCTCCAGGTCGAGCACCTCCAGAAGCGGTTCGGCAACGTCCATGCCCTCGACGACGTCAGCCTGTCCGTCTTCCCTGGACAGGTGACCGCGCTCGCCGGCGACAACGGCGCCGGCAAGTCGGTCCTGATCAAGTGCATCTCGGGCATCCATGTCCCGGACAGCGGCCGACTCCTGTGGGACGGGGAGCCCGTCGAGCTGCGCCGGCCGCGGGACGCGGCCGAGCTCGGCATCGAGACCGTCTACCAGGACCTCGCGCTGTGCGACAACCTCGATGTCGTCGACAACATGTTCCTCGGCCGCGAGCTGCACCGGGGCGTCCGCCTGGACACCGACGAGATGGAGATCCAGGCCGCCGTGGTGATGCGGTCGCTCTCGGTGACGACGCTGGGCTCTCTGCGGCAGAAGGTCGGCCTGCTCTCCGGTGGCCAACGTCAGTCGGTGGCGATCGCCCGTGCGGTCCTGCGCCACACCCGGCTGCTGATCATGGACGAGCCGACCGCGGCACTCGGGGTCTCCCAGACGGAGGTCGTCCTCGCGCTGGTGCGCCGCCTCGCGGACCAGGGCATCGCGGTCGTGATGATCTCGCACAACCTCAACGACGTCTTCCGGGTCGCAGACCGGATCGCGGTTCTCTACCTCGGCCGGGTGGTCGGAGCGGGCGCGGCCCGCGACTTCGACCGCCAGCGGGTGGTGCAGCTGATGGCGCTCGGCCGGTCGGACCGCCCGACCGTGCCCGACACGAAGGAGACAGTGGATGTACGCGTTCAAGGGTGACCGGATCATCGTGCGGTCGCTTCCCGCCACCGTGCGTGTGGCCGAGGTCGTCGGTGGCGACCACCCCGACGGTCACCCCCCGTTCTGGGTCCGCTGGTCCGACTCCGGGCTCGAGACGCTGCTCTTCCCGACCGCCGACGCCGACATCGAGCACGCCGGGCCGAGCTACCCGCCCGAGTACGACGCGTAGCCCCTCGCCCTGATCTCCTCGGGGCAGATCTCTTCGGAACTCATCGAGATCGCAGCACAGGCCCGGCATCCGGGCCTCGGGGCGATGGCGGCGTCGCCCGGTGAGCACTCCGGACCGGTCCGAGCGGGTCCTTCGGCCCTCGCCGTGCGGCGCGGGCCGGCGTACACCGGAGTCAGGACCGAGGAGAGGAGTCGTCATGCGCCAGAAGGTCATCGTCCTGGGAGGGAACTTCGGCGGGTTGACCGCGGCCCTCCGCGTGAAGCACGAGCTGGCCGGCGACGTCGACGTCACCGTCGTGTCCGACAGCGACCGGTTCCTCTTCACCCCGAGCCTGATCTGGCTGCCGTTCGGCAAGCGGCACGCACCCGACATCACCTTCCCCGTCGAGCCGACGCTCGACGAGCACGGCATCGAGTTCGTGCACGCCGCGGCGATCGGCGTCGACCCGGTCGACCACACCGTCTCGACGTCGGACGGTCAGATCCGGCGCTACGACTACCTCGTGATCGCGACCGGCTACCGCAACGACGAGGACGTCGTCCCCGGGTTCCGCGAGCATGCCCGCACGATCACCACGCTTCCGAAGGCGCAGGAGACGGCGGTCGCCTGGCAGGCGTTCCTCGAGAAGCCCGGCGACGTGGTGATCGCCGCGACCCAGGGCGCCGGCTGCTTCGGCGCGGCGTACGAGTTCCTCTTCAACACCGCCTACCAGCTGAAGAAGGCCGGTCTCCGCAAGGAGGTCAGGCTGACCTACGTGACGGCCGAGCCGTTCCTCGGGCACTTCGGCATCGGCGGCCTGCCGCACGGCGAGCAGCTGCTCGGGATGTTCCTCAGGAAGCAGGGCATCGAGACCCGGCTGGCCACCGCGATCGACCACGTCGAGGACGGGGCGCTCGTGCTCGATGGTGGCGAGACCCTGCAGTTCGCCTTTGGCATGGTCGTGCCGCCGTTCCTCGGCCAGGGCTTCCTGGTCGGCAGTGACGGGCTCACAGACGCGAAGGGCTTCGTCCGGGTCCGCAACACCTATCAGACCGAGAAGTTCGACGACGTGTACGCCGTCGGGGTCGCGGCGGCGGTGGACGTACCGTGGACGACCGCGGTGCCCGTCGGCATCCCGAAGACCGGGTTCCCGACCGAGGCCCAGGCGGCGGTCGCGGCGGACAACATCGCCCTGCAGGTGCGCGGCGAGCAGCCGACACAGGAGAAGCCGTTCGGCGACATCCCGGCGGTCTGCGTGATGGACGCCGGCAACAACGGCGTGATCATCCTCGCCGACAAGATGCTGCCGCCGCGCAAGCACGGCATCCTCGTGCCGGGTCCGCAGGCGCACTGGATGAAGCTCGGGTTCGAGAAGTACTTCCTCTGGAAGATGCGCAACGGCTACGTCCAGCTGCCGTAGCCGACGGACCTGCTGTCCCGCATGAGCGCTCGTGAGCGTGCCCGCGACTCCACGGTGCGCGAGCCGGGCGCCTCCCGGCAGGGTCGGGGGACCGCGGTCTCGAGGGACCTTGTCCCCTGACGATCGGACCCGGCGCGCGGTGTCATGGAGGCAGGACGGCCGGTAGAGGGAGGTATCACGAACGTGGCCCTTCAGCGCAGCGTCGAGCTCGGTCGCCTCGATGAAGGTCCCGGTCACGCACCGGGCGCGGTCGGATCACCGTCTGGCGGTCGGCCGGAGTGCACGGCCCCCGCACGTGGAGCTGCGGGGGTTGTGCCGGGGTAAGCACCGGGGAGGACGTTCGATGGACGCAGGGCAGGGGAGCACCCGGATCGGGCTGACCTCGGCGGCTGCGGCCGACCGACTCTCGCGAGACGGCCCCAACCTCGTGCCGCGCGGACCGCGTCGCGGCCCGGTACGGCTCGCGGCGGGACAGCTGCGGGACCCGATGATCCTGCTGCTGCTCGGCGCCTTCTGCGTCGTCGCCCTGGTCGGGGACGTCGCCGACGCCTGCCTGATCCTGGCGGTGATCGTCTTGAACACGGGCATCGGTGTCGTCCAGGACGTCCGCGCGGGCAACGCCCTCGACGCGCTCGACCGCGTCGGCGCCCCGATGGCCACGGTCGAGCGCGACGGGAGGTTCGTGCGGGTCCCGGCGCCCGAGATCGTCGCGGGCGACCACGTCTCCCTCGCCGCGGGCGACGTGGTTCCCGCGGACATCGGCCTGGTCCGGGCGTCCGGGCTCGAGGTGGACGAGTCCGCGATGACGGGTGAGTCGGTGCCGGTGGGCCGAGACGGTGGGGCCGAGGTGCTGGCCGGCACGGTCGTCGTCCGCGGCCGTGCCGACGGGGTGGTGCTGCGGACCGGGGCCGACAGCGCGCTCGGTCGTATCGCCGCGTCCGTGGTCGCGGCCGGAGTTCGCCCGACCCCGCTCCAGGCCCGGCTCCGTCGGCTGTCCCACCAGCTGGTGGTGCTGACCCTGGCCGTGGCGGGACTGGTGCTGGTCTCGGGGGTAGCCCGTGGAGAGTCGGCCACCGACATGGTGGTGGTGGCCGTCAGCCTCGCCGTCGCCGCGATCCCCGAGTCGTTGCCAGCCGTCGTGACCATCGCGCTCGCACTCGGGGCGTTCCGGATGGCGCGCCGGCACGCACTCGTGCGCCGGCTACCTGCCGTCGAGACGCTCGGCTCCGTCACCGTGCTGGCCTCGGACAAGACCGGGACCCTCACCGAGGGCCGGATGAGTGTCGCCGGGATGTGGACGCCGTTGCAGTGGCGGGAGCGGCCGGTCGGCGTGGCCTGCGGGGAGCCGGACGCCGATCTGGCCCTGCTGGTCCGTGACCTGGTGCTCTGCAACGACGCGCACCTCGCCGACGCCGTCGACGGGCAGGTGCAGGCCAGGGGCGAGCCGACCGAGGCAGCGCTGCTGGTCGCCGCCGTGGAGCACGACCCCGGTGTCTCGGCAGCAGGCGCGGACTGGCGGCGCGTCGACGAGGCGCCGTTCGACAGCGGGTCGAAGCGGATGGCGACGCTCCACCAGGGGGCGACCGGACTCCTGCTGGTCTGCAAGGGGGCGCCGGAGGCCGTGCTCCCCGCCCTTGCCGATGCGGCACAGGCGCAGGTCGCGCTGCGCGAGGCCGAGGGTCTGGCCGCGCGCGGCTTCCGCGTCCTCGCCGTGGCGGATGCCGCGCTCTCGTCGCCCCCTCCCGACCTCGCCCGCGTGACGGAGCTCCAGCTGCGCGGGCTCGTCGCGCTGGTCGACCCTCCCCGGTCGACCGCACGCGGGGTCGTCGCCTCCTGCCGGGCCGCCGGGATCCACCCGATCATGATCACCGGCGACCATCCGGCGACCGCGCGCGCCATCGCCGACGAGCTGTCGATCACCGCCGGGGCGCCGGGAGTGGCGACCGGCGCGGAGGTGGAGCGCGGTGACCACGTCGCGCGGATCGCGGACATCGGGGTCTACGCCCGGACCCGGCCTGAGGACAAGGTCGACATCGTGACGGCCTGGCAGCGGACGGGTGCCGTGGTCGCGATGACCGGCGACGGCGTCAACGACGCTCCTGCGCTGCGCATCGCGGACATCGGGGTCGCGATGGGCAACCGCGGCACCGAGGTCGCCCGGCAGGCGGCCGACCTCGTGCTGGCGGACGACGACCTGGGAACCGTGGTCGTCGCGGTCCAGGAGGGCAGGAGGATCTACGCGAACATCCGCAGGTTCCTGCGCTACGGCCTGGCCGGCGGCCTCGCCGAGGTGCTGGTGCTGCTGGTGGGTCCGTGGATCGGGATGCCGTTGCCGCTGCAGCCGGGCCAGATCCTGTGGATCAACATGGTCACCCACGGCCTGCCCGGTGTCGCGTTCAGCGGCGAGCCGTGCGACCCGAGCGACATGGCGCGACCCTCTCCGTCGCCCGAGCGGTCGGTCCTGGGCGGCCTGCTGCCCCAGATCGGGACCTCGGCGGTGCTCATCTCCGCGGTCGCCCTCGCGACGGCGCTCGCGGTCGACGGGACCGCGGCCCAGCAGACGTCGGTGTTCCTGTCGCTCGGTCTCGCCCAACTCTGGCTGGCGCTCGCCCTGCGCGCCCCGCGACGGGGCGCGGGCTGGCGGGACCGGGGTGTCGAGGGCTCGGTCGTGCTCGCCGCCCTGGTGCTCGTCGCCGGCGTCGCCTGGGCGCCGTTGCGCGACCTGCTCGACACGACGGCGGTGAGCCCGGTCCAGGTGGTGTCGATCGGGCTGGTGGCAGCAGTGCCGGCGCTGCTGGTGGCGGCGGCCGGGGCGCTGCGCCGGGCCGGGGACCGCAGCGGCTGATAGCGGCGGGCGCTCCGGCGCGGAGGAGAGGCGATGGTCCTCAGATGACCGAGTCCAGCCACGCCAGGACGAGCTCGGCCGACACGTCGCCGGTGTAGATCGTGTCGTGGGTCGCCTCCGGCACCAGCTCGACCGTCGTCGGGTGTCCGGCTGACTCCAGGGCTCCGTCGAGCTGGATCGTGAAGCCGACGGGCACCTGGTCGTCGCGCTCACCGTGGAGCAGGAGCACGGGCACCTCGGGCCGCAGACCGGCCCGTTCCACCGGGTTCGCGCTCGACCACCCGGCCGGATCCTCGTCCGGGGTGGTGCCGAGGAGCGCGGAGGCCAGGTCCGGGACCCGGGAGATGTCGTAGGGCCCGCTCAGCCCGATCAAGGCGTCGGGCCGTACGACGGGGTGTCGGCACGTCGGCGCGAAGTCGTCGACCGCCAGGACGGCGAGCGCCGCGAGGTGTGCCCCGGACGAGTGGCCGAGCACCACGACCGGGTCCGGCACGAGGCGGCGAGCCTGCACCTCGTGCACGATCGCGGACACCGCGCACAGGACGTCGTCGACCGGGGCGGGGTAGGTCACGCCGTCCTCGGCTGCCCGGATGTGGACGGGCGCCGCGGCGGCGCCTCCCGCGGCGAGCGCGGCGGCGAGCCCGGCGAAGCCGGTGGGGTCCGCCGTCATCCAGCCGCCGCCCGGCACCATCACGACCAGCGCGACGCGCCTCCCGGCGCGCGGCAGGTAGAGGTCGGCCGTCAGCCCGGGCGCGTACGTGAGGGTCGACGTGGGCGTCGCCGAAGCCGTGGCCGGCGCACCGTCCGGCGAGTCCGACGGCGTACCGGTACAGGCCACGAATCCCAGGGCGACACCCAGGGCGACACCCAGTGCGGCGACCCGAACCAGGTCGCCCCAGGACCGGGACCGAGCCGCCATGTCGTCATTCACCGCACTCCGGGTCGGGCGCCGGAGGCTGGCCTCCGGTCACGCCTCCGAGCTCTGCTGGGGGACGACGGCGACCGTCGACCGGGACCGCTCGACCACCGTGGTCGCGATCGAACCGACCAGCAGCCGGGACAGCGAGTCCATCGGGTGCCGGCCCACGACGACCAGGTCCCAACCGTCGTGGCGCGGGGCGAGGGCCTCGTCCGCGAGCCCGTGCTTGAGGGTGACCGTCACCGGTACGTCGGGGTACTGCTCGGCCAGGCCGGCCAACGACTCCGCCACGGTGAGGTGCAGGTCCTCGAGCTCGGGCGGCTCGTGGACCTCGCCTCGCGCGCGGCGGTACTCGGCGACCGCGGCGGCAGCGTCCCAGAAGCAGTGCAGGACCGTCAGGGGCAGGTGGTGCAGGGCGGCGTGGCGGTAGGCGAACTCGAGCACCGGCACCGACTCCGGCGTACCGTCGGCGCCGACGAGCACACCCCGCTCCGGCGTCTGCTCCCCGTCGGGGCGGCACACGACCAGCGGGCAGGCGGCGCTCGCGCTGAGCGCGGCGCTGACCGAGCCCAGGAGCAGGCTCTTGAGAGCGCCGCGGCCCCGGGACCCGACGACGAGGAGCGCGGCCCGCTCGGACAGGTCGAGGAGCACCTGCCGGGGCTCACCGGGCAGGGTCAGCGGCCGCACGTCGAGGTCGGCGTGCCTGCGTCGCAGCGCGGCCGCCAGGTCGACCGCGACCTGCGACGTCTCGTCGCCGACGTTCACCACGAGCAGCGCACGCCGCTCGAGACGTGCCTGCTCCGCTGCCCAGTCCGCCGCGCGTACGGCGTGGACCGATCCGTCCACGCCCACGACGATGTCCGTGTGCTCCATGCTCGCGGCGGCCTCGTTCATGACTCGATCGTGAGGCCGGGGCGCCGCGTCGTCCATGGTCGAAGGCCGCGCAGGCCCGGGACCTAGGACCCGAGGTGCTCGGGTGCGGTCGCGAACCGGCCGACGTCGGCCCACGTGAGCAGACCGACCGCCCGGCCCCGTGGGTCGACCACGCCGACCGCGTCGAGGTCGGCCGCGAGCATGACCTCCACCGCCTCCGCGAGCTCCGCGTCGGCGGCCACCCCCGGCGCGTCGGGGACCACCGCGGCGGCCAGCGGCTGGAACCTGGTGAGGAGGCCGGCGAGCAGGGCGGTGCTGAGCACGACCAGCGGCACCACGTCGAGGAGCGCCCCGCGCTCGTCCACGACGACCACGTGGCCGCGGCCGGAGGCCAGCGTCAGGTCCATCGCGGTCCCGATGCTGGTCTCGGCCCCGAGGGTGGCCACGCCCAGGTCGGCGGCGTCGGCGACGAGCCAGACCCGGGCGGCTGCGGTCGCGCGGCCCCCCGCGGACGGCTCGTCGAAGGTCCGAGTCTTCATGCTCACCTCCCGGTGCCGGCGGTCGAATCGCCTGCGACCGAGCATCCTCCGGCGGGCTAGAGCAGGGAACGGCCGTCGGACCCGACCGGTCCGGGACGTTGGCCCCTCCGGCGCGGCTGGTCTCGCACCTGGACGCAGGTCGGGCGCTAGCGTCGCGGGATGGCACAGGACGCTCGACGAGGCCCCGAGGACCTCTTCCGCGGCCACCCGGCCGGACTCGCGATCTGCCGGCGGGTCGAGGAGGTGGTGAACGGGTGGGGTGACGCGACGGTCACGACCACGAAGAGCCAGGTCGGGTTCCACCACGGACGCGGGTTCGCCTACGTCTGGCGTCCCGGCCAGTACGTCGACAGCGACGTGCCGGCCGTCGTGTCGTTCGCGCTCCCGCGGGAGGTCGTCTCCCCACGGCTCAAGTCCGTGGCCCACCCGGCGCCCACCACCTGGATGCATCACGTGGAGATCCGCGACATCGACGAGATCGATGACGAGCTGTGCGCCTGGCTCGCGGAGGCGTACGACGCCGCAGCTCGCTGAGCCGGGCAGGGCGGATGGTCCTGAGGCGGCGCCGGCGATGGTCCCGGGCCGTCCGTGGCGTTCGGCCGTGGCCGCGGTCCGCCCCGTCCGCGAGCCTGGAGGTGGGCGATCCCGCCCGCGGAGGAGAGGTGAGGACGATGTTCGCCACGGTCGGTGATCGGCTCATCGTGCGGAGCGCGCAGGTCGGAGGTCCGGTCCGCGACGGCGAGATCGTCGAGGTCCGCCACGAGGACGGGTCACCGCCGTACGTCGTCCGCTGGTCCGACACCGGCCGGGAGGCGCTGGTCTACCCGGGTGACGACGCGGTCGTCCACCACTTCGACCACGGCGGGCCGGCTACTTCCGGAGCGTCCGACTGAGGAGACCGCCGGTGCCCGACGACCCACGTCGCGCGATCACCAGGACGGCGGCAGCGAGGACAGAACCCAGCCACCCGAGCGTCAGGTCGCCCACGGTGTCCGAGTAGGCCGTGGACCACTCGGTCGACCTGGTCAGGAACGACCCGTACTCGAACAGCTCCCACGCGAGCGAGGCGGTGAGCCCGGCGGCGACGGCGGTGTGCGCGACACCCGCGGGGGAGGCCGGCCGTGCCACCGTCAGCACGACGTACGCCGCGCTCACCATCGCCGCGTTCGCGAGGTGCATCGCGTCGTCGAACCACGTCACCGCGTCGTACAGGTCCAGCCGGTTGCCCACCACGTCGCCGAACACGGTCAGCGTGACCAGCAGGTCGGCCACCCACGGGTAGGCGTCGCTGCGCCGGGTGACCGCCCAGAGGGTGGGTAGGGCGAGCACCACGACGGGGAACAGGATCGCCCGTGCCACGGGCGCCTTCCCGTCGAGGTTGGCCCAGTCCGGGTCGGTGGCCACCCGGATCATCGCCAGGACCACGAGGACCTTGAGCGAGATGGTCACCGCTGCGAGCAGCGGCCTGGGCTCGTGGTGCGCCACGAGGCGGCCGGCGTCGGTCCGACCGGCGGGCTGCGGGACCTGGATCGTCATCGTCGCTCCTCGGCTCCAGCATCGTGCCCGCCGGCCCGCCGCACGAGAGGCGTAGGTCCCGGCTGTGTGGCCCGAGCCTGGTCGACTGGAGACCGGCGTGGAACCGGCGCGGGCGGCGCGCCGGGTGGCTCAGCGACCGAAGATCCGCGAGAGCAGGCCGCCCTGGCGCTCACCCCGATCGTGCCCGGGGCACCACTGGTCCGCCGGTACGCCGGCACGGACCGACGCGACGTGCCGCCCGCAGCCCGCCCAGGTCGTCCTCGAGCAGGTCCGGCAGCGGACCGGGCGGCACATCAGGCTGCCCCGTCGCCGGCCTCGACGGCGTCCGCGAACTCGCAGAACGCGTCGTACGCGCGAGCGCCGTGGATCGTCGCCGGGCCACCGTGCATGAGGAACGTGACGCCGATCGACTCGGCGGCCTCCTGGCGGGTGGCGCCGGCGCGCGCGGCCGCCTGGCCGTGCGAGGCGATGCAGCCGTCGCAGCCCTCCACGACACCGATCGCGAGCGCGATCAGCTCCTTGGTGCGGCGGTCGAGGGCGCCGTCGGCGAACGCCGCCTGGGAGAGCGCGCTGAAGCCCTGGTACACCTCCGGGATCGCGTGTCGGAGGTTGCGGTGCAGCGGCGTGAGCTCGCGCAGCACCTCCTGGCCGTGGTCGGACATGGGTTCTCCTCTCGTCGGGGTGGATCCCCGTAGGGACGCCACCATCGTACAGATACCCCCTGGGGTATCTGTCATCGAGCCCGGCGAGCCCCGACCGATCAGCCGTCGGCGCGGCGGAGGAGCACCGCGCGCCCCGCCTCGAGCCGCGCCACGGGCACGCGGAACGGGGAGCAGGAGACGTAGTCGAGACCCACCCGGTCGAAGAAGTGGATCGAGCGAGGGTCGCCGCCGTGCTCGCCGCAGACCCCGACCTTGAGGTCGGGGCGGGTCTTGCGCCCCTTCTTCGTGCCCATCTCGACCATCCCGCCGACCCCGAGCTGGTCGAGGGACTCGAAGGGGGAGACGTCGAAGATCGCGTGCTCGAAGTAGCGGGCGAAGAACGACGCCTCGACGTCGTCGCGGGAGAAGCCCCAGGCCATCTGGGTCAGGTCGTTGGTGCCGAAGGAGAAGAAGTCCGCTTCCTTCGCGATCCGGTCGGCCAGGAACGCCGCGCGGGGGAGCTCGATCATCGTGCCCACCGAGTAGTCCAGGGTGACCCCGCGGGCCTCCTCGATCTCGCCGGCGACGGCGAGGATGTCGGCCTTGACGAGCTCGAGCTCCCGGACGCTGGCCACCAGCGGGATCATGATCTCCGGCCGCGGCCGCATCCCGGCGGCGACGCTGTCCGCGGCCGCCTCCAGGATCGCGCGGGCCTGCATCCGGAAGAGCCCCGGGATCTGGATGCCGAGGCGTACGCCGCGGAGCCCGAGCATCGGGTTCTGCTCGTGGAGGCGGCGTACGTGGCGCAGCAGCACCCGGTCCCGCTCCTCGACGTCGCCCCGCTCCTCGGCGAGTGCGACGCGCACCGACAGCTCGGTGAGGTCGGGGAGGAACTCGTGCAGGGGCGGGTCGATCAGCCGGATCGTGACCGGCAGGCCGTCCATCGCCTCGAAGATCTCGATGAAGTCCTGGCGCTGCAGGGGGAGGAGGGCGTCGAGGGCGGCGTGCTGGGTGTCCTCGTCCTCGGCGACGATCAGCTTCTCGACCAGCTCGCGCCGGTCGCCGAGGAACATGTGCTCGGTGCGGCACAGGCCGATGCCCTGGGCGCCGAACCTGCGGGCGCGTGCGGCGTCCTCGGGCGTGTCGGCGTTGGTGCGGACACGGAGCCGGCGGGCGCCGTCGGCGTGGGCCATGATCCGGCTCACCGCGTGCACGAGGTCGTCCTCGACCTGCTCGCCCTCGAAGTGCCGCACGACCAGGGCGGCCGAGACCGGGACCTCGCCGGCGAAGACCTCGCCGGTGGTGCCGTCGATGGAGACCACGTCGCCCTCGCGCACGGTCACGCCGTCGCGGGTCCGGAACTCGCGCGCCTTCGCGTCGACGTCGAGCGCGTCGGCGCCGCACACGCAGGTGCGGCCCATGCCGCGCGCCACGACGGCCGCGTGCGACGTCTTGCCGCCACGGCTGGTGAGGATGCCCCGGGCGGCGACCATGCCGCGCAGGTCGTCGGGGTTCGTCTCCTTGCGGACCAGGATCACGTCCTCGCCGCGCTCGGCCCACTCCACGGCGGTGTCGGAGTCGAAGACCGCCTTGCCGACGGCGGCGCCGGGGGAGGCGTTCATCCCGGTCGCGAGCAGGACCCGCTCGGCCGAGGCGTCGAACCGCGGGAACATCAGCTGCGCCAGCTGCTCACCGGAGACCCGGGTGACCGCCTCGTCCATCTGGATCAGGCCCTCGTCGACCATGTGGATCGCGATGCGGAACGCCGCCTCCGGAGTCCGCTTGCCGACCCGGGTCTGCAGCATCCAGAGCTTGCCGCGCTCGACGGTGAACTCGATGTCGCACATGTCGCGGTAGTGCCGCTCGAGGCGGGCCATGATGCCCAGCAGCTCGTCGTGCGAGCGGCGGTCGACCTCGGCGAAGTCGGCGAGGCTGATGGTGTTGCGGATGCCGGCGACGACGTCCTCGCCCTGCGCGTTCTGCAGGTAGTCGCCGTACTCGCCCTGGTTCCCGCTGGCCGGGTCACGGGTGAACGCCACCCCCGAGCCCGAGTCCATGCCGAAGTTGCCGAAGACCATCGCCTGCACGTTCACCGCGGTGCCGAGGTCGTCCGGGATCCGCTCCTGGCGGCGGTAGAGCCGGGCCCGGTCGGTGTTCCAGGAGTCGAAGACCGCGCGGACCGCGAGGTCGAGCTGCTCGCGCGGGTCCTGCGGGAACTCCCGGCCGGCCTGCTCGCGCACGATGGCCTTGAACGTCTCGACCAGCGCGCGCAGGTCGTCGGCGTCGAGGTCGAGGTCGCTCTCGGTGCCGCGCGCCTCCTTGGCCGCGTCCAGCGCGCTGGAGAAGTGCTCGGCGTCGATGTCGAGGACGGTGGCGCCGAACATCTGCAGCAGCCGGCGGTAGGAGTCCTGCGCGAACCGCTCGTCCTCGCTCTGTCGCGCCAGTCCCACGACGGACTCGTCGTTGAGCCCGATGTTGAGGACGGTCTCCATCATCCCGGGCATCGAGAACTTCGCGCCGGACCGCACGCTCACCAGCAGCGGGTCGTCGGGGTGGCCGAGCCGGCGTCCCATCGTCTCCTCGAGTGCGGCCAGGTGCTCGGAGATCTCCTCGGCGAGGCCGTCCGGGTCGTGGCCGTCGGCGAGGTAGGCGCGGCAGGCCTCGGTGGTGATCGTGAACCCGGGCGGCACTGGCAGCCCCAGGTTCGTCATCTCCGCGAGGTTCGCGCCCTTCCCGCCCAGCAGGTCGCGCTGGTCCTTGCTGCCGCTGGCGAACGCGTACACAAAACCCATGTGGTCTCTCCGTCGTCGTGTGGGGTCAGCCGGACCGAACGATATGCCCAGTGGCCCGGCGGCCCCGCTGACATGTGAGACGCGCGGGTCCGCCGTGGACGTTCAGCCCTGTGAGTCCGCCGGTGGCGCGCCCAGGACGGTGTCGGGGGCGAGCTCACCCTGGACGACTCGGCCCGCGACGTCGCTCAGCCTCTCGTTGTGGCTGCGGGCGTACTGCCGCAGTCGGTCGAAGGCGGCCTGCATGTCCAGGCGTCCGCGCTCCGCGAGCACTCCCTTGGCCTGCTCGACGACGACCCGGGAGTTGAGCGCGGTCTGCAGCTGCTCGGCGAGCAGCGAGGTCCGCGAGAGCACGCGCTGCTGGAGGATCCCGATCGTGGCGACGTCCGCGAGCGCCTGGGCGATGCGCAGGTCCTCCGGTTCCAGACCGGGTCGCACCTGGGAGGTGAACAGGTTCAGGGCGCCGATCGTCTCGTCACGTAGCCGCATCGGGAGCGCGTGCACCGCCGAGAACCCCACGGAGATCGCCGCCGACGCGAAGGTGGGCCAGCGCTCCCGCTCGGCCGAGAGGTCCGGTGCCGAGACCGCCACACCGGTCGCGACGCACTCCAGGCACGGGCCTTCGTCCGACTGCAGCTGCAGCAGCTCGACGAGCCGGGTCGCCTCGTTCGACGCGGCGACCACCTGAAGGTTGCCGCGTTGGTCGGCCAGCAGCAGACCCCCCTCGTCGACGTCCAGGACGTCGACACAGCTCTGGATGAGACCTTCCAGGAGCTCGACCACGTCGTAGTCGGCGACCAGGGTGTCTGCGAGGGCCACGAAGCGCTCGGAGAGCAGCGCGCCCCGGAGGCCTTGCCTCACGCTGCTGTCCTCGGCTGAACGGTCGGTCATTGCTCCTCCTTGAAGAATCGACGGCGCCCAGCCACGACGTCGGCAGCGAGATCGTTGATCGGGACCCCCTCGCTGAACGCGGTCGCTCGAAGCCGCGCCAACGCGCTGGCGATGCTGCTGTCCGTCTGCACCATGACCATCCCCGCGGCCTGGTGCACCTCCATGCGGTACGCCGCCTCCGGGACCCCGTCGCCACCGGGAAGACCGAGGTCCAGCAGGGCAGAGGCCATGTGGTCGACCGTGCGCAACGCTGCCCGGAGCTCTCCGGGCTCCAGCGGCCCCGGCCGCGCGCGGTACAGCCCGAGGGTTCCCAGTGCGATGGCCCCGACCTGGACCGGGAACGCGAAGACGGCGCAGATCCCCGAGGACTCGGCCTCGTGCACGAACGCCAGCCACTGTCGCGTCGCGGCGGTGATCGCCCGCAGGTCCTCGATCAGCACGGGTGACCGCGACCTCGCCGCGGTGACGCAGGGGCCCTCCCCGAGGGTGAACTGCAGGTCCTCGACCAGGCGGGACCGGGGATCGGTGACGAACACCGTCTCCGGGACTCCCGCGCTCGACAGGACCGACAGGGCGACCCCGTCGACCTTCGCCTCCACCTGGCACGCTCGGCACAGCGACTCGACACGTCCTGTCACGCGTTGCGCTCGGACCGGGCTCGGCCGTCATCGTGCGTGTGCATCGCCAGCGCCACCGCTATCTGCGTCGCGCCACGGAAGTCCGCGACGTCACCTCAGCCTACGCCCACCGGGTCGGTTCTGCTCGTGCGGTAGCGTGAGCGGCGCGGCGCGAGCCGCCGCTCGCCGACAGGCGGGCGCTCCGACCAGACCCCGCGGAGTCCAGTCCACGTGATGGGTCATGTCGATGGACCGTCTCTCCGCGGTGCTCAGCAGGTTCGCCTCGACGATGTTGGGGGAGACCTCTGTCCAGGCGATGCTCGACGCGGCCTCGCGTGAGGCTGTGGACCTGCTGCCGGTCGACGGTGTGGGCATCGTCCTGCTCGCCACGGCCGACGCGCCCGAGTACCTTGCCGGGTCCGACGCCGTCGCCCTGCGCTTCGAGCGCCTCCAGAGCTCTCTCGACCAGGGACCTTGTGTCATCGCCCGCGACACGATGACGTCGTACGCGCTCGCGGACCTGGCGTCGGGCGTGGACTTCCCCGACTTCGTCGCTGCCGCGCAAGCCCTCGGGCTCGCCGGTGCCTTCGCCATCCCGATGCGCGCCGGAGCCGACTGCGTGGGGGTGCTCGACCTGTACCGCATGTCGCCCGGCTCGCTGACCGACGACGAGATGCACGCCGCGTCGACCGTGGCCGACGTGCTCGCCGCCTACGTCAGCAACGCGCAGAGCCGGCTGGCTCGCGAGTCGACGATCAGCCGCGAGCGGCGAGCGGCTGAGGACCTGGTCGCTCCTACCGAGGCGCACGACTTCGTGGCCACCCTCGTCCACGAGCTCGGGAGCCCGCTGGCCAGTCTCGCCGGGTTCACCTGGCTGCTGGAGAACGCTCCGGACGACCTGTCGGACCTGCAACGGCGGCTCGTGGCGGGCATCCATCGCAACAGCGACGAGCTGGGCACGCTCGCGGCGGACCTGCTCACCCTGTTCAGCCTGGACCCCGGGGCTTCCCGAGAGGTCCACGTGGAGCTGGACGTCCGGGTGGTCCTGGCAGCCGCGTGCGACCGGGTGATGTCGGCGGCCACCCCGCCCGACGTCGAGCTCGTCATCCACGTCCCCGAGACGCCGGTCGTCACGCGCGGCGCCGCGCCGCACCTCGAACGGATGCTGGCCAACCTGGTGAGCAACGCGGTGAAGTACACGCCACCCGGCGGAACCATCACCTGTCTGGTGACCGAGCAGGAGGGTCAGGTGGTCCTCGAGGTGCGCGACACCGGGATCGGCATCCCCGCGGACGAGGTCGGCCACCTGTTCACGAGGTTCTTCCGGGCCTCCAACGCCAAGGCGCTGGGGATCACGGGCACCGGCTTCGGGCTCGCCATCGTGAAGTCGGTGGTCCAGAGCCACGACGGGACGATCGCGGTGTCCTCGGCGCTGGGCGCCGGGACCCGGGTCCGCATCCGGCTCCCGGCCGTCGGGTCCACGACCGGGCCGGGTGACCCGGGGGAGCCCCCCGAGCCGGTGATCGTCAGCTCGACGTGACCTTCTTGGCGACGAGACCACCGATGGCGACGAGCGCGAGGACGATGACGAGCTTCTTGATCACGGGGGTCTCCTGGGTGAGCGACGTACGGAACACGCTCATCCTGCACCCACCTGCCAACCGGGTCCAGCAGCACGCGCCCGAGCAGTGCCTGAGATCCTGGGCGGGTGCCCCTCCTCGCCGACCTGCTCTGCGTCCTCGCCCTCGCCCTGGGCGGCATGCGCTCGCACGAGCCCGGCGAGTCCGGCTGGGTCCTGCTCGCGATCGCCTGGCCGTTCGCCGTCGCCGCCGTCCTCGCCCACCTGCTGCTGGCGTGGCGGGGCCGGCCGGTGCGCCGGGTCTGGCCCGAGGGAGCCGTCGTCCTCACGGTGACCTACGCCCTCGGCATGCTCCTGCGGGCCCTCGCCGGGCGCGGACTCGCGCCGGGGTTCCTGGTCGTCGCCGCGCTCTTCCTCGCCGCCACGATGCTCGGCTGGCGCCTCGTCACGCTGCTCGTCGTACGACGTCGGACGCCGGCCACCCCGACCTGATTCCTCAGGCGGGGGACCGGCGTCCGGGCTGCCGGGTGGCCGTTCAGTCGGCGATGAAGGCCAGCAGGTCC
This sequence comes from Nocardioides caricicola, assembly GCF_039541135.1. NCBI lineage: Bacteria > Bacillati > Actinomycetota > Actinomycetes > Propionibacteriales > Nocardioidaceae > Nocardioides > Nocardioides caricicola. The sequence goes on along the minus strand of NZ_BAABFQ010000010.1, from coordinate 227,953 downwards.
TGGGTGAACTGCTCCTCGAAGTCGCCGTGGAGGCCGTGCGGCGCGCCCTCGTAGATCTTGAGGGTGGCGTCCTTGACGATCTCGGCGGTCTTCAGCGCCGAGGCCGCGATCGGCACGATCTGGTCGTCGTCGCCATGCGCGACGAGCACCGGGACGTCGATCTTCTCGAGGTCGGCGGTGTAGTCGACGGCCGAGAACTGCTCGACACAGTCGTACGCCGGGGCGAGGCCGGCCTGCATGCCCAGCCGCCAGAACTGGTCCCGGTCGCCCTGGGTCACCTTCGAGCCCTCCCGGTTGGCGCCGAAGAAGGGGATGCTCAGGTCCTGGTAGAACGCCGAGCGGTTGCGCAGCACGCCCTCGCGGATGCCGTCGAACGCGGCCAGCGGGGTGCCCTCGGGGTTGTCGTCGGTCTGCAGCATCAGCGGCGGCACCGCACCGAGCAGCACGGCCTTGCGCACCCGGGCCGAGCCGTGCCGGCCCAGGTAGTGCGCCACCTCGCCACCGCCGGTGGAGTGGCCGACGAGGACGACGTCGCGCAGGTCGAGCGCCTCCAGCAGCGCGGCGAGGTCGTCGGCGTAGTGGTCCATGTCGTTGCCGGCGTAGGTCTGCGTCGACCGACCGTGGCCGCGACGGTCGTGGGCGACGCCGCGGTAGCCGGCGTCGGCGACGGCCTTGAGCTGGCGGTCCCAGGCGTCGGCGTTGAGGGGCCAGCCGTGGCTGAAGACGACGGGGCTGCCCGAGCCCCAGTCCTTGTAGAAGATCTCGGTGTTGTCAGAGGTGGTCACGAACGGCACGGAATGCCCTTTCTTCACGGTGAGCTTGCCGTCCCAGCCTTCCGCGAGCGGAGTGCCCCGCGAATCAGTCACCTCACTGCACTTCGTCGTCGGTACCCCACGCGTCGACCACGTCCCGCAGCTGGCCGCGGCCGGTGATCCCCAGCCGCGGGAACGCCCGGTACAGGTGCGACGCGACCGTGCGCGGCGACAGCACGAGCCGTTCCGCGATCTCGGGGTTGGACAGGCCGCGAGCCGCGAGCCGGACGATCTCCTGCTGCTGCGGCGTGAGGTCGGCCAGACCGCCCGCGTCCGTCGCCCCGCGCACCCCCAGGGCCCGCAGCTCCGTGCCGGCGATCCGCGCCCAGGGCACGGCGCCGATCCGTTCGAAGGCGTCGTGCGCGTCCACGAGGTGCTGGCGCGCCTCGGTCTTGCGGCGCTCGCGGCGCAGCCAGATGCCGAGGTCGAGCTGCACGCGAGCACGCTCGAACGGCCACAGCGCGCCGGCCGGCACGTCGACCGCGGCCCGGAACGCCTCCTCGGCCTCGGCCCGGTCGGCGGCGGCTCCTCGCGCCGCCGCGACCAGGGCGGCCGCGTGGAGCGCCTGCTGCCGCAGCCGCGCGGACCCGCCCCGGGTGCGGTCTCGGAGCTGGGCGGCGACCGCGACGGCCTCGGCGTACCGCCCGGTGCGCAGCGCGGCGGCCACCAGGTCGGTCATCACGTAGAGCGCCTGCCGTTCGTGGACGGGTGCGCCCTGGTCGTCGACGACCGGGCGGAGCACGTCGTAGGCACGGTCGGCGTCACCCTCGCCGAGCGCGGCCAGCCCGCGCGCGGCCCGGGTGATGACCGCGGCGGACGTGCGCGGGTCGTGGTCGAGTCCCGTGACCGCTCGCGCCGCCAGCTCCTCGGCCCGGGCGCGGTCGCCGCGGCCGGCGGCCAGGTGCGCGAGCCGCGCCACGCTGACTCGGCGGACCATCTCCATGCCGTTGTCGCCGGCGATGCGCTCGGAGTCCTGGAAGAAGGCCTCCGCCTCGTCCCACCTCGCCAGGTCGAGCAGCACCACGCCCAAGGTGGCGGTCACCAGCGCATGGGAGCCCCGCTCCGGCACCCGGCCCAGCCGGTCCAGGAAGACCCGCAACGCCGTGAGCGCGAAGTCGGAACGGTCGACGATCCAGGCGGCGCCGCCGAGCTGGTTCAGCGCCTCCAGGTCGAGGTCGGTGACGGAGCCGACGGCGTCGATGGCCGCCCCCACCTCCGCCGCGGCCCCGACCGGGTCGAGGGCTGCGGCCAGCCACAGGCTCTGGGGTCGGGCGCTGGTCCCGGGCGTATCGGCCAGCCGCACCACGTCGTACGCCGCCGCCACCTGCTCGTGCAGGTCGGGTCGGCCGGTGTAGTACGCCGCCACCGCGGCCGGGGGCAGTGCGGACCACGCGAGGTCGAGCGCGCCGGTGCCGGCGGCGCGGACCGCGTTCGCGGTCAGCAGCGTCACCGCGTCGGCCTGGCGCAGCGTGCACGCCATCGCCCAGCCGAGACCGACCGAGGCCTCGAGCGAGACCGACGGGTCGTCGGCCAGCTCGACCGCCCGGTCACCGAGCCGGGCCACCCAGGCGCTGTCGCCGGCGTACCTCGCCGCGCGGCACGCCAGGACGTAGCGCCGCGCGGCCAGGCTCCGGTCGAGCGAGAGCTCCGCGGCTCGCTCGAGCAGCCGCGCCTCCGCCGGCCGGCCGCCGTGCTGCGCGGCGACCGGGGCGGCGTCCACGAGGAGCGCGGCCACCTCCTCGTCCGGGCCCAGCTGTGCCGCGGCGAGGTGCCACGCGGACCGGTCCGGCCGGACCGCCAGGGCGTCGGTGAGCGTCAGGTGCGCCGCCCGCCTCTCGACGAACGGCGCGGTGTCGCGCAGTGCCTGCGGCAGCGCGGGGTCGGCCCAGGTCAGCGGGGGACCGCCCGGCGCTCCGATGCGGACGACGCCCGCGCCCTCGGCCGGCACCCAGGCGCCGAGCTGCTCGTCGTCGAGGCCGGCGAGGTAGAGCCGCAGGTCGTCCTCCTCCGGCGCCGCGCACGCCGCCACGAGCAGGAGCCGGCGGGTCGCCGCCGGGAGGCCGCCGACGCGTGCGAGCAGGTCATCGAGCGGCGGCACCCGACGATTCTCCCGCGCGCGTTGGGCGCTGGGACCGGCCGCTCGTCGTCGTGCCCGCGGTTGGTGGCGGTCCTCACACCAACACCCTGCGCCTGGCGACCACGGCCTCCTGGCCCCGCGGCGCGGGCCGGCGGTCATCCGACAGGGGGCGTATCCCGGCTGCGGGTGGGTACCCGACCAGGCGTGCCACCGGAGATCATCGCCAACCGCTACCGCGTGCTCCGGTCCGTCGGCCGCGGCGGAATGGGCGAGGTGTGGCTCTGCGACGACGAGCTGCTCGGCCGCCAGGTGGCGGTCAAGCAGGTCGGCGTACTACCCGGGGAGTCGGTCCCCGACCTGGCCCGAGCCCTCCGCGAGGCTCGGTCCTCGGCCGCTCTCAACCACCGCCACGTCGTGTCGGTGTACGACGCGATCGAGACCGACGACCACATCTGGCTGGTCATGGAGTACGTCCCGGGCTCGACGCTCGCCGAGCTGATCGCGCAGGAGGGTCGGCTCGACCCCGCTCGGGTCGCGACGATCGGCGCCCAGGTCGCCGACGGGCTCGCGGCGGCGCACGCCCGCGGCACCGTCCACCGCGACGTGAAGCCCGGGAACGTCCTGGTCGGCGAGGGTGACGTCGCCAAGATCAGTGACTTCGGCATCTCGCGCACGACCGGCGACGACCAGCTGACCCGCACCGACATGGTGATGGGGACGCCGCACTACTTCTCCCCGCAGCTCGCCCCGCGGCGCCGACCCGAGCCCGGCCGACGACGTCTGGGCGCTCGGAGCGACGCTGTACGCCGCCGTCGAGGGCGTCCCGCCCGTCGAGGACCGGGGCAACCCGATCGCCACGCTTGCGGCGGCCGCGGACAACCACCCGCCGCGGCCGGAGCACGCCGGGTTCCTCGCCGACGCCATCGGGCGGATGCTCGACCCGGACCCGGTCTCCCGCTGGTCGATGGCCGACGCGGCGCACGCCCTCGAACGGCTGCACGACCAGCACCGCACCGTCGGAACGCTCCCCGAGCCCGCTCCGGCTGTCTCCTTGCCCGATGCCGAATCGCCTGAGAGCCGGCGGCGCCGGTGGCCGCTGGTCGCCGCTCTCGTCGTGCTGCTCCTCCTGGCCGCCGCAGCCATCGGCCTGCTCCAGAGGCGCGACGACGAGCCGACCGCATCACCGGACCCGCGAGAGCCCAGGTCGAGCACCTCGACGGAGCCGACCCCGGAGCCGACGCCGACCTCGACCGCGACCGTCACCGAGACCGCCACCGAGTCCGCGACCGACCCTGAACCCGAGCCCGCGCCCGCCGCCGGGTCGGCCGAGGAGGCGGTCGCGACGTACTACGGCCTGCTCCCCGAGGACACCGAGGGCGCCTGGGCGTACCTCGGCGAGGGCGCCCGGGCCGACGCCGGCGGGTACGACGACTTCGCGGGGTTCTGGCAGACGATCTCCGACGTGTCCGTCGAGGGCACCGACGTCGACGGGGACACCGTGACCGTCGAGCTCGTCTACAACGGCGGCGAGAGCGAGACCCGTCAGCTCCAGGTGACCGAGAGCGGCGACGGCTGGATCATCTCCGACGACCTAGGACCGGTGTAGCCCGTCCCACGTCCACCGCCAAGGCGGTGTCCGTGACCGTGCTGCAGTCTCCGTCGGCGAAGTCGCCGCGCTGGAACGCGGCAAGGCCGCCCACGAACATCCACAGGACGAGCACGCTCACCCACACGCTCTTCACACGCCCGACCTCCGCGCGACCCGTCGACACTCGTCCCTCGGACGCCAGAACGAGAGTGCCGGTTCCGCCGTGCCCGACCGCCGATCGGCATGAGCGGCCTTCTACCCGCCTGAAGCCCGAGGGCTGAAGGCGTTGATCGCTGAGTGTCCTGCCACGACCACAGGTGTGGGGAGGACAGGTCAGGCGCGCTACTCCGAGTGCCGGGCCTGCGCGAGACGCTCGCGGCGGTCCTCCTCGCGCTTGGAGTAGGCGGCGGCGCGGATCGCCTCGTCGGTCTCCAGCCCGGAGCCGAGGCCGCCGCCGACGGTGGCCGCTGACGCCACGAACCAGGCCAGCACGAACAGATCGGAGTAGCCGACCGCCCGATTGAGGTACCCCCCCATGAGGTCGGGGTCGAGGACGAAGAACGCCCAGATCACGTTCACGACGTAGAGAGCGCCGTAACAGATGAGCACCCCAGCCGTCAGGGTCAACAGGGTCGAAGCGTTGTAGAGCCGTGACCGCTCCCGCGCCTGTGGTGACTCGTCGCCGGGGCGGTCCCACAGCTCGCCGTCGATCACGAGCCAGCCGACGACGAGCGCGATCGAGGCGACCGTCGCGACCACGAGGCGCCACCACGTCAGCGAGTCGGCCAACAGCCAGACCGTCGAGTTGACGGTGGCGACGGCGCCGGTCGCCAGCGCCGCGACGAGCGCGGACTTCAGGCCCGGGACCAGCATCCACGGACGGTTGGCGAGGACCATCCCGGCGAGCAGTCGCCAGCGGCCGCTGAGGCGGGGGAGCGGGACGCGGTGCTGGACCGAGGAGGTGGGGTCGGCCATGTCGCCGATCAGCGTGCGCACGGCGCGGCGCGTGCGCGCGTGCATGCGAAGTCCGCCGAGCGCCGGGAGCGACAGGACCGCTGTCCGTTGTCGCGAGTCAGCTTCGATGAGAAGGTAGCGCCCGTCGCCGTCACGGATGGGAAGCTCGGTCAAGCCGACGACGAGGTCCCACTCGTGGTGCTGAGCCTGATCCCCGAGGCGCGCCATCGCGATGTCGACATCCTCGGAACCGGTGGTGAACGGCTCGCTGACGACCTCGATCTGCCAGGCGTCGTGATGCTCGCCCGCCGGCGGCCTGAGGTCCTTGATGCGATGCGCCATCTGAGTGGGCGAGGCTGGGTCGGCCACCAGGCCGACGGAGAACGGCTTCATGGGCCGGAGGTACCCACCGCGGCGCCGGTGACCCGTGAGCCCGCTGCTCGCGTGTCTGCGCGCCGGCGGCCCGGAACCGCTGAGGTCTCAGAGGCGTGCGCCCGTGCACGCGCAGCGGCCCCGCTGGGGGAAACCTGGGGGAATCCTCCGCGGGGCCGCGCGTTTCTGCTGGTCAGAGGCCCTTTCGGGCTCCGGTTTAGATGTCGTAGTACAGCTCGAACTCGTGCGGGTGCGGGCGCAGCTGCACGGGAGCGATCTCGTTGACGCGCTTGTACTCGATCCACGTCTCGATCAGGTCCGGCGTGAAGACGTTGCCGACCGTGAGGTAGTCGTGGTCGTCCTCGAGGGCGTCGAGGACGGCGTTGAGCGAGGTCGGGACCTGCTCGATCTCGGCCATCTCGTCCGGCGGGAGCTCGTAGATGTCCTTGTCGATCGGGGCGGCGGGCTCGATCTTGTTCTTGATGCCGTCGACACCGGCGAGCATCAGGGCCGAGAACGCGAGGTACGGGTTCGCCGACGGGTCGGGGAACCGGGTCTCGATGCGCTTGGCCTTCGGGTTGGAGCCGGTGATCGGGATCCGGACCGACGCGGAGCGGTTCCGCGACGAGTACACCAGCGAGATCGGGGCCTCGAAGCCCGGAACCAGGCGGTGGTAGGAGTTCACGGTCGGGTTCGTGAACGCCAGCAGCGACGGGGCGTGCTTCAGGATGCCGCCGATGTACCAGCGCGCCATGTCGGAGAGGCCGCCGTACCCGGTCTCGTCGTAGAACAGCGGGTCGCCGTCCTTCCAGAGCGACTGGTGGACGTGCATGCCCGAGCCGTTGTCACCGAAGATCGGCTTCGGCATGAAGGTGACCGACTTGCCGGCCTCCCACGCGGTGTTCTTGATGAGGTACTTGAACTTCATCACGTCGTCCGCGGCCTTGAGCAGCGTGTCGAAGCGGTAGTTGATCTCCGCCTGGCCGGCGGTGCCGACCTCGTGGTGCGAGCGCTCGACGAGCAGGCCGCAGGCCTCGAGGTTCTTCACCATCTCGTCGCGCAGGTCGCCGTAGTGGTCGTACGGCGCGACCGGGAAGTAGCCGCCCTTGAAGCGGGTCTTGTAACCCCGGTTGTCGCCCTCCTTGCCCGAGTTCCACCAGCCCTCGACGGAGTCGATGTGGTAGTAGCCCTCGTTGGCGGTGGTGGAGTAGCGGACGTTGTCGAAGATGTAGAACTCGGCCTCGGGGGCGAAGAACGCGGTGTCCGCGATGCCGGTCGTCGACAGGTAGGCCAGCGCCTTGCGCGCGATGTTGCGCGGGTCGCGGGAGTAGGCCTCACCCGTGATCGGGTCGTGGATGAAGAAGCTCAGGTTGAGCGTCTTGGCCGCGCGGAACGGGTCGAGGTACGCCGTGGTCGGGTCAGGGAACAGCGCCATGTCCGACTCGTTGATCGCCTGGAAGCCTCGGATGGAGGAGCCGTCGAAGGCCAGACCGTCGTCGAAGACCGACTGGTCGAACGACGAGACGGGCACCGTGAAGTGCTGCTCGATGCCGGGCAGGTCGACGAAGCGGATGTCGACCATCTCGACGCCTTCGTCCTTGATGAACTTGAGCAGCTCGTCGCTGTTCTGGAACATTCGTCCTCCTTGGCTGCGACCCGCGGGAGCAGCCGGAAAAAGTCTGCGAGCAAAGCGACCGGAGCGGCGCTGCGCCGGGCGATGCTCGCAACGTATGCAGGTGCAGTTTCTCGACCGTATCCGGTTTGTTTCCGGCATGTAACAGGTGGTCGGTGACTGGGCACCGCCGCGCCCGACCTAGGCTGGCCCGCGTGAGCGACCCCGGAGCCCTGCCGTACGAGACCGCGTCCTGGCCCCGCCGGATGCTGGCCCTGCTCGTGGACTGGATCGCCTCGATCCTGGTCGTCGTGGTGTTCGTCGGCTGGGACACCTACTCCGAGCCGGGCAGCACCGCCCAGGTCTGGGTGCTGCTGGTGTTCGTGGTCGAGAACGCGATCCTCACCGCCACCGTGGGCGGCTCCTTCGGGAAGATGGCGACGCGGCTGCGGGTGGTGCGGGTCGCCGACGGCGGCCGGATCGACCTGCTGCGCTCGTTCGGCCGCTCGGTGCTGATCGCGCTCGTGATCCCGCCCCTGGTGTTCCGCCCCGACGGTCGCGGCCTGCACGACATCGTCGCCGGATCGGCCACGGTGCCCCTCCTGGTGACCAAGGCGTAGCCCGTTCGGGCCGGTCCCGTGGCTGGGGTGACGGGGTTAGCCTCGATGGCATGCGCCGACCCCTCCGCCCCGTACGACGTACCGCCGCTGCCGCCGCCGTCGTGCTCGTCGTCGCCGGCCTGAGCGCCTGCAACGACAGCACGACCGCCACCGACGACCCCGCCGACCCGACCACCTCGGCGGCATCGGAGTCCCCGAGCGAGTCCGCCACCGAGGAGCCTCCCTCCGGCGAGACCGTCGACACGGCGGAGTTCCTCGACACGGTGCTCAGCGGCATCGAGGACGCGACGACCGCCCACGTGTCCATGACGATGCAGGGCGGCCCGGCGCAGATGACCATGGAGGGCGACGTCGACTACGCGGCGACACCGCCCGAGATGTCGATGAGTATGACCAACTCGATGCTCGGTGAGGGCGGCATGGAGATGCGCATGGTCGACGGCGCCATGTATATGCAGATGCCGCAGCTCGGCAAGGGCAAGTGGTTCAAGGTCCCGCTCGGCGGCCCCGACTCCCTGCTCCCGGGGGACCTGCTCGACCAGATGAATCCCGGCCAGGCGCTCGAGGGCATGCAGGACGCCGTCGACGACGTCACCTACGTGGGGGAGGAGGACGTGGACGGCGAGACGCTCCACCACTACACGATGACGGTGCGCAGCGAGGCGTTCCGCGACCTGCAGAAGCAGTTCGGCGGGACCGGCGCGGCCGACCTGCCCAGCGCGATCACCTACGACATCTGGCTCGACGGTGACGACCGGATGCGCAAGACCGAGATCGCCATGGGCGACCTCGGCTCTGTCACGATGACGATGTCCGACTGGGGCGAGCCGGTGGACATCGAGGCGCCGCCCGCGGCCGACGTCGTGCGGATGCCCGGCGGGATGCAGATGTCCTGACCCGCCCTCGCCGGTCTGCCGGTCAGCGACCGCGCAGGTTGCCGCGCATGCCCTTCATGCTCGTCGGCACCGGGCCCTTGGGCATCGGGATCGCCGAGCGGTTGGCGTCGAGCGCCTTGAGCCGGTTCAAGATGTCGGTCATCTCGGCGGGCTTCACCTGGCGGCCGAGCTTCTGGATGTGCTTGACGAGCTTCGGCAGCGGGACCTGGCCCTCGCCGTTGCCGCACATGACCTCGTGGATCGGGACGCCGGACGCCACCCGCTCGTGCTTGCGGCGCTCGCTGGACATCAGCTGCCGCAGGCGGTGCGGGTTGCCCTCGCCGACCAGCACGATGCCCGGAGGGCCGACCACGCGGTGCACGATGTCCTGCTGCTTGGTGAAGGCGATGACGGGGTCGGTGCGCCAGCCGCGGCGCAGCATCCGCAGCGCGGCCGCGGCCGCGCCGGGCTGGCCGTCCATCTGCTTGTAGGCGGCGGTCTGCGCGCGACGACCGAACACGATCATCGCGAACAGCGTGCCGAACAGCAGCGCGGAGACGATCCGCAGGACCATCCGCAGCAGGCCGTCCCCCGGCAGCAGGGTCAGCAGGCCGAAGCCGATCGCGGCGCCGACGACGAACGCGCCGAGGAGCCACAGGGGGAGGGCCCGGTCGACCTTGCGAGCCATCCGGTAGGTCTCGACGAACTGCCGCATGCGACCCATCTGGTCGGGGTCGACGGGCTTGGGTTCCTTCGCCATCTTCTGTGGTGCCTCGTTCTGGTGTGTCGGTCGGGTCAGGCGGTGGCGACGCCCGCGCGGGCGTCCATGGCCTGACGGTACAGGCGCCCGGCCCGGTACGACGAACGGACCAGCGGGCCGGACAGCACCCCGGAGAAGCCGATCTGGTCGGCCTCGTCCTTGAGCTCCACGAACTCCTCGGGCTTCACCCAGCGCTCGACGGGGTGGTGCCGCACCGAGGGGCGGAGGTACTGGGTGATCGTGACCAGCTCGCAACCGGCCCCGTGCAGGTCGCGCAGCGCCTGCGACACCTCGTCGCGGGTCTCGCCCATGCCGAGGATGAGGTTGGACTTGGTGACCAGGCCGAAGTCGCGGGCCTGGGTGATCACGTCCAGCGAGCGCTCGTAGCGGAACGCCGGGCGGATCCGCTTGAAGATGCGCGGCACGGTCTCGACGTTGTGGGCGAGCACCTCGGGCCGCGACTCGAACACCTCGCGGAGCAGCTCGGGCTTGCCGTTGAAGTCCGGGATGAGGTTCTCGACGCCGGTGTCGGGGTTGAGCTCGTGGATGGCCCGCACGGTCTCGGCGTACAGCCAGGCGCCACCGTCCTCGAGGTCGTCGCGCGCGACGCCGGTGATCGTGGCGTAGCGCAGGCCCATGGTCTGCACGGACTCGGCGACCCGGCGGGGCTCGTCGCGGTCCAGCGGCTGCGGCTTGCCGGTGTCGATCTGGCAGAAGTCACAGCGCCTGGTGCACTGGTCGCCGCCGATGAGGAACGTCGCCTCGCGGTCCTCCCAGCACTCGAAGATGTTGGGACAGCCGGCCTCCTGACACACGGTGTGGAGTCCCTCGGACTTCACCAGGCTCTGGAGGTGCTTGTACTCCGGACCCATCTTCGCGCGGGTCTTGATCCACTCGGGCTTGCGCTCGATCGGGGTCTCCGCGTTGCGCACTTCGAGTCGGAGCAGCTTTCGGCCTTCTGGGGCGGGAGCTTGCGTCACGCCCCAACTGTACGCGCGGCCGGGTGACCGGCCGAGCCGGGCTCAACCGGCGTCGCGCAGGGCCGCCGCGGTCCGCTCGTCGGCGGGCAGGAACGCCTCGATCGCGATCTCGTCCAGGGTGACGTCGCGCGGGGAGCCGAAGACCGTCGTCGTGTAGGCGAAGGCCAGCTCGCCGTCCCCGGTGGCCAGCCGGAGGGGTACGACGAGGGGGTGGCTCGCCGGGACCGGGCCGGCGTCCACGTGACCCGGCGGGGCGGGGTAGCCACGCAGCTCCGCGAGGAGCTCGGCCAGCACCGGGTCGCCGGTGCGGTCGAGCTGGCGGCGGACCCGGCCGAGCACGACCGCGCGCCACTCCGCGAGGTTGCGGATCCGCGCGGCCAGGCCGTCGGGGTGCAGCGTCGCGCGCAGCACGTTGACCGGCGGCGTCGTGAGCCCCGGGGGCAGGTCGGCGAAGAACGCGCTCGCCGCGCGGTTGGCCGCGACCAGGTCCCAGTGCACGTCGACCGCCAGCGCCGGGTGCGGCTCGAGCCCGGCGAGCACGGTGTCGATCGCCGTCCGGGCGGCGCCGAGGTCGACGAGCGCCCGCTGGGGGTGCGGCGGCGCGTAGCCGGCCGCGAGGTGGAGCCGGTTGCGCTCGCGGAGCGGCACCTCGAGCTCGTCGCAGAGGCGCTCGATCAGCACCGGGCTCGGCCGCGACCGGCCGGTCTCGACGTAGCTGAGGTGCCGCGTGGACACGTCCGCGGCCAGCGACAGGTCGAGCTGCGAGCGGCGCCGGCGCTCGCGCCAGCGGCGCACCTGGGCTCCGACCGGTTCGGCAGCGGTGCTGGCGTCGAGAGCGGCGGTCATGGGCCCAGGCTGCCCGGACCGGTGCGCCCCGGCAATGACGTCCGACGTCATCGACACCGCTCCCGCCCGAGGTCCACGCTGCTCGTCCATCCACCGAGAGGAGCACCACCATGACCGAGCTCGAGATCGCCGACCGCTACACCGCGTTCTGGAACGCCTCCACCGACGAGGACCAGCAGCGGCTGGCCGCGCTGACGTTCGTCGACGGCGTCGAGTACCACGCGCCGATCGGCGTGCTGACCGGCGCGCAGGCCATGATCGGCTTCCGCCAGGAGTTCACCAGCCACGTGCCGACCGCGCGGCTGGTCGCTCGCCGGGTGCCCGAGCGACACCACGACCGGATGCGGTTCCAGTGGGAGATCGTGGTCGGCGACGAGGAGTCGTTCGCGACCGGCACCGACGTCCTGGAGCTCGACCGGGACGGTCGGATCAGCTCGGTGACGAGCTTCCTCGACCGTGCCCCGGAAGGCTTCGAGGCCGCGCACCACTGAGGCGGTCAGGGGACGTCGCGACGGCGGAACGACGCGACCGAAGCCCCGGCGGTGGCAGCCAGGGCCACGCCGTAGTAGCCGAGCCCGTGCCAGAGCGAGAGGTCCCGGATCTGGTCGCACTCCGAGTTCGGCTCGGGCTCGGTCGCCTCCTGGGCGCGCATGAAGCAGGAGTCGGGGACCTCGGCGTAGTACGTCGTGCCGTTCTTCACGATCGCGGACACGTTCTTCTGCGGCTGCCACTGCTCGCCGATGCCCAGCGTCGCGATGATGATGCCGCCCGCGATCGAGACGCCGAACAGCACGCCGACGGTCGCCACCGTGCTGCGGAACAGCATCGTCAGCGCGTAGCCGCCGAGCGCCGCCGCGGTCGCGAACCCCGCCCCGCGCATGCCGTAGGCGAGCGAGTCCGCGAGCGCGCCGTCGAGCATCGGCAGGTCGCGGGCCCTCATCGTCGCCCACAGGGTGAGCCAGTACGCCGTGCTCACGGCCGCCGCCAGCACGAACGACGCGAGCGTGACCGCGAGCGCCTTGGCCCACCACACCCGCCCGCGTCTGGCCTCGAACAGCAGCTGGTTGCTCATCGACCCGGTGTTCCAGTCGTGGCCGACGAACGTCGTGCCGGCGAGCAGCAGGAACGCCGTCAGCACCGCGACGACCGCCATCCCCGAGCCGCCGACCCGCTCGCCGGCCAGGCTCAGCGGCTCGCGGCCGGTGTACCAGCCGACCACCATGTCCGTGCATCGCTGCTCCGCGTCCTGCGCCGGCACGCCGTAGCGGCGCGGGTGGTCGACGCAGTCCTGGATCTCCGAGGACCCGTTGCGGGCCGCCTGGTCGAGCTCGCCCTGGGAGACCGGCCGGGTCGCCCAGACGCGGGACGCCGCGATCAGCGCGGGGACCACGATCGCGAGGACCAGCAGCGCGAGCACGGCGCGCCGCCAGCGCAGGCGGGTCAGCTCGACCCCGAGCAGCCGGATCACTGCTCCGCTCCCATCTCCGTGCCCGAGGTGAGCTCGAGGAACACCGACTCGAGGTCGCGGCGCACGGGTGTCAGCTCGCTCAGCCAGATCCCGGCGGCGCCGAGCGCCTGGGTCACCTCGGCGGGCCGGTCGGTCTCGACGAGCAGGTCGTCGGTGAGGTGGAAGCCGGCCACGTCGAGGACCCGGCGGGCCGCCTCCGGGTCGGGCACCGCGACGCGGTACGACGTGCTCGCGCCGACCAGGTCGTCCACGCGGCCGGACGCCAGCATCCGGCCCTGGCCGATGATCGTGGCCGACGTGCAGACCTGCTGGACCTCGGCGAGGATGTGCGAGCTCAGCAGCACGGTCACGCCGGACTCGCCGAGGCTGCGGATCGTGTCCCGGATCTCGCGGATGCCCGCCGGGTCGAGGCCGTTGGTGGGCTCGTCGAGGATCAGCAGCGCCGGGTCCTTGAGCAGGGTCGCGGCGATCGCGAGCCGCTGCTTCATGCCCAGCGAGTAGGTCTTGAACCGGTCCCGGTCGCGACCGGTCAGGCCGACGGTCTCGACGGCGGCGTCGACCCGCGACGAGGGCGCGCCGATCGAGCGGGCCAGCAGCGTGAGGTTCTGGCGCCCCGAGAAGTGCGGCGCGAACTTCGGGCTCTCCACGACCGCACCGACCCGTCCGATCACCGACGGCAGCCGGTCGGGGACCGGCTCGCCGAAGAGCCGCATCGAGCCCGCGGTGGCGTGCGCCAGGCCGAGCAGCATCCGGATCGTCGTGGTCTTGCCGGAGCCGTTGGGGCCGAGGAAGCCGTGGACGCCGCCGGCGGGGACCGCGAGGTCCAGGTCCGAGACGGCGACCCGCAGGCCCTGGCGCGTGCGGAACTCCTTGCGGAGCCCCGAGGCCTCGATGACGAGTTCGCTCACCCGGGGACCCTACGGCGCGGGCGGCACGATCACGGGTTGCCGCGCCCCTTGCCTGATAGGTAACCGAAAGGTTACCTTTTTGCCGTGGACGCCTTCGCCGCGCTGGCCGACCCGGTACGCCGCGAGCTCCTGGTCGAGCTCGCCGCCGGCCCGGCGCGCGTGGTCGACCTCGCGGACGCCCGTCCGATCTCGCGCCCGGCGGTCAGCCGGCACCTGCGGCTGCTCGCCGAGGCCGGCCTGGTCGTGGCCGAGGATCGCGGCCGGGAGCGCCACTACGCGCTGCGCCGCGACGGGCTCCGGCCGGTGGCGGCGTACCTCGCCGGGTTGCGGCCGTCGCCGCTCACCGCCAACGCGCTGGACGCGCTCGACACCGAGGTGCGCCGCGCGACCCGCGACCGGCGTACCAGCTCGAAGAAGGAGACCGCATGAGCACACCCACCGGCCGCATCGAGACCGTGGACGGCATCCGCCGGCTCGTCATCGAGCGTACCTTCGACGCGCCGATCGACGACGTCTGGGCCGCGGTCACCGAGCCGGAACGGATGGCCCGTTGGATCGGGACCTGGTCAGGGGATCCCGCGACGAAGCGCGTCGCGTTCCGGATGCTGTTCGAGGACGGGGACTCCTCCGAGGACGTGGAGATCCGCGCGTGCGACCCGCCCCGCCGGCTGGCGGTCACGACGCACGCGGACGGTCAGTCGTGGCAGCTCGAGCTCGAGCTGTCGGAGACCGACGGCGTGACCACGCTCGTGTTCACCCAGCCCGCCGTGGGCGCCGCGGAGGCGGAGAACGTCGGGCCGGGCTGGGAGTACTACCTCGACCGGCTGGTGCGCGCCGAGACCGGCGGCGACCCGGCGGACGTCGACTTCGAGCGCGACTACTACCCGGCCATGCAGGAGCACTACCGGGCGCAGGTCACGGGGTGAGCAGCTCGATGCGTGGGACCCTGGCCGGGTCCGGCCTCGGCTCGTAGTCCGGGGTGGCGTCGTACGGCGCCCAGGAGAGGTAGTGGCCGAGGTGCTTCTCGACGTACGGCGTCACCTCGGCGACGGTCACGTCGCGGCCGAGCTCGCGGCTCAGCGAGGTCACGCCGGCGTCGGCGATGCCGCAGGGCACGAACCGGTCGTACCAGCCCAGGTCGACGTCGCAGTTGATCGCGAAGCCGTGCATGGTGACGCCGCGGCTGACGCGGATGCCGATCGCGGCGACCTTGCGCTCGGGGCCCTTCTTGTCGGCGCGCAGCCAGACGCCGCTGCGACCCGGGACCCGCGCGGTGGTCACGCCGAGGTCGGCGCAGACCTGGATCAGCGCCTCCTCCACGCGGCGGACGTAGTCGACGACCTTGACGTGGTCGGGCAGCGTGACGATCGGGTAGCCGACCAGCTGCCCCGGGCCGTGGAACGTGATCTTGCCGCCGCGGTCGACGTCGATGACGTCGGCGTCGCCGGGGTCGGCCGGCCGCTCGTGCGGCTCGGTGCGCTTGCCGGCGGTGAACACCGGCGGGTGCTCGAGCAGCAGGGTCGTGTCCGGCAGGTCGCCGTCGACGACCCGCTGGTGCACGTCGCGCTGGAGCTCCCAGGCAGCGACGTAGTCGACCAGGCCACGCTCCTCGACGTTCACGTCGTCGAGCCTACGTGCTCACCCAGGAAGGCCAGCTCGACGGGCAGCATCCGGCGCCAGTAGTCCGGGTCGTGGGCGCCCGGGTCGAAGCTGCTCGTCACGTCGTCGAAGCCGTCGGCGTACGCCTGCACCTCGCGGTAGAAGGGGTCGCCGGTGCCGCAGTCGACGCGCACCGGGATCCCGGCGAGCTCCTCCTGACGTCCCATCACGGAGTACTCCTCGTACTCCGCCGCGTCCACGAACCCCTTGCGCGACGCGTCGTCGGGGTCGCGCCAGACCGCGGGGCTGACCGCGACGACCGCGCCGACCCGGTCCGGCCCGAGCAGCGCGGCCAGCCGGAGCGCGCCGTACCCGCCCATCGACCAGCCGAGCAGGCCGATCCGGTCGGTGCGCACGCCGTGGCCGTCCGCCAGCATCGGCAGCAGCTCGTCGACCACCATCGCGCTCGCGTCGTCGCCGTCCGGGCGCGGGTGCCAGTAGTTGCCGCCGCCGTCGGCCGCCGCGATCGCGAACGGGGGCACGCCGTCGGCGACCGCCGCCGCGAGGTAGCGGTCGAGGCCGAACTGGTCCTTCAGCAGCGAGGCGTGGTCGGCACCGTGTCCGTGCAGCGCGACCACGACCGGGAGCTCGTCGTGCTCCCCGGGCGGCGAGATGAGGCACCAGCCCGTCTCGGCGCCGAGCCGCGCCTCGGAGACGAAGCTGCCCTGCGCGACCGGGCCGGGCTCGATGTCGGGCACGACGCCGGGCGAGCCGTTGAGCCCGAGGTGGGCCTGCGCCCAGGGCCGGCCCGGCAGGACGCCCCGCTCGACGCCGACACCGGCGCCGACGGCGACCACGGCACCGGCGGCGGTGCCTCCGAGCAGGACCGTGCGACGACTGAGCATCTGGCCGAGTCTGCCAGCCCTGTGGATGAACGTCGGCAGCCGCGCGGATCGGGGTATCCGGAGGGGGTGCTCCCGGAACTCGCGCTCGCCCTCGCCCCCGTCGACGTCCTGCGCGCCTGGGACGAGCACCGCTCGGAGGCCTGGGCGACCGGTGACGTCGCCGGGCTGCGCTCGCTCTACACCGCGGGTGCTGCGGCCGGTCGCGCCGACGCCGCGATGCTGCGCGCCTGGGAGGAACGCGGCCTCCGGGTGACCGGGATGGAGATGCAGCTGCTGTCGGTCCAGGTGCGCCGGCGTACGGCGGACCGGTTGGTGCTCGACGTCGTCGACCGGCTCGTGGGCGGCGCGCACCTGCCGGCCGACCTGCCGACCCGGCACGTGGTCACGCTGCGGGTGGTCGCCGGGGAGTGGCGGGTCGCCGGGGTCAGCTGAGACCGGTGCGCACGACCTCGTGGACGGTGCGGTCACGGAACCAGTAGCCCGAGTCCTCGAGCACCGCGGGGCGCAGGTTCAGCGAGCCGAGCGCCTCGGGGGCCAGGCGGCCCGCGCCGAGACGGATCGCGAACTCCGGCACGGCGAGGAAGGCCCGGCGCTGGAGGGCGCGGGCGAGCGCCGCGGTGAACTCGGCGTTCGTCGGGGTCTCCGGGCTGCACAGGTTGACCGGGCCGCTCACCTCGTCGTGCTCGGCCAGGTGCGCGACCGCGCCGACCCAGTCGCGCAGCGAGATCATCGCCATGTGCTGCCGGCCGCTGCCGAGCCGGGCGCCGAGCCCGAGCTTGGTGAGCAGCCGCAGCTGCTTGAGCGGAGCGCCGCGTCGGTCCATCACCGGCGCGGTGCGCAGCAGGCACACCCGGGCGCCGGCGTCGACGGCCGGGAGGGCGGCGTCCTGCCACTCGCGCGTGACCTCGGTGAGCAGGCTGTCGCCCTCGCTGCCGCTGGCCTCGGTGACGACCTGGGAGCCGTGGTCGCCGTACCACGCGATGGCGTTGCCGGCGAGGAACGCCGGCTTCCGGTCGCTGCTCGCGACCGCCTCGGCGAGCACCCGCGTGGTGGTCACCCGGCTGGTGCGCAGGTTGCGCGCCCACGCGCCGGAGTGCGGGTTGCCGATCGTGGGGGAGCCGGCCAGGTTCACCACGACGTCGGCGCGCTCGATGGTGGCGCGGTCGTAGACGTCGGCGTAGGGGTCCCACGCCGACTCGTCCGGCGCCGAGGTCGGCCGGCGTACCAGCGCGACCACGGAGTGCCCGCGGCCGGTCAGCTCCTCGGCGAGGTGGGTGCCCAGGAACCCGGAGGCCCCGGCGATCACGACGTTCAGCGGCATGGGACCAGCCTGTCATGCCCGCAAATGCGGAGTCGTCCGCCTCTGGACTGCCTGGAGGCAGCCGAGAGGCGGACGACCCGTCAGGCTCAGACCTCGAACTGACCGGACTCCAGGCGCTTCTTGACCGCCTGCAGGAAGCGGCCGGCGTCGGCGCCGTCGACCAGCTGGTGGTCGTAGGTGAGCGCGAGGTAGACCATGTGGCGCACGGCGATCGTCTCGCCGAGGTTCGGGTCGTCGATGACGACCGGACGCTTCACGACGGTGCCGGGACCGAGGATCGCGACCTGCGGCTTGTTGATGATCGGGGTGTCCCAGAGGGCGCCGACCGAGCCGAGGTTCGTGATCGTGAACGTGCCGCCCGACAGCTCGTCGGGCCCGATCTTGTTGGTGCGGGTCCGCTCGGCGACGTCGGCGATCTTCTTCGCCAGGCCGGCGATGGAGAGGTCGCCCGCGTCCTTGACCACCGGGGTGAGCAGGCCCTTCTCGGTGTCCACGGCGAACGCGACGTGCTCGCGGTCGAAGTAGGTCACCTCGCCGGCCTCGGTGTCGAGGGTCGCGTTGAGGGCCGGGTGCTCCTTGAGCGAGTCGATCGCGGCCTTCGCGAAGAACGGCAGGTACGACAGCTTCACGCCCTCGCGGGCCAGGAAGTCGGCCTTCACCGAGTCCCGCAGCCGCGCGATCGCGGTCACGTCGACCTCGACCACCTGGGTGAGCTGGGCGGAGGTCTGCAGCGACTCGACCATCCGGCTGGCGATGATCTTGCGCAGCCGCGAGATCTTCTCGGTCTTGCCGCGCAGCGGGGACGGCGTCGCCGGCGCGGGCGCCGACGAGGACGCGGCCGGTGCGGCGGCGGGGGCCGCCGGGGCCGCGGCGGCGGGCTTCGCGGCCGCGTCGAGCACGTCCTGCTTGCGGATCCGGCCACCGACGCCGGTGCCCGTCACGCCGGCCAGGTCGACACCGTGCTGCGCGGCGAGCTTGCGCACCAGCGGAGTCACGTAGCCGGGGCCGTCGCCACCGCCCACCGGCTCCGACTGCTGGGGGGCCGACTGCTGGGGGGCCGACTGCTGGGGGGCCGACTGCTGCGGCTCGGGCTTCTTCTCCGGCTCGGGCTCGGGCGCCTTCTCCTCGGCCTTCGGCTGCTCGGGCTCCGGCTGCTTCTCCGGCTCGGGCTCAGGCTCGGGCTCGGGCTGCTTCTCCGGCTCGGGGGCCTTCTCCTCGGCGGGTGCGGGCGCGGCGCCCTGGTCGCCGATCACGGCCAGCTCGGCGCCGACCTCGACGGTCTCGTCCTCCTCGACCTTGATCTCCAGCAGGGTGCCGGCGACCGGCGAGGGGATCTCGGTGTCGACCTTGTCGGTGGAGACCTCGAGCAGCGCCTCGTCGACGGCCACCTCGTCACCGACCGACTTCAGCCAGCGGGTCACGGTGCCCTCGGTCACCGACTCGCCGAGCGCGGGCAGCGTCACCGACGTACCGGAACCACCGCCGGACGGCTTCGCCTCGGCGGCCGGCTTCTCGGCCTCCTCGGCGGCGGGCGCGGGCTCCTCGGCGGCCGCCGGCTCCTCGGCCTGCTGCTGCTCGGGCTCGGGCTCCGGCTCGGGCTCGGGCTCGGGCTCGGGCTGCTCCTGGTCGGCCGAGCCGCCACCCTCGCCCTCGTCGCCGATCAGCGCGAGCACGGCGCCGACCTCGACGGTGTCGTCCTCGTTGGCCTTGATCTCCAGCAGGGTGCCGGCGACGGGGGACGGGATCTCGGTGTCGACCTTGTCGGTGGAGACCTCGAGCAGCGCCTCGTCGACGGCCACCGTGTCACCGACCTGCTTGAGCCAGCGGGTGACGGTGCCTTCGGTGACGGACTCGCCGAGTGCCGGCAGGGTGACTTCGGTGGCCATGGGCTTCCTTCGCTTCTCGATCAGGCGTGTGCGTGGAGGGGCTTGCCGGCGAGCGCGAGGTGCGCTTCGCCGAGGGCTTCGTTCTGGGTCGGGTGCGCGTGGACGAGGGGTGCCACGTCTTCGGGGTACCCCTCCCAGTTGTAGATCAACTGCGCCTCGCCGATGAGCTCACCGACCCGGTCGCCGACCATGTGGACGCCGACGACGGGACCGTCCTTGCGGCGCACCAGCTTCACGAAGCCCTGGGTCTTCAGGATCTGGCTCTTGCCGTTGCCGCCGAGGTCGTAGGTGAGGGTCTCGATGCCGTCGGCGCCGTACGTCGCGGCGGCCTTGGCCTCGTCGAGGCCCACGGAGGCGAGCTCGGGGTGCGAGTAGGTGACCCGGGGGATGCCGTCCTCGTCGATGGGCTTCGGGTCGAGGCCGGCGATGTGCTCGGCGACGAGGATGCCCTGCTGGAACCCGCGGTGCGCGAGCTGCAGCCCGGGGACGATGTCGCCGACGGCGTACACGCCCTCGACGTTGGTGCGGCAGTGGCCGTCGGCGAGCACGAAGCCGCGCTCCATCGCGATGCCCTGCTCGTCGTACCCGAGGCCCTCGGTGACCGGTCCGCGGCCGACCGCGACCAGCAGCAGCTCGGCCTCGATCACCTCGCCTCCCTCGACGGTCACCGCGACGCCGGTGTCGGAGTGCTTGACGCTCTGGAACGAGGTGGCGGTCTTGAACGCGATGCCGCGCTTGCGGAACGCGCGCTCGAGGACCTTCGAGGACGCCTCGTCCTCGGCGGCCATCAGCCGCGGGAGCGCCTCGACGATGGTGACCTCGGCGCCGAAGCTGCGCCACACGCTGGCGAACTCGCAGCCGATCACGCCGCCGCCGAGCACGACCACCGACGCCGGGACGCGGTCGAGCTTGAGTGCGTGCTCGGAGGTGATCACGCGCTCGCCGTCGACCTCGAGGCCGGGGAGGCTGCGGGAGTAGGAGCCGGACGCCAGCACGACGTTCCGGCCGGTGTAGGCCTTGCCGTCGACGGTGACCTCGCGCGGGCCGGTGAGCCGGCCGGAGCCCTCGATCACGGTGATGCCGCGGCCCTTGATCAGGCCGGTGAGGCCTTTGAAGAGCCGGGAGACCACGCCGTCCTTGTAGGCGTTGACGCCGGCCATGTCGATGCCCTCGAGGCTGGCGAGGACGCCGAACGTCGCGGAATCGCGGGTCTGGTCGGCGACCTCCGCGGCGTGCAGCAGCGCCTTGGTGGGGATGCAGCCGACGTGCAGGCAGGTGCCGCCGAGGTTGCCCTTCTCCACCAGTCCCACGGTGAGCCCGAGCTGGGCGGCCCGGAGGGCGCATGCGTAGCCACCGGAGCCGGCACCGAGGATGAGTACGTCGAAGTCGGGATCGGCCACGGGCCCATCCTTGCACTTCCGCTCAACGTGTCCACACCGAGGTTCCTACGCTCCGGTAGGTCCGCAAGGCACACTGGTGCCCATGGCGTGGATGGACCGGTTCCGGCGTGGCTCGGGCACCAAGATGAAGGGCCCCGCGCGCGACGCTGCGCGCACCGGATCGACCCGGGTACGGGCGGCGGACACCGTGGACCTCGAGCACCTGCAGACGTGGGTCGCGGAGCGCCGCGGGGTCGAGGGCTTCGTGGAGCCGCGCACCGCGGTCAGCGACGTGACGCTGCTCCTGGTCGCGCACGACGGCGAGTGGACCCGCCGCCGGGTGCCGTCGGTGAAGTGGGCGCACGACTTCTGCAACCGCGGCCAGATCCCGTCGTACGACGCCGCGGTCGTCGGCATCCCGCAGCGGATGCGCGACTACAACCGCCGCAAGAAGCTCGAGGGCGGGCTCTAGCCGTAGCCGGCCCTCAGCCCTCGGCGAAGGCGCGGGCGTACTCCACCAGCGTCGTCACCGCGACGCCGGTGCCGCCGGAGGTGACGTGACCCCACGGGCCGCCGGTGTTGAACGACGGTCCGGCGATGTCGAGGTGCGCCCACGGGACGCCGGCGGTGAACTCGCGCAGGAACGCCGCCGCGAACAGCCCGCCGCCCCAGCGGATCCAGTCGTGCTGGGACAGGTCCGCGATCTTGCTGCTGCGGATCCGGTCGTTCATCGCCTCGGGGATCGGCATCGGCCACATCTCCTCGCCGGCGGCGGCGGCCGCGGCGAGCACGTCGGCGACGACCTCCTCGCTGCCCATCACGCCCGCGACGCGGTCGCCGAGCGCGACGACCATGTGGCCGGTCAGCGTGGCGACGTCGACGATCACGTCGGGCTTCTGCTCGGTGGCGCGCACCAGCGCGTCGGCGAGGATCAGCCGGCCCTCGGCGTCGGTGTTCTGGATCTCGACCGTGGTGCCGCCGTACATCCGCAGGACGTCACCGGGCCGCAGCGCGGAGCCGGAGAGCATGTTCTCCGCCATCGGGGCGAACGTGCTGACCTTGACCGGCAGCCCCAGCGCGGCGATCGCGTACGTCGCCTGCACGACCGCGGCCGCGCCCGCCATGTCGGACTTCATCTCGCCCATGCCCTGAGCCGGCTTGATCGTGAGGCCGCCGGAGTCGAACGTGATGCCCTTGCCGACCAGCGCCAGGTGCCGGGTCGCGCCCTTCGGCGCGTAGGTCAGCTCCACCAGGCGCGGCGGCGCGGACGAGCCGGCGCCCACTCCGAGGATGCCCCCGCACCCGAGCTCGGTGAGCTCGGTGTCGTCGAGGACCCGGATCGAGATCTTCGGCGCGCCCCGGCCCTTGGTCTGCTCCTTGGTCGCGGCGGCGACCGCGTCGGCGAACAGCGGCGGTGTGAAGTCGCCCGGCGGCGTGTTCACCCAGTCGCGGGTCGCGGCGACGGCCCGAGCGACGACCTGCGCCGCCTCGAACGCCGCGACGACCTCCTTGCGGCGCGCGCCGGAGCTGAGCACGACCACGTCATTGGGGCGGTCGGCGCCGCCGTTCTTCTTGTACGCCGTGAACGCGTACCCGCCGAGCTGGTAGCCCTCGACGACCGCGCTGACCAGCTCGGGCGTCTCGCCGGGGAGCGCCAGCGCGACCGAGGCGGCGTTCGTGACGCCGCGGGCGGCGACACCGGCGGCCTTGCGGACGGCGTTGGTGGTGGGCTCCTTGCCGAGGCCGACCAGCACCAGCAGCGGCGACGACACGATGCCGGCGGTCGGCACCTTCACGACCTCGCCGGCCTTGCCGGTCACGCCGAGGCTGGCCAGCAGCGGGCGCAGCTTGCGGCCGTAGGCCTTCGCGACCTCGTCGCCACCGTCGGCGAGAACCGGGCCCTCCGGCGACTGGACGACCCCGACGACGACGGCGTCGCTCCGGGTCTTGGCGGGGCTCGCGGCGCGCAGGGTGTAGGTCGTCACCCGCGCAGGATAGTCGGGTAAGTTCGCCGCCATGTCCGACCTGCCTCCGAGCGAATTGCTCCGATCCCCGCTCCACGACCGGCACGAGGCCCTCGGAGCGAAGTTCGCCGCGTTCGGTGGCTGGTCGATGCCGCTCGAGTACTCGACCGGCGTGGTCAAGGAGCACACCGCGGTCCGCGAGGCCGTCGGGATCTTCGACGTCAGCCACCTCGGCAAGGCGACCGTCGCCGGCCCGGGCGCCGCGGCGTACGTCAACCGGACGCTGACCAACGACCTCGGCCGGATCGGGCCTGGCCAGGCGCAGTACACCCTGTGCTGCGACGACGCGACCGGCGGCGTCGTGGACGACCTGATCGCCTACCTGTACGACGACGAGCGGGTGTTCCTCATCCCGAACGCCGCGAACACCGCGGAGGTCGTGCGCCGGCTCGAGGCCGAGGCGCCCGAGGGCGTCACGGTCACCAACCAGCACCGCGACTACGTCGTGCTCGCCGTGCAGGGCAGGAGGTCCGACGAGACGCTCGCCGCGGTCGGTCTGCCGATCGACCACGCGTACATGTCGTTCGCGGAGGCGGCCTTCGAGGGGGAGACCGTCGTCGTCTGCCGCACCGGCTACACCGGTGAGCGCGGCTACGAGGTCGTCGCTCCGAACTCCGTGGCCGTCGCGCTGTGGGACGCGCTGCTGGCGGCGGGGGAGCCGCACGGCATCCTCGCCTGCGGACTCGGTGCCCGCGACACGCTGCGCACCGAGATGGGCTACCCGCTGCACGGCCAGGAGATCTCCCTCGACGTCACTCCGAACGAGGCCCGGCTGGGCTGGGCGGTCGGCTGGAAGAAGGACGCCTTCTGGGGCCGCGACGTGCTGACCGCCGAGCGTGAGGCCGGGCCGAAGCGGGTCCTGCGCGGGCTGGTCGCGACCGGGCGCGGCATCCCGCGCCCGCACATGGGCGTGAGCCTGACCCCGGACGTCCTGCTCGGCGAGATCACCTCGGGCACGTTCTCGCCGACGCTGAAGAAGGGCATCGGCCTCGCGCTGCTGCCGTCGTTCGTCGACCCGGACGCCGAGGTCGGCGTCGACATCCGCGGCCGCCGCGAGATCTTCCAGCTCGTGAAGCCGCCGTTCCTCGACCCGTCGGTGCGAGAGGCCTGAGATGAACCTGCCGGAGCAGCCCACCTTCCGACCGCCGTCGCCGGCCGAGCGCCCGTGGTGGTGGCGCCTGGAGGACGCCTCGGGTGAGGAGGTCGCCGTCGGCGGCGACCTGGCCGAGCAGCGGTTCGCCAGCCAGGCCGACGCCGAGTCCTGGGTGGGCGAGACCTGGTCGGACCTGGCCGCCGAGGGCGTCGACGCCGTCGTGCTGTTCGAGCAGGACCGTCGGGTCTACGGACCCATGTCGTTGCATGAGTAGCGACCGATGCGCAACGACGCGGACTTCGCCGGCTACCTCGCCGCACGTTGGCCCGCGCTCGTCCGCAGCCTCGTCCTGATCGGCTGCCCGCGCGCGGAGGCCGAGGAGCTCGTCGTCGGCGCGCTGGCCCGCTGCTACCCGTCGTACGAGAAGGTGCGCGAGCACGAGGACATCGACGTCCACGTCTACGGCACCGTCCTCGACGCCTGGCACCGCCGGTTGAAGCACGGCGACGTCCCGGTCGAGGAACCGGCCCAGGAGCCCGCCGAGGAGCCCGCCGAGGAGGAGACCGACGAGGTGCTCCTGCGCCGCGAGATCGAGGCCGAGCTCGCCGCGCTGCCCGCGGCGCAGCGTGAGCAGCAGGTCCTGCGCCACGTCGCCGAGCTCACCGAGGACCAGGTCGCGGACGTGCTGGACCGGGCGCTGGGCCCGGAGCGCAGCCGGTTCTCCGAGGTCGACCACCGGATCGCCCGGGAGACCATCGAGGTCTCGCCGCCGCCGTACGACGTCGTGGTCGCGCGGGCCCGGGCCGCGCGCCGCCGCCGCAGCCGGATCGTGGTCGGCTCCAGCGTCGCCGGGGTGCTGGTCGTCGCCGGGCTGACGTGGTTCTCGACCCGGCCCGAGGCAGAGCCCCCGCCGCCGGAGGCGAAGGTGGTGGAGTCGAAGAACCCGATCGACCAGCCGTGGTACGGCGCCGGCCAGCTGCACCTGGCGAACGTGGCGGTCGAGGTGCCGCAGGTCGTCGACCTGGTGGAGGTCGGCGGCGGCGTCATCTACGCCGGCACCGACCGCGTGCTCGTCCGCCTCGGGCCCAACGGCGAGCTGAGCCGGCTCGGCACCAAGGGGCTCGGGTCGTCGATCGTCGCCTCCGACGAGCGCGGCTGGGCGGCCTGGGTCGGCGGTCCCAACGACAACCCGGAGCTGGTGGTGCACGACGTCGCCACCGGGGACGACGTCGCCCGGGTGACGGTCCCGCCCGGCTCGCGCGTGGTCGCGCTGGACCAGAACCGCGTCTACTACGTCGACGAGGGCCAGACCTACGGCTGGGACCCGCTGACCGGCCGGGTCGAGCTCCTGGCGAGCCAGGTGCTGCTCGACGTCGAGTCCGCGACCCGCGCCTACGCCGTCGGCTCGAGGGTCGACATGGTGCAGCCGTTCTTCAACGTGCACTTCGTGCGGCCCGGCGTCTCCGCCGAGTTCGCGCCCGGCGGCAACCTCCTGGTGGCCCGCCCGCCCGGGCAGGAGGAGGGGCCGTTCGCCCCGCTGCTGTACGACGCCCGCTCCGGTGAGCGGCTGCCGACGGGGATCGGCGGCGACGAGCTCGCCCTCGACGCGGCGTTCGGTCCGGACGGGACGATCGACTACCTCGTGATCCGGGCCGAGGACTACGGCGTCGGGCCGGACCTCGAGGGCAACGACCAGCCGCTCGTCGTGCTCCGCACCTGCACGGTCGAGACGGACCGGCAGGAGATGGAGTGCTCGGACGTCCTGCCGCTCGCCCGCGCGGACGAGGAGCCGATGCTCGCCCACTGAGGCCTTGCCGGGGCAGGCAGGATGGCGCCATGCGCTTCAGCCAGGTCGACGTGTTCTCCGCGCAGCCGCTGCGCGGCAACCCGGTCGCCGTCGTGCACGACGCCGACGACGTCTCCGACGAGGAGATGGCGGCGTTCGCCCGGTGGACCAACCTCTCCGAGACGACGTTCCTGCTCCGGCCGACCACGCCCGAGGCCGACTACCGGCTGCGGATCTGGACGCCCGGCGGTGAGCTGCCGTTCGCCGGCCACCCGACGCTCGGCAGCGCGCACGCGTGGCTGGAGGCCGGGGGATCGCCGGCCGGCGAGGACCTCGTGCAGGAGTGCGGCGCCGGGCTGGTGCGGATCCGCCGGGGTGAGCGGCTGTCGTTCGGGGCGCCGCCGCTGGTGCGGTCCGGCCCGGTGGCCGGGGACGACATCGCCGCCATCGCGCGGGCGCTGGGGATCGCGCGCGACCAGATCCTCGAGACCGAGTGGATCGACAACGGTCCCGGCTGGGTCGGCGTGCTGCTCCGCGACGCCGAGACCGTCCTCGGGCTGGAGCCGGACTGGGCGGCGTTCGGGAACCTGAAGATCGGCGTCGTCGGCCCGTACGCCGACGGACCTGTCGCGGTCGAGCTGCGGGCGTTCTGCCCCGGCTACGGCATGCCGGAGGACCCCGTCACGGGCTCGCTGAACGCCGGCGTCGGCCAGTGGCTGGCCGGCCGCACGCTGCCCACGTCGTACGTCGCCTCCCAGGGGACCGTGCTCCAGCGCGCCGGCCGGGTGCACGTCGAGCTCGTCGACGGCCAGATCTGGGTCGGTGGCGACACGCGGACGACGGTCACCGGCACGGTCTCGCTGGACTAGGGTCGGAGTCGTGCAGCAGTACCTCGATCTCCTCCAGCGGGTTCTCGACGACGGCGTGGAGAAGAGCGACCGGACCGGCACCGGCACCCGCTCGGTGTTCGGGCACCAGATGCGCTTCGACCTCGCGGCCGGATTCCCGCTGGTGACCACCAAGAAGATCCACACCCGCTCGGTGTTCGGCGAGCTGCTGTGGTTCCTCCGCGGCGACACGAACGTGAAGTGGCTGCAGGACCGCGGCATCACGATCTGGGACGAGTGGGCCGACGAGAACGGCGACCTCGGGCCGGTCTACGGCTACCAGTGGCGCTCGTGGCCGACGCCCGACGGGCGGCACGTCGACCAGATCGCTCAGGTCGTCGAGCAGATCCGCACCAACCCCGACTCGCGCCGCCACATCGTCTCGGCGTGGAACGTCGCCGACATCCCCGACATGGCGCTGGCGCCGTGCCACACGATGTTCCAGTTCTACGTCGCCGGCGGCCGGCTCAGCTGCCAGCTCTACCAGCGCTCGGCCGACATCTTCCTGGGCGTGCCGTTCAACATCGCGTCGTACGCCCTGCTCACGCACATGGTCGCCCAGGTCACCGGGCTGGAGGTCGGCGACTTCGTGCACACGCTCGGCGACGCGCACCTGTACTCCAACCACCTCGACCAGGCGCGGCTCCAGCTCACCCGCGACCCGCGGCCGCTCCCGACGCTGACGCTCGACCCGTCGGTCACGGCGCTCGACGCGTTCGACCTCGAGCACATCGCGGTCGAGGGCTACGACCCGCACCCCGGCATCAAGGCACCCATCGCGGTATGAGCAAGCGGATCATCCTGGTCGCGGCGGTCGCGCGGAACGGTGTCATCGGCAACGGGTCCGACATCCCGTGGAAGATCCCCGGTGAGCAGGCCGAGTTCAAGGCGCTCACCATGGGCCACGTGCTGGTGATGGGCCGCACGACGTACGAGTCGATCGGGCGGCCGCTGCCCGGCCGCACCACGATCGTCCTCACCCGCGACCGGTCGTGGTCGGCCGACGGCGTGCTCGTGGCGCACAGCTTCCTCGACGCGCTCGGCAAGGCGGCGTCGTACGACGGCGAGGTGATCGTCGTCGGCGGCGCGCAGGTGTACGCCGAGGCGCTGCCGCTCGCCGCCGAGCAGATCATCAGCGAGGTGCCCCTCGAGCCGGAGGGCGACGTGTTCTACCCGGACTTCGACCGCAACGCCTGGCTCGAGACCGACCGGGAGCACTTCGACGGCTACGAGCGGGTCTGGCTGGAGCGGGCGGCCAACCGCTTGTAGCGGCCGCTGGGTGGTGCGGAATGGTCACCAACCGCAGGTTGGGCACGCTCCCATCTGCGGTTGGTGACCATTCCTCGCATGCGCGCGGGCGTCGTGTGACCGGTGTGTCGGTAGGCCCCGTCCCTGTGACGTTCCGGCGGCCCGGGCCGGGATGGCGTGCGGAATGGTCACCAACCGCAGGTTGGGCACGCTCCCACCTGCGGTTGGTGACCATTCCTCGCATCGACGGCCCGACCGGCACGGCTCTTGTCGCGCCTGACAGGGTGGAGCCATGGAGCTCCGCATCTTCACCGAACCCCAGCAAGGTGCCACGTACGACGACCTGGTCGCGGTCGCCCAGGAGGCCGAGCGGCTCGGCTTCGGGGCGTTCTTCCGCTCCGACCACTACCTCGGGATGGGCACCGAGGGGCTGCCCGGCCCGTCGGACGCGTGGATCACGCTGGCCGGGATCGCGCGGGAGACCAGCACGATCCGGCTCGGCACGATGATGACCAGCGCGACGTTCCGGCTGCCCGGCCCGCTGGCGATCTCGGTCGCGAACGTCGACCAGATGAGCGGCGGGCGCGTGGAGCTCGGCATCGGGGCCGGCTGGTTCGAGGCCGAGCACACGAAGTACGGCATCCCGTTCCCGAGCACGGGGGAGCGGTTCGACCGGTTCGAGGAGCAGCTCGCGATCATCACCGGCCTCTGGGCCACCGAGGGTGGGTTCACGCACGCCGGCGCGCACTACCAGGTGACCGACAGCCCGGGGCTGCCGAAGCCGGTGCAGCCCAAGCCGCCGGTGCTCATCGGCGGGCTGGGCAAGAAGCGGACCCCGGAGCTGGCGGCGCGCTACGCGGACGAGTTCAACCTGCCGTTCGTCGACGAGGAGACCACGAGGGCGCAGTTCGCCCGGGTCCGCGAGGCGTGCGAGCAGCAGGGCCGCGACCCCGGCACCCTGCGCTGGTCCAACGCGCTGGTGCTCTGCGTCGGCGCCGACGAGGCCGAGATCGACCGCCGCGCGGCCGCGATCGGGCGTGAGAAGGCCGAGCTGCGGGAGAACGGGCTGGCCGGCACCCCCGACGAGGTCGTCGCCAAGATCGGGCGCTACGCAGCAGCCGGAGCCGAGCGGATCTACCTCCAGGTGCTCGACCTCGCCGACCTCGACCACCTGCGGCTGGTGGCGCGCGAGGTCATGCCGCACGTGTGAGCCGAGCGCGGAGCGATAACCTGTCCTCCATGACCACTGCTGCGCCTGCCGCTCCGTTCGGCCGCATGCTCACCGCGATGGCGACGCCGTTCGCCGCCGACGGGAGCCTCGACCTCGACGGAGTCCAGCGCGTGGCCAAGCACCTGGTCGCCCATGGCCACGACGGCCTGGTCGTCTCGGGCACCACCGGTGAGTCGCCGACCACCCTCAAGGAGGAGGACGGCGAGATCATCGAGGCGGTCCGCGAGGCGGTCGGCCCCGGCGTGAAGATCGTGGCGGGCGTCGGCACCAACGACACCGCGACCTCGACGTTCCTCGCGAAGCAGGCGGGCGAGCGGGGCGCCGACGGCGTGCTGCTGGTCTCGCCGTACTACAACAAGCCCGGCCAGCGCGGCATGCTCGCGCACTTCCGCCAGGTCGTCGACGCGGCCGAGGTCCCGGTGATGATGTACGACGTCCCCGGGCGCACCGGCAGCCTGATCGCGGTCGAGACGTACGCCGCGATGGCCGACTGGGACCAGGTCGTCGCGGTCAAGGACGCGACCGGCGAGATCGCGCGGGCCGCCAAGCTCGTGCAGCTCGGCTACGCCGTCTACTCCGGCGACGACGCCAACACCCTCGGCTACCTCGCGCACGGCGCCTGCGGCCTGGTCTCCGTGGTCGGCCACGCGGCCGGCAAGGAGCTCGCGTCGATGATCGACATGTTCATCGCCGGCGACCACGCCGGCGCGCTGGAGACCTACCAGCGGCTCACCCCGGCGTTCGAGGCCATGATGGGCGTGCCCAACTACGGCGCGACCACCGCCAAGGCGGCCCTGGAGCTGCTCGGCGTGCTCGACAACCGCCGGGTCCGCTCCCCGCTCTCCGAGCTCGACGACGACGAGGTGGCCGCGCTGCGCGCCGGTCTCTCCGCGTCGGGCCTTCTGTAGAACAAAGGACATCTCTTGAGTCACCCGCATCCCGAGCTCTCCGCGCCGGCCGCACTGCCGAAGGGGGGTCTCCGGGTCACCCCGCTGGGCGGGCTCGGCGAGGTCGGTCGCAACATGACCGTCTTCGAGTACGACGGCCGCCTGCTGATCGTCGACTGCGGGGTGCTGTTCCCCGAGGACCACCAGCCCGGCATCGACCTGATCCTCCCCGACTGGGGCTCGATCCGGGACCGCCTCGACGACGTCGAGGCCCTGGTGCTCACCCACGGCCACGAGGACCACATCGGCGCGACGCCGTACCTCCTGCGCGAGCGCGGCAACATCCCGCTGGTCGGCTCCGAGCTGACGCTGGCGCTGCTGGGCAGCAAGCTGCGCGAGCACCGGCTCAAGGAGACCGTGCACCACGTGGTGAAGGAGGGCGACCGGATCACGTTCGGGCCGTTCGAGCTCGAGTTCGTCGCGGTCAACCACTCGATCCCGGACGCGCTCGCGGTCGCGATCCGCACCGGCGCCGGGATGGTGCTCCACACCGGCGACTTCAAGATGGACCAGCTGCCGCTGGACGGCCGGATCACCGACCTGCGCGCGTTCGCGCGGCTGGGGGAGGAGGGCGTCGACCTCTTCCTCACCGACTCGACGAACGCCGAGACGCCCGGCTTCACGCCGGCCGAGAAGTCGATCACCCCGGTCATCGACCAGGTCTTCCGGGAGTCCTCGCAGCGCATCATCGTCGCCTGCTTCGCCTCCCACGTGCACCGCGTCCAGCAGGTGCTCGACGCGGCGTACGCGCACGAGCGCCAGGTCGCCTACGTCGGCCGCTCGATGGTCCGCAACATGGGGATCGCGCGCGACCTCGGCTACCTCAACGTGCCGCCGGGCGTGCTCGTGGACACCAAGGACCTCGCCGACCTCCCGCCGGACCGGCAGGTGCTGATCTCCACCGGCTCGCAGGGCGAGCCGATGAGTGCGCTGTCGCGGATCGCGCAGCGCAACCACAACTTCGTGCACATCGAGGAGGGCGACACCGTCCTGCTCGCCTCGAGCCTGATCCCCGGCAACGAGAACGCCGTCTACCGCGTCATCAACGGCCTGGCCCGCTGGGGCGCACGCGTCGTGCACAAGGGCAACGCGCTCGTGCACGTCTCGGGCCACGCCAGCGCCGGCGAGCTCCTCTACTGCTACAACATCGTCCGGCCGCGCAACGTGCTTCCGGTGCACGGCGAGATCCGGCACATGCTGGCGAACGCCGCGCTCGCCCGGGCGACCGGTGTCGAGAACGTCGTGATCGCCGAGGACGGCGTGGTCGTCGACCTGATCGACGGCGTCGCCGCGGTGGCCGGCAAGGTCGACTGCGGCTACGTCTTCGTCGACGGCTCGTCGGTCGGTGACATCACCGAGTCCGACCTGAAGGACCGGCTGATCCTCGGCGAGGAGGGCTTCATCTCCGTGATCGTGGTCGTCGACTCGGTGAGCGGGAAGGTGTCCGCCGGCCCCGAGATCCACGCCCGCGGCAACGCCCTGGACGGCTCGAACTTCGACGACGTGAAGCAGCCGATCATCGACGCCCTCGACCGGGCGATCGCGGAGGGCAACACCGACTCCTACCAGCTGCAGCAGACCGTGCGCCGGGTCATCGGCCGCTGGGTCAGCAACACGCACCGGCGCCGGCCGATGATCATCCCGGTGGTCATCGAGGCCTGAGGCGCGCGGGGGCGCGGTTCCGGATGCGGCCCTCGCCCCGCCTGTTCGTCCTGCGCCGCCACCGGCGTCGCCCTCGGGTCTGCGCCCGGTCGCTTGCCTCGCCGTGTCGTCGCTTCGCTCCGCCACGCCTCCGCTTCACGCGTCCCGGGCGCTGCCCCGGGGCTCCGCCGGCGTCGGACTTGGCCGCTCGCGTTCTCGGTTGTCACCTTCATGAAGAGGTGAGTGTGTCGGTGGTTGAGGTGCGAGCGAAGCGAGCCTCGAAACCACCACCCTCGGAAATGCGAATCGGCGCAGCCCTCGGGTGAGGACTGCGCCGACTCGGGTGTGGATCAGGTCAGCCCTGGCGGCCCAGGACGACCTTGTTCTGCTGCTTCTTCACGCACTTGACGACCTTGACGTTGTCGACGTACCAGCCGTCGTTGCCGCCACAGCCGTCGCGGCCGATCTCGAACCTGATCTTGATCTTCTGGCCGGGCTTGGCGCCGGCCTTCTTCAGGTCGATGATCGACGTGCCCCACGAGCCCGTCGGCAGGCCGCCGTCGGTGCCGGTGAAGCCGGTCTTGCCGGCGAGCGGGTTGGTGTTGCCCTCGGCCTCCGAGGTGAGCTCGAGCGGCTTGTTGTAGAGGTACGCCGACTTCGGCACGATCTTGAAGTCCTTGCCGTTGACGCTGATCTTCACCGTGCCACCGTCGTAGCCGGTCTCCGTCGCGACGTAGTGCTGGAACGACAGCTTCTGGACACCGTTGCCCGGAAGCTTGACCTGCGGGGTGGTGATGCCGTTGGTGCTGGAGAAGTCGTTCGCGCCGTTGGAGCAGGCACCCTCGTCGGGAGCCGGGCCGTATGCCGCCTTGGAGCCGTGGCTGCCCGGGAGGTCCGACGCGGTCTTCCAGGGCTCGGCGATGCCGCCCTCGAAGACGATCTTCTGCGTCTTGGCCCACTTGCCCAGGCCCTTCTCGAAGGTCTCCTTCCAGACCGTCCGGGTCTTGAACTTCGAGCCGCACAGCGCCGGCGGGTTCTTGGCGAACATCGGCTTGAAGTTGCACTGGGTCGGCTCGACGTTGAGCTCCGTCGCCTGGGTCGCGGCGAGGACCGCAGCGCAGTCCTCGGCCGTGATCGGGTCGGCGGCGGTCACGGTGTCCGGGTCGATCGAGACCGCGTTGATCGGCTTGCCCACCAGGTCGGCACAGCCGGTGGTGAGGGCGTTGGCGAGGTCGGGGAACCGCGAGGTCGGCGTGAGGTACGCCGACTGCGCGCGCCAGAACACGTTCGCAGCCTTGTCGAGACCGATCGAGGCGACCTCGACGCCGTTCGACGTGCTGCCGTCCACCAGCAGGGCGAAGGTGTGGTTCACGACGCCGGAGTTGGAGTGGACACCGCCGCTGTCGTCGGTGGAGCACCAGTACTCGGCGTCCGAGACCTTGCCAGGGTCGCCGTAGCAGGTGGGGGTCCACATGTCGCGGATCGCGCCGCCGAAGGCGGGGTCGCCCTCGCCGGAGAGCCAGCGGTAGGTGTTGTCCTTCGGGTCCTCGTCGATGTCCTTGATCGTGATGTTGACCGTGCCGGTCGCGCCCTTGATCTTGGCGCCGCTGGCCTGGTCGATCATCACGCCGTAGATGTCCGCGGTGCCCACGGGGCTGGACGGCGGGTCGGGGACGTTGTTGCCGATCACGATGCCGGTGGCTCCGGCGGCCTCGGCGTGGTCCGCCTTGATCGCGAACGAGCACGTGCCGCGGTCGACGTAGGCGAACTTGCCGGCCAGCGCGGCGGCGTTGTCGAACGGCGAGCAGCCGTCGGTGGGCGAGCCGCCGCCCTCCTCGGCGACGTCGGTGCCGACCACGACG
Organism: Nocardioides caricicola; assembly: GCF_039541135.1. Lineage (NCBI taxonomy): Bacteria > Bacillati > Actinomycetota > Actinomycetes > Propionibacteriales > Nocardioidaceae > Nocardioides > Nocardioides caricicola. Next base: position 194,272 of record NZ_BAABFQ010000010.1, on the reverse strand, counting down.
TCGGAGGTGACGCCGTCCTTGTCGAAGACCGGGCCGAACGCGGCGGGAGCGGCCTCGCACGGTCCGGCGATCTCGGCCGGCGCGTTGATCGTGACGCCGACGTTGCCGCGGGTGAACTTCGAGCACTGGCCCTCGACGCGCGGGGTGTTCGGCGTCTCGTTGAAGCGGTCGTTGACCTGGTCGACGGTCTCGCCCCAGATGTCGGAGAACGCCTCGTTCATCGCTCCCGACTGCCACTGGTAGATCAGCCCGGAGGTGTACTCGGTGTAGGCGTGGCCCCACTCGTGGGCCACGGTGTCGTCGGAGGTGACGTCGGTGCAGTAGTTGGTCGTGACGCCGTTCCAGTTGGCGTTCGGGCAGGAGATGGTCGGGTCGTTGTTGACCGTCTTCATCGTCGAGCCCTCACCGTCGAAGGAGTCCCGGCCGAAGGTGTTCTTGAAGAGCCAGTAGGCGTCGCCACTGCCCTCCACTAGGTCCTGGTGGGACTGGTTGAGCGTGCCCGGGAACGGGTCGCCCTCCTTCCAGACCAGGTTGGCCGGCTCGGGGGACTCCTCGTAGACCTCGCGGTCCAGGGCGTCGGCGATCATCGAGTAGCGGTTCACGACCTTGCCGGTGCTCGCGTCGACGAAGACCATGTCGCGCACGTTCTTCTGGTTGGTCACCTCGACCACCCAGGCGAGGATGTTGTCGCCGGTCTGTCCGCGGATCGCGCCCAGGCGGTAGACGCTGAGCGTCGTCGACGCCGCCTTGATGCCGGAGAGGTCCGCGTCACCGTCGGCGCCGGGCGGGTTCGCCCGGACCGTCGAGATCGCGCGGGCCGCGGCCTCGGCCTGGGAGAAGGCGGGAGTCGTGCTGAGGGACAGGTCGGGGGCGACGAAGCCGTTGACCGAGGTGAGGTCACCGCTCTTGTCGAGGTTGGCGAGCAGCCGGGCGCCGAAGACCGGCACGCCCTGGTAGGTCTGGTCGTAGCGGACCGTCCAGCCCAGCTTCGTGGCGGTCACGCCCGCCTCGGTCAGCTGGTCGGCGGTGGCGCCGAAGGCGCCGGCGTACTTGTCGACGTACGCCGTGGCCTTCGCCGCGGCGCTCGCGCCGTCGGCGGCCTTCTGCGAGGGCATCAGGTCACCCTGGCTGGCCGCGCGGACGAAGCCGACCTTGCCCGTGGTGCGTTCGGTCTTGAAGCGGGCGCCTTCGGAGGCCTCGGCCTCCATGCGCTGGACGACGTTCTGGTCGGACTTGGTCGGTGTGCTGGCCGCCTCGGCCGACAGCGCGGGGAGCGCCGCCAGGCCGGCAGCCACGAGCGCGAGGCTGACACCTGTAGAGAGCAGTTTCACAGTTCCTCCGAGATAGGTGCGGCCCGCCCACGAGACGCGGGCCATGCGGGCACCCTAGGAACAGATCACGGGACAGGTCCAGAGTCGCGAGAGATTTGCCGGAACCCTCCGCGTCCCTTCCCGCAGGTCTTTCATCCAGAAGGGTGGCCCGAGACACGCACTGCTGTGATGCGTGTGACTGGAGTGACCGACGCCTAGGGTGGACAACATGGCGACCCGTACGTCTTCCCCGCCGGGGTCGCGGAGCAAGAGCACGTCTCGGACCAGCTCGAGCACCCGATCCCGGAGTACCAGCCCCAAGCGCAAGCCTGCCCCGAAGAAGTCGACTCGGAGCACGAGCAAGCGCAAGCCGGCCGCGCGCCGGCCCGCCACCCGTCGGCCCGCGCCGCGCGCGGTCCGCAACGGACCGGGCCCGATCGCGCGCACCTTCGCCGCGCTCTGGCGCGGCGTCTCGGCGATCTGGCTGGGCATCGCGCACGGGCTCGGGGCGCTGGCCCGGGGCATCGGCCACTCGGCGGAGGAGCTCGAGCCCGAGCACCGCCGCGACGGCGCCGGCCTGTTCCTCATCGGCGGCGCGATCGTCGTCGCCGCCGCCGTCTGGTGGCAGCTGCCCGGCGCGGTCATGGACGCCGCCCGGACGGTCGTCGAGGGCTCCGTCGGCAAGGTCGGCTTCCTCGTCCCGCTGGCGCTCGTGTACGTCGGCTGGCGCACCATGCGCAACCCGGAGCACAGCGGTCCGGCCGGCCGCCAGGTGGTGGGCTGGGCCGCGCTGTCGTTCGGGCTGCTCGGTCTCGTCCAGATCGCCGCGGACAACCCGCAGCCCGAGCTGGGGGACACCTCCGACCTGCGCACCGCCGGCGGCGCGGTGGGCTACGTCGTCGCCAGCCTGCTGCTCGACCTGCTCCGCTCGCCGTGGGTCGTGGTGCCGCTGCTCACGCTGCTCACGTTCTTCGGCGTCCTGATCATCACCGGCACGCCGCTCTACCAGGTCCCGGAGAAGCTCGGGCTGACCCGCGGTCACGCCGAGGAGGACGAGGACCCGGACGCGACCCAGGCGATCCCCGCCGTCAAGAGCAGCCGCCGGCGCAAGAGCGTCGACACCGACGACATCGATCCCGAGATGGGCGACCCGGCGTACGACAGCCCGGTCCTCGCCGAGCGCGAGCTGCGCAAGCGCAAGAAGCGGTTGGAGACCACCGACGACGGCCTCGACATCTTCGCGCCCGAAGCCCCGACCGAGGTCACCCCGCCGGTCACGCCGGTGGTCGAGGAGAAGGGCGAGCTCGAGCCGCCGCCCCACACGCCGCTGCCGCCGCGCGTCGAGCAGCTCGCGCTGTCCGGCGACATCGCCTACTCCCTGCCGACCAACGAGATGCTCAAGGCCGGCTCGCCCCACAAGGCGCGCTCGAAGGCCAGCGACGCCGTCGTCGAGCGCCTCACCCAGGTGATGGAGGAGTTCGGCATCGACGCCCAGGTCACGGGCTACACCCGCGGCCCGACGGTGACGCGCTACGAGGTCGAGCTCGGCCCCGCGGTCAAGGTCGAGAAGGTCACCGCGCTGTCGAAGAACATCGCGTACGCCGTCGCCTCGGCCGACGTGCGGATCCTCAGCCCGATCCCGGGCAAGTCCGCGATCGGCATCGAGATCCCCAACGTGGACAAGGAGATCGTCACGCTGGGCGACGTGCTGCGGTCCAACACCGCGCGCAGCGACCACCACCCGATGATCGCCGGCCTCGGCAAGGACGTGGAGGGCGGCTTCGTCGTCGCGAACCTCGCGAAGATGCCGCACCTGCTGGTCGCCGGTGCGACCGGGTCCGGAAAGTCGTCCTTCATCAACTCGATGATCACGTCGGTCCTGATGCGCTCGACGCCCGACGAGGTGCGGATGATCATGGTCGACCCGAAGCGGGTCGAGCTGAACGCCTACGAGGGCGTCCCGCACCTGATCACGCCGATCATCACGAACCCGAAGAAGGCCGCCGAGGCGCTGGCGTGGGTCGTGCGCGAGATGGACATGCGCTACGACGACCTCGCGAACTTCGGCTTCCGCCACATCGACGACTTCAACAAGGCGGTGCGCGCCGGCAAGGTGACGGTGCCGCCGGGCAGCGAGCGCGAGCTGGCGCCGTACCCGTACCTGCTGGTGATCGTCGACGAGCTCGCCGACCTGATGATGGTCGCGCCGCGCGACGTCGAGGACGCCGTCGTCCGCATCACCCAGCTGGCGCGGGCCGCGGGCATCCACCTGGTGCTGGCGACCCAGCGACCGTCGGTCGACGTCGTCACCGGCCTGATCAAGGCCAACGTGCCGTCGCGGCTGGCGTTCGCGACGTCCAGCCTCGCCGACAGCCGGGTCATCCTCGACCAGCCGGGCGCCGAGAAGCTGGTCGGCCAGGGTGACGGGCTGTTCCTGCCGATGGGCGCGTCGAAGCCCGTGCGCGTGCAGGGCTCCTGGGTGAGCGAGGCCGAGATCGCCACGGTCGTGAAGCACTGCAAGGGCCAGCTGGAGCCGTCGTACCGCGAGGACGTCACCGCCCCGGCGGCCGCCAAGCGCGAGCTGGACGACGACATCGGCGACGACATGGACCTGGTGATCCAGGCCGTCGAGCTCGTCGTGTCGACGCAGTTCGGCTCGACCTCGATGCTGCAGCGCAAGCTCCGCGTCGGCTTCGCCAAGGCCGGCCGGCTGATGGACATCCTCGAGAGCCGGGGCGTGGTCGGGCCGAGCGAGGGCTCGAAGGCCCGCGACGTCCTGGTCAAGCCCGACGAGATCGATGCCGTGATCGCGACCCTCCAGGGGGAGATGTGAGCAACCTCAGCGCAGACGTGCAGGAGACCACCCACGAGCTCGGGTCGGTCGAGATCCGCACCGACGCCCGCCTGGCGGCGGCGGTCGGCGGTGTGGCCTCGATCGTGTCGATCGCGTACCTCGCGCGCGCGATCGGCGACGGCGGGTGGCTGGAGTGGGCGTTGGTGCTCGTGACGGGCGCCATCGCGGCCGCCCACCTCCAGTCGCTCGTCGACGCGCGGGTACCCCTGCTGGTGGTCGACGAGCACGGCGTCCGGCTGCGCACCGGCCGGACCTGGCACGGCCTGCCCTGGCGCGACATCGAGTGCGTCGAGCACGAGCCGCGGCACGGCCTGCTCCGCGACGGCCGGGTCACGCTGGTGCCGGTCGACGAGGACGCCGACGTCCGTGCGGTGCGGCTTTCGCTCGCGACCCGGGTGCTCGGCGCGGACGGCGACCTGACCGCCGCCCTCGAGCGGCTGGCCGGCGACCCCGACCGCGTGGTCGAGATCGTCGAGGAACACGACGACGAGCCCGCCGGCGAGTGGGACGAGCAGGACCGGGAGCAGGACCGGGAGCAGCCCTGGGAGCAGCCCTGGGAGCAGGACGACGAGGTCGTCGAGCAGCCGGAGCACCCCGTGCTGCACGACCCGCGCCCGACGCTGGCGCGGGGGATCGGCTTCCTCGCCGACCGGCTGACCCTGCGGCACCGCCACGACGAGCCGCTCCTCGAGAGCGACGACGGCGAGCCCGAGCCGACCCAGGCGATGCCGGTCGTGCCCGTCGCCTCGGCCACCCCGCTGCCGTTGCGCGAGCCGGTGACCGGGACGCGCACGGAGGTGCGGTTCGACGGCGCGGCGGCGTACGCGCTCGACCACGCCGACGCTCAGGACGAGGTCCGGGCCGAGCTCCCCGAGGCGGGCGAGCTGCGCTGGACCGCGAGCGACGAGCTGCTGGTGCGACCGGCCGCCGACCCGGTGATCGGCTCGGAGCTGGCCGCGGCGCGCGCCCGCCTGCACCTCACCGTCGACCAGCTGGCGGAGCGGACCCGGATCCGCCCCCACGTCATCGAGTCGATCGAGGTCGACGACTTCGCGCCGTGCGGCGGCGACTTCTACGCCCGCGGCCACCTGCGCACGCTCGCCCGCGTGGTCGGCGTCGACGCGGCGCCGCTGCTCGCGTCGTACGACGAGCTGTACGCCGACGCCCCGATCGACGCGCGCCGCGTGTTCGAGGCCGAGCTCGCCACCCAGGCCGACGGCCCGATCCGCGGCACCCGCGGCGGCCCGAACTGGTCGGTGCTCGTCGCCGCGGTGATGGCGATCGTGCTGGCGTGGTCGATCGCCCGGCTGATCATGGACAGCCCGATCCAGCTCGACGAGCGCCCGGTGCTCAACGGCTCGCCGTCCAACCCCGCGAAGCTCGGCGCACCGGTGCCGGTGCTGCTCGACGCGTCCACCGGTGGCGCGCACGTGGTGGTGCACGACGGCACCGGCCAGGTCGTGTTCAACGGCGACCTGGCGTACGGCGACACCCGCGCGATCAAGGCGACGCCGCCGGTGCAGGTGCAGTCCTCGGACGGCTCGCTCGGGGTGACCATCGACGGCGAGGACCAGGGTCCGCTGGGCACCGAGGGCCAGCCGGCGTCCAACACGTTCGCCGCCCCGGAGTAGCGCGGCAGCGGCCGTTTAGGCCCGACACAGGTTCGGTTGGGATACTCGATCGGTTATGACTTCCCAGAACCTGCTGTCGGTGGCCATGGTCACCCTCGGATGTGCCCGCAACGAGGTCGACTCCGAGGAGCTCGCGGGCCGGCTGGAGGCCGACGGCTTCCGGCTGGTCGACGACCCGGCCGACGCCGACACGGTGGTGGTCAACACCTGCGGGTTCGTCGAGTCGGCCAAGAAGGACTCCGTCGACACCCTCCTCGCGGCCGCCGACCTGAAGGAGTCGGGCCGCACCCAGGCGGTCGTGGCGGTCGGCTGCATGGCCGAGCGGTACGGCAAGGAGCTCGCCGAGTCGCTGCCCGAGGCCGACGCGGTCCTCGGCTTCGACGACTACCCGGACATCTCGGCCCGGCTGCGCTCGATCATCGCGGGGGAGCAGCACCACGCCCACACTCCGCAGGACCGGCGCCGGCTGCTGCCGATCTCGCCGGTGGAGCGCTCGCTGTCGACGGCCGCGGTCCCCGGCCACGCGTCCGGACCGGCCTCCCTGCGGCGGCGCCTGGACTCCGGCCCGACCGCCTCGCTCAAGCTCGCCAGCGGCTGCGACCGACGCTGCTCGTTCTGCGCGATCCCCGCGTTCCGCGGCTCGTTCGTCAGCCGCCGGCCCAGCGACGTGCTGCAGGAGGCCCAGTGGCTGGGCACCCAGGGCGTGCGCGAGCTGTTCCTGGTGAGCGAGAACTCCACGTCGTACGGCAAGGACCTCGGCGACCTGCGGCTGCTGGAGACCCTGCTGCCCGAGCTGGTCGCCGTCGACGGCGTCGAGCGGGTCCGGGTGTCGTACCTCCAGCCCGCCGAGACCCGCCCGGGCCTGGTCGAGGCGATCGCGACGACGCCCGGCGTGACGCCGTACTTCGACCTGTCGTTCCAGCACGCCAGCGGACCGCTGCTGCGCCGGATGCGCCGCTTCGGCGACCCGGACAGCTTCCTCGCGCTGCTGGAGCAGATCCGTGGCTTCGCGCCGACCGCCGGCGTGCGCAGCAACGTGATCGTCGGCTTCCCCGGCGAGACCGAGCAGGACCTGGAGACGCTGTGCGACTTCCTCGTCGCCGCGCGGCTCGACGTGACCGGCGTCTTCGGCTACTCCGACGAGGACGGCACCGAGGCCGCGACGTACGACGGCAAGCTGGACGAGGACGAGGTGCGGGCGCGCGCCGAGCACGTGTCCGCGCTGGTCGAGGAGCTGACCGCGCAGCGCGCGCTCGAGCGGGTCGGCGAGCACGTCGAGGTGCTGGTCGAGCGGGTCGAGGACGCCCCCTCAGATGACCGGGTCGAGGGCCGCGCCGCCCACCAGGGTCCTGAGGTCGACGGATCGACGTACCTGGTCGACAGCGCGGCGAAGGTCGGCGACCTCGTGCGCGCGGTGGTCGTCGGCGCCGAGGGCGCCGACCTCTACGCTCGGGGACTGTGATGACCGAGGTCGAGGCGAAGCCCAGCAACTGGAACGTCCCGAACGTCCTCACGACCCTGCGCATCGCGTCGGTGCCGTTCTTCGCCTGGGCGCTGCTGATCGACGGTGGCGACTCGATCACCTGGCGCTGCGTGTCGTTCGTGATCTTCGTGGCCGCGATGATCACCGACAAGATCGACGGCGACCTCGCCCGCAAGCACAACCTGATCACGAACTTCGGCAAGATCGCCGACCCGATCGCCGACAAGGCCGTCACCGGGATGGCCTTCATCGGTCTCTCGATCGTGGGCGACATCTGGTGGTGGGTGACCATCGTGGTGCTGCTGCGCGAGTGGAGCGTCACCCTGCTGCGGCTCTCGGTCCTCAAGAAGGTCGTGATCGCGGCCAAGGACCTCGGCAAGCTGAAGACGACCTTCCAGGCGATCGCGCTCGCCACGCTCTGCCTGCCGCTGCGCGACCCGGACCTGCCCGGCTGGATGGAGACGCCCGGAGAGGTGCTGTTCTACCTCGCCCAGGCCTGCCTGGCCATCGCCGTCGCCCTCACGCTGTGGTCCGGCTACGAGTTCTTCCGCGACGTCTGGAAGCAGCGGCACAGCCTGCGCGCTCGAACCGTTACGTAAAGGCTGCCGGGCTGGAACAACTTGTTCACCGGGGCCCTTGCCTGGCACGGCAGTTTCGGGGTTATGTTGCGGGCACCCCCGCAACTCGTCGCCGAAAGGTCTCCTCGTGCCCTCCAGCAGTTCTCGGGTGCGCCAGGGCATGCGTGCCCTCGCCACCGTCTCCGGGCTCGCGCTCGTCGCGTCCTCAGCTGCCTTGGTCAGCTCCACTGCCGACGCAGCCACGCCCAACGTCTACGTCAACGTCGTCGCCACCAACGACTTCCACGGCCGCATCAAGTCCAACGGCGTCGAGGCCGGTGCCGCAGTGCTGGCCGGTGCCGTCGACCAGATGCGGGCCACCTGGCCCAACACCGTCTTCGCGGCCGCCGGTGACCTGATCGGCGCCTCGACCTTCGAGTCGTTCATCAACCAGGACAAGCCGACGATCGACGCCTTGAACGCGGCCGGCCTCGAGGTCTCCGCCGCGGGCAACCACGAGTTCGACAAGGGGTACGACGACCTCGTCAACCGGGTGCTGGCTCCCTACGACGCCACCACCAACCCGTACGGCGGCGCGGAGTGGGAGTACATCGCCGCCAACGTGATGATGAAGGACACCGAGGACCCGGCCCTCGACCCGACGTTCGTGAAGGTCTTCAACCAGGGCGCCGTCAACGAGGTCAAGGTCGGCTTCGTCGGCGCGGTCACCGAGCACCTGCCCGAGCTCGTCACCCCGTCCGGCATCGAGGAGATCGAGGTCACGGGCATCGTCGAGGCGGTCAACACCGAGGCCGACGCGCTCAGGGCCGACGGGGTCGACGCGGTCGTGATGCTGGTCCACGAGGGCGCGCCCTCGACCGACTGCGACGCGATGGACGACGACCCGACCTCCGACTTCGGGAGCATCGTCACGGGCGTCAACGCCAACGTCGACGCGATCGTGTCGGGCCACACCCACCTGGCCTACAACTGCAAGTTCCCGGTGGCGGCCTGGCAGGGCGACGCGGGCCACCCCGTCAAGGAGCGCCCGGTCGTCTCGGCGGGACAGTACGGCTACAACCTGAACCGGCTCGGGTTCACGATCTCGCCCGACGACAACAAGATCCTCAACATCTCCCAGAGCCTCGTGCCGCTGACCGAGTGTGTGTCGGCCTGTGGCTCCTCGAGCGCCGTGTTCGCGCCGCTCTACCCGGCCGACCAGGAGGTCCAGCCGATCGTCGACGACGCCGTGGCGGACGCCGCGGTCAAGGGCGCGGTCAAGCTCGGTGAGATCGCCGACGGCTTCAGCCGCGCCTACCGCGGCAAGGCCGGTGGCGGTACCGAGGAGAACCGGGGCGGGGAGTCGACCCTCGGCAACCTCGTCGCCGAGGTCCAGCGCTGGGCGACCGAGTCCGAGACCGCCGGCGGGGCGCAGATCGCGTTCATGAACCCCGGCGGCCTCCGCAAGGACATGGTCGGCAGCACGCCGGACAGCTACCCGTCCGACCTCACCTACAAGCAGGCCGCGGACGTGCAGCCGTTCGCCAACACGCTCGTCAACATGCAGCTGACCGGCGCGCAGATCAAGAAGGTCCTGGAGCAGCAGTGGCAGCCCGAGGGCTCCTCGCGCCCGTTCCTGCGGCTGGGCACCTCGGCCGGCTTCAGGTACACCTACGACCCGGCGACGAAGACGGTCACCGGCATGTGGCTCAACGGCGAGGAGATCGTCGCGACCCAGTCGTACTCGGTCACGGTCAACTCCTTCCTCTCCACCGGTGGCGACAACTTCTTCGAGTTCGCCAACGGGACCGGGCGCCGCGACACCGGCAAGGTCGACCTCGAGGCGATGGTGGACTACCTCGCGGAGTTCGGCACCGAGGCCAACCCGCTGCCGGTCGACTTCGCCCAGCACGCCGTGGGCGTTGCGTTCCCGGCCGGTGCGCCGGCGACGTACGCACCGGGGTCCACGCTGGCGTTCGAGGTGTCGTCGCTGGCGATGACCGGCGCGGGCGACGCCAAGGACAGCCAGCTCACCCTGGCGATCGACGGCACGGACGCCGGCGTGACGCCGGTCGACAACACCGTCCCGGAAGCCACGCCGTACGACGAGTCCGGCACCGCCTCGGTCAGCGTCGAGCTGCCCGAGGGCCTCGCGCCGGGCGAGCACACCATGACGCTCACCGGCGAGACCACGGGCACGGTCGTCACCGTGCCGTTCGTGGTCCGCGCGGCGAGCGCGGCGTCGAAGACGACCGCCACCGTCAGCCCGGACAAGGTCGTCGTCGACAAGACGAAGGCCACCGTCAAGGTCACGGTGAAGGCGGGCGGCCAGCCGGCAGCCGGGAAGGTCACGGTCAGCGTGGCCGGCAAGACCTACCGGGCCACGTTGGAGAACGGCAAGGCGAGCGTGACGCTCAAGAGGTTCTCCAGCACCGGCAAGAAGACGGTCAAGGTGAAGTACCTCGGCAACGCCGACACCGAGCCGTCCAGCACCTCGGTGACGATCAAGGTCGTCAAGAAGTAGCGCCCACGTCGGGGCCCGCCGCGAGGCGGGCCCCGACGCGGTTCTCCCCACAACTGCATTCTCGGAAGGACTTCACCATGTCCACGTCATCTCGGGCGTCGCGACGGGTGCTGGCGAAGCTCGCCGGTCTCGCCGTGGCGGTCATGGGCCTCGCCCTCGTTCCGTCCGCTCCTGCGAACGCCGCCACCGGCGTGTTCATCAGCGAGCTGCACTACGACAACGTCAGCACCGACAGCGGCGAGTTCGTCGAGGTGACAGCACCGGCCGGCACCGACCTCACCGGCTATCAGGTCGTGCTCTACAACGGCGCCACCGGGGCGTCGTACGACACCGACGCCCTGACCGGCGTGGTCGCCGACCAGCAGGACGGCTGGGGCACCGCGGTCCTCGACTACCCGTCGAACGGGATCCAGAACGGCGCACCGGACGGGCTGGCGCTCGTGGACGACGGCGTGGTGGTGGAGTTCCTGTCCTACGAGGGACCGCTCACCGCGACGAACGGGCCGGCCAGTGGCCAGACGGCCACCGACATCGGGGTGCTGGAGCCGGACACCACGCCCGTCGGCCAGTCGCTGCAGCGCCAGGCCGACGACACGTGGGCCGCTGCCGCACCGAGCACGAAGGGCGTGCCGAACGGCTACACCGGGGGTGGCGAGCCGGCCGAGCTCGCGGCCGACGACCCGGGGGACAAGACCGGCCTCGTGGGCGAGCCGATCACCGGGTTCACGCTGGCGGCGACCGGGGGCGAGAGCCCCTACGCGTGGTCGGCCACCGGAGTGCCGCCCGGCGTCGAGGTGAGCGCGGACGGCGTCGTGTCGGGCACTCCCACGGCGGCCGGCGACTACGCCGTCACGGCGACGGTCACCGACGCCGCGGGCGACACGGCCGGCGTGGAGTTCGGCTTCGTCGTCACCGCGCTGGAGACCGTGCCGATCGCCGAGATCCAAGGGACCGGCGAGACGGCGGCGCGCACCGGCACGCAGCGGACCAGCGGTGTCGTGACCGCGGCCTACCCGGCCGGCGGCCTGAACGGGTTCTACCTCCAGACCCCCGGCACCGGGGGATCGATCGACCTGGCGACCCACACGGCGTCCGACGGCATCTTCGTCTACCAGGGCACGATCCCGGTCACCGTGGCCCGAGGTGACCACGTCCAGGTCACCGGCGCCGTCGGTGAGTTCGCCGGCGCAACGCAGATCACGATCCCGAACGCCGGCAGCGTCGTGGAGCTGAGCGAGGCAGTGCCGGCGCCGACCCCGGCGATCACCGCCTGGCCGGACACGGACGCCGAGAAGGAGAGCCTCGAGGGCATGCTGTTCGCGCCCCAGGGCGAGTTCACCGTCTCGAACAACTACGCGACCAACCAGTACGGCGAGCTCGGGCTGGCGGTGGGCGACCGCCCGCTGATCCAGCCCACGCAGGTCGGCGCTCCGGGCTCGGCCGCGGCGACGGCCCAGGCGGCCGACAACGCGGCGCGCGCGATCACGCTCGACGACGGCTCGTCGACCAACTTCACCGCCTCGTCGAGCAGCGCGTCGACGTGCAGCCCGCGGCCGGCGCCGTGCCTGTTCAACGGCCACCTGACCCCGCCGTACATCTCGAACACCGAGCCGATCCGGGTGGGTGCGACCGGCACGTTCCAGGACCCGGTGATCCTGACCGAGGGGGGCAGCCCGAGCGCCCCGACGTACCGGTTCCAGCCGGTGGAGCGGGTCGTCGGACCGGACAACGCCGCCGCCCCGGCGACGTTCGAGAACACCCGCACCGCGGCCCCCGACCAGGACCTGATCTCGGCCGAGGGCGACCCGGTGGTCGAGATCGCGTCGTTCAACGTGCTCAACTACTTCACCAGCCTCGGCGACCCGAACGACGACAACGTCCCGGACGCCGGCTGCCTGGCGTACTACGACCGCGACGACGACGGCAACACGGTCCGGGACGGGTGTGACTTCCGAGGGGCCTGGGACCCCCAGGACCTCGGCCGACAGCAGACCAAGATCGTCGACGCGATCAACGCGCTGGGTGCCGACGTGGTCGGTCTGATGGAGATCGAGAACTCGCGCCAGCTGGGAGAGGCGCCCGACGAGGCCGTCAGCGCTCTCGTCGCGGCTCTCAACGCCGACGCGGGTGCCGGCACGTGGGCGGCGAACCCGTCGTCGTCCGAGCTGCCCGCGGACGGCATGGACGTGATCACCAACGCGATCATCTACAAGCCGGCCGCGGTCGAGCGGGTCGGCGAGGCGCGTGCGCTCGGCACGCTGAGCGGCGACGACCAGGCCTTCGGCAACGCACGCGAGCCGATCGCCCAGGCCTTCAGCCCGCGCGCCGGCGGCGACCCGTTCCTGGTCGTCGTCAACCACTTCAAGTCGAAGGGCTCGGCCGGCCCGTGGCCGGGCGACGCCGACACCGGCGACGGCCAGGGCGCGTCGAACGAGTCGCGGATGCGGCAGGCGCAGGCGCTGGCCGACTGGGTGCCCACGATCCAGGGTGACGTCGACGACGTCTTCCTGATGGGCGACTTCAACTCCTACGCCCAGGAGGACCCGATGCGGATCCTCTACGACGAGGGGTACACCAACCTCGAGGTCGCCTCGGGCAACGACGAGTACTCCTACTCGTTCTCGGGCCTCTCCGGCTCGCTCGACCACGTCCTGGCGAACACGTCGGCGCTGGAGCGGTTCACCGGTGCGGACGTGTGGAACATCAACGCGGTCGAGCCGGTGGCGATGGAGTACAGCCGCTACAACTACCACGCGACGGACTTCTACCAGGAGGGTCCGTACCGATCGTCCGACCACGACCCGGTCGTCGTCGGGCTGGACGCCGGCACCGAGGCCAGGGCCGCGTCGAGCGTCACCGCTCGTGCGTTGCCCCCGGTCACGATCGCCAAGCTCCTGCCGGTGCTGCTCGTGGTGCAGGTCGACTCCGACGGCGACGTCACGCCGACCGGGAGCGTCACGGTGACGTGGGACGGCAAGTCCCGCGTGGTCCAGCTGCAGCAGGGCTACGCCGCGGTCAACCTCGGCACCTTCCGCACCGCGGGCATCCACGAGGTCGAGGTCAGCTATGCCGGGGACGAGGCGACGGAGCCGTCGAGCACGACCGTCACGGTCCGGGTGATCAGGCTGTTCTGACCCGGATCCAGGACCTGGCGTCGGGGCCCGGCTATCGGCGGGCCCCGACGCCAACTTGAGGCCTGAGCCGAAATCTTCGCCGACTTGTTACAAGATGTTGGCGGATTCTCTTCCTGAGACGTTCGTTTCAGGGTTAGGTTCCCTGCATCTCGGATCTCGGCCGAGAGAGCATCTTGCATCGCGCTTGGTTTCCCCGGAAGTACCCGCTGCCTCGAGCGGCGGCGGTGGCCTTCCGCCTTGGGCGATTCGATGGCGCCTGCCCGAACCCGCATCGAACCCTGCCCTGGAGACGTCCGACATGCGCACTTCCTGGAATCGACTGGTAGGGCCGGCCTCGGCCTTCGCCCTGGTCGCGAGCTCGCTGCTCCTCATCCCGTCCAGTGCGAGCGGCAACCCGGCGGGCACCGGCCTCGTCATCAACGAGGTGTACGGCGGCGGTGGCAACAACCAGGCCACCTGGACCAACGACTTCATCGAGATCTACAACCCGACGGGGTCGGCGATCGCGCTCGGTGGGAAGAGCCTGCAGTACCGCGCGGCGGCGACCACCACGACGGCGACGAACGTGTTCGCGCTGCCGGCGTTCAGCCTCGGCGCAGGCAAGCACTACCTCGTGCAGTGCGCGGGAGGCGCGACCGGCGCCGCGCTGCCGCAGGCCGCGGACACCACGGCCTGCGGCCTCAACCTGTCGGGCACCGCCGGCCAGGTCTTCCTCGTCAACGGCACGGCCGGCATCGACCCGGACGGCGCGGGCAACGCGGCCGTCACCGACGCCAACGTCATCGACTTCGTCGGGTTCGGCACCGCCGCGATCCGCGAGGGCACCGCGGCGGCCCCGGCCCCGAGCAACTCGTCGTCGATCACGCGCACCAACGGGGTCGACACGGACCGGAACAACGTCGACTTCACGGTGCTCAACGGCACCGCGATGACGCCCACGAACAGCACGGGCGGCGCTCCGACGCCGCTCGCGGCCGTCGACCCGGCCGACGTGGACGCGTTCGTCAACACCCCGATCTCGAACATCACGCTGCAAGCGACGGGCGGGACTCCGGCGTACAGCTGGTCGTTCTCCACCCTCCCCGCCGGCCTCGAGGAGACCAGCGACGGCGTGATCGCAGGCACCCCGACCGAGGTCGGCACGACCACGGTCACGGCCACCGTCACCGACTCGGCCGCTCCCACGCCGGCCACGTCGACGGTCGAGTTCGAGATCGACGTGCAGGCGGCACCGCAGCGGCTCACGATCGCTGAGATCCAGGGCACCGGACCCACCACCCCCGAGAGCGGCAAGACGGTCATCACCGAGGGCGTGGTCACGGCGGCGTACCCCAACGGAGACGGCAACTACGCCGGCTTCTACCTGCAGACCGGCGGCCAGGAGGGAGTCGACTACGACACCGCGGGTGCGTCGGACGCGATCTTCGTGTTCTCGGGGAGCAAGACCCTGCCGGCGATCGGCAGCACCGTCGAGGTGCAGGGTGTGGCGGGCGAGCGGTTCGGGTCCACCCAGCTCAACTCCTCCAGCGCCGCCAACCCCATCACGGTGCTGGGCACCCCGCAGCCGGCCGTGGTCCCGGGCGACGTCGTTCCGGGCACGGACTGCGTCCTGCCGGGCAGCAACTGCCTGGCCGGCGCTGCGCTCGACGCGGCCCGTGAGGAGCACGAGGGCGAGCTCTTCCAGCCCACTGGCGACTACACGGTCACCGACTCCTACGACGGCAGCCCCTTCACCCAGAGCGGCAGCCGCGGGTTCGCGATGCAGGGCGAGATCGGCCTGGCGGCCGAGAGCGACGTACCGCTGATGATCCCGACCGAGAGCATCGACCAGTCCGACGCCTCCGGTCTCGCTGCCCGGCAGCGCTACAACCTGGCGCACCAGCTGATCCTCGACGACGGCGCCGACATCGACTACTCGACCAACACCTTCGAGGACCTCCAGTTCCCGTGGCTGACCCCGAGCCACCCCGTGCGGGTCGGCGCGTCGGTGACCTTCCCGAAGCCGGTCGTGCTGCGCTTCGACTTCGACTTCTGGCGGCTCCAGCCGCAGACCAAGGTGGCGCCGGGGCAGGACGGCCAGGACCGGGTCGCCATCGAGAACACCCGCACGAGCGCTCCCGAGGACGTGCTCGGGAGCACCGGTGACCTCAAGATCGCCACGTTCAACATGCTCAACTACTTCAACACCCTCGGTGAGGAGTGGGCGGCCAGCGACGGCAACAGCACCGGGAGCGACACGTCCGCCTTCAGCCTCACCAACCCGCGTCGCTGCAGCTTCTACACCGACCGCGGTCCGGTCGGTGGCGGCACTGCGGCTCGGATCTCCAACGACACCTGCATCCAGGACGCGATCGACCCGATCACCGGCCTGAAGGTGCAGCTGCTCGGTCCGCGCGGTGCCGCGAACCAGACGAACTTCTTGAACCAGGAGGCCAAGGAGCTCGAGGCGATCAACACCATCGACGCCGACGTGATGTCGCTGGAGGAGGTCGAGAACTCGATCAAGCTCTACGACCCGGCGATCGACGGACCCAACGGCACCGACAAGGACCGCGACGACGCGCTGAAGCGGCTGGTCCTGAAGCTCAACCAGCACTGGGCGACCCACCACCCGTCGTACGTCGGGGACCGGTGGGCCTACGTCGCGTCGCCGCGACCCGAGGCGCTGCCCACGGTCACCGAGCAGGACGCGATCCGCTCGGCGTTCATCTACAACCCGAGCAAGGTCGAGACCGTCGGTCGCTCGCAGGTGCTGCTGAACGCTCCGCAGTTCCGCAACGCCCGCGAGCCGCTCGCGCAGGCCTTCAAGCCGCTCGGCGGCGGTCGCGAGGACGCGTTCGTCGTCATCGTGAACCACTTCAAGTCCAAGAGCGGCCCGCAGGCTCCGGCGACGGTCAACGGCGACAACGTGGACGCGGGTGACGGCGCCGGGTTCTACAACGGCGACCGCAAGCGCCAGGCTGCCGCGCTGGTGGCCTTCGCCGAGCAGGTCTCGTCGGACAAGAACATCGAGCCGGTCTTCTTCACGGGCGACTTCAACTCCTACTCCGCGGAGGACCCGGTCCAGGTGATCGAGGCCGCGGGCTACGAGAACCTCAAGCCGAGCACCCCTGAGACGACCTACAGCTTCGGTGGCCTCGCCGGCTCGCTCGACCACGTGTTCGCCAACCCCGCCGCGCTCGACATGGTGACCGGCGAGGACATCTGGGAGATCAACGCGGGCGAGTCGGTGTACTACGAGTACAGCCGTCTCAACGCGAACGCGACCAACCTCTACGCGGTCAACCCGTTCCGCAGCTCCGACCACAACCCGGAGATCATCGGGATCGACGTCGGCGAGCTCACCGCCGACCCCACCGTCGACACGGTGCAGATCCTGGCGACCAACGACTTCCACGGCCGGCTGGTCGACGACCCCGGCAGCGCGGCTGCCGGCGCGGCCTCGATGGCCGGCGCGGTCAAGGAGCTGCGCGCGGAGAACCCCGACACGATCTTCGCGGCGGCGGGTGACCTGATCGGCGCCTCGACGTTCGAGTCGTTCCTCCAGAACGACGAGCCGACGATCGCGGCCCTCAACGAGGCCGGTCTCGAGGTGTCCTCGGTGGGCAACCACGAGTTCGACAAGGGTTACCACGACCTCGTCGACCGGGTGATGCCGCTGACGTCCTGGGAGTACCTCGGCGCCAACGTGGAGTTCAAGGACACCGAGGACGGCCACGCCGCGGGCGACCCGGCGCTGCCGGAGACCTGGTGCGAGACCCTGCCCAACGGTCGCGTCGTCGGCTTCGTCGGCGCGGTCACCGAGGACCTGGAGACGCTGGTCTCCGCCTCCGCCATCGAGGACATCGTGGTGACGAGCATCGTCGACGCGGTCAACGAGCACGCCGACGACCTCAAGGGCCCCGACGGCTGCGACACCGGCGTCTCGGCCGACCTCGTGATCGAGCTCGTGCACGAGGGTGCGGCCAGCACGTCGTACGCCGCGGTGACCGACGACTCGACGTTCGGCAAGATCGTGGCCGGTGCCAACGAGAACGTCGACGCGATCGTGTCCGGCCACACCCACCTGGCCTACAACCACAAGGTGCCGGTGCAGGCCTGGATCGACGAGAACCGCGACGTCACCGAGCGTCCGGTCGTGTCGGCCGGCCAGTACGGCGCCAACCTCAACCGGCTGCAGTTCGAGTTCGCGCCCGGCGACGGCGACCTGGTCAACATCCGCCAGACCGTCCTCCAGCTCAAGGACTACGACGCCGACCCCGCCACCCAGGACATCGTGGACGACGCGGTCGCGTACGCCGAGGTCGCGGGCGCCGCGGTCCTGGGTGACGTCGAGGGCCCGTTCATGCGAGCGCGGCGCACCGACCCGAACATCAGCGGCGGCCCGGCCGTCGAGAACCGCGGCGGTGAGTCCACCGTGGGCAACCTGATCGCCGAGATCCAGCGCTGGAAGACCGGCGCGGACATCGGGTTCATGAACCCGGGCGGTCTGCGCGCGGACCTGCTCGGCAACGACGGCACCCCGCGGCCCGTGACCTACCGGCAGGCCGCGGACGTCCAGCCGTTCGCCAACACGCTGGTGTCGATGGACCTCACCGGCGACCAGATCAAGACGATCCTCGAGCAGCAGTGGCAGCGCGACGCCGACGGCAACGTCCCGTCGCGCCCGTTCCTGCGGCTCGGCACCTCCGACGGGTTCACGTTCACCCAGGACGCGTCCCGCGCCGAGGGCGACCGGATCACCGGCATGTGGTTGGACGGTCAGCCGCTCGACCCGGACGCGACGTACCGCGTGTCGGCGACGTCGTTCCTGTCGTCCGGCACCGGTGACAACTTCTGGGGCTTCGCGGCCGCGACGAACAAGCAGGACACCGGCAAGACCGACCTGCAGGCGGTCGTCGACTACATGGCCGAGTTCGCCGACCCGCTGGCCGTCGACTACGCCCAGCACGGCGTCGGCGTCCACTTCGCCGGCGGTGCGCCGGCGGAGTACGGCGCCGGTGACACGCTCGCGTTCACGCTGTCGTCGCTGGCGATGACCGCCGCCGGCGACGTGCAGGACGCGCAGGTCGAGGTGCTCCTCGGCGACACCGTGCTCGGCACCTTCCCGGTCACGAACACGCTGCGCACCGAGCCGGACGACGAGGCCGGGACCGCCGCGGTCAGCGTGGTGCTGCCCGAGGGCCTGGCCGACGGGTCCGCGAACGTCCTCGTGCGCGGCACCACGACGGGCACCGAGGTGATCGTGCCGATCACGACGACCGACGGCCTCCCGAACTCAACGGTCTCGGCCGACGACGCCTCGATGGCGTACGGCCAGACCGGCTCGGTCGACGTAACCGTGACGCCGTCCTCGGCCACCGGCACGGTGACGGTGCGCGACGGCATCACGGTGCTCGGCTCGGCGACGCTCGCCGGCGGCGCCGCGACGGTCACCATTCCGGCCGGCTCGCTCGAGGTGGGCGACCACGAGCTGACGCTCGTGTACGGCGGGGACTCCGCGACCACCGGGTCGCTGGGCTCGGTGACGATGACCGTGACGAAGGCGGAGCCGACGCTCACCGCGACGGCCACGCCGGCGTCGGTGGAGATCGACCAGACCTCCTCGATCGCGGTCACGGTGGCCGCGGCGGGGGTCAGCCCGACCGGCACGGTGATGGCGTCGGTCGACGGATCCGTGATCGACACCGCCACGCTGGTCGACGGCGCGGCGACGCTGACGGTGGGTCCGTTCCCGACCGCCGGCAACCAGACCGTGACCATCGACTACTCCGGGGACGCGCAGACGGGCTCCGGCAGCACCACGACCACGGTCGCGGTGACGCCGCAGAACCCGGTCGGCAGCACGACCACGGCGGCGGCGTCGCCGATGGCGTACGGCACTCCGGGCACGGTCTCGGTGGCGGTCACCTCGACCCGGGCGAACAAGGCGGGCTCGGTGCAGCTGCTCGAGGGCAGCACGCTGATCGCGACCGGCTCGGTCGCGGCCGACGGCACCGGCACGCTGACCATCCCCGGCACCATGCTCGCGGTGGGGACCCACAGCCTGACCGTGAAGTACCTCGGGAACAGCGGCACCCAGCCGTCCCAGGGCACGGTCAGTGTGACCGTCTCGAAGGCCGACTCCACCACCCAGGTGGCGGTCGTGCCGACCCAGGTCGTGGTGGGGAAGTCCGGGGTGAGCGCCCAGGTCTCGGTGACGGCGGCCGGCTTCACGCCGACCGGCTACGTGTTCGTGAGCGTCAACGGCGTCCCCGTCGGCGTCGGCCTGCTCGTCAACGGCACGGCGTCGGTGGCGATCCCGCCGATCCCGTTCGCCGGAGTCCGCTCGGTGACCGCGTCGTACGTCGGTGACGCCACGACCCGGCCCAGCCAGTCGGCGCCCGCGACGCTCACGGTGCTGAAGAGGTCCTCGAGCGTCACCGCCGACAGCACGCCGCAGTCGGTGAAGGTGAACAAGACCGAGGTCAAGCTCCGCGTAGAGGTCGACGCAGACGGCGCCACGCCGACCGGGCTGGTCAAGATCACCGTGCCGGGCCAGGGCACCCAGTGGGAGTCACTGGACAAGGGCAAGGCGACGTTCCGGCTCGACCCGTTCCGGTCCACCGGGGTCCAGGTCGTGACCGTCACCTATCAGGGTGATAGCTGGACCGAGGGCTCGACCACGACCCACGCCATCGACGTCCGGAGGTAGGTTCTACCGCGTGACCGACCTGCTCAAGCGTGTCCACCTCCTGTTGCGGGCCGGCGGGAGCACCGTCGCGACCGCCGAGTCCCTCACCGGAGGCCGGCTCGCGGTGGCGCTCACCGACGTCCCCGGGGCCTCGGAGACCTATCTCGGTGGTGTGGTCAGCTACGCCACCGAGATCAAGGCCACGGTGCTCGACGTCGACGACGGCATCATCGAGCAGCACGGGGTGGTCTCGCCGGAGTGCGCCAAGGCGATGGCGTCGGGCGTCAAGGCCGTGATGGGTGCGACGTACGGGATTTCCACTACAGGCGTGGCCGGACCTGCCGATCAGGAAGGCAAGCCGCCGGGCACGGTGTTCGTCGGCATCGCCGGACCGGGGCTGCTCGAGGCCGTGGCGCTGGAGCTGCCGGGCAAGCGCGAGCAGATCCAGGACCGCACCTGCCGCGAGGCGTTCGAGGCGTTCGAGACGGTCTTGCGCCGGGAAGATTCGGGCCTCGGGTAGCGTTGGCACGGACGACCCGCCAGATTCGACACAGGGAGACGCGCATGGTGCTGTTCCGTCGGCTGCTCGGCGACGTGCTCCGTGACCTGCGGATGCAGCGCGGCATGACCCTGCGCGAGCTGTCGGCCGACGCCCGGGTCAGCCTGGGCTACATCTCCGAGATCGAGCGCGGCCAGAAGGAAGCGTCCTCCGAGCTCCTCGCCTCGCTGTGCGCGGCGCTCGACGTGCCGCTGTCGGAGGTCCTGCGTGACGTCTCGAGCGCGGTCGCGCTCGAGGAGGCCGCCGCCGGCCTCACCCGGCTGCCGGTCGCGACGCCCGCGAGCGTCGTCAACTCCGCGGCGTAGTCACTTTCTGGGTCACCTCTGGCAGGACGGGCACCAGTACGCCGACCGCTCCATGCCGGCCGGTCCGAGCTGGTCGACGCGTACCTGGGTGCCGCAACGCCGGCACAGCCGCTGGCGGTAGACCCACATCCGGTTCGACCGTGACCAGTCCTGGTCGAGCATCTGGCGCACCCGGCGCAGCATCCGGGGGAGGTCGGGGACCTCGCCGATCGGCGTCGCCGGGGCGACACCCATGACGAACAGCACCTCCGCGGCATAGATGGTGCCGATCCCGGCGAGGTTCGACTGGACGCGCAGCGCCTCGAAGGCCGCCTCGTCGGGGTGCTCACGCAGCCGCCTCAGCGCCTCGTCCTCGTCCCAGTCCGGCCCGAGCAGGTCCGGGCCCAGGTGCCCCACGGCGTCGTCCTCGCGGGCGGTGGGAAGCAGCTCGACGATCCCGAGCAGGTAGCCCACCGCGGTCGGCCCGTCGGTCTCGAGCACCACCCGGATCTCGTGTGAGCGTGGGTTCCACCGCTTGCCGGGCTCGAAGGTCCGCCACGAGCCCTCCATCTTCAGGTGGGTGTGGAGCGTGACCGGACCGTCGGCTGCGTCGATGCGGGTGAGCAGGTGCTTGCCGCGGGAGACCGTCTCGAGCACGCGCGCACCCGCGAGGTCGGCGGTCGCGTGCTGCGGGACCCGGAAGTCGGTGCGGGTCAGGACCCGGCCGTCGAGCGCCCGCGCGAGCCGGCGCGCGGTGCGGCGTACGGCGTCGCCCTCAGGCACCGGCGGGCGTCCTGAGTCGGAGGCCACGCGGCGTCGCCACGAACCCGGCCGCCTGGAGAGCCTCCCGCAGCGGGGTCGGCCCGGACCCGAGCAGCTGCTCGCCGTCGGCCTTCTCGACCGTCATCCGGCCCAGGCTGCCGCGCTGGGCGGCCTCGGCGAGCGACGCCGCCGCGGGTCCGAGCTGGTCGGGCTCCTCGGTCCAGGTGAGCAGGGTGCGCCCGCCGCGCTCGACGTACATCGTGAGCACGCCGTCGACCAGCACCACGATCGCACCGGCCTTGCGGCCCGGACGGTGGCCGGACGTCTCCGGCCAGGGGAGCGCGGCGCCGTACGGGTTGGCAGGATCGGTGGCGGCCAACGCGATCGCGCTCGGCTTGGCGTCCACCGGCACCTCGGAGAACGTGCGCAGCCGGTCGACGGCGCCGGCGGTGCCGAACTGCGCGGCGCCGAGCCCGGCGACGAAGTAGCCACGCCGGCAACGGCCGGAGTCCTCGAACGCCGACAGCACCTTGTAGACGGCCGCGAAGCCGCCCGGCACCCGCTCGTTCACCACCGCGCCCCGGGTGACCACGCCGTGCCGGTCGAGGAGCCGCTCGGCGAACGCGTGCGCCCGGCGCGTGGTGTCGGTGTCGATCGACGGCAGCAGCGCCCAGCGCCCGGCGGTCTCGGGCGGGCCGGTGCGCGCGACGCCGCTGCCCGGTCGCCGGCCCAGCCGCGGCGGCGGGCGCCGGGTGCGGTGGGCCGGGGTGCCGCTGCGGGTCAGCGCGCGCAGCGGGGTGAGCGTGTCGTTGCTGATCCGGCCCGCCCAGACGAGGTCCCAGAGGGCGGTCGAGAGCGCGGCGTCGTTGGTCGAACCCACCGAGTCGGAGAGCTGGCGGAAGAACCAGGCGCCGCCCGGGGCCAGGGCGTCGAGCACCGCCTGGTGCAGCTCGCTGTGCTCGAAGGGGGCGTGGTCCGGGAGCGTCAGGTGTGCCTGGTCGGCGAGGTGCAGCGAGACCCAGCCGTCGGAGCCGGGGAGCGCGGCGTGCCCGGCCCAGAGGACCTCGCCGGAGGCGGTGAGCTCGTCGAGGTACGACGGCTCGTAGTCGCGCACCCGGCTGGCGAGCACCAACGGCTCCAGCGCCGAGGCCGGGACGGCGCACCCCGCGAGCTGGTCGATGACGGTGAGCACGCCGTCGATGCCGCGGTGGCGGCCGCCGACGTGCTGCCAGGCGGGGACGAACCGGCCCAGGGTGTCCGGCTCGACCGGCTCGATCTCCTGGCGCAGCTTGGCCAGCGAGCGGCGGCGCAGCTTGCGGAGCACCTCGGCGTCGCACCACTCGGTGCCGGAACCGGAGGGCCGGAACTCGCCGTCGAGGACCCGACCCTGAGCGGCCAGTCGCTGCAGGGTGTGCCGGACGACCGCGACGCCGAGCCCGAGCCGGGTCGCGACGTCCTCGGTGGTGAACGGGCCGTGGGTCCGCGCGAACCGGGCGACCAGGTCGGCGAGCGGGTCGTCGACCGGATCGGTGAACGCGTCCGGGGTGCCGGGCGGGACCGGGACGCCGAGCCCGTCGCGCAGCCGGCCGACGTCCTCGATCGCGGCCCAGCGCTCGTCGCCGCCCATCCGGACCGCGACCACGCGGCGCTGGTCGGCGAGCGCCTGCAGCCAGTCGGCCGGGTCGGCGGTGGAGCGCTCGGCGACCTCGGCCGTGCTGAGCGGCCCGAGCAGCCGCAGCAGGTCCGCCACGCCCTCGGCGTCGCGGGCCCGCCGCTCCGGTGTCGTGCGCTGCAGCTCGGCCTCGACCTCGGCCAGCACCTCGGGGTCGAGCAGCTCGCGCAGCTCGGCGCGGCCGAGCAGCTCGGCCAGGAGGCCCTGGTCGAGGGAGAGCGCGGCGGCCCGGCGCTCGGCGATGGGGGAGTCGCCCTCGTACATGAACTGGGCGACGTACCCGAACAGCAGGCTGCGGGCGAACGGCGACGGCTGCGTGGTCGACACGTCGACCACCTGGACCTCGCGCCGGTCGACGCCGCGCATCAGCGCCACCAGCGAGGGGAGGTCGTAGACGTCCTGCAGGCACTCGCGCACGGCCTCGAGGACGATCGGGAAGGACGGGTACTTCGAGGCGACCTCGAGCAGGACGGCCGAGCGCTGGCGCTGCTGCCACAGCGGCGAGCGCCGGCCGGGGTCGCGCCGGGGGAGCAGCAGGGCCCGTGCCGCGCACTCGCGGAACCGGGCGGCGAACAGCGCCGACCCGCCGACCTCGTCGGTGACGACCGCCTCGATCTCGTCGGGCTCGAACACGATGACGTCGCCGGACGGCGGCTCCGCGTCGGTGTCGGGGATGCGCACGACGATGCCGTCGTCGGAGGCGACCGCCTGCCCGTCGACGCCGTACCGCTCCCGCAGCCGGGCGTTGATCGCCAGCGCCCAGGGCGCGTGGACCGGGGTGCCGTACGGCGAGTGCACGACCAGGCGCCAGTCGCCGAGCTCGTCGCGGAACCGCTCGACCACCAGGGTCTGGTCGCTGGGGAGCAGGTTGGTGGCGTCGAGCTGCTCGTGCAGGTAGGCGACCAGGTTGCCGGCGGCGTACTCGTCGAGGCCGTCCTCCTGGGCGCGGGCCTGGGCGCGCTCGCGCGGGAGCGCGCCGAGCTCGCGGGTGAACGCCCCGATCGCCTGCCCGAGCTCGGCGGGCCGCCCGAGGGCGTCGCCCTTCCAGAACGGCAGCCGGCCGGGGATCCCGGGCGCCGGGGTGACCAGCACCCGGTCGTGGGTGATGTCCTCGATCCGCCAGCTCGTGGCGCCGAGCGCGAAGACGTCGCCGACGCGGGACTCGTAGACCATCTCCTCGTCGAGCTCGCCGACGCGCCGGCCCGGACCCTCGCCGCCGACGAGGAAGACGCCGAACAGGCCGCGGTCGGGGATGGTGCCACCACTGGTGACCGCGAGCCGCTGGGCGCCCGGCCGGCCGGTGAGGGTGCCGGTGACGCGGTCCCAGACGATGCGCGGGCGGAGCTCGGCGAACTCGTCGGAGGGGTAGCGGCCGCTGAGCAGGTCGAGGGTGGCGTCGTACGCGCTGCGAGGGAGGTTCGCGAACGGCGCGCTGCGCTTGACGAGCTCGAACAGGTCGTCCACGGCCCAGGCGTCGAGCGCGGTGGCGGCGACGACCTGCTGGGCGAGGACGTCCAGCGGGTTGGTGGGCACCCGCAGCGACTCGATCGCGCCGGTGCGCATCCGGCCGACGGCGACCGCGGTCTGGGCGAGGTCGCCGCGGTGCTTGGGGAACAGCACCCCGCGCGACACCTCGCCGACCTGGTGGCCGGCGCGGCCGACGCGCTGGAGGGCACTCGCGACGCTGGGCGGCGACTCGATCTGGACGACCAGGTCGACCGCGCCCATGTCGATGCCGAGCTCGAGGCTGCTGGTCGCGACCACGCAGGGGAGCCGGCCGCGCTTGAGGTCGTCCTCGATGAGCGCCCGCTGCTCCTTCGACACCGAGCCGTGGTGCGCCTTCGCGATCACCTGCTCGGCGCCGTGGCTCTGCCCGGACTGCGCCATCAGCTCAGCCGGCGGGCCGCCCGCGTCGAGGTCCACCCCGGCGCGCTTGGTCGCGATCTCGTTCAGCCGCGCCGTCAGCCGCTCGGCGAGGCGCCGGGAGTTCGCGAACACGATCGTCGACCGGTGCTGCTCGATCAGGTCGACGACGCGCTCCTCGACGTGCGGCCAGATGCTCTGGGCGCGCTGCGGGTCGCCGTCGTCCTCGTCGTCGTACTCCTCGGGAGCGGTCATGTCCTCGACGGGGACGACGACCTCGAGGTCCCACTCCTTCGCGGACGGCGGGGCGACGATCTCGACCGGCGCGCTCCCGCCGAGGAACCGCGCGACCTCCTCGAGCGGGCGGACCGTCGCGGAGAGACCGATGCGCTGCGCCGGGCGGTCCAGCAGCGCGTCGAGGCGCTCGAGGGTGACCGCGAGGTGCGCGCCCCGCTTGCCGCCGGCCACCGCGTGGACCTCGTCGACGATGACGGTCTCGACGCCGCGCAGGCTCTCGCGGGCCTGGCTGGTCAGCATCAAGAACAGCGACTCGGGCGTGGTGATCAGGATGTCGGGCGGGCTCGTGACCAGCTTGCGCCGGTCCGCGGCCGGCGTGTCGCCGGAACGGACGCCGACGTTCACCTCCGGGACCGGCGTGCCGAGCCGGTCGGCCGTGTGCCGGATGCCGGTCAGCGGGGCGCGCAGGTTGCGCTCGACGTCGACACCGAGCGCCTTCAGCGGGGAGATGTAGAGGACCCGGGTGCGCTTCTGCTTGTCCTGCGGCCGCTCCCCGGTCAGCAGCCGGTCGAGGCTCCACAGGAACGCGCTCAGCGTCTTGCCGGAGCCGGTGGGCGCGACTACGAGCGCGTGCTTGCCGGCGCCGATCGCCGTCCACGCGCCCGCCTGGGCAGGGGTCGGCTCGGCGAAGGCCGCCCCGAACCAGGTGCGGGTCGGCTCGCTGAACCTGTCGAGGGCTGCTGCCACCCGCCCATCCTTGCTCACGGCACCGACAAGGCACCCGTCAGCCGGTACGCAGCTTGTGGAGCGTCTCCTCGGCGCGGTAGCCGTCCCGCACGCCTTCCACCAGGAGCGCCACCGAGTCGGAGTGCCGGCTCCGGAGCTCGAGGATCTCCTGGTACGCCGGCGAGGCGTACCAGTCCCGAGCGGCGACGATCGATGGGAAGCCGATGACCACCAGGTCCCCCCGCCAGTGGCCCTCCGCGATCTCCGGCTGGCTGCCGTGCACCACCCACTCGCCGCCGAACGGCTCGAAGGTCGCCTCGATCTGCTCGATGTAGCGCAGGATCTCCGGGCCGATCCGCACGTCGCTCAGGAACGCGACCGCGTAGCCCCGGCGCGTGCTCACGCCGGCACCCGGTCGAGGAAGCCGCGGACGTCCTGGATCCGACCGTCCTCGTCGAGCACGACCACGTCGAACCCGATCACCACCGGCTCCTCGCCCTCGGGGCCGAGACCCCACGAGAACCGCAGCTGGCGGTGGTGCGCGTCCGCCTCCGAGGCCTGGCTGAAGACGAAGCCCGGGAACTGACCCTGGACGGCGTCGACGAGGGCGCCGACGGCAGCCGTTCCGCTGACCTCGGCAAGCGGGTCGACGTACCTCACGTCGGGGGACCAGTGCTCGGCCAGCAGGGCCTCACGCTCGGCGCCGGACGCGTTCCAGGTCGCCAGGTACTGCTCCACGATGTCGCTCATGATGCTTCCTCTCCTCCGTCGGGTGTTGACGGCGTCGAGCCTCGCGCCGGTGGGCGACGACGGTCCATGACCTCGGAGGTCATGGGACGCCGGAGCCCGGCTCCCTAGGCTGGCGGCATGGCCCTGGTCGTGGACCCCGTGGTGAACCCCGTCGTGAACCCTGGCGATGTGGGTGCGTTGCTGCGCACCTGGCGTGAGCGCCGCCGGTTCAGCCAGCTCGAGCTGTCCAACCGGTCGCGGGTGAGCACTCGTCACCTGAGCCGCGTCGAGACGGGAAAGGCGCGACCGACCCCCGAGATGGTCCTGCACCTGGCCGACCACCTGGACGTGCCGCTCCGCGAGCGCAACCGGCTGCTGCTCGCTGCGGGGTATGCGCCGGCGTACCGCGACCACCAGCTCGACGACGGCTCCGTCGCCGTGGTGATGGACGGTCTGCGGCACCTCCTCGATGCCCACCTGCCGTACCCGGCGCTGCTCCTCGACACGTTCTGGGACGTCATCGACGCGAACGCCGCGGTCGACCTGATGCTGGTCGGCTGCGATCCGGCACTGCTGGAGCCGCCGTTGAACGTGCTCCGGCTGACCCTCCACCCCGGCGGGTTGGCGCCGCGCATCCGCAACCTGCACACGTGGGCCGCGCACCTGCACCAGCAGGCGTCCCATCGGGCCGAGCACACCCACGACCGGCGCCACCGGGAGCTCGTCGCCGAGATCGAGTCTTACCTGGGCGGGCCGCCCGGCCCGCTGACGAGCAGCGGGCCGGTCCTCACCCTCGAGCTCGAGTCCCCGGCCGGGACGCTCCGGTTCTTCAGCACCTCGGCGCAGCTCGACACCGCGACCGACGCCGCGCTGGAGGGCGTGCACCTCGAGACGTTCCTGCCCGCGGACGTGGCGACGCGGGAGGCGTTCGGCTGAGCCGAGAGGTGTGCGTGCGCGACACTGTCGCGCGTGAGCGACGTACTGAGGACACCCGACGACCGCTTCGACGGGCTGCCGGACTTCCCCTTCGCGCCGCACTACGCCGAGGTGGTCGCCGACGGGGTGCCACCACTGCGGATGCACTACCTCGACGAGGGTCCCGCTGACGGGCCGGTGGCGCTGCTGCTGCACGGCCAGCCGACCTGGTCCTACCTCTACCGGAAGGTCGTGCCGGTGCTGGTGGCCGCGGGTGTCCGCGTGGTCGCGCCCGACAACATCGGGTTCGGGCGCTCCGACAAGCCGGCGCGGCCGACCGACTACACCTTCGCCCGGCACGTCGCGTGGACCCGGAGCCTGGTGACCGGCCTCGACCTGCGCGACGTGACGCTGGTGGCCCAGGACTGGGGCGGGCCGATCGGGTTCAGCGTGCTGGCCGCCGAGCCGGAGCGGTTCGCCCGGGTGGTCGCCGCGAACACGATCCTGCACACCGCGGACCCGGCGCTCGCCGACCGGCTGACGTGGGCGGTGCACGGGTCGGGCGACTCGCGCGTGGTCGTCGAGGAGGCGCTGCTCGACTACCTGCTCCACACCCAGCGCGCACCCGAGCTGAGGGCCAGCGACTTCGTCGGCGCGGCCACCGTTGCCCCCGTGTCCGCGGAGGTGCTGGCGGCGTACGACGCGCCGTACCCCTCGGTCGAGCACACCTCCGGGCTGCGGCAGATGACCGCGCTGCTGCCACTGACCCGCAACGATCCCGGGGCGCGGATCGGGCGCCGGACGATGCGCGCGCTCGAGGAGTTCGACCGCCCGTTCGTGACCGCCTACTCCGACGGTGACCCGGCGACGCGCGGCTGGGACGCGGTGTTCCAGGAGCGGGTTCCCGGCGCGCGTGGGCGGTCGCACGTGACGATCGCCGGCGCGGGTCACTTCCTCCAGGAGGACGCCGGGGCGGAGCTCGGCCGGGTCGTCGCCGAGGTCATCGCGACGACGTGACGGTCTGCACGGTCAGCCGCCGGTTGGGGCAGTCCCGCGCCAGCTGCCGCAGCGTCGTCTTCTCGGTCCGGTCGACGGTGAGGTCCCAGCGGGTCTTCACCGCCGTCCACTCCGCGACGTACCGGCAGACCTCGAAGTCCGGCAGCCACTCGGCGGGGTCGCGGTCGGACTTCGACTGGTTCTCGTTGTCGGTCACCGCGACCAGGGAGCGGCGGTCACCGAGGTCGTTGGCGTAGCGCTCGCGGGTGGCGTCGTCCCATGCGTGGGCGCCGGAGTCCCAGGCCTCCTTGAGCGGGACCATGTGGTCGATGTCGACGTCCGACGACCGGGTCCACGTGAGGTGGTCGTAGTACGAGAACCACTCGCCCTCGGTGACGTCGCAGGCCGTCACCGCGACCCGCGACTCCGCCGCCAGCACCTCGTCGCGGGTGTCCTGGCAGTCGTCGTCCGCGTCGACCCAGTGCTTGAACTCGTCGCGGTCGTACCCGTCGGGCCGCTCGGCCGCGACGTCGAGCTGCCGGACCGCCGCCCGCAGTCGCAGCTGGACCGTGTCCGACTGCGCGGTCGCCGGAACGGGCGCGAGCGGCGCCGACGCCACCAGGGCGGCAGCGAGCACGAGGAGCGAGGTACGGCGGCGCACCACTCCAGTCTCCACCTTCGACGTCGTTCAGTCCGGGAGGACGGCGTCGAGCTCCATCTCGACCTTCCAGCGCGGGTCGAGGAGCGCCTTGACGACGAGCATGGTGCTGGCCGGCTGGACGCCCTGGAAGACCTCGCCGTGGACGCGGCCCACGGCGTCGGCGTCGGCGGGGTCGACGAGGTACTGCCGGGTGCGGATCACGTCCGAGACGCTGCCGCCGAGCTCCTCGAGCGCGGCGAGCATGATCTCCCAGCAGCGCCGCGCCTGGACGGCCGGATCGGGGTCGCAGCTGCCGTCCGGCCACACCGGCGCGGTCCCGCTGACGGCGACCGTGCCGCCGACGCGGACAGCGCGGCTGAAGCCGATGGTGGACTCGTACGGCGACCCGGACCGGGCGGAGGTGCGCGACATGCGAGGAGCAAACCAGATGAGCCTGTCGGCGCTCCGGCATAGGGTTCCACCTCGTGGACGTTGCTGTGGACCCAGACTCGATGATCTTCGCCTCCGGGCTGCGCAAGTCCTTCGGGAGCTTCGAGGCGGTGCGGGGGATCGACGTCGACGTACGACGTGGTGAGGCGTTCGGCTTCCTCGGCCCCAACGGCGCCGGCAAGTCGAGCACGATGCGGATGGTCGCGGCCGTGTCGCCGGTGACCGAGGGGACGCTGCGCATCCTCGGCATGGACCCGGCCACCGACGGGCCGCAGATCCGCGCCCGGATCGGCGTCTGCCCGCAGGAGGACACCCTCGACACCGAGATCACGGTGCGCGACAACCTCTTCGTCTACGGCCGCTACTTCGGGCTGCCGCGCAAGGAGGTCAAGGAGCGGGTCGACGAGCTGCTGGAGTTCGTCCAGCTCACCGAGAAGGCCAACGCGAGCGTCGAGGACCTCTCCGGCGGCATGAAGCGCCGGCTCACGATCGCGCGCAGCCTGATCAACCGGCCCGAGGTGCTGCTGCTCGACGAGCCGACCACCGGCCTCGACCCGCAGGCGCGCCACGTCGTGTGGGACCGGCTGTTCCGGCTCAAGCAGCAGGGCGTGACGCTGGTGCTCACCACCCACTACATGGACGAGGCCGAGCAGCTCACCGACCGGCTCGTGGTCATGGACAAGGGCGTGATCGTCGCCGAGGGGTCGCCGGCCGCGCTGATCGCCGAGCACTCCACCCGCGAGGTCGCCGAGCTGCGCTTCGGGGTGGGGGAGAACGAGCAGCACGCCAGCAAGGTCGAGGACCTCGCCGACCGCGTCGAGGTGCTGCCGGACCGCCTCCTGCTCTACACCTCCGACGGCGAGGAGACCATCGCCAAGGTGCACGAGCGCGGGCTCCAGCCCGCCGCGACGCTCGTACGCCGCTCCACGCTGGAGGACGTCTTCCTCCGGCTGACCGGCCGGACGCTGGTGGACTGATGAGCACCGCCCCCGCCAACACGTTCGCCGGCGCCACCCGGCTGGTCGACTACTGGGCGACCGTCTACCGCCGCACCTGGAAGGGCTCCGCGATCTCGTCCTTCGTGACGCCGCTCTTCTACGTGCTCGCGATGGGCGTGCTGCTCGGCGACTACGTCACCGACGACCCGTCCCAGCTCGAGGGCGCCTCGTCGTACCTCGTCTTCATCGCACCCGGCCTGCTCGCCGCGCAGGCGATGCAGACGGTGTTCGGCGAGGTGACCTACCCGGTCATGGGCATGGTGAAGTGGCAGAAGACGTACTTCGGGATGACCGCGACGCCGCTCAGCGTGCGCGAGGTGATCCTCGGCCACCTCGGCTTCGTGCTGTTCCGCGTCGGGCTGACGTGCGGCGTGTTCACACTGGTGATGGCGCCGTTCGACGTGTTCACGACCGTGTGGGGCGCGGTGCTCGCGTTCCTCGTGCAGTTCCTCGTGGCGCTCGCGTTCGCCACCCCGATCTACGCGTTCTCGGCCGGGCTCAAGGACGAGGCGCCGTTCGCGCTGGTGTTCCGGCTCGGGATGATCCCGCTGTTCCTGTTCTCCGGCGCGTTCTTCCCGATCGAGAACCTCGACCGCCCGATGGAGGTCTTCGCCAAGGTGACGCCGCTGTGGCACGGGGTCGACCTGACCCGGATGCTCACCCTCGACACCGTCGACTGGACCACCGCGCTCGTGCACGTCGTCTACCTCGCCGTCCTCGCGGCCGCCGGCTGGTTCTGGGCCGTCCGCCGCCTCACGAAGCGGATGTCGAGCTGATGAGCGTCGTCGCCACCACCGCCACCCGCGCGGTCGCCCGCCCGCTCGCCGCCGGCGAGGCCACCGGGCTGCTCGTCTACCGCAACTACCTCGCCTACCGCCGGGCCTGGTACATCTTCGCCTCCGGCTTCCTGGAGCCGGTGTTCTACCTGTTCTCGATCGGCGTGGGCGTCGGCGCCCTGGTGACCGGGTTCGAGTTCAACGGCGAGCAGATCCCGTACGCCGAGTTCGTCGCGCCGGGCATGCTGGCCGCGTCGGCCATGAACGGCTCGGTGCTCGACAGCACGTTCAACTTCTTCTTCAAGCTGAAGTACAACAAGTTGTTCGACCAGATGCTGGCCACGCCGCTGACCACGATGGACATCGCCCGCGGGGAGCTCACCTGGTCGCTGCTGCGCGGCGGCATCTACTCCGCCGGGTTCCTGGTCGTGATGGTCGCGATGGGTCTGGTCTCCTCGTGGTGGGCGGTGCTCGCCGTCCCCGCCTCGCTGCTGATCGGGCTCGGCTTCGGCGCGCTCGGCATGGCGCTGACGACGTACATGCGCAGCTGGCAGGACTTCGAGTGGGTGACGCTCGCGCTGATGCCGCTGTTCCTGTTCTCGGCCACGTTCTTCCCGATCGACGCGCTGCCGACGGCGGCGCAGTGGGTCGTGGAGGTGACGCCGCTCTACCGCGGAGTGGTGCTGTGCCGCGAGCTCACGACCGGGACGGTCTCGTGGGACTCGCTGGTGTCGGTGGTCTACCTCGTCGCCATGGGCGTGGTCGGCCTGCTCATCGCGCGCCGTCGCCTCGACAAGCTGCTGCTGCCGTGAGCAGCCACCGCATGCCGCGGCCGCACCCGGTGCTTCGCGTGCTCCTGCTGCTGTTGTTCGTCCGACCCCGGGTGGAGGTGTCGCGCCAGGTCCTGGTCGTCACGCTCGGCTGGTCGTTCCGCGTCGCCGTGCCGCGCGGCGCGATCCAGGCCGTCGACTCGGTCCCGTGGCGCCGGCACAGCATCGGGGCGCACGGCTGGCGCGGCCGGTGGCTCGTGAACACCACGCCCGGCCCCCTGGTCCGGATCCGCGTGGAGCCGGCGACCACCGGGCGGGTCCTCGGCGTGCCGGTGCGGATCCGTGAGCTGACGCTGAGCATCGACGACGTCGCCGCGTTCCTGACCGACCTGCGCTGACATGAGGGACCTCGTCCTCGGGATCGTCGTCGGGCTGCTCGCCCTGTGGCTGCTGCTCCTCGTCGCGCTGGTGGTCGGCGCGCGTCGCACCGGCCACCGGGTGTCGCTGCGCGATGCGGTGCGCCTCGTGCCGGACGTCGTGCGGCTGCTGCGCCGGGTCGCGGCCGACCCCGGCGTACCCCGCCGGATCCGCGTCGGGCTGTGGCTGCTGCTCGCCTACGTCGTGCTCCCGATCGACGTCGTGCCGGACTTCATCCCGGTGATCGGGCTGGCCGACGAGGTGGTCGTGATCGCGTTCGCGCTGCGCTACCTCGCCCGCCGGCTCGGGCCCGACGCCCTGGCGCGGCACTGGCCGGGCACGCCCGAGGGCTTGGCCGCCGTACGCCGGCTGGCGGGGGTGTGAAGCATGGCGCCATCTCGATGCAGGGTGGCGAGAACTCGCGCGCGACGGCTCAGCCTCGGCTGACAGGATGGCGCCCATGAGCGAGACCGCGATCGTGCCGGACGACAAGGACTGGACCTGGGTCCTGAACGAGCCCTGCCCGGAGTGCGGGTTCGAGGCGGCGGCCGTGACGCGTGCGGGCATCGCCGACGTCGTGCGCGCCAACGCGCAGACCTGGCAGGCCGTGCTGACGCTCGACGACGCCGCGGTCCGGCCGGACCCGGCGACCTGGTCGACGCTGGAGTACGCCTGCCACGTGCGCGACGTCAACCGGATCTTCGACGTCCGGGTCGGGCTGATGCTCGGCGAGGACGACCCGACGTTCGCGAACTGGGACCAGGACGCGACCGCGGTCGAGGAGCGGTACGCCGAGCAGGACCCCGCGACCGTGTCCGCGGAGCTGCTCGCGGCCGCCGAGTCGGCCGCCGCGCGCTACGAGTCGGTGCCCGACGACGCCTGGGAGCGGCGCGGGTTCCGCAGCAACGGCAGCGAGTTCACCGTCGACTCCATCGGCCGCTACCACCTGCACGACCTCGTCCACCACGCGTGGGACGTCCGCGCCGCGGTCGCGCGCGCGACCGTCCTCGCCTACGACGCGTCGGCCGCGGCGTTCCGCGACGGCACCGAGAACGAGGTCATCGACGCGATGATCAGCGAGTTCGCCGCCGCGGTCGGCTCCGGCGGACGTGTGCTGGAGGTCGGCAGCGCCGGCGGACGCGACGCCCGGCACCTCGAGACCTGTGGCCTGAGCGTGCGCCGCACCGACGTGTCCCCGGGCTTCGTCGAGCTGATGCGCGCCGACGGCAAGGTCGCCGACGTGCTCGACCCGCTCACCGACGACCTGGACGACCCCGAGCGCCCGGGTGTGCCGTACGACGGCGTCTGGGCCAACGCCTGCCTCCTGCACGTCGAGCGCACCGACCTGCCCGTGGTGCTGCGCCGGCTCGCGGACGCCACCGCGGTCGGCGGGCTGCTGCGGTTCAGCGTCAAGGAGGGCGACGGTGCGGCGTGGTCCACGCACGGCCACGTCGCCGGGCCGCGACGCTTCACGTTCTGGAGGGCCGAGCCGCTGCGCGCGGTCGTCGACGGCGCCGGGTGGGAGGTCGAGACGGTGCGGCAGTACGTCGGCTTCCAGTCCGACCAGCCGTGGCTCGAGGTGCGCGCAAGGCGTCGCGGATGAGGCACACGGAGTTCTGGGCCCGGATGGACGACGCGCTCGGTCCGTCGTACGCCCGGTCCTGGGCCAGCATGTTCGTGCTGACCGACCTCGGCGGCCGCACGGTCGACGAAGCGCTGGCCGCAGGGGTCCCGCCGAAGGAGGTGTGGGCGTCCGTATGGCGAGCACTCGGCCTTCCGCTGACCAAGCAGTGAGCCTGGCGGAGGTCCAGCGCCGGACGGTCCGCACCCTCGTCGTCGCCCAGGCGGTCGGCGCCGTCGGCATCACGATCGGGATCGCGACCGCCTCGCTGCTGGCGCGTGACATCTCCGGGTCGGAGAGCCTGGCGGGGCTCGCGCAGACGTTCCAGGTGCTCGGCGCCGCGGTCGCGGCGTACCTGCTGGCGCGGGTGATGAACGCCCGCGGCCGGCGCATCGGCCTGATGGCCGGCTACCTGCTCGGAGCCTCCGGGTCGGTCCTCGCCGTGCTGGCCGGCGTGTGGGAGTCCATGGCCCTGCTGCTGCTCGGTGCGGTGCTGCTCGGTGCCACCACCGCCGCCAACAGCAGCGCGCGGTACGCCGCCACCGACCTCGCCGAGGACGAGCACAAGGGCCGCGCGCTCTCGACGGTCGTGTGGGCGACGACCATCGGCGCCGTGCTCGGCCCCAACCTGACCGGGCCCGCGGGTGCGTTCGCCGACGCCCTCGGCATCCCCGAGCTCACCGGGCCGTTCGCGCTCGGCAGCATCGGCATGGTCGCGGCCGCGGTCGTGATCGGCGTGCTGCTGCGCCCCGACCCGCTGCTGCTCGCCCGCGAGGCGGCCGGCGTCGTACCGGAGCCGCCGCACGGGACCGCCTGGGCCCGCGCGGTCGCGGCGGCGCGGGAGCGACCGGTGATCGCCTTCGCCGTGCTCGGCATGGCCTGCGCGCACGCCGCGATGGTCGGGATCATGGTGATGACGCCGCTGCACATGGAGCACGGGCACGCCGAGCTCCGCGTGATCGGCTTCGTGATCAGCCTGCACGTGCTGGGCATGTTCGCGTTCTCGCCGCTCGTCGGCATCCTGGCCGACCGCACCAGCCGGGCCGCGGTGCTCGTCGAGGGGGCGCTGATCCTGCTCGCGGCGATGGTGCTCTGCGCGCTCGCGCCCGAAGGCAGTTCGTGGGAGATCTTCGCCGGGCTGTTCCTGCTCGGCGTGGGCTGGTCGTTCGCGACCGTCGCGGCCTCGACGCTCATCGCCCAGCACGCCCCGCTCGAGTCGCGCACGGACGTGCAGGGCGCCGCCGACCTGGTGATGGGCCTGACCGCTGCCGGGGCCGGCGGCCTGGCCGGCGTGGTCGTCGGCGTGTGGGGCTACCCGGAGCTCGCCGTCTGCGCGACCGGGCTCGTCGCCCTGGTCGCGATCGCCGGGTTCGGCGCCCGCGCCACCACCCGTGCGGCAGGGTGAGCACATGAGCATCGCGGACGTCGCCGTCATCGGCGGCTCGGGCTTCTACACGTTCATCGAGGAGCCCGAGGAGCACGTCGTGGAGACGCCGTACGGTGCCCCCTCGGCGCCGGTGTCGGTCGGCGAGGTCGCCGGCCGGCGGGTGGCGTTCCTGCCCCGGCACGGGCCCCACCACGAGCACCCGCCCCACGCGATCCCGTACCGCGCGAACCTCTGGGCGCTGCGCTCGCTCGGCGTCCGGCAGGTGCTCGCGCCCTGCGCGGTCGGTGGGCTGAGCGAGTCGGTCGCCCCGGGCGACGTCGTGGTGCCGGACCAGCTGGTCGACCGCACGTTCCGCCGGATCCCGTCGTACGTCGAGACCGGCGCGGTGCACCTGCCGTTCGCCGACCCGTACTGTCCCCGCGTCTCCGGCGCCGTCCTGGCCGCCGACCCGGGCGTGAAGGCCGGGGGAGCGATGGTCGTGATCGAGGGGCCGCGGTTCTCCACGCGCGCCGAGTCGCGGTGGTACGCCGACCAGGGCGGCACCCTCATCAACATGACCGGTGCCCCCGAGGCGGCGCTCGCCCGGGAGATGCGGATGTGCTACTCCGCGATCGCCCTGGTCACCGACATGGACGCCGGCGCGGAGTCCGGCGCGGGCGTCGGCCAGGAGGAGGTGTTCGCGCTGTTCCGCGCGAACCTCGAACGGCTCACCGGGTTGCTGACCGCGGCCGTCGCGGGCCTGGCGGACCCGGCCGGGTGCACCTGCTCGACGTGGGCCGAGGGGGTCGAGCTGACGTACGCCATCCCCGGCGACACACCCTGACGCCTTCCCGAACATCTGTTCGATTGTGGGCTAGATTCTCTCCACAGGCATGACGTGGAGCGAGGTTGTCCACAGGCGTCGACGGTGCTGATCAGGCGTTGTCGGTGGCTCGCTCTAACGTCGCCGATGTGCCTGACACCCGACGACAGCAAAGGAAGCCGCAGATGGCTGGAGGAGACCGCGAGAAGGCCCTGGACGCCGCCCTCGCCAACATCGAGAAGCAGTTCGGCAAGGGCTCGGTCATGCGCCTCGGTGACGAGGTCCGCGCCCCGCTCGAGGTGATCCCCACCGGGTCGATCGCCCTCGACGTCGCCCTCGGCCTCGGCGGCCTGCCGCGCGGTCGCGTGGTGGAGATCTACGGCCCGGAGTCGTCAGGTAAGACCACGGTCGCCCTGCACGCGGTGGCCAACGCCCAGCGCGCCGGCGGCGTCGTGGCGTTCATCGACGCCGAGCACGCGCTCGACCCGGAGTACGCCAAGGCCCTCGGTGTCGACACCGACTCCCTGCTGGTCTCCCAGCCGGACTCCGGTGAGCAGGCGCTCGAGATCGCGGACATGCTGATCCGCTCGGGCGCGCTGTCGCTGATCGTCATCGACTCGGTGGCCGCGCTCGTGCCGCGCGCCGAGATCGAGGGCGAGATGGGCGACAGCCACGTGGGTCTCCAGGCGCGACTCATGAGCCAGGCGCTGCGCAAGATGACCGGTGCGCTCAACAACTCCAAGACCACCGCGATCTTCATCAACCAGCTGCGCGAGAAGATCGGCGTGATGTTCGGCTCGCCCGAGACCACCACCGGTGGCAAGGCGCTGAAGTTCTACGCCTCGGTGCGCCTCGACGTGCGCCGGATCGAGACGCTCAAGGACGGCACCGACATGGTCGGCAACCGCACCCGCGTCAAGGTCGTCAAGAACAAGGTCGCCCCGCCGTTCAAGCAGGCCGAGTTCGACATCATGTACGGCAAGGGCATCAGCCGCGAGGGCAGCCTGATCGACGTCGGCGTCGAGGCCGGCCTGGTCCGCAAGGCCGGCGCTTGGTACACCTACGAGGGCGACCAGCTCGGCCAGGGCAAGGAGAACGCGCGGAACTTCCTGCGCGACAACCCCGATCTCGCCAACGAGCTGGAGAAGAAGATCCTCGAGAAGCTCGGGGTCGGCGCCACCCTCGACGACGACGAGCTCTCCGACGAGCCGATCGGCGTCGACTCGTTCTGAGAGCCGGTGGTTGTGGAAGGCGCCCCGGCGCCTGACTCGACACCACCCGAGGAGGCCCGATGAGTCTCGACGAGGACCGGCCGCCGCCCGACTGGCTCGGTGACGTCTCGGCCGGGGTGGACGCGTGGACGAGGCGCGCCACCCCAGGCCCGGCGGTCGAGGAGGGACACAGTCCCGTCTCGAGGCCCTCCAGGCGGCGTGGCCGGAAGGCACCGCCCCCCGAGGACACCGCCACCCAGGTGCCGCAGGCGGACCCGGAGTCGGTCGCCCGCAAGATCCTGCTCGACCAGCTGACCGGCCAGGCCCGCAGCCGCAAGGAGCTCAGCGACAAGCTCGCCAAGAAGCTGGTGCCCGACGACGTCGCCACCCGGCTGCTCGACCGGTTCGAGGAGGTCGGGCTGGTCGACGACGAGGCGTTCGCCCGGGCCTGGGTGCAGTCCCGCCAGCCGGGCAAGGGGCTGGCGCGGCGAGCGCTGGCCCAGGAGCTGCGCCGCAAGGGCATCGACGACGAGGTGGCGCGCGGTGTGCTCGACGAGGTCGACCCTGCCGACGAGGAGGAGGCCGCGCGGGCGCTGGTCCGCAAGAAGCTGCGCTCGCTGGCGAGGGTCGACGACGTCACCGCGACCCGGCGGCTGGTGGGCATGCTGGCGCGCAAGGGCTACGGCTCTGGTCTAGCGTTCGCGGTCGTGAAGGACGAGTTGGCCGCCGCTGACCGCGATCCACTGGACGACTGACCCACCCGGGCCGCAAGAATGCTCCTGTGGCTGCTGACGAGCGCGAGATCCTGACCTACGAGAGCTTCGGCACTGCGGTGCGCGAGCTGGCCCAGCAGGTGGTGGACTCCGGCTACGAGCCGGACCTGATCCTCTCGATCGCCCGCGGTGGCCTCGGGCTGGGCATGGGGCTCGGCTACGCGCTGGACGTGAAGAACCTGTCCGCGGTGAACGTCGAGTTCTACACCGGCGTGGACGAGCGGCTCGACGTCCCGATGATGCTGCCGCCGACGCCGGACGCGGTCGACCTCGCCGGACTGCGCGTGCTGATCGCCGACGACGTCGCCGACACCGGCAAGACGCTGGAGATCGTGCGCGACTTCTGCGCCGACCACGTCGCCGAGGCGCGGGTCGCGGTGATCTACGAGAAGCCCTGGACCACGGTCCACGCCGACTACGTCTGGCGGCACACCGAGGCCTGGATCGACTTCCCGTGGTCGGCCGCGCCGCCGCTGGTCCGGCGCGACCGGGCCGGGTCCGCGACGGCCGGATGACCGGTCCCCGGGTCGTCGTCCACGACCGCGGCCACGACCTCAGCGGCGTGGTGCGCGACGGCGAGGCGTGGGCGGCGGCCGCCCGCCGGACCGCGGCGAGCCTGCACGCCGACCCGGTGCCGGTCGACCTCTCCGGTGAGGTGAAGCAGTTCCTCATCGACCACGACAACCGGGTGACCGTCCGCGCGATGGGCCGCGGCGACCTGCCCGACCTGACCCGGTGGCGCCAGAGCGAGCACCTGCGGCGCTGGTGGGCGTCGGACGGCGAGCCGACCGCGGAGCGGATCGAGGCGACGTACGGCCCCCGCATCGACGGGATGAGCCCGACCCGGATGTGGGTCGCCGAGATCAACGGCCGGTCGGTGGGGTTCGTCCAGGACTACCGGATCGGCGACTACCCGGACTATGCGGTGCTCGGCCCCGACCCGGACGCCATCGGCGTCGACTACGCGCTGTGCGAGGAGTGGAGCGGCCGGGGGTTCGGCGCCCAGGTGCTGTGGGCGTGGATGGTCCGCACGCGACGCCGGCTGCCGGCGGCCACGACGTACTTCGCCGCACCCGACCACCGCAACGCGGCCTCGCTGCGGATGCTCGCCAAGGCCGGGTTCACCGAGGGGCTCTGGTTCGACGAGCCGCAGGAGGACGGCAGCGTCGAGACCGTGGTCGGGTGCAGCCTGGACGTGGCCCGGGTGCTGGGATGATCGCGCGGTGACCCCGCACCCGCTGCAGCTCGCCCCCGGCCCGGTCGACCTCACGGCGATCCCGACCGACACCACGCCGGGCTGGACCCGGGGCAAGAAGGCCGGCCAGCTCGCCATGGAGGAGCACGGGCCCGAGCTCGCCGACCTGCAGGAGCGCCTGTACGCCGGCGGCCGGGCCGAGACGTCGCGCCGGCGGGTGCTGCTGGTCCTCCAAGGACTCGACACCTCGGGCAAGGGCGGCGTGGTGCGGCACACGGTCGGCCTGGTCGACCCGCAGGGCGTGCGGATCACCTCGTTCAAGAAGCCCACGCCCGAGGAGCTCGAGCACGACTTCCTCTGGCGGGTCCGCCGCGCGCTGCCGGAGCCGGGCTACCTCGGGGTCTTCGACCGCTCCCACTACGAGGACGTGCTGGTCGCCCGGGTCGAGGGTCTCGCCTCGCCGGACGAGGTCGCGAGCCGATACGCGCGGATCAACGACTTCGAGCGCGAGCTGGTCGAGGGCGGCACGGTCGTGGTCAAGTGCCTGCTGCACATCTCGCGCGAGGAGCAGAAGGAGCGCCTGCTGGCTCGCCTCGACGACCCGAGCAAGCACTGGAAGTACAACCCCGGGGATCTCGACGTGCGGGCGAGGTGGGACGACTACCGCACGGCGTACGAGCTCGCGCTCCAGCGGACCAACACCGACCACGCGCCGTGGTACGTCGTCCCCAGTGACAA
Source organism: Nocardioides caricicola (assembly GCF_039541135.1). NCBI lineage: Bacteria > Bacillati > Actinomycetota > Actinomycetes > Propionibacteriales > Nocardioidaceae > Nocardioides > Nocardioides caricicola. The sequence goes on along the minus strand of NZ_BAABFQ010000010.1, from coordinate 153,585 downwards.
GAAGTGGTACCGCAACCTGGCCGTCGGCCAGCTGCTGATGGCCGCGCTGCGCGGCCTCGAGCTGACCTGGCCCGCTGCCGACTTCGACGTCGCCGGCGAGCGGGCCAGGCTCCTGTCAGAGGATGCTCAGATCGAGCCTCGGGCCGATGCTCGGACCGAGTAGGTGTAGAACTTCCCGCTCTGCGTCTTCGCGAAGGCGCGGCTCGCGGGGATCTCGATCTTGAAGTAGTAGCGGCCCGACCGCGGCGCCGGCAGCGGCGTGCGGAACTTGCCCTTCCGGTTGCTCTTGATGGTCTTGAACTTCTTCCACTTCTTGCCCTGCTGCTTGAAGATCGCGATCTTGCCCTTGTACTTCGGGCTCACCTTGCCGGCGAGCACGACCGTGCGGCCGCCGACGTTGGAGTAGTCGAGCTTGCGCTGCACCTGGGAGCTCACGCCGGCCGAGGACGGTGCGTAGTCCCCACTCCCGCTGTAGAGCACCCGGTAGTTCGCGTTGCCGACCGCCTTGATGCTGTCGTAGAGGTACGCCGAGCTCGAGGTCTTGATGGTCTTCCAGTCCTTGCCGGGCAGCTGGCGCTGGACGGTGAGCGTGCCGTCGTAGACCTGGCTGCTGCCGGCGACGACGTTGATCGACAGGGAGAAGGTGTCGCCGAAGACCGGAGCGCCCGGTTGGCTGGCGTAGCTGCTGGACCGGTAGATCCAGCCCTTGCCGTCGGTGCCACCGACGATCTGGGTGGCGGTCGCGGCCGACGCGGTGGTCGGCGACGTGAGGAGGGCGGCCGGCGCGGCGAGGGTGGTGACCACGACGGCGGCGAGGATGCGACGAAGGCGCATGGGCAGACTTCCTGTCTTGACGTGTCCGAGTGGGGTGGGCCCCGAGTGCCCAGGCCTCGACTACCCGACACCGGTGCCCGGGAAACCGGTGGGACGGGTGATTCACGAGCCCACTAGGGTGAACCGGTGATCCCGACCGTCGCGGTGACCCGCTACGTGACCCCGTTGCGTGAGGGCGGCAGCCTGCCCGGCATCGTCGAGGGCGACGACCTCGGCACCTACGTCTGCAAGTTCCGCGGCGCCGGCCAGGGTCTCCGGGTGCTGGTCGCCGAGGTGGTCGTCGGGGAGATCGCCCGCCGCATCGGGCTGCGCACGCCGCAGCTCGTGGCGCTCGACCTCGACCCGGACATCGCGCGCTACGAGGCCGACGAGGAGGTCCAGGACCTGCTGAACCGCAGCCCCGGCCTCAACCTCGGCATCGACTTCCTGCCCGGCGCGTTCGGCTTCGACAGCCACACCTCGGCGGGGTCCGAGGTCGCGGCGAGGGTGCTCTGGCTGGACGCGTTCACGGCGAACGTCGACCGCTCCTGGCGCAACCCGAACCTTCTCGTCTGGCACGGGGACCTGTGGGTGATCGACCACGGCGCGGCGCTGTACTTCCACCACGCCTGGGGCGGCGGGGTGACCGACCCTGCCCGGTTCGCTCGCCAGCCGTGGAGCCCCGAGGACCATGTCTTCGCCGCGCACACGGCCGGCCTCGCTGCCGTGGAGGCCGAGGTCGTCGCGATCCTCGGCGAGCAGGTGTTCGCCGAGATCCTGGCGCTCGTCCCCGACGAGTGGCTCGAGCCGGTGCCGGGCGCGGAGACCCCGGACGCCGTGCGTGCCGCCTACGTCCGGTTCCTCACGGCCCGGCTCGAGACGCGGCAGTGGCTGCCGGAGGATCCGACGGGGGTCGCGGCGTCGTGAGCAAGCTCGCCTACCAGTACGTCGTGCTCCGGTGCGTGCCGCGCGTGGACCGCGAGGAGTTCGTGAACGTCGGGGTCGTCGTCTACTGCCAGGCCACCGACTACCTCGACGTCGCCTGGCACGTCGACCGCGAGCGGCTGCGGGCGTTCGACCCGCGGCTCGACCTCGACCAGGTCTGCGAGGCGTTGGAGTTCGTCGAGGGCGTGTGCGCCGGCGACGAGCGCGGCGGCGCGGCGGCGCAGGCCCCGCTGACCCAGCGTTTCGGCTTCCTCAAGGCGCCGCGCAGCACCGTGATCCAGCCCGGTCCCGTGCACGGCGGCGTCACCACGGACCCGGCCCGCCAGCTCCAGCACCTGGTGGAGAAGCTGGTCTCCTAGACCAGCCCGTGCTCGTGGGCGAAGACCACGATCTGCACCCGGTCGCGCAGCCCGAGCTTGCGCAGGATCGCCCCGACGTGGGTCTTCACGGTCGACTCGCTGGCGAAGATCTGCGCGCCGATCTCGGTGTTGGACAGCCCCTGCGCGACCGCGCCGAACACCTCGCGCTCCTTGTCGGTGAGGCCGAGGAACGCCGCCGGCGCCGGGGCACGGTCGCGGAACTGCCCCTCCAGGAGCGTCGACAGGTCGCTGGGGGCGAGCACGGCGTTCCCGGCGTGCACCGTGCGGATGGCGTCGCGCAGCATCACGGGCGTCGTGCTCTTGAGGAGGAACCCGCTGGCGCCGTACCGGATCGCGGTCGCCGCCCGGTCGTCGAGGTTGAACGTCGTGAGCACGATGACGCGCACCGGCTTCGAGCGCCGCGCGGCCCGGTCGGGCAGGAAGATCTGCCGGGTCGCCTCGACGCCGTCCATCTCCGGCATCCGGATGTCCATGAGCACGACGTCCGGCTCGAGCTCGTCGACCAGCTCGACCCCCTGGAGGCCGTCGGCCGCGGTGCCGACGACGCCCATGCCGTCCTGGGCGTCGACGATGACGCGGACGCCCTCGCGGAAGAGGTCCTGGTCGTCGACGAGGAGCACCGAGATCTGCTCCGTGGCCGGTCCGAGATCTGTCACGGCTTGCTCCTCAGCGGCACCCACGCCGTCGCGGTGAAGGTCGGCGGCTCGATGCGGCGGCGTACGTCGAGCCGGCCGCCGACCGCCTCCAGCCGGCCGCGCATGCCGTCGAGGCCCTGGCCGCCGGGCACTGCCTGGATCGGCTGGGTCTCCTCCGTCGCATGATCGACGGTGTTCGCGACCTCGATGCGCAGGTCGCCCTCCCAGTGCCGCTCGACACGGACCGGCTGGTCGCGGCGGCCGTGCTTGATCGCGTTGGTGAGCATCTCCTGCAGCACCCGGAACGCCACCACCTCGATCTCCGGTGGCAGCGGGTGTGGCACCCCGACCTCGCTGCTGACGACCTCGTGTCCGCTGGCGCGGACCCCCTCGATCAGGCTGTCCAGGTCGGCGTGCCGGGCCGGCGCGGCGGGCGCGCCGGACGTCGAGGCGAGCACCTGGCGGACGTCGTCGAGGGAGGTGCGCGCCGCGGTGGCGATGTTCGCCATCGTGCGCTTGAGCCCCTGGGTGTCCACGTCGTCGAGGTACTGCGCCGACTCGGCCTGCGCCAGGATCACCGCCAGGGAGTGGCCGACGACGTCGTGGACGTCGCGCGCGAGCTGGGCCTGCTCGGCGCGCAGCCGGGCGATCTGCTCGGCCTGGTCGCGCTCGGCCTCGGCGACCTGCTGCGACGCGCGCGACTGGTCGGCGCGTGTCGAGAACCGCAGCGCCAGCCCGAGCAGCCACGGCGCCATGAGGATCGCCAGCAGCATCACGCCGATGGTGAGCCGCCAGTCGCCGCCGCGGTACGCCGCGTCGGCCAGCGTGTCCAACCCGGCTCGCTCGGTCAGGCGCAGCACCAGGTCCGAGTCGAGCCAGCGGACGGCGATGACCGCGCCGAGCGGGATCGAGAGCCCGCTCAGCCAGACGACCAGCGTCGACCCCCACCGGGCGCAGCCGAAGGCCACGACCGCGAGGGCGAGCTCGACGGTCAGCACGTAGGTGTCGCTGGAGACCTGGACCGCCGCGATCAGCCAGGCGAGCGCGAGCGCGGCCGCGGGCAGGGCCCGGCAGAGCCCGACTGCGGCAGCCAGGGCGACGACGATGACGAGCGAGTCGGGCGCGAGGTCGACGTACCAGTTGCGCTGGATCTCGAGGAGTCCGACGAGCAGCACGAAGCCGGCGGCGACGGCGTCCGGGATGAATCGCCGCCAGTCGCTCATGGGGTCAGCGTTCCACATTCAGCGATGCGCTCCCCGCACGAGCTCGTCCAGGAGGTCGGCGTACGACAGGCCCGCGGCCGCGAACATCCGTGGTACCTGCGAGTGCTGGGTCATGCCGGGTGTGGTGTTGACCTCGTTGAGCACCGGACCGGCCTCGGTCAGGAAGAAGTCGACGCGCACGACGCCCGCACAGCCGAGAGCGTCGTACGCCGACAGCGCGGCGTCCTCGAGCGCCTTGGCGTCCACGTCGTCGAGCACCGCCGGGACGCGGAAGTCCGCGTGCCCGCCGTACTTGGCGTCGTAGTCGAACAGCCCCTGCGCCACGATCTCGAGGGCCGGGGCCGCGACCACGCGGCCGTCGGCACGGCGCAGCACGGCGACGTCGATCTCGCGACCCGCGACGACGTCCTCGACGAGCACGCGGTCGTCGAGCGCGAGCGCCGCGTCCAGGGCCGGCCGCAGCGCCTCCGGTGCGGTCACCAGGCTGACGCCGAGGCTGGACCCGGCGGCGACGGGCTTCACGACGACGGGCCGGCTCCAGCGCAGGTGCGCGGCGGTCGCCGCGGTCACCAGGCCCCCTGGCGCGGTGGCGATCCCGACCGCCTGGGCGACCAGCTTGGTCGCCCACTTGTCCATGGCGAGCGCGCCCGGCCGGATGCCGGAGCCGACGTACGGCAGCCCCGCGAGCTCGCAGAGCGCCGCCAGCGCGCCGTCCTCGCCGCGCGGGCCGTGCACGACCGGGAACACCACGTCGCAGCCGCGCAGCACCTCCGCCGCGCCGCTGAGCCCGATCGGGCGCATCCCGCGGTCGCGCCAGGTGCCGTCCCGGCCGATCGTGAGCGGCACGACGTCGTACGTCGCCGGGTCGAGCCCGGCCACGACGGAGGCTGCCGAGGCGAGCGACACGTCGTGCTCGCAGTTCTGTCCGCCGCCGATCACGGCCACGCGGGTCCTCACGACAGGCTCCTCAGGTGGGTGGCACCGAGCACCCGGCGCTCGACGCGGGCGCCGATCCCGGTGACGACCTCGTGCTCGATGGTGCCGGCTGCGGCCGCCCAGTCCGCGACGGTCGGCTCGCCGGCGTCGCCGGGCCCGAAGACGGTCACGGTCTCGCCGAGGTCGACGCCGCGCTGCCCCAGGTCGACGACCAGCTGGTCCATCGAGACCAGGCCGACGACCGGGCGCCGGAGGCCGCGCACCAGCACCTCGGCGCGACCCGAGGCGGCGCGGGGCAGCCCGTCGGCGTACCCCAGGGGCACCAGCCCGAGGTGGGTCGCGCTCGTGGTCCGGTGGGCGTGGCCGTACCCGACCGGGGTCCCGGCCCGCACCCGCCGGACCGACACGACCGGCGCGGTCAGCGTCATCGCGCCCCGCAACGCAGTCGACCCGGACGGGTCGATGCCGACCAGGCCGGCACCGACCCGGCTCATCGTGTGGTGGGTCCGCGGGTCGGTCAGGGTCGCGGCCGTGCTCGCGAGGTGGCGGTCGCGGGGCCGCAGACCTGCGGCGCGCGCCTGCTCGAGCGCCCAGACGAAGCGGGTGCGGCCGAGGGCGTTGCACTCGTCTCCGGGCGTCCCGGCGCAGCCCAGGTGGCCCATGACGCCGACGACCTCGACCTCGCCGCGCTGCTCGGCCCGCCGGGCCGTACGGCACAGCAGCGACCAGCTCGACGGGTCCGCACCGTCGCGGGCCATGCCGGCGTCGACGTGCAGGTGCACCCGGGTGCGGCCCGGCGCCGCGGCGACCGCGGCGAGGTGCTGCATCGACGGCACGGCGACCTCGACGCCGCGCGCGGTGGCCATGGCGAAGTCGGCGTCGACGGCGTTGAGCCAGGACAGCACCGGGGCGCCGAGCTCGAGCAGCGGCCACGCCTCGTCCAGCGAGGTGACCCCGAGCCGGGTGGCGCCGTGGGCGAGCGCCGTCCGGGCCACGTCGAGCGCGCCGTGCCCGAAGCCGTCGGCCTTCACGACCGCCATCAGCTCGCCCGCGGCCCGGCGCGCGAGCAGCCGGGTGTTGTCCGCGACCGCGCCGAGGTCGACCTCGAGGCGGGGACCGGACCCGGTGCGGGGCCGGGTGGCGACGACGGCGGTCATGCTGCGACCGCGACGTCGAGCGGGCCGTAGACGGCGTGCTGGGCGCCGGTGACCAGCGCCCAGTACCGGTCGCCGAAGCTCCAGTGCCACCACTCGGTCGGGTAGTTCACCAGCCCCTGCGCCTCGAGGACCTCCGCGAGCAGCGTGCGGTGGGCTCGGGCGTCCGCCCCGATGCCGTCGGCCGCGAAGAAGCAGCGGCCGTCGCTGTCCTCGGGGGTCGCGTCGATCGGGGTGCCGAGGTCGAGCTCCTCGCCGCAGGCGTCGACCAGGGTGAGGTCGACGGCGGCGCCCGCCACGTGCGGTGCGACGTCGACCGGGGACACGAACCGGCTGGTCAACCGCTCCAGCTCGGCGGCGCCGATCCCGGGGTGCCGGGCGCACAGCTCGGCGGAGTACGACGCGATGATCGCGTGCTGCTGCTCGACCGGCCGGTGTCCCTCGACGACGCGCAGCGCGATCCCCGGCGGCAGCTGGGCGTCGGCGGCCAGGAGCCGGTCGCCGAGGCCGGCGCGCACCAGCGCGCCAGCGGGGGAGAGCGGGGCGGGGAGCCGCACCAGCGGCTCCCCGCACTCGACCACGGGCAGGGCCCGGACCCGGGCGTCGGACAGGAGGATCGTCATGCCGTCCACGCTAGGAACGGCGACACCCCCCGCGCCTCCACCTCAGGTGCCGAGCGGCTGGCCCCAGGTATCAGACCCAGGTATCAGACCCAGGTTCTAGACCCAGGTTCTCTAGACGGGGACGAGCTCCACGGCGCCGACGGCGTACCGCGCCAGGACCGTGCGGGCCAGCTCCGGGTGCGCACCCAGCGGGTCGGAGACCGCGATGGCGCCGGCCTCGACGGCCAGCTCCGCGGCCCGGTCCGGGAGGAACCCGGGCGCCAGGAACAGCGACGCGACCGCGATGTTGCGCCGGCCCTCCGCGCGGAACGCGCGCACCGCCTCGCCGGTGGCCGGCGGGGAGGACGACGCGAACGCCGCGGTGACGGGCAGCTTGTGCCGAGCCGACCAGACCCGGGCCAGCCGGGCGACCGACTGGTTGGCGAGCGGGTCGCTCGAGCCGGCTGCGGCCAGCACCAGCGCGTCGAGCTCGCGCACCCGCGCGGCCTTCAGCGCCTCGCGCATCCGGACGTCGAGGATCTCGAGGAACTGCGGCTCGAGGCCCAGGATCGACGTCGCCCGGACCTTGAGTCCCGGGTGCCGCGTCTGCGCGTCCGCGACGGCCTCGGGCACGTCGACCTTCGCGTGGTAGGCGTCGGTCAGCAGCAGCGGCACGACCACGATCTCGTCGAACCCGGCCTTGACCAGCTTGTCGACGACCGTCGTGAACGACGGCTTCGACAGCTCCAGGAATGCCGCCTCGACGCGCAGGTCGGGACGCATCGCCCGGACCTCGTCGACGAGCGCCTTGATGGTCGCGGAGGACCTCGGGTCACGGCTTCCGTGAGCCAGGGCCACCAGTGCGGGAGCAGCCATCACACTGCCTCCTTCGCGGTGCGTGTTCCTTCGGGGGTGTGCCCGGTGCGGGCTGCAGAGTCGGCCACGCTGCCGGTCTGCTCGTAGCGCGCGATCATGAGTGGATCCCGCACTCGGTCTTGTTGGTGCCGGCCCAGCGCCCGCTGCGCGGGTCCTCGCCCGGGGCGACCCGGCGCGTGCACGGCCAGCAGCCGATCGACGGGTAGCCGTCGTACACGAGCGGGTTGACCAGCACGCCGTTCTCGGCGATGTAGCGCTCGACCTGCTCGTCGCTCCAGCGGGCCAGCGGGGAGACCTTGACCTTGCCCTTCTTGGCGTCCCAGCCGATGACCGGCGCGATGACCCGGTTGTGGGTCTCCGCGCGGCGCAGGCCGGTCGCCCAGGCGTCGTAGTTGTCGAGCGAGTCCGCCAGCGGCTGGACCTTGCGCAGCTTGCAGCACAGGTCCGGGTCGGTCTTGTACAGGTCCTTGCCGTACGCCGCGTCCTGCTCGGCGACCGACTGCACGGGCGTGATCGTGATCAAGTTGACCGGCATCGTCGCCTCGACGGCGTCGCGGGTGCCGATGGTCTCGACGAAGTGGTAGCCGGTGTCCAGGAAGACCACGTCGAGGCCGGGCGCGACCTTCGACGCCAGGTCGGCGAGCACGGCGTCGCCCATGGACGACGTCACGCAGAAGCGCTCGCCGAACGTCGCGACGGCCCACTCGATGATGTGCTCGGCGGGAGCCAGCTCGAGCTCGGCGCCCCAGTGGGACACGAGCTCGCGCAGCTCCTCGGGGGAGCGGCCCTCGGTCTCGGTGCCGCGGTAGTCACGGGCGGAGCGGGTGGTGGCGGCGGTCATGACGGTCCTCTCCCTTCGTTGGCAGAGGGTCGGAGCAGCCCGATCAGCTTCAGGCTGAAGGCACGCATGCAGGAACGGCACTCCCAGGAGCCGTGGGCTCCCTCGTGCGGGCGCAGGTCCTCGTCGCCGCAGTACGGGCAGTGGAAGGGGACCGCGCGTTCGCTCATGACAGCGCACCCTCGAGAGCGGGCTCCACGGTCTTGTCGCCGCGCACCAGCTCCTCGTCGGCTCGCAGCACCCAGGTGGTGAACGACTCGCCTTCCTCGCGGTCGGCCAGGTAGTTGGTCACGAGGGCGGACACGTAGTCGTCCAGCCCGGCGCTGGTGACCTTGTGGGCGCGCAGCTTGCGGCCGAAGTTCGCCTGCAGGCCGGTCGCGCCGCCGAGGTGCACCTGGAAGCCCTCCACCTGCTGGCCGTCCTGCATCACGAGCTGGCCCTTGAGGCCGATGTCGGCGACCTGGGTGCGCGCGCAGGCGTTCGGGCACCCGTTCACGTTGACCGTGATCGGGGTGTCGAGGCCCGGGAAGCGCTTCTCGAGCTCGGCGACCAGGTCGCGGGCGCGGTGCTTGGTGTCGACGATCGCGAGCTTGCAGAACTCGATGCCGGTGCAGGCCATGGTGTTGCGCCGCCAGTTCGACGGGCGCCCCGAGAGGCCGATCTCGTCCAGGTCGTCGAGGAGCGCGTCGACGGCGTCCGGCTCGACCCCGATCAGCACGATCTTCTGGTACGGCGTGAGCCGGGCGCCCGCGACGCCGTGCTTGTCCAGCAGGTCGGCGAGCTGCACCAGCAGCGTGCCCGAGACCCGGCCGGCGGTCGGCGCGATGCCGACGTACTTCTTGCCGTCCTTCTGGTCGTGCACGCCGATGTGGTCGCGGTGGCCGACGGGCGACTCCGGCGACGGGTTCGAGACGAGCCGGCGGTCGAGGTACTCGTTCTCCATGACCTCGCGGAACTTCTCGATGCCCCAGTCGGCGACGAGGAACTTCAGGCGAGCCCGCGAGCGGAGCCGGCGGTAGCCGTAGTCGCGGAAGATCGAGGCGACGGCCTCCCAGGCGTCGGGCACCTCGTCGAGCGGGATCCAGACGCCCATCTTCTGCGCGAGCATCGGGTTGGTGGACAGGCCGCCGCCGACCCAGAGGTCGAAGCCCGGACCGTGCTCGGGGTGCACCGTGCCGACGAACGCGATGTCGTTGATCTCCGGCGCCACGTCGTGCGACGGGTGGCCGGTGAGCGCGGTCTTGAACTTGCGGGGGAAGTTCGCGAAGTCCGGGTTGCCGATGTAGCGGCGCTCGATCTCGGCGAGCGCCGAGGTGCCGTCGATGATCTCGTCGACCGCGACGCCGGCGACCGGCGAGCCGAGGAACGGCCGCGGCGAGTCGCCGCACGCCTCGAGGCTGTGCAGCCCGGAGGCGTCGAGCCGCTCCCAGATCGCGGGGACGTCCTCGATGCGGATCCAGTGGTACTGGATGTTCTCGCGGTCGGTCACGTCGGCGGTGTCGCGCGCGAAGTCGACGCCGATCTGGCCGAGCGTGCGGACGGTCGCGGGGGAGAGGAGCTTGCCGTCGGAGCGGACCCGCAGCATGAAGTAGCGGTCGTCCAGCTCCTCCTCGTCGAGGATCGCGGTCTTGCCGCCGTCGATGCCGGGCTTGCGCTGCGTGTAGAGGCCCATCCAGCGGAACCGGCCGCGCAGGTCGGCGGGGTCGATCGAGTCGAAGCCGCGCTTGGAGTAGGTGTAGAGGATCCGGTCGCGGACGTTGAGCGGGCTGTCGTCCTTCTTGGACTGCTCGTTCTTGTTCAGCGGCTCGGTGTACCCCAGCGCCCACTGGCCCTCGCCGCGCTTGGGGCGGGGGATCTCGGTGCGCTCGGCACGCTTGGCGGTGAAGCGAGGGTCGGACATGTCAGTCGATTCCTTGACGAGACGGCGGGGCTCGCGACGCTCGACCGGCGACGTTGCCGGGAGGTCATCGGCCAGGAGCAGGGCTGCTGGTCAGGAATGCCAACACATCATGCTGCGGGTACGACCGAAGTCCACGTGGCGTCGGGCCACGAGGTACGTCGTCGTTGCAGCGCTGATCATGTCAAGGAGTCTCACGGGTCGGACGGTGTTCCCACAAGGCGAAATCTCATGATGCGAGACCGCCATTCAATATCTGAGACACGCGACCGGGATGCCGCGCTCAACCGTGGAACACCTGCGGCCCACGTCACATTCCCGGTGCGTCACTGCGGCGCTCACGGTCATAGGCTGGGCGCCATGAGCGACCAGCGCATCGACTCCCTGACCAGCAGCGCCTACCAGCAGGCTCTCGAGGTGATCGCCTCGGTCGAGCCGCGGATCGCGGACGCCACCCGCCAGGAGCTGGCCGACCAGCGCGGATCGCTCAAGCTGATCGCGAGCGAGAACTACGCCTCGCCGGCCGTGCTGCTCACCATGGGCACCTGGTTCAGCGACAAGTACGCCGAGGGCACGGTCGGGCACCGCTTCTACGCCGGCTGCCAGAACGTCGACACCGTCGAGGCGCTGGCCGCCGAGCACGCGCGCGAGCTGTTCGGCGCCGAGTACGCCTACGTCCAGCCGCACTCCGGGATCGACGCCAACCTGACGGCGTACTGGGCGATCCTCGCCCACCGCGTCGAGGGGCCGTGGATCGAGAAGGCCGGCGTCAAGAACATGAACGACCTCTCCGAGGAGGAGTGGGAGAAGCTGCGCCACGAGCTCGGCAACCAGCGGCTGCTGGGCATGAGCCTCGACGCCGGCGGCCACCTCACCCACGGCTTCCGCCCGAACATCAGCGGCAAGATGTTCCACCAGCAGCAGTACGGCACCGACCCGGAGACCGGGCTGCTCGACTACGACGCGCTCCGCGCCAAGGCGCGCGAGTTCAAGCCGCTGGTAATCGTGGCGGGCTACTCGGCGTACCCCCGCCGCGTGAACTTCGCGAAGATGCGCGAGATCGCCGACGAGGTGGGCGCCACCCTCATGGTCGACATGGCCCACTTCGCGGGCCTGGTGGCCGGCAAGGTGTTCACCGGCGACGAGGACCCGGTCCCGCACGCGCACGTCGTCACCAGCACGTCGCACAAGTCCCTGCGCGGCCCGCGCGGCGGCTTCATCCTGGCGACCGAGGAGTACGCCCCCAGCGTCGACCGGGGCTGCCCGATGGTGCTCGGCGGCCCGCTGTCGCACGTGATGGCCGCGAAGGCGGTGGCGTTCGCGGAGGCCCGCCAGCCCTCGTTCCAGACCTACGCGCAGAGCATCGCCGACAACGCGAAGTCGCTCGCCGACGGCTTCCTGTCGCGCGGCGCGCAGCTGGTCACCGGCGGCACCGACAACCACCTGGTGCTGCTCGACGTCTCGTCGTTCGGCCTCACCGGCCGCCAGGCCGAGTCCGCGCTGCTCGACGCCGGCGTGGTCACCAACCGCAACTCCGTCCCGCGCGACCCCAACGGCGCCTGGTACACCTCCGGCATCCGCCTCGGCACCCCGGCGCTCACCACCCGCGGCTTCGGCCACGACGAGTTCGACCGGGTCGCCGAGCTGATCGTGCACGTCCTGCAGAACACGCAGCCGGGCACCACGAAGGCGGGCGAGCCGTCGAAGGCGTCGTACACCCTCGCCGACGGCGTGGCCGACAAGGTCAAGGACGCCTCCGCCGAGATGCTCGACAAGCACCCGCTCTACCCGGGTCTCGACCTGGCCTGACCCGGCCCGAGGGCCGAGGCCAGGACGATCTCAGGACAGGGTCAGCCCGGCGCTCAGCAGCTCCGACAGTGCCGTCACGGTGGTCGACGGAGGCACCACGCTCGCGGTGGAGGTCGCGCTGAACACGATCACCGCCAGGTCGCCGGCCGTGAGCGCGGCGTTCAGACCCGTCACCCGGCACTGGCCGACGCTGCCGGCGACGGCGATCGTGTTGAACGGCGGTGAGAGCGTGCACCCGGCGCCCGGTACCGGTGTGAACGGCGCGGCACCGGAGGCCGGCGCGGTGTAGAGCTGGGCCTGGATCGACAGGCCGGCCCCGGTGCCGAAGAAGCCGACGTTGCTGAGCAGCACCCCGCGCGCCGAGAAGGACGACAGGGTCTGGTTCGTGGGGATGATCTGCGCCATCGCCGCCGGGCCGGTGGGCGAGCTCGCGCTGAGTGGGCTGGACATGTCGATGCTGCCGACGAAGCCGGAGCCGGAGATCGGCAACGCCACGCCGGCTCCCGTGCCACCGCCGGGCGGCGTGGTGAGCGTGGCCAGACCACCGCTTCCCGAGGTCATCGCAGTGACGCCCGACCCGTCGGCCCCGTCCGCCCCGTCCGCGCCGTCGGCCCCGTCGGTGCCGTCAGCACCCGGGGACCCGGCCGGTCCCGCCGACCCTGCTGGGCCCGCCGGTCCGACCGACCCGGCGGGGCCGGCGGGTCCTGCGGGTCCTGCGGGTCCGGGCGGCCCCGCGGCTCCGGCGCCCGCCTCGCCCTGCAGGCTCACGCCGTCCTCGGGCCACGCCTCGGCCTTCGGGCCGTAGATCTCGCGGGCCTGCGTGTCGAAGTACAGGTCGCCGGCCACGCCCACGTCGTCGGCCGGCGGCCCTTCGCCGGTCAGGATGCTCGCGCCGTCCACGCCGTCCACGCCGCGGGCGCCGCGCTTGTTCCACGACACCCGGCGCTCCCGCTCAGCCCGCGGGCCCTCGGTGACGCACGGCGCGCCCGGTCGCTCCAGCCGCATTGCGCCGGTCTTCACGCTCACGCAGGCGGTGACGGTCGAGGTCGGCCGATCGGTGCTGGCGGCGTAGCCGGTCACCACCGTCGCCGTGAGCGCGACGACGGCGACGGTGGATCCGAGGACACGGGCTCGAGTCTGACTTCTCATCGTGGCAGCTCCCGGTGGACGTGGAGCTCCGACGCTAGGGGCACGGGACCGGGAGTGTCGCCGAATCGGCGCGGAGCTAGACCACCAGCAGCGCGCCGCCGTTTGCCGTGCGCGGTGCCGGGTACGCGTCGCCTAGAGCACATCGCCTAGAGCACATCGTCCTCGTCTCGGGAGACCTCATGACTGCCACGGCCGAAAGCCGACGCGACAACGCCGCACCGCCTCCGAAGAACCGCACCCACTGGCTCTACATCGCGGTGATCGTCGCGGTCGGCCTCGGCATCGTGGTCGGGCTGCTGTTCCCCGACTTCGCCGTGGAGCTGAAACCGCTGGGTGACGGCTTCGTCGGGCTGATCACGATGATGATCCAGCCGGTGATCTTCTGCACGATCGTGCTCGGCGTCGGGTCCGTGGCCAGTGCCGCCAAGGTCGGCAAGGTCGGCCTCGGCGCGCTCGTCTACTTCCTGGTGATGTCGACGTTCGCCCTGACGATCGGCCTGGTGGTCGGCAACATCCTGAAGCCGGGCTCGGGTCTCGAGCTGAGCGACGACCTCGCCTCGGCCGGCGCGGCGCAGGCCGAGGAAGGCCACGCCAGCACCACGGAGTTCCTGCTCGGGATCATCCCGGACTCGCTGTTCTCGTCGCTGACGTCCGGCGACGTGCTCCAGACCCTGCTGGTGGCGCTGCTCATCGGCTTCGCACTGCAGCAGATGGGCTCCACCGGCAAGCCGATCCTCACCGTGGTCGAGTACGCGCAGCGGCTCGTCTTCCGCGTGCTCGCGATGATCATGTGGGCCGCGCCGATCGGCGCGTTCGGCGCGATCTCGGCTGTCGTGGGGGAGACGGGCGTCGACGCGCTGAAGAGCCTCCTCGTGCTGATGCTGGGCTTCTACATCACGTGCGTGCTGTTCGTGTTCGTCGTGCTGGGCACGGTGCTGCGCGTCTTCGCCGGCATCAACATCTTCGCGCTGTTCCGCTACCTCGCCCGCGAGTTCCTGCTGATCCTCGCGACGTCGTCCTCCGAGTCCGCGCTGCCGCGGCTGATCGCCAAGATGGAGCACGCCGGCGTGGACAAGACAACCGTCGGGATCGTCGTACCGACCGGCTACTCCTTCAACCTCGACGGCACCGCGATCTACCTGACCATGGCCACGCTGTTCATCGCCGAGGCGATGGGCGACCCGCTGTCGATCGGCTCGCAGATCTCGCTGCTGGTCTTCATGGTCATCGCGTCCAAGGGCGCGGCCGGCGTCACCGGTGCCGGACTGGCCACCCTGGCCGGCGGCCTGCAGTCGCACCGGCCCGAGCTGGTCGACGGCGTCGGCCTCATCGTCGGCATCGACCGGTTCATGTCCGAGGCGCGCGCCCTCACCAACTTCGCCGGCAACTCCGTCGCCACGGTCCTCATCGGCACCTGGACCGACGGCGTCGACCGCGAGCGGCTGGACAAGGTGCTCGCCGGCGAGCTGCCGTTCGACGAGCAGACGATGCTCGACGACCCGGTCCACGAGCCTGAACCGGCAGGAGCTCGCTGACCGTCCTCAGGAGACGCCGAGACCCACCGACACGACCCCAGTGACCGTGGCGTCGCCCTCGATCTGCCGGTAGCCGGTGACCAGGAGGACAGCGCGCTGGCCCCGGGTGAGCTCGACGCGGAGATCGGCCTGGCAGGTCCGCCTGTCTCCGGCCTGGTCGTCGGTCGTGAGGCCGATCTGGCAGACGGTCGAGGATCCCAGGGCCAGGCCGCCGACGGTGTTCTCCGTGTACACGCCGATGGTGAACGTCATGGGCGCGGTGGGCGCTGACGTGAGGTGGAAGGTGGCGTTCATCGACGTGATCGTCATGGCCGACGGCATGACCTGCGTGACGGTCGCGAGCTCGGCGGGGTCGGCCAACGGGAGCGAGGCCGCGGCGATCGCGCCCCGACCCGACAGCGGCATCGCCGCACGTACTCGCTGCGACGGCCCGGCGTCGCCGTCGAAGAGGGTCACCGGTGCGTCCCCGCTCGTCGCGAGGAGCCCGGAGGTTCCTGCCGGACCGGTCGGTCCCGCGGGTCCGGGCGAACCCGGTGCACCCGGTGCACCCGGGGCGCCCGGGGCGCCTGCCGGACCCGGAGCTCCAGCCGCGCCGTCGGCGCCGTCGGCGCCGGGCAGGCCCTGCGGACCGGTCTCGCCCCACGTCACCCGGCGTTCCCGCCTCGCGGCCGGACCCGTCGTCACGCAGGGCTTCTGCGCGGTCTCGAGGCGCAGCGCGCCGGTGCGCACCTTGGCGCAGGCGGTGACGGTGGACTCGGCGTCACGGGTGCCGGCGACGGCGGCAGCGCCGGAGGCGACGAGGGCGAGGCTGGCGACGGCGATGCCCGCGACGCGGGCCCGGGAGAGGGACATGGGTCGACAGGCTAGGGCGCGAGCGCCGTCGCCGGAGTCGTTTCAGCGCGCGACGGCGTCGATCTCCAGCCGCACGTAGTCGACGACCGGCTCGGCCATCGCGAGCCGGACCTCCGTGACGAAGCCGGCGCGGTCGGCCTCGGGCATCGCGTCGAGCTTGGAGCCGAGCATGACGGTCGCGAGGTAGCGCTCGAGGACGGCGGGATCCTCGATCCGGAACGGGTCGGGTCGCAGGAGGACCGAGCGCACCTCGAAGCCGGTCGCCTCCAGCTTCGCCCGGGTGTCGTCCTCGCCGGCGAACTCCCAGCCGTCGTGCTCGTCGCCGGTGACCCGTGCGAGAGCGTCGTTGACGATCGCGACGTTGCCGCGGCCGCCGCAGTCGGTGCTGAGGGTCGCCCCGGTCCTCATCGAGGCGCGCAGCCGCGTGAAGAGCAGGGTGTGGTCCTGGATCCAGTGGAACGCCGCCACGCTCATGACCGCGTCGACGGGCTCGGGCACCGGCAGCGGCTCCAGCAGGTCGGCCCGGATCAGCGTCGCGCGGTCGCCGAGGCGCTCGCGGGCCTGGTCGAGCATCTGCTGCGAGCCGTCGATCCCGACCATCCGCACGCCCGGCCACCGCTCGAGCAGCGCCGCCGCGTCCCGACCGGTGCCACACCCGGCGTCGAGCACGAGCTCGTCGCCGGTGAGGCCCATCCGGTCCAGGACCCGCTGGCCCCAGGCGACGTGGGGGAGCGGCAGGGAGTCGTACGACGAGGCGTCCCACTCGCGGATGCTGGTCATGGAGCGACCCTAGGGCCGATCAGACGACGGGAGTGGCGCGGTCCACGATCGCGCGCAGGTCGCCGCCGTCGAGGGCGCCGTACACGCCGTCGTACGACGTCCCGAGCCGCGACGCACAGAACACGTCGGCCACCTCGGGCGGGCCGAAGCGGACGAGCAGCGAGCCCTGGAGGCACGCGGCCATCCGGCCGGCCAGCCGCCGCGCGTTGACCTCGAGCGAGGTGGGGTCGCCCATCAGGGAGCCGATCAGCGCCAGGGTCTCCTCGATCGCGCGGTCGAGGCGTACGTCGCCGCCGCGGGCGCGGCCCACCTCGGTGATCCAGGCGTCGAGCACCTCCGGCTCGCGGCCGAGCGCGCGCAGCACGTCGAGCGCGTTGACGTTGCCCGAGCCCTCCCACACGGAGTTCAGCGGCGCCTCCCGGTACAGCAGGGGCATCCCGGACTCCTCGACGTAGCCGTTGCCACCGAGGCACTCCAGCGCCTCGGCCACGTGGCCGGGCGTGCGCTTGCACACCCAGAACTTCGCCAGCGGCAGCGCGATCCGGCGCAGCGCCGCCTCGTGCGGGTCGGCGAGGCCGTCGACGGCCGCCGCGAGCCGGATCGCCAGCGCCGTCGCCGCCTCGGCCTCGACGGCGAGGTCGGCCAGCACGTTCTGCATCAGCGGCTTGTCGGCGAGCACCGACCCGAAGGCCGAGCGGTGCGCGGTGTGCCAGGTCGCCTCGTTGACGGCGCGGCGCATCAGCGACGTCGAGCCCAGCACGCAGTCCAGCCGCGTCGCGGCGACCATCTCGATGATCGTGCGGACGCCGCGGCCCTCGTCGCCGAGCCGGTGCGCCAGGGTGCCGTCGAGCTCGAGCTCCGAGGACGCGTTCGACCGGTTGCCGAGCTTGTCCTTGAGGCGCACGACGTCCAGCCGGTTGCGGCTGCCGTCGGGCAGGACCCGCGGGACCACGAAGCAGGTGACCCCGCCGGCGGCCTGCGCCAGCACCAGGAACACGTCGTTCATCGGCGCCGACGTGAACCACTTGTGCCCGTGCAGGGTGTACTCGCCGTCCACCGCGGTCGGCCGCGCCTGCGTGACGTTGGCGCGGACGTCGGAGCCGCCCTGCTTCTCGGTCATGCCCATGCCGGCGAGCGCGCCGAGCTTGCCCGACGCGACACGCAGCCCCGGGTCGTACGTCGTCGACGCGAGCAGCGGCGTCCACTCCTTGGCCAGCGCGTCGTCGGCGCGCAGGGCCGGGACCGCGGCGTACGTCATGGAGATCGGGCAGCCGTGACCCGGCTCGGTGTGCGACCAGGCCATGAAGCCGGCCGCGCGCCGCACGTGGGCGTGGGCCGCGCCGTCGTCCTGCTGCTCCCACGGTGCCGCGGCGAGCCCGTGCCCCACCGCTCGGCCCATCAGCCAGTGCCAGGACGGGTGGAACTCCACCTCGTCGACACGGTTGCCGTAGCGGTCGTAGCTGACGAGACGGGGGTGGTTCTCGTTGGCGAGCATGCCGTGCTCGCGCGCCTCCGCGGTTCCGGCCTCGGCGCCGATCGCGGCCAGGTCCTCGACGACCTCCTCGGACGCGTGCCGGGTCACCGCCTCGACGAGCGACCGGTCGCCCGTGACGATGTTGTGACCTGCCAGGAGCGGCGCCTGGTTCGTGGCTACCCGGATGTCTGAACGCATGCGCCTACGGTAGATCCATGGCCGGGGCGGACGGGGTGGAGAGGGCGCGCGAGTCCGACTCCCCGGTCGCGGCCTGGCTCCGCAACGCCCGCGCGCTGGTCTGGCGGCTGGTGGTGACCACGGTCGGGTCCTGCCTGAGGTACCGCGTCACCGGCCTCGCCGCGGAGGCGGCGTTCTTCGCGATCCTGTCGGTGCCGCCCCTGATCTTCGCGATGGCCGGCGGGATCGGCTACGTGTCCGACCAGTTCTCGGCCGCCGAGGTCGAGAACGTCCGCGGCGCCGTGATCGACCTGTCCAGCCGGGCGCTGACCGACAAGGCCATCAACCAGATCATCACGCCGACCATCTCCGACGTGCTCGGGCCCGCGGGCGGCCGGTTCGACATCGTCTCGGTCGGCTTCATCCTCGCGCTCTGGTCCGGCTCGCGCGCGCTCAACGTGTTCGTCGACACCATCACGATCATGCACGGCCTCGGCGGGCACCGCGGGATCGTCAAGACCCGGGCCCTGTCGTTCGCTCTCTACGTCCTCGCGATGGTGTGCGGCGTGGTCTCCATCCCGCTGGTCGTCGCCGGACCCAGCCTCGTCGAGGACTGGCTGCCGGAGCGGCTCGACCTCCTGATGGCGTTCTACTGGCCGATCGTCGTCGTCATCTGCATCTGCTTCCTGGCGACGCTCTACCACGTGTCGGTGCCGGTGAAGACGAACTGGAGCTTCAACCTCCCGGGCGCCACGTTCTCCCTGTTCTGCTGGATCGTCGGCTCCTACGCCCTCCGGTGGTTCCTCACCGTCACGTCGACGGACTCCCGCTCGATCTACGGACCGCTCGCGGCCCCGATCGCGGTGCTGCTGTGGCTCTACCTGGTCTCGATCGCGGTGCTGATCGGAGCCGCCGTGAACGCCGCGTTCGACTCGGTCTTCCCCCAGCAGCGGACGGTGCTCGCGCGACTCGAGCTCGTGCAACGGCTGCGTCGCATCGGGTCGCGTCCCGAGGGGGGCTAGGGTCGCCCCGTGCCCGAGGAATCCAGCGACGCCAAGTTGGGTCACGTCCGCGGTCAGGTCGCTCTCCCCGATCCCGGCCGGTCGCCGTGGTGGGAGCTCGGACGCCGGCTGCTGCTCGCGCTCGCGATCCTCGTCGGCACCGTCCTGATCGTGTACCTCGACCGGAGCGCCTACCGCGACGGCAACGACCCGCCGGGGTACGGCGTCGACCTGATCGACTCGATCTACTACACGACGGTCACCCTGAGCACGACCGGCTACGGCGACATCGCCCCGGTCGAGGCGCACGCCAGGATGATCAACGCATTCGTCATCACCCCGCTCCGCATCGCGTTCCTGGTGCTGTTGATCGGGACCACCCTGGAGGTGCTCGCCTCCCAGGGCCGCGAGATGATCCGGGTCTCCCGGTGGAGGAAGAAGATGGGCGCTCACGTCGTCGTCGTCGGCTACGGCACCAAGGGGCGCGCGGCCGTCGACACCTTGGTCAACAACGGCGAGGACCGCGAGGCGATCGTGGTGGTCGACCCGGGTTCGGTCGCGCTGCAGGACGCCCACGCCGACGGCCTCGCGGTCGTCAGCGGCGACGCCTCCCGCCGCGACGTGCTCCGGCGCGCCGGCGTCGCCGAGGCGCGCCAGGTCATCATCACCACCGACCGCGACGACACGAACGTGCTCGCGACGCTGACCGTGCGCCAGCTCAACCCCGACGTGTGGATCGTCGCCGCGGTCCGCGAGCAGGAGAACGTCGCGCTGATGCGTCAGTCCGGCGCGAACTCCGTGATCACCTCCTCCGATGCTGTCGGCCGGCTGCTCGGCCTGTCGTCGCTGTCGCCCACCCTGGGCTCGGTGATGGAGGACCTCCTCACGTACGGCGAGGGTCTCGAGGTGGCCGAGCGCGACCTGCTGGTGACCGAGGTCGGCAAGCAGCCGCAGACGCTGCCCGACCAGGTGATCGCGGTGGTGCGCGACGAGAAGGTGTACCGCTACTTCGACCCGGTGGTCACCCAGCTCGCGCGCGGCGACCGGCTGATCGTCGTACGCCCCGCCAAGGAGCTGCCCTGGGCGCCGCGCCCGGGCACCCACGACGAGCAGCTTTCCACCGACGACGCGTAGCGGCCCGGTTGCGGGGCTGCAGGGCGCTCGGGCACTAGCCTGCTTCCCATCGGGCGGGGGCCTGAAGGAGTTGGGGATGCCGGGAGACCGGACGGGTGGGCGGCTGCATCCAGTCGCGACGGTGGGATTCGCCGTCGCGTACCTGGCGTTCGCCCTCCTGAGCCGCGAGGCCCCCGGCGCCGGCTTCGACTCGGTGGTGCGCCCGGCCGGCGGGATCGCGATCCTCTGGCTGCTGCTGCGGCAGCCGGGCCTCGCCGGGCTCGACACGGCACTGCTGACGACGGTGGCGTACGTCGCCAACAGCGTCACGGGCGCCGATCCCGGGGTGGCCGCGCTCATCACCGCCACCAACGTCGGGCAGTCGGTGCTCGCGGTCGTGCTGCTGCGGCGCTGGTGCCCGTCGCTCTGGGGCTGCGGTGGCACCCGCCCACTCGACCGGCCGCGGGTGCTCGCGCCGTACTGTGCCGCGCTGGTCGTGGCGCTCGGCCTGGGCGCGCTGGTCGCGGCGGTCGGCGTCGCCGCGATCGAGGGAGGGGAGCAGACCGCCGAGGGGATCCTCTGGTTCGGCCGCAACCTCTGCAGCGCGCTCGTGATGGTCACCGCCGGCCTGCTGCTCGGGCAGCGGCTGACGTCGCCGCGCCCTCGCCGGCGGCTGCTCGGCGAGGCGGGCCCGGTCGAGCTGGTGGCCGCGACCGCGTTCACCGTCGTGATGTACGGGCTCGCGTTCGTCCTCGTGGACGAGCCGCTGGCGTTCGTGCTGCTGGCCGCGACCGTCTGGTTCGCGCTGCGGTTCTCGACGCTGCTCAGCTCGTTGCACTCGCTCCTCGTCGGCTTCGCGACGCTGGGTCTCACCGTGAACGGGATCGGTCCGTTCGCGGCCGTCGAGCGCACGGACCTCGGCTACCTGGTCGCCCAGTTCTTCGTCGCCGCGATCTCCGTCACCGGGATGATCCTCGCCACCGGCCGCGACGAGCGGCAGGCGCTGTCGGCCGAGCTGCGCCGCAGCCAGGAGGAGGCGCTGTACGAGGCCAGCGTCCGCGACGCCGTGATCGGGTCGATCACGGAGGGCCTGATCGTGGTCGACCAGACCGGGGAGCTGCTGATCCAGAACGGCGCGGCGAGCGCGCTCCTGGGCGACGGCACCGGTCCGCTGACGTCCGACTCGCGGTTCGCCCTGAGCAGCTGGTCGATCGACGGCGCGGAGCTCGACGACTCCCAGCGACCGACCGCGCGGGCGCTGCGCGGCGAGACGGTCCACGGCGCCGAGGTGGTCCTCCGCATCGACGGCCAGCCGGAGCGGGTGCTGAGCATCTCCGGGATCCCGCTCCCGCGCGACGAGATCCGGAACCGGAGCCGGGCGTTGATGATCTTCCGCGACGTGACCGAGGAGCACGCCCACCGCCAGGAGCTCGCGTCGTTCGCCGGTGTCGTCGCGCACGACCTGCGCAACCCGCTGGCGGCGATCGACGGGTGGACGGAGATGATCGCCGACGAGCTCGACGGCGGTGACCTGGACCCGCAGACCGCGCGCGAGTTCGTCGCGCGGGTGCGGTCGTCGTCGGGGCGGATGCGCGAGCTGATCCGCGACCTGCTCGCCCACGCCACGAGCGGCTCGCGCGACCTCGACCTCTGCCCGGTCGACATCGGCGCGCTCGTCGCGGAGATCGCCGCCGCCCGCCATGCCGAGGACCGGGTCGTCTGCGAGCCCGTCCCGCCGGTCCTCGCCGACCCGGTGCTGATCCGGCAGGCCGTCGACAACCTCATCGGCAACGCGCTCAAGTACGTCGCTCCCGGGGTCGAGCCCGAGATCTCGGTGCGCGGGCGCCGGTCCGGCTCCCGCCTGGTGACCGTCCAGGTCGTCGACAACGGCATCGGGATCCCGGTCGCGGAGCGCGAGCGGGTCTTCGAGGAGTTCCACCGCGCGCACTACCGCGACTACGAGGGCAGCGGGCTCGGGCTGTCGATCGTGCGCCGGATCATCACCCGCCACGACGGCACGATCGTCGCCCGCGCCAACCCCACGGGCCGGGGATCGCTGTTCGAGTTCACGCTCCCGGCCTACGACGCCGCGGCCGCCCAGCTCGGCGCGTAGGCCGCCGGCAGGGTGGCTTCATCCGAAGGGGTGAGCCCGGGCGGGTGCGGGTGCGCGCATCCTGGCTCGGCCCGAGCGGCCGCGTCCGCCCCGTCCACGGGGGCCGGGGCGCTGGTGCGGCCGCCGGGCGCCAACCCGGTGCCGATTTAGTGCGCTTCCTCCAGTTTCTTGCAAGCCGACCCGATCCGGCCGTCGCGTGCTTACCCTCGTTGTAGACCACGTCGGGCGCCTGAGAACCCGGCGAGGTTCTTCTCCGGGACCACGGAAACCCGGGGAAGCGCAACGTTGACGGGGAGGTGGCCCGAGGTCGTCGCTGCCCTCGGGCCCTCCCTGTCCTCGTCTCTCCTACACCGATCGCACGGCCAGCCGCGCCCGGGCGGCCTCCCAGCGCGCGACCGGGACCCGGTACGGCGAGCAGGACACGTAGTCGAGGCCGATCCGGTCGAAGAAGTGGATCGAGTCCGGGTCGCCGCCGTGCTCGCCGCACACGCCGAGGTGCAGGTCCGGCCGGACGCCCCGGCCGAGGCGGACGGCCTGCTGTACCAGCGACCCGACGCCGTCGACGTCGATCGACTCGAACGGCGAGACCGGGAGGATCCCGCGGTCGCGGTACGCCGTGAAGAACTCCGCCTCGACGTCGTCGCGCGAGAACCCCCAGGTGGTCTGGGTCAGGTCGTTGGTGCCGAACGAGAAGAAGTCGGCGACGCCGGCGATGCGGTCGGCCGTGACCGCCGCCCGTGGCAGCTCGATCATCGTGCCGATCGGTATCGCGAGGTCGAGGCCCCGGCGGGTCGCGACCGCGGCGACGGCCTGCTCCAGCTGGGTCCGCACGAGCGCGAGCTCGCCGGCGCTGGCGACCAGCGGGACCATCACCTCCGGTCGCGGGTCGCCGCCCGCCTCGATCCGGTCCGCGGTGGCCTCCGCGATCGCGGTCGCCTGCATGTCGAACAGCCCCGGGACGACGATGCCCAGCCGGACGCCCCGCAGTCCGAGCATCGGGTTCTGCTCGTGCAGCCGGCGCACGGCCGCGAGCAGCTCGTGGTCGTGCTCGTCCTCCTCGTGCCGCTCGTCCTCGAGCGCGACCCGGACCGCGAGGTCGGTGAGGTCCGGCAGGAACTCGTGCAGGGGCGGGTCGATGAGCCGGATGGTCACCGGCAGGCCGTCCATGGCCTCCAGGATCTCGGCGAAGTCCTGCCGCTGCAGGGGCTCGAGGCGGGCGAGCGCGATCTCGCGTTCGGCGTCGTCCTCGGCCACGATCAGCCGCTCGACCAGCCCCCTCCGCTCCCCGAGGAACATGTGCTCGGTCCGACACAGCCCGATGCCGCCGGCACCCAGGCGGCGCGCCCGGCGGGCGTCGTCGGGGGTGTCGGCGTTCGCGCGCACCTCGAGCCGGCGTACGAGGTCGGCCCGGTCGAGCAGCCCGAGGGCCGCGTCGGCGAGCCGGTCGTCGACGACCTCGCCCTCCAGGCGGCGGACCAGGGCCGGCTCGCTGACCGGCACCTCGCCCAGGAACACCTCGCCGGTGGTGCCGTCGATCGAGATGACGTCGCCCTCCGCGACCTCCGACCCGTCCGCGAGCCGGAGCCGGCGGCCGGGGAGGTCGATGGTCACCGACTCGGCGCCGCAGACGCAGGTGCGACCCATCCCGCGGGCGACCACGGCCGCGTGGGACGTCTTCCCGCCGCGCGCGGTCAGGATGCCCCGGGCCGCCATCATCCCGGCCAGGTCCTCGGGCGTCGTCTCCTTGCGGACCAGAATCACCGCCTCCCCGCGCTCGGCCCACTCCACCGCCGTAGCGGAGTCGAGGACCACACGGCCGACGGCGGCGCCGGGCGAGGCGTTCAGCCCGGTCGCCACCGCCCGGCGGGTGAGGTCCGGGGCGAACTGGGGGAACATCAGCGCGGCGAGCTGCGTGCCGGTCACGCGTCGCAGCGCCTCGTCCGGGTCGATCTGCTCCTCGGCCACCAGGTCGGCCGCGATCTGCACCGCGGCGGCGGGGGTGCGCTTGCCGACGCGGGTCTGCAGCATCCAGAGCGTGCCGTCCTCGATCGTGAACTCGATGTCGCACATGTCGGCGTAGTGGTGCTCGAGCACCGACATGGCCAGGAGCAGCTCGTCGTACGACGCGCGGTCCAGGTCGGCCAGGTCGGCCAGCGACACGGTGTTGCGGATGCCCGCCACGACGTCCTCACCCTGCGCGTTCTGCAGGTAGTCGCCGTACACGCCGGGCTCCCCGGTGGCGGGGTCGCGAGTGAAGCAGACGCCCGACCCGGACGTCGGGCCACGGTTGCCGAAGACCATCACCTGCACGTTGACGGCGGTGCCGAGGTCCTCCGGGATCCGCTCGTGGCGGCGGTAGAGCACCGCCCGCGGGGTGTTCCACGAGGCGAAGACCGCGCGGATCGCCTGCCGCAGCTGCTCGCGAGGATCCTGCGGGAACTCGCTGCCGGTCCGTTCGCGGATGATCGCCTTGAAGTCGGCGACGACCTCGCGCAGCCGGTCGGCGTCCAGGTCGGCCGCGGCGTCCATCCGGTCGGAGAACGCCGCGCCGTCGATGCCGAGCACGGTGGTGCCGAACATCTGCAGCAGCCGTCGGTAGGAGTCCGCCGCGAACCGCTCGTCGCCGCTCTGGGTGGCCAGGCCGACGACCGTCTGGTCGTTGAGGCCGATGTCGAGGACCGTCTCCATCATCCCCGGCATCGAGAACTTGGCCCCCGAGCGCACCGACAGCAGCAGCGGGTCGGCCACGTCGCCGAGGCGGCGCCCGATCCGGGCCTCGAGCGCGCAGAGGTGCTCGTCGATCTCCTCCTCCAGCCCGTCGGGCTCGCGGCCGTCGGCGAGGAAGGCGCGGCAGGCCTCGGTGGTCACGGTGAAGCCGGGTGGCACCGGGAGCCCGAGCCTGGTCATCTCGGCGAGGTTGGCCCCCTTCCCGCCGAGTAGGTCCTTCTGGTCCTTGGTGCCGTGGGTGAAGTCCCATACGTAGGAGGCCATGCCTCAGGGTGTTCCGGGCCTCGGGCGGACGGCGAGGGTCGTTCGTCCCGGGTGCGGGAGAAGATGGCCCTGTGCCCGACCTCGCCGCCCTGACCCGTCCGCTCGTCCTCGACGGGGGGCTCTCGACCGTGCTCGAGCAGCAGGGCGCCGACCTGTCCGGGGCGCTGTGGACCGCGCGGCTGCTGGGGGAGGAGCCGCAGCGGATCGCCGCCGCCCACCGCTCCTACTTTCGGGCCGGGGCGCAGGTCGCCACGACCGCGAGCTACCAGGCGAGCGTCGAGGGCCTCGGCGACGACGCCGCCCGGTTGATCCCGCTCAGCGTGACGATCGCCCGCGAGGTCCGCGACTCGTTCGACGACCCGGACCTGCTGGTGGCCGCCTCCGTCGGGCCGTACGGCGCGTTCCTGGCTGACGGTTCGGAGTACCGCGGGCAGTACGGCGTACCGGCCGCTCGGCTGCGTGACTTCCACGCTCCCCGGCTGGAGCTGCTCGCCGCCGCCGGCCCCGACCTGCTCGCAGTGGAGACGATCCCCGACGCCGCCGAGGCCGAGGTGCTCGTCGCGCTGCTCGACGAGCTCGGCGTGCCCGCCTGGTTCAGCTACTCGGTCCGCGGCGACGCCACGTGCGCCGGTCAGCCGCTCACCGACGCCTACGCCGTCCTCTCCGGCTGCCGGGCCGTGGTCGCCGCCGGGGTCAACTGCTCGGAGCAGGACGACGTGCTCGGCGCGGTGACCGCGGCCGTCGCCGCCACCGGCCTGCCCGCGGTCGCCTACCCGAACCGGGGTGGCAGCTGGGATCCCGAGACCAAGGCGTGGGCGTACGGCGACCCGGTCGACCTCGACCTGGTCGAGGGCTGGGTCGCCGCCGGGGCGCGGCTGGTCGGCGGCTGCTGCGGCACCGGTCCCGAGGACGTCGCAGCCCTGGCCGCCCGGGTGTCAGTCGACCCGCACCTCGACGACGCCGGCGACGGTCCGGGCGGCGACGTACGCGAGTGAGCGCTCGGCGGGGCCGTCAGGCCCGCTGATCTCCGCGACGCCCTCGTCGACCTCGACCAGCCAGTCGGCGCGACCGAGCGACGCGAGCAGCTGGTCGATGTCGGCCGCGATCGCCTCGTCGGCCCGAGCCAGGGCGCGGACGACGTCGCTGCGGCTGAGGATGCCGACGAGCCGGCCGTGCTCGTCGAGCACCGGGAGGCTCTTCGCGGAGATCGCGACCATGGTCTCGACGGCGTCGGCGACGTCGTCGTCGACGCGCACCGAGGCGGCCACGCGGGTGTAGACGTCCTCGACGGTCCGGGGCTGGAAGAGCGGCTCGACGGTCACCGGGTGCTCCGGAGCGCGGGGGTCGCGGGCGACCGCCTCCCGGATCAGGTCGGCCTCACTGACGATGCCGCACACCCGCCCGTGGTCGTCGACGACCGGGAGCGAGGTGATGCCCAGCCGGGCGAGCGTGGTCAGTGCCTCCTTGAGGTGCGCGCTCGGGCGCACGGTGGCGGGACCAGGGGTCATCAGGTCTCGGACCAGCATGGGGTGCCTCCTCGGATCGGGATGGTCAGGGCTTCCAGAGCCGGCGACCGGTCAGCTCGACCGGCTCGATCCGGACATAGGTGGTGTGCGGCCCGTCGGCCCACACGCGCAGCTCGCCGAGCGTGTCGGGGGCGTCGGCGGCGTCGAACATCTCGACCTTCCCGACGACCACCACGCTCCACGCGGTCCCGCTCTCGTCGTCGACGTCGTCGATCTCGACGACGACCGACTGGTCCCGAGCCTCGCGGGCGAGGGCGGAGTCGCGGTCGATGCGGAACCACACCGCGCCGTCGGCGACGTCGTAGTTCACCGGCACCAGCCGGATCCCGTCGGCGCCCTGCCACGCCACCCGGGCGAGGTAGGCGCCTTCGAGCAGGTGCCAGCAGTCGTAGGCCAGCAGGTTGGCGACGTTGGTCGTGCTCATGTGGCCAGCGTCATCCGTGACGTGCGTTCGGCCCAGACCGAACGGTCCCGACGACGGGTGACGAAGGTCCCGCCGAGCGCGGGCCCGGGGCCCCTGCTCGCCGGTCCTGCGCGGACCGAGCATGGAGACGAGGAGGTAGTGATGACCAACAGCCTGCCCATCCTGCCCGCCACCCCGGGCAACGTCGTGGTCGTCGGCGTGGACGGCTCCGAGGCCAACCGCGGAGCGCTGCGCTACGCCGTCGCCGAGGCGCGGTCCACCGGGGCCGCCCTCAAGCTGGTGCACGTGGTCCCCGACCACCTGCCCACACCCGCGCTGGTGCCGGTGACCCCCCAGGAGCTCGACGACCTCGGTCACCAGTTCCTGCGGGACGCGGCGGAGACCGTGCGCGCACTCGACCCCGACCTGGCCGTCGAGGGGTGGCTGCACCACGGCACGCGGCCGGTGGAGCTGGCGCACGGCGCGGAGGGCGCCCGTGTGCTGGTCGTCGGACGGGACGGGCGACCGCTGCTCGAGCGGCTGCTGCGCGGTGACACCGCGACGGGAGTCGCGGCTCGTGCCGCCGTGCCGGTCGTCGAGGTGCCCGCGGACTGGAGCCCCCGGCCACCGGATGCCGACCACGTCGTGGTGGTGGCCGTGAAGGTCGCGGACCGCGCCGCCACGCTCCTCGCCGACGCGTTCGGGCTTGCCGCGCAGCGCGCGGCGACGTTGGTCGTGCTGCACGCAACGAAGTCCGACAGCCGGGCGGCGACGCTCGGGATCGAGGCGGTGCTGCGCGACTGGCGGGCCCGGTTCCCCGACGTCAAGGTCGACGTCCGCGTCGTGCCCGAACCGGCGAGCGACGCCGTCGTCGCCGCCTCCCGGGACGCCGACCTGGTGGTCGTCGGCCGCCGCGGCCGCGGTGTGCCGGCGGCCACGCACCTCGGTACGACGGCCCGCGCCGTGCTGCGCGCCGCCCACAGCCCGGTCCGCGTCGTCGCGACCGCCGAGCGGGGGTGGTCAGCATGACCGGCACCGAGAACCGCGTCCTGGTCGCCGTCGGCCCGGAGGGCGTCCACGGTGGCGCGCTCACGTTCGCTGCCGAGGAGGCGACCCGCCGGGGGACCGGCATCGAGCTCCTGCACGTCGTACGCACCCGGGTGACCGGTGGCGACGGTCTCGAGCACCTGCAGGCACTCGACTCGTCGCTGACCGAGTCCGGCCGGCGCGCGCTCACCGCCGCGGCGGAGCGGCTGCGTGACCTCGTCGAGGACGAGGTGCCGGTCGCCACGGAGATCCGGTCCGGCCCGGTGGTCTCGAGCATCGTCGACCGGGCCGCGGTCGGTGACCTCGTCGTGCTCGAACGGCGCGACGTCGGGACCGTCGAACGGCTGCTCACCATGTCGGTCTCGACCCGGGTCGCGGCGCACGCGCACGTGCCGGTCGCCGTCGTACCCCAGAGCTGGGTGCCTCATCCCGTGCTCGAGCGCCCGGTCGTCGTCGGGGTCGACTCCTCGACCGACCCGCTCGGCCAGGTGCGGGAGGCGCTCGCGTACGCCGAGCTCGCCCACCTGCCCCTCGAGGTCCTCCACGCGACCTGGCTCGCGGAGCCGTGGCAGGACCTCGCGTTCGGCAACGACACGCGCGCCCAGTGGATCCGCGAGGCCGAGCGAGAGCTCGACAAGGCGCTCGCCGAGGTGGCCGGCGGGCCCGTCCCGGTGACGCGCGACGTCCAGTGGCGGCGCCCGGTCGACGCCCTCGCGGGGGCGACCCGGCGAGCCGCGGTCGTGGTGCTCAACCGCAGGCACGAGCGCGGCCTCGCGCCGCACCTCGGCGCCACGACGAGGACCGTCCTCCGGTACGCCGAGTGCCCGGTGCTGGTCGTCGACCGCGACTGAGGGACGAAGGTCCCGATGCCTGCGGGGCCAACGACCGAGGCCGAGCGGGCCGAGCGGTCCTACGGTGTACCCATGACGGGACCCGTCGCGCAGGGTGGAGACGAGCAGAGGCCGATCAGGGTCTATCTGCTCGACGACCACGAGCTGGTGCGACGCGGCATCCGCGAGCTGCTCGAGTCCGCCGGCGACATCGAGGTCGTCGGGGAGTCCGGGCTGGCGCACGAGGCCGCGCAGTGCATCCCGCTGCTCCGGCCGGACGTCGCGATCCTCGACGGCCGGCTGCCGGACGGCTCCGGCATCGAGGTCTGCCGCCAGGTCCGCTCGGACGACCCGGGTATCGCCGTCCTGATCCTCACGTCGTACGACGACGCGCTCTTCGCCGCGATCATGGCCGGTGCCTCCGGCTACCTGCTCAAGCAGGTCACGGGCGCGGACTTCCTCGACGCCGTGCGCCGGGTCGCGGCGGGCCAGTCCACGCTGGACCCTGCGGTGACGGCGCAGGTGCTGGATCGGCTGCGCCAGGGACCGCCCGAGGAGCCGGCGGCAGACCACCTGACGGTGAAGGAGCAGCAGGTGCTCGACCTCATCGGCGAAGGTCTCACGAACCGCCAGGTCGCCCACCGGCTCGGCCTCGCCGAGAAGACGGTCAAGAACTACGTCTCCGCCCTGCTCGCGAAGCTCGGCGTGGAGAGCCGCACCCAGGCCGCGATCATCGCGACCCGGCAGCACGCCGAGAAGTGGGAGTGACCCGGGTCGAACGACCCCTGCCGATCGGGCGGTCCGGCCCTGCTCGTGGCGAGCTGTGAGGAGTCCACTGGGACGTGGACGAGCAACCGTGCCACGAACGGGAGGAGACGACCATGAGCACCACACACGGCACGCACGCGACGACCACGACCCCGCCGGCCACCACGGCCGCCCGGAGCCTCTCCGTATCCGCAGCACGAGCGCTCGCCGCGCTCCGGATCGCCTTCGGCCTCACGTTCCTATGGGCCTTCTTCGACAAGCTCCTCGCGCTCGGCTACCACACCGGTTACGACGCGGAGGGCAACCTGGACCGCTTCGGCGACGCCGCCTGGATCAACGGCGGTAGCCCGACCGAGGGGTTCCTGACGTACGGCACCAAGGGCCCGTTCGAGGACTTCTACAACTCGATCGCCGGTGACTGGTGGGCGGACTGGCTGTTCATGCTCGGTCTGCTCGGCATCGGCACCGCCCTCACGTTCGGCATCGGGATGCGCATCGCCGGAGCTGCCGGCGCGCTGCTCTACATGCTGATGTGGTCGGTCTACCTGCCACCGGAGAACAACCCCGTCCTCGACGAGCACGTACTCGGCGCGATCACCATGGTGGTCCTGGCGCTCACCTACGCCGGTGACACCTGGGGTGCCGGTCGGGCCTGGGCGAAGACCTCGTTCGTGCAGCACTGGCCAGCCCTGCGGTAGCCGCAGGCCCCCGACGGGCGGTGCGCCGGCTCGGAGCGCACGGCGCACCGCCGCCACCTCCACCCACAAGAGCCGCACGCGACGCGTGCGGCTCTTGGTGCGCGCGCGTTAGGCATCGTGCGTCTGCCGGATCCTGCGGTCTAGACGAACGCACGGTCTCGGTAGCAGCTACCTCGGCTCCCACCTAGTGTCTGGCGGACCACGCGACCCCCGGAGGATGCATGAGCACTCAGCACACTCGAGTGCGACACCTGGCAGCCGCGATGACTCTGGTGATGTCGGTACTCACGTTGTACCTCGCGGGTGGAGCAGGTGCCGAGGAGGCGCGGAGCGATCGTTTCGCCGGGACGTGGGTCGGGAGTGTCGAGCAGGCGGGTTCGCCTGGCTATCGGGCAAAGGTCACCATCATTCGCGAGGGCCGCGGGTATCGCGCGAACGTCAGGTACCCGGAGCTCCTCTGCGGCGGCGTCTGGAGCCTCGAGGACCGGGCCGGAGACACGCTGCGGTTCACCGAGCACATCCGCTACGGCGGCGTGTGTGCGGATGGGGTCGCGATCACCGTCACCGCCGGGTCCGGCGGAAGCCTGGACTACGTCGCGACCTTCGGAGGAGAGTCGGCGACCGCAAGGCTCGACCCTGCCCAGGGTCGAGTGGGTCCCGGGATCCCCGAGCCCGGGCACGGCCTCCGTCAGTGGCCCACGGATCAGCAAGAGGCCGGAGCGCCGCTCATGATCTGGTTCGGCGCAGCCTGGCGCGTGGGCGAATGGGACCTGGGACTCCCTACGTGGTCCTCGTGCATCGAGCAAGACCTCTGCGTCGCCGGCGCCCGCGACGACGTCGGCGTCGTGCAGCGTGGAGCCGAGGGCTACTACACCGTCGACGAGTTCAGTGTGGACATGCCCGCCCGCTACCACCTTCGCAAGCTCGGCTTCAGCCGGGCGACGGTACGGAATCTCCTGTCCTGAGCCAGTCGGCGCATCCGCACCCGGCGAACCACCTCTGAATGATGTGAGGTGCGGGCGGTACTGGGTTTGAGTCAGTGACCTCTTCCGTGCAACGGCTGAGCCGCGCTGCCACCGTGGTGGCAAACGAAAGAGCCGCTCTCGGGGGAGAGCGGCTCTGACTTTCTGCGAGGTGCGGGGGGGTACTGGGTTTGAGTCAGTGACCTCTTCCGTGCAACGGCTGAGCCGCGCTGCCACCGTGGTGGCAAACGAAAGAGCCGCTCTCGGGGGAGAGCGGCTCTGACTTTCTGCGAGGTGCTGGTGGGCGATACTGGGTTTGAACCAGTGACCTCTTCCGTGTCAAGGAAGCGCGCTACCACTGCGCCAATCGCCCGGGTCTTGATTTGTTGGAGAGGTGGGTACGGGATTTGAACCCGTGTACACGGATTTGCAGTCCGTTGCCTCGCCTCTCGGCCAACCCACCATTGGAGGCCAAACCAGAGAGAGACCTCTCAGAGCGGACGACGAGGCTCGAACTCGCGACCTCAACCTTGGCAAGGTTGCGCTCTACCAACTGAGCTACGTCCGCTTGCGACTCCGTCCGGTCTCCCGGTCGGCGTGCGTGAGAACAGTAGCCGATGCCCCAGACCATGCAAAATCGCCCCCCTCCGGGCGCGTCGCGGGGCTTCTGGAGGCACTTCTAGAGTGACCGCATGCGTGCGTGGGTGAACGGTGAGCTCCTGTCCGATGCGAGTGCGGCGGCGGTCTCGGTGACCGACCACGGGCTGACGGTGGGGGACGGGGTGTTCGAGGCGATCAAGGTCGTCGACGGCCTCCCGTTCGCTCTCGACCTCCACCTGGCCCGGCTCCACCGGTCCGCGAAGGGCCTCGGGCTCCCGGACGTCGACGAGGGCGAGGTACGGCGTGGCCTGGCTGCGGTGCTCGACGGCCACCCGCTGCCGCTCGGCCGGATCCGGATCACGGTCACCGGCGGGCCTGCCCCGCTCGGATCGGGCCGCGGGGACGCCGGCCCGACCCTGATCGTGGTCGCCGACGCGATGCAGCCCTGGCCCGCGTCGACCCCGGTGGCGACGGTGCCGTGGCCGCGCAACGAGCGCGGCGCGCTGGCCGGGCTCAAGACCACGTCGTACGCCGAGAACGTCGTCGCGCTGGCCGAGGCGAAGTCGCGCGGCGCCACGGAGGCGATCTTCGCGAACACCGCTGGTCACCTGTGCGAGGGCACGGGCTCGAACGTCTTCTACGTCGTCGACGGCGAGCTGCGGACGCCCACCCTGGCCAGCGGCTGCCTGGCCGGCGTCACCCGAGCCCTGATCCTCGAGTGGTACGGCGGTCGCGAGGTCGACGAGCCGATCGAGGTCGTCGAGCGGGCCAGCGAGGTGTTCCTGGCCTCGACGACCCGCGACGTGCAGCCGGTATCGCGCTGGGACGATCGCGAGCTGCCGGTCCCGGGCCCGGTCACCGCCGAGGTGCAGGACGTGTGGCGCCGGCGGGAGCCGGAGCTACTGGGGCTCTGACTGGCGGGTCAGCACGTCGACGAGCAGGTCCAGGTCGATGATCTCGGTCCCGGACGGCACCAGCGCCTGGGTGCGGGTCAGGAACCGGTAGAGGTCGTGGGTGCTCAGCTGGGTCACCAGGTGGCCGTCGGGGGAGTGCAGCTCCATGACCACCGCGGCCCGACCGCCCTCGTCGATGCTCGGCCACAGCTGGATGTCACCTTCGCCGGCCGGGTCGGTCAGCCCCTGGACCAGCAGGTCGCGTGCTACCAGCCAGCAGACCTCGTCCTTCGGTCCCCGGAACGTGATGCACACGGCCCACGGGTCGGCGGGGTCGTACCCGAACGAGGCGGGGAGGTCCACGCTGCGTCCCCGCGCGTCCAGGCACTGGAGGATGAGCTCCTGGGACAGGGTGTGGGCCTTCGGCTGCTGATTCACGACAGGGAGACGGACGAGTGCGCGTTCCGTGACGCGACCCCTCGAATGTGATCTCACCGAGCCCGTAGGCTAGAGTCTGCGACCGCAGTTCCCGGGCGATTGGCGCAGTGGTAGCGCGCTTCGTTCACACCGAAGAGGTCACTGGTTCGAACCCAGTATCGCCCACCCGAGATGCGAGAGCCGCACGCGACAGCGTGCGGCTCTTGTCGTTCGTGGTGGTGGCAGCGCGGCTCTGCCGTTTGCACCGAAGAGGTCGCTGGTTCGAACCCAGTATCGCCCACCCGAGATGCGAGAGCCGCACGCAAGAGCGTGCGGCTCTTGTCGTCCAGGCGGACGGAATTCTGCGTGGTCGCGCCTGGTTCGACCTGGCATGACAACGATCGGACTCATCGGGGCAGGCAACATCGGCAGCGCGCTCGCGCACCTCGCGGTGCAGGCGGGGTACGACGTGGTGCTGAGCAACAGTCGCGGACCGGAGACGCTGAGCGACCTGGTCGCCGAGCTCGGGGAGCACGCGCGAGCCGGCACCCCCGAGGAGGCGGCCGCGGCCGGCGACCTCGTGGTGGTGACCATCCCGCTCAAGAACTACGTCGACGTGCCCGTCGAGCCGCTGCGCGGCAAGGTCGTCATCGACACGGGCAACTACTACCCGCAGCGAGACGGCCAGATCGCCGAGCTCGACGACGAGTCGACCACCACCTCCGAGCTGGTCCAGGCGCACCTGCCGGAGTCGAAGGTCGTGAAGGGCTTCAACAACATCAACTACGGCGCGCTGCGCGAGCTGCCCCGGCCCGCCGGCGACCCCGAGCGCAGCACCCTGGCGCTCGCCGGTGACGACGCGGACGCGAAGGCAGCGGTCGCCGCGTTCCTCGACGACATCGGCTACGACGCGTACGACGCCGGTCCGCTGTCGGAGGGCTGGCGCTTCCAGCGCGACCTCCCGGCGTACGCCCAGCTCTACAGCGCCGACCCGCCGGGCACCTGGCCGCCGCAGCAGCACCGCCCGGTGAGCCGGGAGTTCCTGCTGGAGCAGCTGGGGAAGGCGCAGCGCTACCGCGACATGTGAGCGTCGGTGCACGCCCTCGTCAGGTCGTGACGTCGTACATCGAGTCGAGTAGCGGCCGGTACCTCGCCTCCACGACCTTGCGGCGAACCTTCAGGCTGGGGGTGACCTCGCCGTTCTCGATCATCAGGTCGCGGTCCAGGATCCGGAAGTCCTTGATCGTCTCCCACCGGTTCAGGCGACCGTTCATCCGGTCGATCGAGGCCTGGACGTAGGCGCGGACGGCCGGCAGCGCGACCAGCGCGGCGTAGTCCGTCTCGGTCACGTCGTTCGCGGCCGCCCACTGGGCGAGCGCGTCGGGGTCCAGGGTGACCAGGGCGGTCGCGTAGTTGCGGCCCTCGGCGTGCACGACCATCTGGCTGGCCAGAGGGCAGACCGCCTTGAAGAGCATCTCGATCGCCTGCGGAGCGATGTACTTGCCGCCGGACGTCTTGACGAGATCCTTCTTGCGGTCCGTGATCCGGAGCCGGCCCTCCTCGTCGAGCTCGCCCACGTCGCCGGTGGCGAGCCAGCCCGCGGCGTCGAGCACCTCGGCCGTGGAGCCGGGCCGGTCGTGGTAGCCGCGCATCACGCTGGGCCCGCGCAGCAGGATCTCACCGTCCTCGGCGATCCTGACCTCGGTCCCGGGCACCGGGGGCCCCACCGTGCCGAACTTCGGGTCGTCCAGGCGCACGATGCAGGCGCCGGCGCTGGTCTCCGTCAACCCGTAGCCCTCGATGACCACCATCCCGGCAGCGTGGAACCACTCGGCCACGTCGGGGGAGAGCGGCGCGCTCCCGGAGATCAGGAACCGGATCCGGCCGCCGAGCCGGTCCCGGACCTTGGCCAGGACGAGGCGGTCGGCCAAGCGGTGCTGCGTCCGGGTGAGGAGGCCCACGGGGTCGCCGGACGCGCGCGCCTGCGCCACCCGGTTGCCGACGCCGAAGGCCCAACCGAAGAGCGCGCCCTTGACGCCACCCTCCTCCTCGACGCTCTGCACGACCTTCGCGTGCACCTTCTCGAAGATCCGCGGTGGCCCGGCCATGAACGTGGGCCGGATCTCGGCGAGGTTGGGCACGATCCGGTCCATCCGGCCGTCGACCGCGGTCGGGAAGCCGACCTGGAGCTGAACGGCCTGCAGCATCTTGCCGAACGAGTGCGAGAGCGGAAGCCACAGGTACTGCAGGTCGTCCTGGTGCACGAGATCCAGTGCTTCGGCGGCAACGCCGATGTAGGTCCAGCAGCGGTGCGGCAGCTCGACTCCCTTGGGCCGACCGGTCGTGCCCGAGGTGTAGATGAGCGTGGCGAGGTCTTCGGGCCGTACGGCGTCCACGGCCAGGTCTACTGCGTCCGGGTGGTCGGCCAGATACGTGTTCCCGAGGTCTCGTAGGTCGTCGAGCCCCAGCACCCAGTCGCCGTCGGGGGTCCCGTCGAAGGTGATCACCCGGTCGAGCGCGAGCAGCGCGCCGCGCTGGGTGCGCAGCTTCTCCACCTGGGTGTCGTCCTCCACGAAGGCGATCCGGGATCCGCTGTCGGCCAGGATGAAGCCGACGTCCTCTGGCTGGGTCGACGGATAGACCGTGGTGGTCGCCGCGCCGGCGCACGCGACCGCGAGGTCGGCGTACAGCCACTCGACACGAGTGCCGCTCACGATCGCGACCCGCTCCTCGGAGCGGATGCCGAGGGAGAGCAGGCCGGCGGCCAGGGCACGCA
The DNA here is from genome assembly GCF_039541135.1 of Nocardioides caricicola. Classification (NCBI taxonomy): domain Bacteria; kingdom Bacillati; phylum Actinomycetota; class Actinomycetes; order Propionibacteriales; family Nocardioidaceae; genus Nocardioides; species Nocardioides caricicola. The sequence goes on along the minus strand of NZ_BAABFQ010000010.1, from coordinate 117,372 downwards.
CGACATCGCTGGTCTCGCGCCAGCTGATCGACTTCCAGTGCTGGCCGACGGGGAAGCGGAACGCCTCGGAATCCGGCGTGGCAGCGACCCGGTCGAGGAACATCCGGGGGACCGACACCGCCTGACCCGGAAGTCGGACGAGCGGGTCAGGCGCGGTCTCAGGCATCAGAGTTCTCCACTTCGGTGGCGGCGGGGATGGGCAGGTCGACGACGACGTCGACCCGGTTGATCCCGGCGGGAGTCACGGTGATCTCGCCGAGCCGACGCAGCATCGCCAGCGAGGCCGCGTTGTCGGAGGCGACCGTGGTGACCACGCGGGTGACCCCGGCCGGTCGTTGTCGCATCAGCTCGTCCAGCAGGGCGGTCGCGACGCCGCGGCCCTGCCACTCGTCGAGGACGGTGACAGCCACGTCGGCGGCGTTCGGCTGGTCCTCGTACCTGATCATCCGCGCGACGCCCACAGGCTCGCCGTCGTGCTCGTCGTCGAGGACCACCAGTGCCAGCGCCACGTGGTCGACGCCGTCGACGCCGTCGACGAGCTGGTCGAGCAGGGCGCCGTTGAGATGCGGGACCCAGGCGAGGAACCGGTGGTAGCGCGCGGACTCGGAGAGATGTTCATAGCCCTCGCGCAGGGCTGCCCGGTCCCCGTGGTTCAGGGGCCAGATGAGCGCGCCGGTGCCGTCGGCGAGGACGGCCTCGGCGATCACGCCGCTTCTCCCATGCGGCCAACCTCGTCCAGCGGACCCCGCCGCGGCAGCGGCAATGGTCCCGAATCGGCCAGGACTTCCAACCTTCGGCGGCGGAGCGCCGGAGAAACCGCCGCGCGGCTCGCGGCGACCCACCGATACGATCGCTGGGTCCGTACGCCGTACCCAAGGAGCCAACGTGTCCGACTTGAAGATCGTCCTCGCCCACGCCGACGCGCGTGAGGACCGGACGGTCACGACGGGCACCAAGGCCTGGGAGCTCTTCGCCGACGACACCGCGGTGATCGCCGCGCGCGTGAACGGCGAGCTGAAGGACCTGTCCTACGTGCTGGCCGACGGTGAGGTGGTCGAGGGGGTCGCGATCGACAGCTCGGACGGTCGCGACATCCTGCGGCACTCGACCGCGCACGTGATGGCGCAGGCCGTGCAGCAGCTGTTCCCGGACGCCAAGCTCGGCATCGGCCCGCCGGTCGAGAACGGCTTCTACTACGACTTCGACGTCGAGACCCCGTTCGTGCCCGAGGACCTCGCGAAGATCGAGACCGCGATGCGGAAGATCATCAAGGAGGGCCAGCGCTTCGAGCGCCGGGTCACCAGCGACGCCGACGCGATCAACGAGCTCAAGGACGAGCCGTACAAGATCGAGCTGATCGGCCTCAAGGGCGGCTCGGGCGCCGACAGCACCGAGGGCGCGAGCGTCGAGGTCGGCGCCGGCGAGCTGACGATCTACGACAACGTCCGCCGCGACGGCGCGGTCGCCTGGAGCGACCTGTGCCGCGGCCCGCACCTGCCGACCACGAAGCGGATCCCGGCGTTCAAGCTGATGCGCTCCGCGGCGGCGTACTGGCGCGGCGACGAGAAGAACAAGCAGCTCCAGCGCATCTACGGCACCGCCTGGGAGTCGAAGGAGGCGCTCGAGGAGCACCTGCACCGGATCGAGGAGGCCGAGCGCCGCGACCACCGCAAGCTCGGCCGCGAGCTCGACCTGTTCAGCTTCCCCGACGAGATCGGCTCCGGCCTGGCGGTCTTCCACCCCAAGGGCGGTGTGATCAAGCGCGAGATGGAGGACTACGTCCGCCAGCGCCACATCGAGGAGGGCTTCCAGTACGTCGGCACCCCCCACATCACCAAGGAGGGCCTGTTCCACACCTCCGGGCACCTGCCGTACTACGCCGACACCATGTTCCCGCCGATGGAGTTCGAGGGCGCGAACTACTACCTCAAGGCGATGAACTGCCCGATGCACAACCTGATCTTCAGGTCGCGCGGGCGGTCCTACCGTGAGCTGCCGCTGCGGCTCTTCGAGTTCGGCTCGGTGTACCGCTACGAGAAGTCCGGGGTCGTCCACGGCCTCACCCGCGTGCGTGGCCTGACCCAGGACGACTCCCACTCCTACGTCACCCCCGAGCAGGCCCCGGCGGAGATCAAGCACCTGCTCGACTTCGTGCTCGGGCTGCTGCGCGACTTCGGGATCGACGACTTCTACCTCGAGCTCTCGACCCGCGACGACTCCAAGCCCGACAAGTTCGTCGGCAGCGACGAGGACTGGGCGACCGCGACCAAGGTGCTCGAGGACGTCGCGGTGGCGTCGGGCCTCCAGCTGGTCGCCGACCCGGGTGGCGCGGCGTTCTACGGCCCGAAGATCTCGGTCCAGGCGCGTGACGCGATCGGCCGGACCTGGCAGATGTCGACGATCCAGTACGACTTCAACCAGCCCAAGGGCTTCGACCTGCACTACACCGCCGCCGACGGCTCGCGGCAGCAGCCGGTGATGATCCACTCCGCGAAGTTCGGATCGCTGGAGCGGTTCTTCGGCGTGCTCGTCGAGCACTACGCCGGCGCGTTCCCTCCGTGGCTCGCCCCGGTCCAGGTGCAGGCGATCCCGGTCGCCGACACGTTCTCGGACTACCTGCACGACGTCGCCAAGCAGATGCGCACCAAGGGGATCCGCGTCGAGGTCGACGACTCCGACGACCGCATGCAGAAGAAGATCCGCAACGCGCAGCTGCAGAAGGTCCCGTTCATGATGATCGCCGGCGCGGACGACGTGGCGGCGAACGCCGTCTCGTTCCGCTACCGCGACGGCCGCCAGGACAACGGCGTGCCGATCGACGAGGCGATCACGCGGGTCCTCGACGCCGTGGCGTCGCGCGAGCAGGTCTAGGTCAACCGCTTCTCGTAGCGGCGGCACGGCGAGATGTACGTCGTGCCGCCCGCGGTGACCTCGTAGGGCAGGTCGCCGGCGTCGTACCAGCCCTGCTTCTCGTAGAACCGTCGCGCCCGGGCGTTGCCGACGACGACGGCGAGCCAGGCGACCTCGTGCCCGGCTGCAGCGATCCGGCGCTCGCCGGCGGCGAGCAGCGGCGCCGCGATCCCGCCGCCGTGCAGGTCGGGGTCGACGAACAGCTGCTCGAGCTCGTCGCCGTCCACCATCGTGAAGCCGACCACGCGCCCGTCCACCTCGGCGACCGTCGTGTCGGCCACGCGCGAGGGCGTCCGCTCGCGGAACGCCTCGAGCGTGCGGCCCGCGGTCAGGCCGTCGGGGACGTGCCCGGGGTGGGCGACGTGCCACGCGCGGTGCCAGATCTCGGCGACGGTGGCCATGTCCTCGGGGCGTGCCGGACGCAGCGTCATGGCCCTCACTTTAGGGTGATGCCATGAGCGACCCCGTGGGACAGGAGCGCGACGGTTTCGAGGGGTTCGACCGTCTCTGGACACCACACCGGATGGCGTACGTCGCCCCGGCCCAGCCCGTCGGCGACGGCTGCCCGTTCTGCACGATGGAGCACCTGGCGCCCGAGGACAGCCTGGTCGTGCACCGGGGCGAGACGTGCTTCGCGGTGCTCAACCTGCACCCGTACAACCCGGGCCACCTGATGGTGCTCCCGCTCCGGCACGTCGCCGAGATCGAGGACCTCACGACCGAGGAGGCCGCGGAGCTGATGACGATGACGCAGCAGGCCGTGCGCGTGATCCGGCAGGTCAGCGGGCCGCACGCGTTCAACATCGGGATCAACCTGGGCGGCGTGGCCGGCGGCTCGCTCTCGCAGCACCTGCACCAGCACGTGGTGCCCCGCTGGTCGGGCGACGCGAACTTCATCACGGTGCTGTCCGGCACCAAGACGCTCCCGCAGCTGCTGTCCGACACCCGGCAGCTGCTCGCCGAGGCCTGGTCGTGAGCGACGCCGAGCTCGCCGCACGCCTGGTCCGCGAGGCCGGGACCCTCGCCGACCGGATGCGCGCAGGGGGCCTGGAGGCACAGACGAAGACGTCGGTCTCGGACGTGGTCACCGCGGCCGACCACGCCGCGGAGCGCCAGGTCATCGAGACGCTCGCGACCGAGCGCCCCGACGACGGCGTGCTCGGGGAGGAGGGCGCCGACCATCGCGGCAGCACCGGTCGGATCTGGGTGATCGACCCGGTCGACGGCACCTACAACTTCCTCGCCGGGCTGGACTGGTGGTGCTCGGCGATCGCGCTGACCGACGGCGACGAGCTCCTGCTCGGCGCGATCCACCACCCCGCGTCCGGGCGCACCTTCGTGGGCGGACCCGGCCTGGCGAGCACGGTGAACGGCGTCCCGCTCGAGCCGATCGCCGACCGCCCGCTGGCGGAGTCCTGCCTGGCGACCTACCTGCACCCGCCGTTCCTCGACCACGAGGTCGGCGAGGCGTTCGACCGGATGGCCGGGCGCGCGGCCACCATGCGGATGCTGGGCTCGGGCTCCATGGACGCGACCGCCGTCGCCGAGGGGCGCCTGCACGTCATCTGCCAGCACTCCGTGCCGCCCTGGGACGCGCTGCCGGGCGCCGCGATCATCTGCGGCGCCGGGGGAGTAACCCGGCGGGTCCGCGCCGCCGGCGTCGAGTGGTACGTCGCGGGCGCACCCACGGCTGTCGACGAGGTGTGCGCCGCGCTCACCGAAGGCGTGTGGCGACGACCGTGACGTCGTCGCTGTGCCGGTCGTCGGCCAGGGCGGCGGCCGCGGCGACCAGCTCCGCAAGCGGCCGTCCGGCGAGCTCGGCCAGGCGGCGGCGCAGGCGCTCGATGCCCTCGTCGATGTCGTGGTCGCGGGACTCGACGACCCCGTCGGTGACCAGGACGACCACCGTGCCGGGCTCGAGCGTGAAGTGCTCGGCCTCGCGGTGCAGCCGGGTCAGCACGCCCAGCGGCCCCGACGAGCCGACCTCGACGAGCTCCGCGGTGCCGTCGGGCCGCACCAGCACGAGAGGCACGTGGCCGGCGTTGCAGACGGTGAGTGTGCGGCCGTCGGGGTCGATGAGGACCGCGGCGGCCGTCACGAACTGCTCCGGAGCATCGCGCGCGATCAGCTCGTCGGCGGCCTCGAACAGCGCGGCCGGGTCCGGCTCGACGGTCAGCAGCCCACGGATGCCGGCGCGCACGTGGATCATGGCGGTCGCCGCGCTGACCCCGCGCCCCATCACGTCCCCGACGACCAGCGCCAGCCCGCCACCCCAGGTGGCGACCGCGTCGTACCAGTCGCCGCCCACGTGCTCCAGGTCGGCGCCGCCGGGGGCGTAGTACGCCTCGATCTCGAACCGGTCGAGCTCCGGCAGGGGGCTCGCGGCCAGGCTGTGCTGCAGCTCCTCCGAGATGGCGGTGGTGTGCCGGAACAGCTCGGCGCGCTCGTCGGCGATCGAGCGCTGGAGCGCGAGCGTGTCGAGCAGCTGCTCGTCCGCCTCGGTCAGCGCCTGGCCGGCGCCGACGATCGCGCGGACCCGCTCGAGGCTCGCGTCGTGCACGGCGGCGACCTGGTCGGGCGTGTGCGCCCGCGAGAAGTCGGCCGTCACCTCCTGCAGCAGCAGCGCCCGGGCCGCGGCATCCTCCTGGAGCTGCTGCATCTGGATCCGTTCGGTCACGTCCTGGACGCAGCCGATGGTGCCGGCCGGAGCGCCGTCGGGGCCGACGAGCACCTTGCCGTGCGCCTCGATCCAGCAGGGCCGGCCGTCGGGGCGCAGGATCCGGTTGCGCAGGACGTAGGTCGAACGCGCCTCCATGGCCGCCATGACGATCTCGATGGTCTCCTCGCGGTCGTCGGGGTGGATGCTGTCGACCCACGCCTCCCACGTGCCGTCGAAGCCACCCAGCGGGAGGCCGTAGATGTGGTGCATCTGGGCGTCCCAGACGTTGGAGCCGTCCGCGGCGTTCCAGTGCCAGGTCCCCAGCTCGGCCGCGGCGTGCGCCAGCCGCAGCCGCTGCTCGCTCGCCGCGGCCTCTGCCGCGGTGCGCCGGGCCTCGGTGACGTCCTCGAGCGCGATGATCGAGCCGGCGACGACGCCACCCGGGCCGGGGACCGGGGTGACCGCGACCGCGGCGACCACCGGGTGGTCACCGTCACGGCGGATCGTGAGCTCGCCGTGCCAGCGGTGGCCGTCGAGCACGTCGAGCAGCGCGTGCTCGGCGGCCGCCTGGTCCGGCTCGATCAGGCTGCCCACCCGCCGGCCGAGCAGCTCCGTCGTACTCGTCCGGAACAGGTCGGCGGCCGCGTCGTTGGCGAACGTCACGAGGCTGGACGCGTCGGTGGCCAGCACCGCGAGGCTGAGGGCGTCGAGCAGCTGCCGCTCATCGACGTGCCGCTCCACGCTGGCTCCTCCCGGTCGCGATGGCCCAGTATGTCGGCCGGGAGGCCGCCAGGTGCGCGTTTGGCGCACCTGGTCACACCCGGGCGTGCGGCGCCTCCGTGGCCCGACCCTGGAAGGCGAGGATCGCCGGGTTGACGACCCGGCCGTCGCGGATCTCGATCGCGTTGCGCAGCGTCTCGACCGCGTCCCACCCCTCCGGCCCCTCGAGCACGGGACGGATGAACGGGATCAGCGCGAGGCTGTTCTCCCAGGTCGCGGAGTTCCAGAGGTACGACGGGCTGTGGTCGACCGCGTAGTAGAGCACGTGGTCGCCGACCTCGAAGGTGGGCTGGTCGAACGTCGTCGGCCGGGCCCACTCGAAGCCCATGCCGAGGTCGCACGAGACGTCGACGATCACGCTGCCCGGTCGGAACGCGGCCAGGTCCGTCGTCTGGAGGTAGGTGAGCGGCGCGGCGGTGTCCTGCAGGGTGCAGTTGACGATGATGTCGTTCTCGGCGAGGTACCCCGCGAGGGGCTCGCGGCCGCGCTCGGTGATGACGTGGCTCAGGTGCTCGCCGTCGGGGTCGTGGTCGAACTGACGGATCCGGACCGAGTGGATCGGCGACCCGACCGCGGCCACCTCGCGGTTGGTCAGCACCGCCACCTCGTGGACCCCGAGGGCGTTGAGGGCGGTGACCGCCCCTCGCGCGGTGGCACCGAACCCGATCACGATCGCGGTCAGCCGTCGTCCGTAGTCGCCGGTGATCCCGGCGAGCTGGAGGGCGTGGATGACCGAGCAGTAGCCGGCGAGCTCGTTGTTCTTGTGGAACACGTGGAGCCCGACGGTGCCGGCGCGGGTCCAGTGGTTCATCGACTCGAACGCGATGAGGGTCAGCCGCCGGTCGATCGCCAGCTGCGTGAGCTCGGCGTCCTGGACGCAGTGCGGCCAGCCCCAGAGCACCTGGCCGGGACTCAGCGCGGCAACGTCCTCGTGCTGCGGCTTCGGCAGCAGCACGACGTCGGAGGTCGCGAGGATCTCGGCCCGGCTGGCGAAGCCCGCGACGTGCTCGGCGAGGGCGGCGTCGGAGACACCGAAGCGCTCGCCGTACCCGTGCTCGAGCGTGATCCGCGCGCGGAGGTCGGCGTCGAGCTGGGGCAGGTGCTCGGGGTGCAGCGGGAGCCGGTGCTCGTTCTCCTTGGCGGAGGTCCCGATGACGCCCAGACCCCGGCCCAGGGACGTCACTTCTTCTTCGGCGGGTGGATCTTGTCGGCGAGGCTGTCGACGTGCCCCTTCTCCCGCTTCTCGGCCCGCTTCTCCTTGATGGACTTGCCGGTCTTCTTGGACATGCTCTGGCGCGGCGACTTGTCGCTCATGCGGGATCTCTCTGAGAGGAAGCCTGGACGGCTCCGTCCTCCGACAGTACGCGCATCTCGGCCCGGGTGCCGCCGGGCCGCGGATCGGGTGGTCAGTCCCTGACGTTCCGGTCGGGTATGACCCCTCCTGGCGACCGGAACGTCAGGGACTGGCCGTCAGCGCACGCCGTAGAGGTGCTCCAGCGCGAGCTGGTCGAGCCGCTCGAAGCCCATGCCGCGCTCAGCGGCGGCGTCAGGGTCGAACGACTCGGCGCGCAGGTCGGCGACCGTCTCGCCGGCCGCCAGCGACGGTACGGCGAGCTGGTCGACCCGCGCGGCCGTCAGGGCCTCCTGGACCTCGGGGTCGGCGCGGAACGCGCGGACCTTGTCCCGCAGGATCAGGTAGTTGCGCATGCAGGCGCGCGCGGACTCCCACACGCCGTCCATGTCCTCGGTGCGCGGCGGCTTGTAGTCGAAGTGCCGCGGGCCCTCGTAGCCGCCGTTCTCGACGATGTCGACGGTCCAGAACGCGCCGCGCGCGTTGCCGGCGCCGAAGCGGAGGTCCTGGTCGTAGCGCGGCCCGGTCTGGCCGTTGAGGTCGATGTGGAACAGCTTGCCATGCCAGAGCGCCTGGGCGAGGCCGTGGGCGTAGTTGAGCGAGGCCATCTCCTCGTGACCGACCTCCGGGTTGAGGCCGACCAGGTCGGGCCGCTCGAGCTCGTTGATGAACGCCAGCGCGTGCCCGACGGTCGGCAGCAGGATGTCGCCGCGCGGCTCGTTGGGCTTCGGCTCGATCGCGAAGCGCAGCCCGTAGCCCTGCTCCTCGGAGTAGGCGCCGAGCACGTCGAACGCCTCCTTGTAGCGCGACAGCGCAGCCTTGACGTCCTTCGCGGCGCCCGACTCGGCGCCCTCGCGGCCGCCCCAGGCCACGAAGATCTTCGCGCCCAGCTCGGCGGCCAGGTCGATCTGCTCGGCGGCCTTGCGGATCGCGAAGCGGCGTACGTCGCGGTCGTTGTTCGTGAAGCCGCCGTCGCGGAAGACGGGGTGCGAGAAGAGGTTGGTGGTCACCATCGGGACCACCAGGCCGGTCTCCTCGAGCGCCTTGCGGAACGGCGCGAGGTGCTGCTCCTTCTCGGCCGGGGAGGCGTCGAACGGGAAGACGTCGTTGTCGTGGAACGTGATGCCGTAGGCGCCGAGGTCGCTGAGCCGGTGGATCGCCTCCGCCGGATCGAGCACCGGGCGGACGGCACCGCCGAAGACGTCGACGCCCTGCCAGCCGACGGTCCAGAGGCCGAAGGAGAAGCGGTCGTCACGGGTGGGGGAGTAGCGGTCGTCGGCGCTCATCGGGTCCTCGATCTCATCACGATTTGGTCACGCTCAGGCGGGGTTGCGCTTGGTTGGAACGTGCAACAAAACACGCGTTCGTAACATCTTGCCGCGCTCCGGCGGCCTGAGTATGTTGTCCGCCACAACATATCCGGTGATGGCCGTCACAAGAAGTCTCGGTCGGTTTCGAAATGACGAACCACATCGGTCCAAGCCATGGAGGTCGAGGGAATGGTCAGGAACAAGGGTGCGCGGTACGCGTCCCTGGTCGCGGCGGGCGTGCTCGCTTTCGGCGCGCTGACGGCGTGCGGCAGCGACAGCGAGGGCGGCGGCGACGGCGGCGACGGCGGCAACGAGAGCGCGGGCAAGGTCGGGGTCATCCTGCCGGACGAGGTCTCCTCGCCGCGCTGGGAGAACAACGACCGTCCGAGCCTCGAGGCCGCGTTCGACGAGGCCGGCGTGGACTCGATCATCGACAACGCCGGTGGCGACGTCGCCAAGTTCGGCACGATCTGCGACAGCATGATCAACGAGGGCGTCACGGTCCTGATGATCGTCAACCTGGACCCCGAGTCCGGCGCGGCGTGTCTGAACAAGGCCGCGGAAGCCGGCGTCCAGAGCATCGACTACGACCGCCTCACCCCGGGTGGCGGCGCGTCGTTCTACGTGTCGTTCGACAACGTCGCGGTCGGCGGCCTGATGGGCACCGGTCTGATCGACTGCCTCGACGCCGCCGGCAAGACGAAGGCGAACATCGTCTACGTCAACGGCGCGCCGACCGACAACAACGCCTCGCTCTTCAAGCAGGGCTACGAGGAGGCCCTCGCCGAGAAGATCGACTCGGGTGACTACACCCTGGTCGGTGACCAGACCGGTGAGTGGGACGCCACCGTCGCGGGTGACGCCTACGAGCAGATGTACACCCAGAACGACGGCAAGATCGACGGCGTCGTCTCGGCCAACGACACGATGGCCGGCGGCATCATCGCCCGCATGAAGGACAACGGCACCGCCGGCACCGTCCCGGTCACCGGTCAGGACGCCTCCACCGAGGGTCTGCAGAACGTCCTCGCCGGCTACCAGTGCGGCACGGTCTACAAGAACACCGACCTGGAGGCCAAGGCGGCGTCCGACCTGGCGATCGCGCTCATCAACGGCGACGACACGGCTTCGCTCGTGACCGGCGAGGTCGAGGACACCGAGCTCGGCACCATGGTCCCGTCGGTCCTGGCCACCCCGGTCTGGGTGACCGCTGACACCGTCCAGTCGGTCATCGACGACGGCTTCGCCAACGCGGCCGACATCTGCGTCGACGAGTTCGCCGACGCGTGCACGGAGTACGGCGTCCAGTAAGCACATCCAGCAGCACTGCTCGGGGGTCCGTCCCGGCCGGGACGGGCCCCCGAGTCCTTTCGGAAACCGGGCGCCCAACACGCAGGCGCCCACCACTCGGCGAGGAGAACCCTGTGTCCGTCCCAGCCCTCGAGCAGGAAGTAGCGGTGGCCTCGGACCAGCCGCTGCTGAGCCTGCGGGGAATCCAGAAGAGCTTCGGCGCCGTGCACGTGCTGCGCGGCGTCGACTTCGACGTCCGACCCGGTCACGTGACCGCGCTGGTCGGCGACAACGGCGCCGGCAAGAGCACCCTGATCAAGGGCATCGCCGGCATCCACGCCTTCGACGAGGGCGACTACTCCTTCGACGGCCAGCCCGTGAAGGTGCACGGCCCGAAGGACGCGAACCACCTCGGGATCGAGGTCGTCTACCAGGACCTCGCGCTCTGCGACAACCTCGACGTGGTCGACAACATGTTCCTGGGCCGCGAGCTCGGCTCGTCGGCGCGCCTGGACGACACCACCATGGAGCTGCGCGCCCGGGAGACCCTGGACGGGCTCTCCGTGCGCACCCTCAAGTCCGTCCGCACGCCCGTCGCCTCGCTCTCGGGCGGCCAGCGGCAGACGGTGGCGATCGCCCGCGCGGTGCTGTGGAACTCGAAGGTCGTCATCCTGGACGAGCCGACCGCCGCCCTCGGTGTCGCGCAGACCGAGCAGGTCCTCCTGCTGGTGCGCCGCCTCGCCGACCGCGGGCTCGGTGTCGTCCTGATCAGCCACAACCTCAACGACGTCTTCGAGGTCGCCGACGACATCGCCGTGCTCTACCTCGGCCAGATGGTCGCGCAGGTCCGCAAGGACGAGGTGACCCGCGGCGAGGTGGTCGAGCTGATCACGACCGGCACGTCCGAGAAGCGCGGCTCCAGCGCCGCGCCCAGCAACGGAGAGATCTGATGAGCGCACCTGCTCCCGCCGTGGTCGAGGAGAAGCCGACCGTCGGCTCCATCGGCCGCGACTACCTCGACAAGCTCCGCGGAGGCGACGTCGGGTCGCTGCCCGCCGTCCTCGGCCTGGTCGCGCTGGTCATCGTGTTCTCGGTGCTGCGGCCCGAGACGTTCACGAGCGAGCTGAACTTCGCCAACCTGATCGGCCAGTCGGCCGCCGTCATGGTGCTCGCGATGGGCCTGATCTTCGTGCTGCTCCTCGGCGAGATCGACCTGTCGGCCGGCTTCACCGGCGGCGTGTCCGCCGCGATGCTCGGCCTCACCCTCACCGAGCACGGCTGGCCGCTGGTCCCGTCGCTCGCCATCGGCATCCTGACCGGGACGTTCATCGGGTTCTGCATCGGCCAGATGGTGGCGCGCATCGGCATCCCGTCGTTCGTGGTCACCCTGGCGCTGTTCCTGGCACTCCAGGGCGTGATGCTGCAGATCATCGGCGAGGGCGGCACGATCGGCCTGCGCAACGAGTTCGTGGTCAACCTCAACAACGGTTCGATGCCGATCTGGGCCGGCTGGACGCTGGGCGTCCTGGTCATCCTCGGCTACGCGCTGTCGACGCTGCTGCGGATCCGTGGTCGCCGGGCGCGAGGCCTGGTGGCCGAGCCGATGCTGCTGTGGGTCATCAAGTCCGGCGCCTTCGCGGTCGCGGTCGTCGCGGTCGTCGGCTACCTGTCGCGCGAGCGGAGCCCCAACCCGGCGCTGAAGTCGCTCAAGGGCGTGCCCAACGTCGTCGTGATCCTCGTGATCCTCGTCGTCGTGCTCGGCTACGTGCTCGCGCGGACCTCGTGGGGCAAGCACGTGTACGCGATCGGCGGGAACGCCGAGGCGGCCCGACGCTCCGGCATCAACGTGGCCTGGGTGAAGATCACGTGCTTCATGATGTGCTCGACCATCGCCGCGCTGGCCGGGTTCCTGGCCGCGAGCCGGACGAACTCGGTCTCGCCGAACACCGGCGGCAGCGACACCCTGCTGCTCGCCGTCGGCGCTGCGGTGATCGGCGGCACCAGCCTCTTCGGGGGCAAGGGCCGGATCACCGACGCGGTGATCGGCGGTCTCGTGGTCGCCGTGATCGGCAACGGCATGGTGCTGCTCGACCAGCCGTCGAGCGTGGTCTACATGGTCACCGGTGGTGTGCTGCTGCTGGCCGCCTCGGTCGACGCGATCAGCCGCCGCCGAGCCGCGGCATCGGGACGGGCATAGCCACATGCCCACCCCGACCGGCGTCGGCACCGAGGAGCTCCGGCGCGCGAACCTGCGCGCCATCCTCCAGACGGTGCACACGCACGGGCCGACCACGCGCGCGGTGCTCACCAAGCAGCTCGGCCTGAACCGGAGCACCATCGGTGCCCTCACCGGTGAGCTGCAGAGCCTGGCGCTGGTCTCCGAGGAGGCCGCGGCGGTGGGCGGGCGCTCCGGGCGCCCGTCCCACCTCGTGGTCCCCCGGGAGGACAACGTGGTGGTGGCCGCGGACGTCGGCGTCGACCGGATCGCCGTGGCCCTGGTGGGCCTCGGCGGCGAGGTCCTCGACCGGCGTACCCGCGGCCACCAGCGCGGGGAGCACGACGTCGCCCACGTGGTCGACGCCGTGGCCCAGATGGTCGAGGACGTGCTCGGCGCCGCTCCCGGCGTCCGGTGCCTGGGCATCGGCGTCGCGGTGCCGGGGGCGGTCCGCGCCAGCGACGGGGTGGTGCGGTTCGCCCCGAACCTCGGGTGGGTCGACGAACCGTTCACGGACCTCCTTGCGCAGCGGCTCGGACGGCCGGTCGTGACCGGGAACGACGCCAACCTCGGCGTTCTGGCCGAGCACCTGCGCGGGGCGGCGGTCGGCTACTCCGACGTCGCCTACCTCAACGCCAGCGTCGGTATCGGTGGCGGCTTCCTGCTCGGGGGCCGGCCGCTGGGCGGCGCGAGCGGGTACGCCGGCGAGGTCGGCCACATGCCCGTCGACAGCTCCGGGCCGGTCTGCCGGTGCGGCGCCGTGGGCTGCTGGGAGACCAAGGTCGGTGAGAACGTGCTGCTCCGGCACGCCGGGAGGCTGGCCGGAGGCGGTCCGCCGGCGGTCGCCGAGGTGATCTCGGCCGCCAAGGCGGGGGAGGCCCGCGCGGAGGCGGCGGTGATCGACGTCGCCGAGTGGTGCGGCGTGGGCATCCGGGCGATCGTGAACCTCTTCAACCCCGAGATCGTGGTGCTCGGCGGCACTCTCGCGCAGGTCTGGCGGGCGGCCGAGGACCGGGTGGACGCGGCGATCGACAGCGGCCCGATGGTGTCCCCGCGCGACGACGTGGTGATCCGCTCGGCCGGTCTCGGCGGCGACTCGCCCCTGATCGGAGCCGCCGAGCTCGCGTTCGCGCCCGTCCTGGAGCACCCGCAGGCCGTCCCGCAGGCGGGCTGACCGGTACTCTGCTGCCGCCATGCTTGAACGATTCCGCGCCTTCTGGACCAAGATCCTCTCGCCGATCGCGAACCTGCTGCTGCGGATGGGGGTCAGCCCCGACGCGGTCACGCTCGTGGGCACCCTCGGCGTCTCCGCGGGCGCCCTCGTGTTCTTCCCGCAGGGGGAGCTGTGGATCGGCGTGCTCGTGATCACCGCGTTCGTGTTCAGCGACCTGCTGGACGGCCACATGGCCCGCACCAGCGGCCGGGTGAGCAAGTTCGGCGCGTTCTGGGACTCCACGCTCGACCGGATCGGCGACGGCGCCATCTTCATCGGCCTCTCGCTGTACTTCGCCTGGGAGGAGCCGAGCAAGCTCTACCTGGTGCTCTGCCTGGTGTGCCTGCTGATGGGCGGGGTGACGTCGTACGCCCGCTCCCGCGGTGAGACGCTCGGATTCAACGTGAAGGTCGGCATCGCCGAGCGCGCCGACCGGCTGGTCGCGATCCTCGTGATGACGTTCTTCAGCGACCTGCTCGACCTGCCCTGGCTGCTCTACATCACCCTCTGGGCGCTCGCCATCGCCTCCACGATCACCGTCGGACAGCGGGTTTGGGTGGTCCGGCAGCAGGCCCTGGCCGAGGCCCGGACTACGATCTGAACCATGTCGCACAGCAGCCCTGAGAGCACCCCCACCAGCACCGGCACCACCCGCGTCAAGCGGGGCATGGCGGAGATGTTGAAGGGCGGCGTGATCATGGACGTCGTCAACGCCGAGCAGGCGAAGATCGCCGAGGACGCCGGGGCGGTCGCGGTGATGGCCCTCGAGCGGGTGCCCGCGGACATCCGGGCCCAGGGCGGCGTGTCGCGGATGAGCGACCCGGACATGATCGACGGGATCATCGAGGCGGTCTCGATCCCGGTGATGGCCAAGGCCCGGATCGGGCACTTCGCCGAGGCGCAGGTCTTGCAGTCGCTCGGGGTGGACTACATCGACGAGTCCGAGGTGCTGACCCCGGCCGACTACGCCAACCACATCGACAAGTGGGCCTTCACGGTCCCGTTCGTGTGCGGCGCGACCAACCTGGGCGAGGCGCTGCGCCGCATCACCGAGGGTGCGGCGATGATCCGCTCCAAGGGCGAGGCCGGCACCGGAGACGTGTCGAACGCCGTCACCCACATGCGCACCATCCGCCGCGAGATCCGCCGCCTCGGCGCGCTCGAGGAGGACGAGCTGTACGTCGCCGCCAAGGAGCTGCAGGCGCCGTACGACCTGGTCAAGGAGGTCGCCGAGAACGGCAAGCTCCCGGTCGTGCTGTTCACCGCGGGCGGAATTGCGACCCCGGCGGACGCGGCAATGATGATGCAGCTGGGTGCCGAGGGCGTGTTCGTGGGTTCCGGAATCTTCAAGTCCGGAAATCCCGCACAGCGCGCCGAGGCGATCGTCAAGGCGACCACGTTCTACGACGATCCTGACGTGGTCGCGAAGGTCTCGCGCGGCCTGGGCGAGGCGATGGTCGGCATCAACGTCGACGAGATCGCGCAGCCGCACCGCCTCTCCGAGCGGGGCTGGTGACCCGTTCGGCAACACCCCCTCGATATCGCGGCGGCCTTTCGCGGGAGCGTGACTAGCCGCCCGATATCGGTCTAGACGTCTCGTCCAATTCCGTCCAATTCCGCCTGAATGCCGCGCAATCGGGCGGAATTCCGGCGCGGCGGCTGGCAATTTCCTTCGGTTTGCGCTCCGGCAGCCGACGAGTTCTCCCAATTGGCCCTTTCACGTGGGCCTTCCCCCCAATTGAGAACTCGAAGGAATTGTCATGAAGAAGACCACCAAGGGCGCGCTCGCCGCTGTTGCCGGTGGCTCGCTGCTGCTCGGCGGCGCCGGCTCGCTCGCGTACTGGACCGGTGACTCGACCGTCACCGGCGACTCCATCAGCTCGGGCACGCTCGACATGACCGCCCCGGACTGCTCCGACGACGTCGTCGCCGGGACGCACGGCTGGCAGTTCGACGGCACGAACGCGGCGTTCAACCCCGCGGCCGACCAGGTCGTCCCCGGTGACACGCTCACGAAGGTCTGCAACATCACGCTGAGCCTCGTGGGCAGCCACATCGGCGCCACGTTGGCCTTCGACACCGCTCAGTGGGGGGCCGGCTCCGCCAGCGGCCTGACCGACGAGCTGGTCCCGAGCGTGGCCTTCACCGTCAACGGGCAGCCGTACGCCGCGATCACCACCGCCGGCGTGTACACGATCCAGGCCGCGATCAGCGTGGACTTCCCGTACGGAACGGGCACCGACAACGACTCGAACAGCCCGCTCGCCGGTCCGGCGCTCGAGGCGATCCTCGAGGACATCGTCGTGACCGCCACGCAGACCCACGACAACGCGTAGTCCGTTGGTCGCTCTCGCCCCCGAGATCGAAGCCCCCGTCCAGGGCGGGGATCCGCGCCGTCGGCGCGGCCTCCTGTCCTGGCTGGGGAAGGTGTTGTCCTGGTTCGTGATGTTCGCGATCGGGGCGATGCTGATGGCGTCGCTCGTCGTGCCCCGGCTGGCCGGCGCCGCGACGTACGTCATCGAGACGGGGTCGATGCGACCACACCTGCCCCCGGGCACCATGATCGCCGTCCAGCCGGCCGACGCCAGCGCGGTCAAGGTCGGTGACGTCATCACCTACCAGCTCCGCTCGGGCGACCCCACCGTGGTGACCCACCGGGTCGTGGCGGTCGGGTACGACGGCGAGGGCCAGATGCGGTGGCAGACCCAGGGCGACGCCAACCCCGCGGCCGACCGGCTGTGGGTCCGGCCCGCGCAGCTGCGCGGCCGCCTCTGGTACGGCGTCCCGATGCTCGGGCACGTCACGGCGATCGTCACCCAGCAGCAGCGCCGCGTCATCGTCGGCGCCGCGGCGGTCGGCCTCATCGGTTACGCGCTGACCCAGTTCGGCAGCGCCTGGCGCGACCGGCGCCACCGGACTGTCCCGACCACCGGCGGAGGCCGGAGGAAGGCCTAGGAGCACCATGACGAGCACGGGTTCTCGACGCGGTCAGCGTCGCCGCCCGCCACAGCCACGGCTGCGGCGGGGGCTGGCGTCCGCCCGCGTCCGGGCCGCGCTCGGCCTGGGGGTGGTGCTCTCCGCGTTCGTCACGGGCACGTTCGCCTACTGGTCCGACGCCGTCGCGGTGAGCGGCGCGAAGTTCACCGCAGGGACCATCGACCTCAGGGTCAACAACCTCGACACGGTCACCGGCTACACCTCGCTCAACATCTCCACGATGGTGCCCGGCAACTCGATGGCCGGCGTGCTCACCATCAGGAACAACGGCACCGCGCCGCTGAAGTACACCGCGGTCACCACCGCGACCAACACCGACGGCAAGAACCTGCGCGGCAGCCTCGTCGTCAAGGTCACTGGAGCGGCCACCGCGACCGGGTCGTCGCCCGCGATGACCTGCGGGGGCACCGCGCTGACCGGCTCGCAGACCACGCTGAACGGCTCCCTGCTGTCCACGGCGCGGATGCTGGCGGCCGGCGCCAGCGAGACGCTGTGCGTCCAGATCACCCTCGACGCCGCCGCCTCGACCACGCTCCAGGGCGCGACGACGGACGTCGTGTTCACGTTCAACGCGACCTCGGACCTCGCATGAGGAAGCGCCCGAGACGCCTCACGACCGTGGCGAAGCAGGTGGCCCTCACCGTGGGCGCCGTCGCCGGGGTGCTGTGCATCGCGGTCATGCTGGCCGGGTTCGCCTTCGGGGTGCGTCCGCTGGTGTTCCTGTCCGGCTCGATGAGCCCCGCGATCGACACGGGCGCGCTCGCGATCGCCCGCCACGTCCCGGCTGCCGACCTCAGCACCGGGGACATCGTCTCGGTGCCGACGCCGGCGGGGCAGCGGGTCACGCACCGCATCGTCGAGGTCCAGCACGACGACGGATCCGCGACGCTGCTGCTCAAGGGCGACGCGAACGAGGTGGTGGACGCCACGCCGTACCGCGTGGCCGGCGCCGACGTCGTGCTGTTCTCCGTTCCCGAGGTCGGCTACGTCCTCTCCTGGCTGGCCAGCCCGGTCGGGCTCTTCTCGCTCGGCCTGTACGCCGCCGTCCTGCTGTCGGTGCTGGTGCGCCGTCCGGCACCGGCCCCGGCGCGTCGGAGGGCCGGCGCTCCGCAGCCGGGCAGGCACCGGGCGACCGTCCCGGTGCTCGCGGCCACCCCGGTGGCCCCGGCTCTCGTCGGCCGGCACCGGCTCGGCGGCCCGCGCCGGCGCAGCCACCGTTCGCCCGTCCTCGTGCTCGCGCGGTCACTCGTGCCCGCCCGGCGCACCGGCGGCGGCCACCGCAAGGCCGAGGTCCGGCGGACGCGCTCCCGGCGTCCGGCGCTCGCGTTGCCGATCACGGCGGCCACGGTCGTCGCCGGCGGCTGGGTCGCGGGCTCGGCGGAGTCCACGCTCGCGGCGTTCGTCGACCCGGCGACCGCCTCGGGCACCACGCAGACGGCGTACACCGTGCCGGCCCCGAACGGGAACACCTGCACCGTGCTCACGCCGGGGACGAACACCTCGCGCGGCGTGAACCTCACCTGGCCCGACAACGTCGCGTCGCTTCCCCGGCTGGCGTACACCGCCTCGACCAACCTGACCGGCGCGACCTCGAACGCCGTCGACCTCGGCACCACTTGGGAGCTGCGGGTCCGCTACAACCCGAGCACGACCGCGAACCAGAACAAGATCGTGACCGTCACGGCCGCGCCGCGGCTCGCGACCACCGCGAGCTGGACCGGGCCGACGACGAGCTGGAAGTTCCGGACCGGCTCCACCGCCGCGGCGCAGCCGGTCTGCGGCGACGCCACGCCGGCCGTGGTCGCGATCCGCGCCCCCGACGGGGCGACCCGCACGCCCACCGCCCAGCGGGCGTTCATCAGCGGCGCCACCGGCTGCACGGCCGACATCGGGTTCTGCGGGACGATCGAGGACGCCTCGACGATCTCGACCGTCACCTACGTCCTCCGGCGCGACCAGGGCGGGACCATCCGCTGCTTCAACGGCACCTCGTGGGTCGTCAGCTGCACCGCGGTCACGGCGCTGTCGACGACGTACAACAACCAGCTGACGTTCTACGAGGACGCGACGACCGCGACCGTCTACCCGAACACCGGCACCGGCTCCTACACGCTCACCGTCACCGTGACCGACAGCTGGCAGAACGTGACGACGAGCGCGGTCTCGTTCACGCTCAACTGAGGCGGCTGAGGCTCAGCGCAGGGCCTCGGTGACCACCCGGGCGGCGTCGCGCAGGCCGTACGTCGTGGGAGCGGCGATCTGGCCCGTCCCGAGCCGGACGACGATCGTCCCGGACGCGCGGTCGACCATCGCGATCTGGCCGCCGAGGCCGATGGCCGAGAAGAGCGAACGCGCCGCGCCGGGGACCAGCTGTCCGACGTGCTCGACCACGGGCTGGCCGTGCTCGTCGACCGGGTCCGTCGAGCCGCGCACCACGCCGTACCGGTTGAGCCACCACAGGTAGCCGTACGCGGCGTTCAACGTGGTCGACGACCGTCCGGTGGACGCGTCGACATACGCCCGGTCGAGGATCCGCTTCCCGCCGACCTTGCCGCGATGCAGGTAGAGCTGGGCGAAGCGGGCGAGGTCGAGGCAGGTGGTGTTGGCGCCGAAGTAGACGTTCGTCGCCGTGCCGCCGGCGTTCGTGGTCATCCGCGTGTGGGTCATGCCGAGCGGCCGGAAGAGCCGGTCCGCGGCGAACTCGTGGGTCGGGACCCCGGTCGCACTGCGGAGCACCGCGTCGAGGACCTGGATCGCGGCGTTGTTGTACGCCCAGGCCGTCCCCACCGGGTACTGCTGGCTCAGCCCGACGGCGTACGCCGTGCGGTCGGGCGCGTGCGTCATCTGGTTGTAGTCGGAGTCGAGTGACCAGAACCGACCGCTGTCGTTGCTGAGCAGGTTCCGGACGGTGACCGTCGCGGAGTCGGTGCCCGCCCAGGAGGGGACGTGGTCGGCGACGGGATCGTCGAGCGCCAGGTCGCCGTCGCGCACCGCGATGCCGACCAGCGCGCTGGTGATCGACTTGGTGATCGAGAAGACCTCGCGCGGGGTGGTGCGCGGCGTGCCCCAGTTCCAGTCCCGGACCAGCCGGCCGCCGCGGACCACGGCGAGGCAGGTGCTGTCCTCAGCCCTCGCGTCGGCGGCGATCGCGTCCAGGCGCGCCGGCCGGAACCCGGCCTCTACGGCCGTGGTCGTCGGCCAGCCGTCGACGCGCGCGGGCCCCGCCGTCTGGGCCGTCGGGGCCGTGTGGGCCGTGTGGGCCGTCTGGGCCGGCGAGGCCGTCGGCACGGCGAGCAGCAGGCTCACGCCCGCGGCGAGGAGTGCTGCTCTCATGCCGATGAGGATAAGTCCGCGGCGGTCCCTAGGATGAACGGTCGTGACCACGACGACCCGGAGGACCATCGGCGTCCTCGCCGTCCAGGGCGACGTGCGCGAGCACGTCCGCACGCTCGAGTCGCTCGGGGTGTCGACCGTGCGGGTGCGCCGTACCTCCGAGCTGGACGCGTGCGACGGTCTGGTGATCCCCGGCGGCGAGTCCACGACGATGGCCAAGCTCGCCCGGACCTTCGACCTGTTCGAGCCGGTCCGGCAGCGGGTCAAGGAGGGCATGCCGACGTTCGGCACCTGCGCCGGGATGATCATGCTCGCCGACCGGATCGAGGACGGCACCGACGACCAGGAGACGATCGGCGGCCTGGACATCACGGTCCGGCGCAACGCCTTCGGGCGGCAGGTCGACTCCTTCGAGGACGACGTCCACTTCGCCGGGCTGCACGAGCCGGTGCACGCGATCTTCATCCGCGCGCCGTGGGTCGAGTCGGTGGGATCAGGCGTCGAGGTCCTCGCTCGTGTCGAGCACGGCGAGGCCGCAGGTAGGATCGTCGCGGTCCGTCAGGGTTCGCTGATGGCGACGTCGTTCCATCCCGAGGTGGGTGGCGACGCCCGGGTCCACCGCCTGTTCGTGGACCTGGTCGCCGGGCCCAAGTAGCGCTGAGTAGAAGAGGGACGCATGTCTGGCCACTCCAAGTGGGCGACCACGAAGCACAAGAAGGCCGCGATCGACGCCAAGCGCGGCAAGCTGTTCGCCAAGCTGATCAAGAACATCGAGATCGCGGCGAAGATGGGCGGCCCCGACCCGGCCGGCAACCCGACGCTGTACGACGCCATCCAGAAGGCGAAGAAGCAGTCGGTGCCGAACAAGAACATCGACTCCGCGGTCAAGCGCGGCGGCGGCCTCGACGGCGGCGGGGTCAACTACGAGACGATCATGTACGAGGTCTACGGTCCGTCGGGCGTTGCGCTGCTCGTCGAGTGCCTGACCGACAACCGCAACCGCGCCGCGATGGAGGTCCGCACGGCCGTCACGCGCAACGGCGGCACCATGGCCGACCCCGGCTCGGTCTCCCGGCTGTTCACCCGCAAGGGCGTCGTGGTCGTGGACAAGAAGCAGGAGAAGGGCGGCGAGCCCTGGGAGGTCTCCGAGGACGACGTCCTCGAGGCGACGCTCGACGCCGGCGCCGAGGAGGTCAACGACCTCGGTGACGGTTTCGAGATCCAGTCGGAGGCGGGCGACGTGGTCGCCGTACGCACCGCGCTGCAGGCCGCCGGCATCGACTACGAGTCCGCCGAGGTCCAGTTCGTCGCCACCATGGACATCCCGGTGACCGAGGTCGACGTCGCCGGCAAGGTCTTCCGCCTGGTCGACGCCGTCGACGACTGCGACGACGTGCAGAACGTCTACAGCAACGCCGACATCCCCGACGACGTCCTCGAGTCGATCGACGCCTGACCTGTCGCAGCCGATCGCGCCGCCGACCCGGGCGTGTCCTCCGGGGCACCGGGGGAGCGGCCGGATAGCGTTGCCTCCGAACACCTGTTCGGACGGAAGGGCTGACCGATGCGCGTGCTGGGGATCGACCCCGGGCTGACCCGCTGTGGCATGGGCGTGGTCGAGGGCATGGTCGGGAGGCCGTTGAGCCTGGTCGACGTCAACGTGCTGCGTACGTCGTCCGACCTGCCGGTCCCGCAGCGGCTGGTGACCATCGAGAAGGGCATCGACGCCTGGCTCGACGAGTACCGCCCCGACGCGGTCGCAGTGGAGCGGGTCTTCGCCCGCTCCGACGTCAGTACCGTGATGGGCACCGCCCAGGCCAGCGGCATCGCGATGGTGTGCGCCGCCCGGCGCGGCCTGCCGATCGCGCTGCACACGCCGAGCGAGGTCAAGGCGGCGGTCTCGGGCAACGGCCGCGCCGACAAGGCCCAGGTCGGGGCCATGGTGACCCGGATCCTGCGGCTGGACGCGATGCCGAAGCCGGCCGACGCCGCCGACGCGCTCGCCCTGGCCATCACCCACATCTGGCGCGGCGGCGCCCAGGCCCGCATCGACGCGGCGCTGGCCGCGGCCGGAGGTGCGAAGAAAGTGAGCAGAGCATGATCGCGTTCGTGTCCGGGAGGGTCGCCCAGGTGACCCTCTCCAGCGCGGTGCTGGAGGTCGGGGGAGTCGGCTTGGAGCTGATGTGCACCCCGGGGACCCTCGCCACGCTGCGCACCGGCCAGGCGGCGACGCT
The DNA here is from genome assembly GCF_039541135.1 of Nocardioides caricicola. Lineage (NCBI taxonomy): Bacteria > Bacillati > Actinomycetota > Actinomycetes > Propionibacteriales > Nocardioidaceae > Nocardioides > Nocardioides caricicola. Next base: position 95,080 of record NZ_BAABFQ010000010.1, on the reverse strand, counting down.
GCCGACCAGCATGGTCGTGCGCGAGGACTCCTTGACCCTCTTCGGCTTCGCGGACGACGACGAGAAGCAGACGTTCGAGCTCGTGCAGACCGCCTCGGGCGTCGGCCCCAAGGTCGCCCAGTCGATGCTCGCCGTGCTCACCCCCGACGACCTGCGCCGCGCGATCGCCGGCGACGACGTCAAGACGCTCACCAAGGTGCCCGGCATCGGCCAGAAGGGCGCCCAGCGGATCATCCTCGAGCTCAAGGACCGCATCGGCGCACCGTCCAGCGTCCGTACGCCGGCCGCGACCCCCGGCTCCGCCCCGTGGCGCGACCAGGTCCACCAGGGTCTGGTCGGGCTCGGCTGGCCGGCTCGCGACGCCGAGAAGGCCGTCGACGCCGTCGCGCCCGAGGCGGGCGAGGTCCCGGACGTGGCCGCCCTGCTGCGCGCCGCCCTGCGCACCCTGAGCAAGGCCTAGGCCGTGCCCTTCCACGAGGACGAGCTGGACGAGGCCGAGTCCACGCACTTCCGGTCGCTGACCGCGGCCGAGGCCGAGGGTGACGAGCGCGCCGTCGAGGCGGTGCTGCGCCCGCGCACGCTCGACGAGGTGGTCGGCCAGGTCCGGGTCCGCGACCAGCTCGGCCTGGTGCTCGAGGCGGCCCGCCGCCGTGGCCGTGCGCCCGACCACGTGCTGCTGTCGGGGCCTCCGGGTCTCGGCAAGACCACGCTCTCGATGATCATCGCCGCGGAGATGCAGGCGCCGCTGCGGCTGACCAGCGGTCCCGCGATCACCCATGCCGGTGACCTCGCGGCGATCCTCTCCGGCATGAACGAGGGCGACGTCCTCTTCGTCGACGAGATCCACCGGATGTCGCGGCCGGCCGAGGAGATGCTCTACATGGCGATGGAGGACTTCCGGGTCGACGTCGTCATCGGCAAGGGCCCGGGTGCGACCGCGATCCCGCTGGAGATCCCCCCGTTCACCCTGGTCGGCGCCACCACCCGCGCCGGGCTGCTGCCCGGGCCGCTGCGCGACCGGTTCGGGTTCACCGCGCACCTCGAGTTCTACGAGCCCCACGAGCTGGACCTGATCGTCCAGCGCTCGGCCCGGTTGCTCGACGTCGCAGTCGAGGACGACGGCACCGCCGAGATCGCCTCGCGCTCGCGCGGTACGCCGCGGATCGCGAACCGGCTGCTGCGCCGGGTGCGCGACTACGCCCAGGTGCGCGCCGGGGGCGTCGTCACGCTCCCGGTCGCGCGCGCGGCGCTGGACCTCTACGAGGTCGACGAGCTCGGCCTCGACCGGCTCGACCGCGCCGTCCTCGACGCGCTGTGCCGCCGCTTCGGCGGGGGACCGGTCGGCATCTCCACGCTCGCCGTCGCAGTCGGCGAGGAGCGCGAGACCGTGGAGGAGGTCGCGGAGCCCTTCCTGGTCCGCAACGGCTTCCTCGCGCGCACCCCACGCGGGCGGATCGCCACGGCCGCGGCCTGGGAGCACCTCGGGCTGAGCGCTCCGCCGGTCAACGTCGCCGGGGACGTCACGCTGTTCGAGGACTGAGCGCGGGCGGAGCCTGCCGCTCGCTGCACCGATTGGTGAGCAGGACCACCCCGCTGGTTACACTTGCGCGTCGGCCGCCCGGTCTGGGCTGTGCCGCGCCCTGCTTATCGCTCGAGAGGTCGTTTCGTCGTGGAGTTCTTGCCGCTGATCGGCATCGCGCTGCTCTTCTGGCTTTTCATCATCCGACCCCAGCAGCGGCGGCAGAAGGAACTTCGCAGCATGCAGTCGTCGTTGGGAACCGGTGACGAGGTCATGCTGACGTCCGGCGTGTTCGCGACCGTGCAGCAGGTCGAGGACGACCACGTCCTCGTCGAGATCGCCGAGGGGGTGACCATCAAGGTCGCCCGCGGAGCGGTCGGCACGATCATCAGCCGCACGGAGCGGCCCGACGAGGTCGAGCAGGACCACGACCAGACCGGCACGGACGCCGGCACGGAGGAGAACTGACATGGCAGGCAGGTCGGCCCGTCCCGGGCGCGTCCTCATCGTCTTCCTTCTCGGAGTGGCGATCCTCTACGGCTTGGTGGCGATCGGTGGCACCTGGAAGCCGGCGCTCGGCCTCGACCTCCAGGGCGGCACGCGCATCACGCTGATCGCCGAGGGCAACCCGGACCCGGAGGCGATGGACGAGGCGCAGAAGATCATCGACCAGCGCGTCAACGGCACCGGTGTCAACGAGGCCGAGGTGACCGTCCAGGGCGATCGCTTCATCGTGGTCGAGATCCCGGGCAAGAACCGCAGCGACCTGGTCGACACGGTGTCGCGTACGGCGCAGCTGCGCTTCCGCACCGTGGCCTGCAGCAGCGTGGCGCCCGGTCCCTGCGGCACGCCCACCACGCCTCCCACCAACGACCCGCTGGCTCCGGACGCGACCGATGCTCCGTCGGAGGAGCCCTCGGAGGAGCCCTCGCAGTCGCCCTCCCAGAAGCCGTCGGACAAGAAGGCTGACAAGCCGAGCTCGAAGAACCGCCCGGCGTTCGGGTTCGTGGCCGACGAGAAGGACGAGCGGGGCGCGGCGAAGCCGTCGGCGTCCCCGTCGGACAGCCCGTCCGCGTCCCCGTCGGAGAGCCCGTCCGAGAGCCCCGCCGAGTCGCCCTCGGCGACCCCGGTCGACGAGGACAACAAGGCCGCCCAGGCCCTGCAGTTCATGGCGCAGCCGGACCAGGCGTCGATCGACGCCTACAACGCCTACACCTGCCCCACGACCGAGCCGGTCGTCGACGACCCGGCCAAGCCGCTGGTCACCTGCGGCACCGGCGACGAGGCGGGCGTGAAGTACCTGCTCTCGCCCGCCGCGATCGAGGGCACCGACCTGACGGGTGCCGATGCCGGCGTCCCGTCCGGCGAGTTCGCCTGGCAGGTCAACCTGAGCCTCGGTGGCGAGGGCAAGCAGGTGTTCAAGGAGCTCTCGCAGAACATGGTGAACACCGAGCAGCAGTTCGCGGTGGTCCTGGACGGCAAGGTCATCTCCTCGCCCGGCTTCGACGGCGTGATCACCAACGGCGACGCCCGGATCAGCGGCGGCTTCACCGAGGAGACGGCGACCAGCCTCGCGACCAGCCTGAAGTTCGGTGCGCTTCCCGTGGACTTCGAGAGCGACCCGAGCACCGAGGACGTCGGTCCGTCGCTCGCCGGTGACCAGCTCCAGGCCGGCCTCACCGCCGCGATCCTCGGTCTGGTCCTGGTGATGCTCTACTGCCTGGTCTACTACCGCGGTCTCGGCCTCGTCGTGCTGCTGTCACTCCTGGTCGCAGCGGCGATCACCTACGCGATGGTGCTGCTGCTCGCCAACACCGCCGGCTTCACGCTGACCCTGCCCGGCATCGCCGGTCTGATCATCGGCGTCGGTGTCACCGCCGACTCCTTCATCATCTTCTTCGAACGCATCCGCGACGAGATGCGAGAAGGCAGGTCCATGCGCGTCGCCGTCGAGACCGGCTGGAAGCGGGCCCGCAAGACGCGGCTCGCGGCCAACGTGGTCTCGCTGCTCTCCGCGGCGGTCCTCTACCTCTTCGCCACCGGCGTGGTGAAGGGCTTCGGTTTCGCGCTGGGCCTCTCCACGCTGATCGACCTCGCGATCCTGTTCTGGTTCACCAAGCCGCTGGTCTCGACGCTCGCGCGGTTCAAGTTCTTCAACGGTGGCGGTGAGCTGTCGGGCCTGAGCGCCGCGACCCTCGGCATCGACCACGTTCCGGCGGGAGGCAAGGCCTGATGGGCAAGTTCTCGAGGCTCGGCAACGAGCTCTACCAGGGCCGCAAGTCCTACGACTTCGTCGGCCGCCGCGCACTCTGGTACGCGATCTCGGGCACCCTGGTCGGTCTCGCCGTCCTGGTGATCGTGGTCAAGGGCCTGAACTTCGGCATCGAGTTCACCGGTGGCTCGCAGTACACGCTGAGCAATCTGCCGAGCGACGTCGCCGGTCAGGAGACGGCCGACGAGCTGCGCGACGAGATCGGCACCGGGGTCTCGGGCCTGGCCTCCGAGCCGATCGTGACGACGGCGGGCGACGCCAGCATCCTCATCCAGACCGAGGACCTCACTCCCGCGCAGAACGCCCAGGCGCGCCAGATCATCAGTGACGTCACGGGCGTCGACCCCAACGACGAGGAGTTCATCTCCCTGACCCAGATCGGCGCGAGCTGGGGCGAGGAGGTCGCCAAGCGGGCAGTCCTCGGCGTCGCGATCTTCCTGCTGCTCGTCGTGCTGTTCATCTGGGGCTACTTCCGCGAGTGGAAGATGTCGATCGCCGCCCTGGTGGCGCTTCTTCACGACGTGCTGCTGACGATCGGGGTCTACTCGCTGTCGGGCTTCCCGGTGACGCCGGCCGCGGTCACCGGTCTGCTCGCGATCCTCGGGTTCTCCATGTACGACACCGTCGTGGTGTTCGACAAGATCCGTGAGAACACCCACGAGCTCAAGACCGGCCGCCAGACCTACGCCCAGGCGGCCAACCTCGCGGTCAACCAGACCCTGGTGCGCTCGATCAACACCTCGATCGTGGCCCTCATCCCGATCGGCGCGATCCTGTACGTCAGCACCGTGCAGCTCGGCTCGAGCTCGCTGAAGGACCTGGCGCTCGCGCAGTTCGTGGGCATGGCCGCTGGTGTCTTCTCGTCGGTGTTCATCGCCCCGCGCGTCCTCGTGCACCTCAAGTCGCGGGAGGCCGACGTCATCCTGGCCGACCGCCGCGCGCAGACCCGCGTGAAGCACGAGGCCGACCGCTACGCCTCGGTCCCGGCGTTCACCGAGGACATGCCGATCCACGACGAGGTGGGCGAGGAGGGCGAGTCGCTCGACGACGCGCCCGTCGCCCGGACGGTCACCACCCGGAGCACCACGCCGCCGCCGGCCGCCGGCAGCGGCCGGATCGCACCGCAGGCTCGGGGTCCGGTGAAGGACAGCCCGTCCTCCGGCCGCCAGCAGCCGACCCGCCAGCCGAAGTCGAAGCGGGACAAGAAGTGAGCGAGCCCGGGCCGGGGCTGGCCGGAGCGTTGGCCCTGATCGCCGACGTCCCCGACTTCCCCGAGCCCGGGATCCTCTTCAAGGACATCACCCCGCTGCTGGCCGACCACACGGCGCTGACGGCGGTCATCGGGGCGCTCGCGGCAGCGGGCCGGGACGACTCCGGTCGCCCGGTGGTCGACAAGGTGCTCGGCATGGAGTCTCGCGGCTTCATCCTCGGCGCCCCGGTCGCGCTGGCGCTCGGCGTCGGGTTCGTCCCGGTCCGTAAGGCCGGCAAGCTGCCGCGGGAGACATACGCCGTCTCCTACGCGCTGGAGTATGGCGAGGCCACCCTCGAGGTGCACCGGGACGCGCTGGAGCCCGGTGACCGCGTGCTGCTGGTCGACGACGTGCTCGCCACGGGCGGCACCGCCAAGGCGACCATGGAGCTGGTGGAGCACTGCGGCGCCTCGGTGCACGCGGTGGCGATGCTCATGGAGCTCGGCTTCCTGCCCGGCCGCGACGCCATCGGCGACGTGCCGCTGACCTGCCTCCTGACCGTCTGATCCGCTCGCTCGGCCCTCTAGACTGCAAGCGTGACCGAGGAACGAGCCGCCACTCCCGTCGAGGAGGAGCAGCTCGCGCCCAGGACTCCCTCCGAGTCGCCGCCGTCGACGCGCAGCATGCGGGCCCGGCTCGCGCGGATGGGTGCGCGCGGACAGGCGACGACCAACCCGGTCCTCGAGCCGCTGTTCCGCTCGGTGCGCGCCAACCACCCCAAGGCGGACCTGGCGCTCCTCGAGCGCGCCTACCTGACCGCCGAGAAGATGCACGGCACCCAGACCCGCAAGAGCGGTGACCCGTACATCACCCACCCGCTCGCGGTCACCACCATCCTCGCCGACATCGGCATGACCGAGCCGACCCTGGCCGCCGCGCTGCTGCACGACACGGTCGAGGACACGCCGTACACCCTCGAGCAGGTCCGGCAGGACTTCGGCGACGAGGTCGCTCAGCTCGTCGACGGCGTGACCAAGCTCGACAAGGTCAAGTACGGCGACTCCGCGCAGGCCGAGACCATCCGCAAGATGATCGTCGCGATGTCGCGCGACATCCGGGTGCTCGTCATCAAGCTCGCGGACCGGCTGCACAACATGCGCACGCTGCGCTACGTCCGGCAGGAGACCCAGGAGCGGGTCGCCCGCGAGACCCTCGACATCTACGCGCCGCTGGCCCACCGGCTCGGCATGAACACCATCAAGTGGGAGCTCGAGGACCTCGCGTTCGCGACCCTGCACCCCAAGATCTACGACGAGATCGTGCGGATGGTGGCCGAGCGCGCCCCGTCGCGCGACCAGTTCCTCGCCGAGGTGATCGCCCAGGTCGAGGCGGACCTGCGCGAGGCGAAGGTCAAGGCGTCGGTGACCGGCCGGCCGAAGCACTACTACTCGATCTACCAGAAGATGATCGTCGGCGGCCGGGAGTTCTCCGACATCTACGACCTGGTCGGCATCCGCGTGCTCGTCACCGACGACCGCGACTGCTACACCGTCCTCGGCGTCCTGCACTCGCGGTGGAACCCCGTGCTCGGGCGGTTCAAGGACTACGTCGCGATGCCGAAGTTCAACATGTACCAGTCGCTGCACACGACGGTGATCGGTCCGCAGGGCAAGCCGGTCGAGCTGCAGATCCGGACCTTCGCGATGCACCGCCGCGCCGAGTACGGCGTCGCGGCGCACTGGAAGTACAAGGAGGACGGCCGGGCCGGGGTCGACACCGACCGCCCGGGCGACCTCGACGACATGACGTGGGTGCGTCAGCTCCTCGACTGGCAGAACGACTTCGAGGATCCGGGCGAGTTCCTCGAGTCGCTGCGCTTCGAGATCAACCGGGCCGAGGTCTACGTGTTCACCCCGCGCGGCGACGTGATCGCGCTCCCCACCGGGGCGACGCCCGTCGACTTCGCCTACGCCGTGCACACCGAGGTCGGCCACCGCACGATCGGCGCCCGGGTGAACGGCCGCCTGGTGCCGCTGGAGTCCGAGCTCGAGAACGGCGACGTCGTCGAGGTCTTCACCTCCAAGGGCCCCAACGCCGGCCCGTCGCGCGACTGGCTCGGCTTCGTGAAGTCGCCGCGCGCCCGCTCGAAGATCCGCCAGTGGTTCACCAAGGAGCGGCGTGAGGAGGCGATCGACCAGGGCAAGGAGCAGATCGCCAAGCTCATGCGCAAGGAGGGTCTGCCCCTCAAGCGACTGATGTCCCACGAGTCGCTGATGCTGGCGGCGGTCCACTTCAAGCTCGCCGACGTCTCCGCCCTGTACGCCGCGGTCGGGGAGGGCAACCTGTCCGCGCAGGCCGTCGTACGCCGGGTCATCGACCTGCACGGCGGCGACGACGGTGCGGCCGAGGACCTCGCCGAGGGCGTGACGATCACCAGCCGGCGTTCCCGCTCGAAGGTGCAGAAGGGCGGCGACTCGGGCGTGATCGTCAAGGGCGCGCCGGACGTCTGGGTGAAGCTCGCGAAGTGCTGCACGCCCGTGCCGCCCGACCCGATCCTCGGCTTCGTGACCAAGGGCGGGGGAGTGTCGGTGCACCGGCAGAGCTGCACCAACGCCAAGAGCCTCCAGGCCCAGTCGGAGCGGCTGCTGGACGTCGAGTGGGCGCCGACCGGCCAGTCGAGCTTCCTGGTCAACATCCAGGTGGAGGCGCTCGACCGCGCCCGGCTGCTGTCCGACATCACGATGGCGCTCTCGGACGCCCACGTCGACATCCTCAGCGCGAACCTCTCCACGACCCGTGACCGGGTCGCCAAGAGCCGGTTCACGTTCGAGATGGCCGAGGCCAAGCACCTCGACAGCGTGCTCAAGGCCGTGCGGGGGGTTCCGGGCGTGTTCGACGCCTACCGGGTGACCCAGTGAGCGGTCTGGACCTCGTCGTGCTTTTCGAGCGGAGCCGGCGACCGCGACCGTAGCGTGCGCGGCATGCGTTTCAATCGCCCCTCTGGGAAGGCCGTCATGGCCGTTGGAGCCATCGCGCTGACCCTCGTGGTCGTCGCGACCTCCGGCGCCGTGGCCGGCGCGCTGATCACGTCGAAGGACATCAAGGACAACACGATCAAGTCCCGTGACATCAGGAACGGCACGATCCGGACCGCGGACATCCAGTCCGGTGCGGTCACCTGGGAGGACTCGCTGTCGCAGGCGACCAAGGATCTGATCGAGGGACTGGCCCAGTCCGGCGCGGCAGGTCCTCCCGGCCCTGCCGGTGCGCCGGGGCCTGCGGGCCCGAGCGGTGCCAACGGCACCGGAGCGCTGACGGGGTGGAAGGTGTACGACGCCCCGACGGGGTCGACGGCGCCGCTGAGCATCACCAACCCGCTCTATGCCGTGTGCGCCGAGTCCTACGAGAACCCCGAGGACGTCGCCGAGTTCTGCGGTGACGAGACCCTCGTCCTGGACCTGCCCCGGACCCAGCCGGCCTCCGGCAACCTGAGCCTGGCCGCGGGCTCGTACCTCGTCACGCTCCGGACGCTCTCGCCGACCCTCGGCGTCTGGGTTCCGCAGCTGAGCACGGACTCCGGCCTCGCGAGCCTCACCGGCTCGATGGGTGTGTGCCTCTCGCTGTTCGTCCCGTGCGAGACCACGTTCCCGGTCGTCGTCCCCTCCGGAGGCGCGGAGCTCAACCTCTACACGGGCGACATCCTGGGAGCTCTCGGAGGCCTCTGCGGCTGCGAGCTGGAGACCGCGGACCCGATGGCGAGCCTGTCGGTGGTCAGCGTGGCCACCGGTCCGGGCGTGACCGCGCCGAGCGCCCCGAACTTCCAGCAGGTCGTCGACGCGCTCGTCGGCGAGATCACCGCGCTGATCACGGGGATCGTGCCGGATGGCCCGCTGCCGAAGCGGTCCTTCCCGAAGGCGCTGCGGACGCTGGAGAGGCAGTACCTGAACTGATCCGGGGTGGAGCGGGTCAGCCGGAGAAGTCCGCGCTGGCCCGCTTCGCCATCTCCAGGAACGACTGGCGCGAGGCGAGGTTCTCCTCGAGCTCCTTGACCTTCTTCTCGTTCCCGGCGGCGCGCGCCTTCTCCAGGTCCACCTCGACCTGGGCGATGGCGGCCTCGAGCTTGGAGACCATGTCGTCCGCGCGGGCCGACTTCTCCGGGTCGGAGCGGCGCCACTGCTCGTCCTCGAGCCCACGGATCTCCTGCTCGACCTTGCGGATGCGGCCCTCGAGGTCCTTCATCCGGTCGCGCGGCACCTTGCCCGCCGCGTCCCACCGGTCGGCGATGTCGCGGAACGCGCGCTTGGCGGCCTCGAGGTCGGTGACCGGGAGCAGCGCCTCGGCCTCGACGAGGAGCTTCTCCTTGACCTCGGCGTTCGCGGCGAACTCCTGGTCCTGCTCGGCCGCGGCCGCCTCCCGAGCGCCGAAGAACGTGTCCTGGGCGCCCCGGAAGCGCTTCCAGAGCGCGTCGTCGACGTCGCGCGGCGCGGGGCCGGCGGCCTTCCACTGCCGCATCAGGTCGCGGTACCGCGCGGCGGTCGGACCCCACTCGGTCGAGCCGGCGAGCTCCTCGGCCTCGGTCGCGAGCCGCTCCTTCACGGCGCGCGCCGCGTCCCGCTTCTCGTGCTGCTCGGAGAAGTGCGCCTTGCGGCGCCGGGTGTACGACGTGCGCGCGGTCGAGAACCGTCGCCACAGCGCATCGTCGGACGCGCGGTCGATGCGGGGGAGCGCCTTCCACTCGTCGAGCAGCTCGCGCATCCGGTTCGCCCCGTGGCGCCAGTCGGAGCCCTCGGCGAGCTTCTCGGCCTCCGTGACGATCCGCTCCTTGCCCTCGCGCGCCTCGGCGGAGCGCTGGGCGCGCTCGGCCTTGCGAGCCTCGCGCTGCTCGTCGAGCACCGGGGTGAGCGCGTCGAGCCGGGCGACCAGGGACGCGAGGTCGCCCACGGCGTTCGCCTCGGCCACCTGCGTGCGCACCGTGCGGACCGAGGCGCCGGCCTCCTCGGGCGACATCACGCCCGACTTGATCCGCTGCTCCAGGAGGTCGACCTCGAAGGCGAGCGCGTCGTACCGCTCGGTGAAGAAGCGCAGCGCCTCCTCGGGTGTGCCCTCGGGGTACTGGCCGACGGCCCGCTCGCCGTCACCGGTCCGTACGTAGACGGTGCCGTCGTCGTCGACGCGGCCCCAATCGTGGCTTGTCACTGGATGCGCTCCGCTCGCTCAGGTCGTGGCGGTGCCCATGCTAGTCAAGGAGCCGGGTTCCGCGCCGGGACGACGTGTTCGGTGGAAGGCCCCGCAGCACCGGTGCGGCGTCGCCGGACCGCGCTCGATAGGCTGCGTGGGTGTTGATCGCCGGTTTCCCCGCAGGTCCGTGGGGCACGAACTGCTACGTCGCCGCCACCGGCCCCGGCAGCGAGTGCGTGGTCGTCGACCCCGGCAAGGACGCGGCTGACGGTGTTGCCCAGGTGGTCCGCGAGCACCGGCTCAAGCCGGTCGCCGTGCTCGTCACCCATGGTCACATCGACCACATGTGGTGCGTCGCCCCGGTCGCGGGGACGTACGACGCCACCGCCTGGATCCACCCGGGCGACCGGCACCTGCTCGCCGACCCGATGTCCGGGATGTCGCGCGAGACCAGCCAGATGCTGCTCGGGGGCGACTTCCAGTTCGCCGAGCCCGACGACGTCCGCGAGCTGACCGACCTCCAGGAGCTCGAGCTCGCCGGCCTGCGCTTCGTCGTCGACCACACGCCCGGCCACACGGAGGGATCGGTGACGTTCCGCTCGCCGTACGACCGCGAGGACGTCTCCGAGGTCATGTTCTCCGGCGACCTGCTGTTCGCGGGCTCGATCGGGCGCACCGACCTGCCCGGCGGCGACCACGAGACGATGCTGCAGAGCCTCAAGAGCAAGGTGCTGCCCCTGGCCGACGACATCGTCGTGCTGCCCGGCCACGGCGAGCAGACGTCCATCGGCCGCGAGCGCGCCACCAACCCCTTCCTGCAGGATCTCTGACATGGCCAAGCCCACCCCGCTGAGCGGGTTCCCCGAGCTGCTGCCCGAGCAGCGGTTCGTCGAGCAGCAGGTCGCCGACACGCTGCGCCACACCTTCGAGCTGCACGGCTTCGCCGGCATCGAGACCCGCGCGGTCGAGCCGATGGACCAGCTGCTGCGCAAGGGCGAGACCTCCAAGGAGGTCTACGTGCTGCGCCGCCTGCAGGAGGACTCCGCCGAGGGTCACGCCGGGATCGGGCTGCACTTCGACCTCACCGTGCCCTTCGCGCGCTACGTCGTCGAGAACGCCGGCAAGCTGGAGTTCCCGTTCCGGCGCTACCAGATCCAGAAGGCCTGGCGGGGCGAGCGCCCCCAGGAGGGCCGCTACCGCGAGTTCACGCAGGCCGACATCGACGTGGTGATGAAGGACGAGCTGCCCTTCCACTTCGACGTCGAGGTCGCTCGGGTGATGGCCGAGGCGCTCTCCGGCCTGCCGCTGCCGCCGCTGCGCCTGCGGGTCAACAACCGCAAGCTGATCGAGGGCTTCTACCGCGGCATCGGCGCGGCGGACCCGCAGGCCGTGATCACGATCATCGACAAGCTCGACAAGCTCCCGGAGGAGCAGGTGGCCGCGCTGCTGGTGAGCGACGCCGGTCTGAGCGACGAGCAGGCCGCGCAGTGCCTCCAGCTCGCCACGATCACCAGCACCGACACGAGCTTCGTCGAGCGGGTGCGCGCGCTGGGCGTCCAGCACGAGCTCCTCGACACCGGCCTCCAGGAGCTCTCCGCGGTCATCGACGGGTGCGCCGCGGTGCGCAGCGACCGGTTCGAGGTCGAGGCCAGCCTGAGCCTGGCGCGCGGTCTCGACTACTACACCGGCACCGTGTTCGAGATCTACATGGTCGGCTTCGAGTTCCTGAAGTCCGTCGGCGGGGGCGGGCGGTACGACGCCCTCGCGTCCGACGGCCGGTCGACGTACCCCGGGGTCGGCATCTCCTTCGGCATCTCGCGCACGCTGGTGCCGTTGATGAGCCGCGGTCTGCTGGCCGCGGACCGCAAGGTGCCGAGCGCGGTGCTGGTCGCGCTGGTCGACGAGGAGGGCCGCGCCGACAGCGACGCGATCGCGACGGCGCTGCGCGCACGGGGCATCCCGTGCGAGGTGGCGGTCAGCGCCCAGAAGTTCGGCAAGCAGATCCGCTACGCCGAGCGTCGCGGCATCCCCTACGTCTGGTTCACCGGTGCCGACGGGGGCCACGAGGTCAAGGACATCCGATCGGGGGAGCAGGTCGCCGCGGACCCGGCGACCTGGACCCCACCCAACGACGACCTGCGACCGCAGGTACTCATCAAGGAGACAGAGCAGTGATCCGCACCCATGACGCGGGCGCCTTGCGCGCCGAGCACGTCGGCCAGACCGTGACCCTCGCCGGGTGGGTGGCCAACCGTCGCGATCACGGAGGCGTCGCGTTCATCGATCTCCGCGAGGCCAGCGGCGTCGTCCAGGTCGTGATCCGCGACGAGGAGGTCGCGCACCAGCTGCGCGCCGAGTACTGCCTCAAGGTCACCGGCGAGGTGACCGCGCGCAAGGAGGGCAACGAGAACCCCAACCTGGCGACCGGTGCGATCGAGGTCGTCGCCAGCGACGTCGAGGTGCTCAGCGCGGCCGCGCCCCTGCCGTTCCCGATCAGCGACCACATCGACGTCGGTGAGGAGGCTCGGCTCAAGCACCGCTACCTGGACCTGCGCCGTACCGCCCCGAACGAGGCGATCCGCCTGCGCAGCAAGGTCAACAAGGCCGCGCGCGACGTGCTCGACCGCCACGACTTCGTCGAGATCGAGACCCCGACGCTGACCCGGTCGACCCCCGAGGGCGCCCGCGACTTCCTGGTGCCCGCACGGCTGCGGCCCGGCACGTGGTACGCCCTGCCGCAGAGCCCGCAGCTGTTCAAGCAGCTGCTGATGGTCGCCGGGATGGAGCGCTACTTCCAGATCGCGCGCTGCTACCGCGACGAGGACTTCCGCGCCGACCGGCAGCCGGAGTTCACCCAGCTCGACATCGAGATGAGCTTCGTCGAGCAGGACGACGTGATCGCGATCGCCGAGGAGATCCTCGTCGCGCTCTGGAAGCTGATCGGCCACGAGGTCCCGACCCCGCTGACCCGGATGACCTACGCCGACGCGATGGCTCGCTACGGCTCCGACAAGCCGGACCTGCGGATGGGCCAGCAGCTCGTCGACTGCACCGAGTACTTCAAGGACACGCCGTTCCGCGTGTTCCAGTCGCCGTACGTCGGCGCCGTCGTGATGCCCGGGGGAGCGAGCCAGCCGCGCAAGCAGCTCGACGCCTGGCAGGAGTGGGCCAAGCAGCGTGGCGCGAAGGGCCTCGCCTACGTCCTGGTCCAGGAGGACGGCGAGCTCACCGGCCCGGTCTCGAAGAACATCTCCGACGAGGAGAAGGCCGGCCTGGCCGCCCACGTCGGCGCGAAGCCCGGCGACTGCGTGTTCTTCGCCGCCGGCGCGGTGAAGTCCAGCCGGGCGCTGCTCGGCGCCGCGCGCCTCGAGATCGGCCGCCGCTGCGGCCTCATCGACGAGAACGAGTGGAGCTTCCTCTGGGTCGTCGACGCCCCGCTCTTCGAGCCGGCCGACGACGCCACCGCCGCCGGGGACGTCGCTGTCGGCAGCGGTGCCTGGACCGCGGTGCACCACGCCTTCACCTCGCCCCAGGACGTCGAGACCTTCGACCAGGACCCGGGCAACGCGCTCGCCTGGGCCTACGACATCGTCTGCAACGGCAACGAGATCGGCGGCGGGTCGATCCGTATCCACCGCGAGGACATCCAGAAGCGGGTCTTCGCCACCATGGGCATCTCCGAGGAGGAGGCCGACGAGAAGTTCGGGTTCCTCCTGGAGGCGTTCAAGTACGGCGCGCCCCCGCACGGCGGGATCGCCTTCGGCTGGGACCGGATCGTCTCGCTCCTGGCGCGCACGGAGTCGATTCGTGACGTGATCGCGTTCCCCAAGTCCGGGGGAGGGTACGACCCGCTCACCGCAGCACCTGCGGCCATCACGGCCGAGCAGCGCAAGGAGGCCGGTGTGGACGCGAAGCCGACGCAGAGCGTCCCGCCAGAGGGCTGATCCGACGGACGCGTCGATGAACGCGTCGAGACCAGATCGTTACACGCCCATGACCCGATGTTGTGCTGGCGTCACATAGAGTCACTGCGGTCGCAGGCCCCCGGCGACGCCCGCAATCCGGGCGATCCGCACCCCGCGACGAGCAACAGATCCGAGAAGACAGAGGTGCCATGACGGTTCAGGCTTCCAACCTGGAGAGTGAACACCTGCCCGACCCCACCGGTTCGCCGGACGGGGACCTCAGCAAGGTCGCCGGCCAGTCGCCGACCCGACTGGCGATCGGACGGTTCCGCAGGGACCGGCTCTCGATGATCTCGTTCGTCGTCGTCGTGACCTACATGCTCGCGGCGATCGCGGCGCCGTTCCTCGTGAAGTTCGGGGTGCTCGACCCGTTCAGCTTCAACAACGACCTGATCGACCCCAACACCGGCGGACTTCCGATCGGTAAGTACGGCGGCATCAGCTGGGACCACCCGCTCGGCGTCGAGCCGGGCACGGGTCGTGACCTGCTGTCGCGGATCTGGTACGGCATCACCTTCTCGCTGGTCATCGCGCTGTCGGCGACGGCGATCGCGATCGTGCTCGGCACCGTGCTCGGCATCATCGCCGGCTTCACCGGCGGCTGGGTCGACTCGATCATCGGCCGCGCGATCGACCTGACGCTCTCGTTCCCGCAGACCCTGATGCTGCTGGCCCTCTCGAGCCTCGCGATCGAGTTCATCACCGACGACCTCCACATCCCGGCCGGAGACGTCGCGAACGCCTTCTACGTGATCGTGGTCCTCGGGCTCTTCGGATGGCCCGGCATCGCCCGGCTGATGCGCGGGCAGGTCCTCTCGGTGCGCGAGCGGGAGTTCGTCGACGCCGCCCTGCTCATCGGCGCCTCGCGCCGTCGGATCTACTTCAAGGAGATCCTGCCGAACCTGTGGGCCCCGCTGCTGGTGACGTTCACGCTCACCATGCCGGTCTACGTCTCGGCGGAGGCGGCCCTGAGCTACCTCAACGTCGGCATCAAGCCGCCCACGCCGACGCTCGGCAACGTCCTGCGGAGCTCGATCCTGTACTCCAGCGCCGACTTCATCTTCTTCTTCGCGCCGGCGTTCCTGATCATGGTCATCGTCGTCAGCTTCAACCTCCTCGGCGACGGCATCCGTGACGCGCTCGACCCGAAGGCATCGCGTTGACCCCGTCCCACGGGACCCCCTCAGTCTTCGGCGACACAGAGTCGCCGAATGTGCCGCCGCTCCTGGCGCGTCACACACTCAAGGAGAAGTAATGTTCAAGTATCGAAAGCGGGTGTTCGCGGCCACGGCCGCGGTCGCGCTTGCGGCCAGCCTTGCCGCCTGTGGCGGTAGTGACTCGGACGGCGACGGCACTTCGAGTGCGCCGACCTCCGACGAGAAGGGCGGCACGCTCAACTACTACATCTTCGCCCCGATCGAGCACCTCGACCCGCAGCGGGTCTACGTGGGTCGCGACATCACCAACCTGAGCCGGACCGTGTACCGCACCCTGGTCGCGTTCCCGGTCTCCGACGACCCCGAGGTCGCCAACACGCCGGTCCCCGACCTGGCCACCGACACCGGTACGAGCGAAGAGGGCGGCAAGTCCTGGTCGTTCACGGTCAAGGACGGCGTCAAGTGGGAGGATGGCCAGCCCATCACCTGTGAGGACTTCAAGTACGGCGCCTCGCGTGTCTTCGCGACCGACGTCATCACCGGTGGTCCGAACTACATCCTGAGCTACCTCGACATCCCCAAGGACGACACCGGCCTGCCGGCGTACAAGGGTCCCTACACGGGCGAGGGCCAGGAGCTCTTCGACAAGGCTGTCACCTGCGACGGCAACACCATCACGTACCACTTCAACAAGCCGTGGCCGGACTTCCCGCTCGCGATTGCTGGTCTGCACATGATGGACCCGTACCGCCAGGACAAGGACAACGGCGACAAGTCCAACTTCCAGATCTTCTCCAACGGCCCCTACAAGCTCGAGGGCTCGTGGGACAAGGCCACCGGTGGCACGCTCGTGCGCAACGAGAACTACGACGAGTCGACCGACTCGCCGGAGCTGCGCGCTGCCCTTCCGGACAGCATCGTCTTCGACATCGGCCAGACCACCGAGACGATCTACGACCGGCTGATCCAGGACTCTGGCGACGACCAGTACGCCATCACCAGCCAGAGCGTCCCGCCGCCGTACTACAACCAGATCGAGGGCCCGGTCGCTGACCGTTCGGTCAACGTCGACTCGCCGTACGTCTACTACCTCCTTCCGTACTTCCGCTCGGAGGTCATGAAGGACCCGGCCGTTCGCCAGGCGCTCGCCGTCTCGACCAACGCCGACGCCTACGTCGCCGCCATCGGTGGCGACAAGGCCGCGGGTGTTGCCGAGTCGATCGTCAGCCCGGCCGTGGTCGGCTACCAGGAGAACCCCGCGTTCTCCGGCTCGAACTCGGGTGACCCCGAGGCTGCGAAGCAGATCCTCGACGACGCCGGCGTGCAGACTCCGGTGAAGATCACCTACACCTACCCGAGCAGCGAGACGAACGACAAGGCTGCCGCCGCTCTGAAGGACACCTGGGACCAGGCTGGTTTCGAGGTGACCCTGGACGGTCTGGGCGACACGTACTACGACGTCATCCAGAAGCCGACCAAGGACTCGGACGTCATCTGGGGTGGTTGGGGCGCCGACTGGCCGTCCGCCATCACCGTGACCGCGCCGCTGTTCGACAGCCGCCCGAACCTGACCCAGAACTCCGACGGTCAGGACTACGGCGCCTACGACAGCGACGAGTTCAACGCCCTGGTCGACGAGGCGCAGAACGCCTCTGACCTGGACGCTCAGACGGCCGCTCTGCAGGAGGCTGACGCGCTGCTCGGCGAGGACTACGCCTACATCCCGCTGACCATCACGAAGTTCTACATGCTGTACGGCTCGAAGGTCACCAACTACACCACCACCCCGGCGTCCAACGGTTACCCGGACCTCGGTGCGATCGGTGTCGAGAGCTGACCTGCTCGGCTGAGCACCTGCAACACCTGTAGCAACACGAGTAACACCCAGCAACACCTGTCGGGCGGTCGCCTTCGGGCGGCCGCCCGGCCCGCGGGTGAGGGCCTCGTCGAGGGGCCCTCACCCTCACCGCCGTCCAGGGTGCATGCTGGTCCCAGTACCGGCTCCCACCCGAGCCGACTCCGTAACTCCCAAGGTGGTTTCGACCCATGTTCGCGTACGTCATCCGCCGCGTCTTCGTCGGCGTGATCCTGCTGATCGTGATGAGCTTGGTGACGTTCGTCCTCTTCTTCGCGTCCCCGGTCGACCCGGGTCGCTACGCCTGCGGCAAGAACTGCTCGCCGGCGCAGATCGAGCAGACGAACAAGGCCCTCGGCTACGAGAAGCCGGTCATCGAGCAGTGGACGGACTTCCTCAAGGGCGTCATGGTCGGGCGTGAGTACCCCGACGACCCCGCGCTGCGCGCAGCGGCACCCGAGCTCGTCGTCGAGTGCCCGGCTCCCTGCCTCGGCTACTCCGTCGTCAACAGCGTCACCGTCAACGAACAGCTGAAGGAACGCTTCCCCGTCTCGCTCTCCCTGGCACTCGCCGCCCTGCTGATGTGGGTCACCGGTGGTGTGCTGTTCGGGGTGATAGCCGCGGTCCGGAAGGGAACGATCGTCGACCGCGGCATCGTCGCCCTGTCCCTCATCTTCTACGCCTTCCCGGCGTTCTTCATCGGCCTGTTCCTCCTCAAGTTCGTCGCGATCAAGTGGGAGATCGTGCCGGTGCCGGAGTACACAGCGATCGCCGAGGGCGGCGTCGGACTCTGGTTGCAGGGCCTGTTCCTGCCCGGTCTGACCCTGGCGCTGCTGTACATGGCCGGCTACGTCCGCATGACGCGCGCCTTCGTGCTGGAGTCGATGAGCGAGGACTACGTCCGGACCGCCCGGGCCAAGGGCCTGAAGTCGCGCCGCGTGCTGGTCAAGCACAGCATGCGCGCCGCGCTCACCCCGCTGGTCACCATGATCGGCCTGGACTTCGCCGGCCTCATGGGTGGCGCGATCATCACTGAGACAGTCTTCAACTACAATGGCCTCGGCAAGCTGGCGGTCGATGCGACCGTCACCTACGACCTGCCGACGATCATCGGGCTCGTGCTCCTGCTGGGGACGTTCGTGATCCTGGCCAACATCATCGTCGACGTGCTGTACGCCGTCATCGACCCGCGCGTTCGCGTCGGCTGAGGGGAGTCCCGTGTCCAGCTTTCTTTCGGTCCGTGACCTGAAAGTGCACTTTCCGACCGTCGACGGCATCGTGAAGGCGACCGACGGGCTCTCGTTCAACCTGGAGCGTGGCAGCACCCTCGGCATCGTGGGTGAGTCCGGATCCGGCAAGTCGGTCTCGAGCTCGGCGATCCTCGGCCTGCACCGCAACACGAGTGCTCAGGTCAGCGGCGAGATCATGCTCGACGGAGTCGACCTGCTGAAGCTCAGCGACGAGGACATGCGTCGGCGCCGCGGCAAGGACGTCGCGATGATCTTCCAGGACCCGCTCTCGGCGATGCACCCGTACTACACGGTCGGGAACCAGATCGGCGAGGCGTACCGCGTCCACCACGACGTGAGCAAGAAGGTCGCCCGCGCTCGGGCGATCGAGATGCTCGACCGCGTCGGGATCCCGCAGCCGGACCGCCGCGTCGACGACTACCCGCACCAGTTCTCGGGTGGCATGCGCCAGCGCGCGATGATCGCGATGGGGCTGATCAACAACCCCAGCCTGCTGATCGCCGACGAGCCGACGACCGCGCTCGACGTGACCGTTCAGGCGCAGATCCTCGACCTGCTCCAGGACCTGCAGCGCGACTTCGACGCCGCGGTCATCATCATCACCCACGACCTCGGTGTCGTGGCGGAGATGGCCGACGACGTGCTCGTGATGTACGCCGGCCGCGCGGTCGAGTACGGCTCCTGCAAGGAGATCCTCACGCACCCGGAGATGCCGTACACGTGGGGCCTGATCTCCAGCATCCCGGACGTCACCGGTGACACCTCCGCCCAGCTCATCCCGATCCCGGGCAACCCGCCGAGCCTGCTCAACCCGCCCAGCGGGTGTGCGTTCCACCCCCGGTGCACGCACCGGGACAAGGTGCCCGGGGACCTGTGCACGACGTCGTTGCCGGAGCTGCTGCCCGGGACTCGCACCGAGACCCACCTGAAGCGGTGTCACCTGACGAACCCTGACGCTGTGTACGAACGAGAGGTCCTGCCGGAGATCGCGCCGGACCTGGTGGAGGAACGATGAGCAGCCACGAGCCGAAGACCAGCCACGAGCAGGTCCCCGCCGGCAGTGCGATGCCGAACGAGGACGCGTTCAGCGGGACCCAGGACCCGACCGACGACGCCGCGTCGTACGTCGGCCCGGTCACCAGCCACGGGGCGACCATGGCGGACCCGAACGCGAAGGCGATCCTCGAGGTCAAGGACCTCCGGATGTACTTCCCGGTGAAGTCCTCGGGGATCATCCGGCGGACCATCGGCCACGTGCAGGCCGTCGACGGCGTGTCCTTCCAGGTCCCGGCCGGGGGCTCGCTGGGCCTGGTGGGCGAGTCGGGCTGCGGCAAGTCGACGACCGGCCGGCTGATCACGCGGCTCTACGAGCCGACCGGCGGCAGCATCAACTTCGACGGCAAGGACATCACGAAGACCTCGGCGCGCGGGCTCAAGCCGCTGCGCCGGGAGATCCAGATGATCTTCCAGGACCCGTACACCTCGCTGAACCCGCGGCACAGCGTCGGCGCGATCATCGGGGCGCCGCTGGCGATCCACAACATCCTGCCGAAGAACAAGATCCTGCCCCGGGTCCAGGAGCTCCTCGAGATCGTGGGCCTGAACCCCGAGCACTACAACCGTTACCCGCACGAGTTCTCCGGTGGTCAGCGCCAGCGCATCGGCATCGCCCGGGCGCTCACCCTGCAGCCGAAGCTGCTGGTGGCCGACGAGCCGGTCTCCGCGCTCGACGTGTCGATCCAGGCGCAGGTCATCAACCTGCTGCAGGACCTGCAGGACGAGTTCGGCATCGCGTTCCTGTTCGTCGCGCACGACCTCGCCGTGGTCCGGCACTTCTGCCCCGAGGTCGCGGTGATGTACCTCGGCAAGATCGTCGAGATCGCCGACCGCGAGACGCTCTACAACCGGCCGAACCACCCCTACACGCAGGCGCTGCTGTCCGCGGTCCCCGACGTGAAGCAGGCCGCGGTCGGCGGCCGGCGTGAGCGGATCCGGCTCGAGGGCGACGTCCCGAGCCCGATCAACCCGCCCTCGGGCTGCCGCTTCCGCACCCGGTGCCCGCTGGCGCAGGAGATCTGCGCCCGGGTCGAGCCGCCGCTGCTGCAGATCGGCAAGCGGCACAAGGTCGCCTGTCACTTCGCCGGCGAGCTGGGCAAGCACCCGGACAAGCCGGTGACGGCGTCCCTGCTCGGCGTGGACGACTCCGGCACGCCGGACCCGGGCGCCAGCCCGAGCACGGACGTCGGCAACGAGCCCGGCTACTCCGACACCTGGTTCGACCTGGAGCGCAGGACGATGGCATCCGCGTGAGGCCTAGTCTCTGAGCGTGGCTGACGAAGGACTCTTCGACGCCCCCGGTTCCGTCGCGTCGACAGGCGCGCGGACCGGGGGCGGCTCGTTGAACGCGAACACGCACGCGTCCGCGCCGCTCGCCGTACGCATGCGCCCGCGCACGCTCGACGAGCTCGTCGGCCAGGAGCAGCTGCGCGCCCCGGGCTCGCCGCTGCGCCGGCTGGTCGAGGGCGACCAGTCGATGTCGTTGCTGCTCTGGGGCCCGCCGGGCACCGGCAAGACGACGATCGCCGCGATCGTGAGCCAGCAGACCGACCGGCGCTTCGTCGAGGTGTCCGCGGTGTCGGCCGGGGTGAAGGAGGTGCGCGCCGCGATCGACGCCGCGCGCGCCGAGCTGGTCGCGGGCGGGCGGGAGACCGTGCTGTTCGTCGACGAGGTGCACCGGTTCAGCAAGGCGCAGCAGGACGCGCTGCTCCCGGGTGTGGAGAACCGCTGGGTGACGCTGATCGCCGCGACCACCGAGAACCCGTTCTTCAGCGTGATCTCGCCGCTGCTGTCGCGCAGCCTGCTGCTGCGCCTGGAGTCGCTGACCGACGACGACGTGCGGTCGGTGCTCGACCAGGCGATCGTCGACGAGCGCGGGCTGGCCGGCCGGGTGCAAGTCGACGACGACGCGCTCGAGCACCTAGTCCGGCTCGCCGGTGGGGACGCCCGGCGTTCCCTGACCTACCTCGAGGCCGCGGCCGGCGCCGCGACCGCGCAGGGTCTCGACACCGTCGACCTGGCCACCGCCGAGACCGCCGTCGACCGCGCTGCCGTGCGCTACGACCGGCAGGGCGACCAGCACTACGACGTCGTCAGCGCGTTCATCAAGTCGATCCGGGGCTCCGACGCCGACGCCGCGCTGCACTACCTCGCCCGGATGATCGAGGCGGGGGAGGACCCGCGGTTCATCACGCGGCGGCTGATGATCCTCGCCTCGGAGGACATCGGGCTCGCCGACCCGACCGCGATCCAGACCGCCGTGGCGGCCGCGCAGGTGGTCCAGCTGATCGGGATGCCCGAGGCCCAGCTCACCCTCGCGCACGCCACGATCGCGCTCGCGGTCGCCCCGAAGTCGAACGCCGTCACCACCGCGATCGGCGCCGCGCTCGCCGACGTGCGCGCCGGCAAGATCGGCCAGGTGCCACCCCACCTGCGCGACGCGCACTACGCGGGAGCGAAGAAGATCGGTCACGGCTCGACGTACAAGTACAGCCATGACGAGCCGTTCGGCATCGCCGAGCAGCAGTACGCCCCCGACGTCCTCGCCGACGCGGCGTACTACCAGCCGACCACGCTGGGCGCCGAGGCCGCGATCAAGGAGCGCTGGGAGCGGGTACGCCGGATCATCCACGGCGAGTGAGGTCGCGGTGGTCGGGCTCGTCGAGACCCCCGCACCCGAGCGCCCGCCTCGAGTTGCGGGGTCTCGACAGGCTCGACCGACGGGGCCCGCGATAGGGTCGGGAACCATGCAGGACTGGATCGGAGCCGCGGCCGCGGGCGTGCTGGCGCTGGTCGCGCTCGCGCTCGGCGCCGCGCTGCTGCGCGCCCGGTCCCGCACCGATCGTGAGCTGGAGGCCGCGCGGGCCGAGAGGGCCGAGCTGCGGGCGCAGATCGAGGCGCTCGAGGCCCGGGTCAGCCGGCCCGAGCCGCGGACCGCTCCCGAGGCGGAGTTCGTGATCACCGGCCTCGGTCAGCCCGAGGCGGAGCCGGCGCCCAAGATCGAGACGACGCTGTTCGCCGACATCGTGCTGCGCGAGACGGTCGTGAAGGCCGCGTCGCTCGCCCACGGGCTGCGTCGCGCGCTGGACCCGGAGACCCGGCACCGGATCCGCTACGAGATGGGTCGCGAGGTGAAGCGGGCCCGCAAGCAGCGCCGGGTCGACACCCGCCAGGCACGCCGCGAGTGGCAGGCCCGGCAACGCGCCGACGAGGGCAACGCCGCATGAGGCGCGGGCTCTGGTTCGCCGCCGGAGCCGGCACCGCGGTCTACGCGATGGTGCGGGGACGGCGTGCGGCCGAGGTGTTCTCCGTCGACGGGCTCAAGGACCGGCTCGGCGCGCTGGAGCTCGGCGCGCGGATGTTTCGCGACGAGGTCGCCCAGGGCCAGGCCAGCAAGGAAACGGAGTTGCGGGAGAAGCTCGGGCTCGTGCCTCATGGGACACCCGAGCTCGCCGGCGGCCGCCACAAGGCGATCCCCGCCACCGACACGACACAGGAAGGCAGCAACTGATGGACACCGCGGAGATTCGCCGGAGGTTCGTCGCTCACTTCGAGCGCGACGGTCACACCCCGGTCCCGTCCGCATCGCTGCTGCTCGACGACCCGAACCTGCTGTTCGTCAACGCCGGCATGGTGCCGTTCAAGCCGTACTTCCTCGGCCAGGAGACCCCGCCGTACACCCGGGCGGCCAGCGTCCAGAAGTGCGTGCGCACGCCCGACATCGAGGACGTCGGCAAGACCAGCCGGCACGGCACCTTCTTCGAGATGTGCGGCAACTTCTCCTTCGGCGACTACTTCAAGGAGCACGCGATCGAGCTCGCGTGGGACCTCGTCACCAAGTCGCAGGCCGACGGCGGGTGGGGGTTCGACGAGTCCAAGCTCTACCCGTCGATCCTGGACGGCGACGACGAGGCGCTGCATCTCTGGAAGAAGATCACCGGGCTGCCCGACGACCGGATCGCGCGGCTCGGCCCCAAGGAGAACTACTGGTCGATGGGCGTGCCCGGCCCGGGCGGCCCGTGCTCGGAGCTGCTGATCGACCGCGGCCCGGCGTACGGTCCCGACGGCGACTTCTCCGCCGAGGACCGCTACCTCGAGTTCTGGAACCTCGTCTTCATGCAGGACGAGCTCAGCGCGGTGCGGTCCAAGGAGGACTTCGACATCGCCGGGTCGCTGCCGAAGAAGAACATCGACACCGGCATGGGCCTCGAGCGGGTCGCGTTCCTGACCCAGGGCGTCGACAACATGTACGAGATCGACGTGATGTTCCCGGTCATCCAGATGGCCGAGCAGCTGTCGGGCAGGCGGTACGGCGCCGACCCCGAGGACGACATCCGGTTCCGCGTGGTCGCCGACCACGTCCGCAGCTCGATGATGCTCATCTCCGACGGCGTCACCCCCGGCAACGAGGCGCGCGGCTACGTGCTGCGCCGCCTGCTGCGCCGCGCGGTGCGCTCGATGCGCCTGCTCGGCTACGAGGACCCGGCGCTGCCGGAGCTGATGCCGATCAGTCGCGACAAGATGGGCGAGACCTACACCGCCCTGCACCAGGACTGGGAGCGGATCTCGACGGTCGCCTACGCCGAGGAGCAGGCCTTCCGCCAGACCCTGCGCGCGGGCACGTCGATCTTCGACCTGGCCACCACCGAGCTGAAGGAGTCCGGCGGCACGCAGCTGTCCGGCGACAAGGCGTTCGCGCTGCACGACACCTACGGCTTCCCGATCGACATCACCCTCGAGATGGCCGCGGAGCAGGGGCTCTCGGTCGACGAAGAGGGCTTCCGCCGGCTCATGAACGAGCAGCGGCAGCGCGCCAAGGACGACGCGCGCTCCAAGAAGGGCGCCCACCGGGACGCCTCGGCGTACCGCGAGGTCGCCGACTCGATGGGCCACGCCGTGGAGTTCACCGGCTACGACGTGACCACCGACGAGGGCTCGGTGCGCGGCATCGTCGCCGCGGGCGGCGTCGTCTCGGCGGCCGGTCCGGGTGACGAGGTCGAGCTGGTGCTCGACCGCACCCCGTTCTACGCCGAGGGCGGCGGCCAGCTCGCCGACCAGGGCGTGATCGAGCTCGCGAACGGCGCGCGTCTCGAGGTCTACGACGTGCAGTCGCCCGTCACCGGCCTGATCGTGCACAAGGTCAAGGTGCTCTCCGGCGAGGTCACCACCGGGCTCGGCGCACACGCCGCGGTCGACCTCGAGCGGCGCCGGTCCATCTCGCGTGCCCACACCGCGACGCACATGGTGCACAAGGCGTTCCGCGAGGCGCTGGGGGAGACCGCGACCCAGGCGGGCTCCGAGAACGCCCCGGGCCGCTTCCGCTTCGACTTCTCCGCGACCGGTGCCGTTCCCGAGTCGGTGATGGCCGACGTCGAGGCGCGGGTCAACGAGGTGGTGCTCGAGGACCTCGCCGTCGGGGCCGAGGTCATGAGCCAGGCCGAGGCCGTGAAGTCCGGCGCGATGGCGCTCTTCGGCGAGAAGTACGGCGACCGGGTGCGGGTCGTGTCGGTGGGCGACTGGGCTCGTGAGCTCTGCGGCGGCACGCACGCCGGCAGCTCCGGCAAGCTCGGCGTCATCAAGCTGCTCCACGAGTCGTCCATCGGCTCCGGCGTACGCCGCGTCGAGGCGCTGGTCGGCAGCGACGCCTACCGCTTCCTCGCCCGCGAGCACGTGCTGGTCAACCAGCTGTCCGAGGCGCTCAAGGTGCGCCCCGAGCAGCTGCCCGAGCGCGTCAACGACATCGTCGAGAAGCTGCGCGCGGCCGAGAAGGAGATCGAGAGGGTCCGCGTCGGCCAGCTGCTCGCGGCCGGGGGCGAGCTCGCCGCCGGTGCGGCCAAGGTCGGGCCGGTCAACCTGGTGGCGCACCGCGCCGACGGCGCCTCGGGCGGTGACGTGCGCACGCTCGCGCTCGACGTCCGAGGCCGGCTGCCGCAGGGCGAGCCGGGCGTCGTCGTCGTGATCGGCGCCGCCGACGGCAAGGTGTCGGTCGTCGCCGCGCTCAACGACGAGGCGCAGGCCCGCGGCCTGAGCGCCAACGACCTGGTCCGCGCGGTCGGCCCGCTGGTCGGCGGCAAGGGCGGTGGCAAGGCCGACGTCGCCCAGGGCGGCGGCACCGACTCCTCCCGCATCGACGAGGCGCTCGCCGTCGTCACGACCGAGGTCGGCCGGGTGGCGTCCGCCTGATGCGCCACGGCGTACGCCTCGGCATCGACCCCGGGGACGCCCGGATCGGGGTCGCGCGCAGCGACCCGACCGGGTTCCTGGCGACCCCGGTCGAGACCGTGCGCCGCGGCAAGGGCGACCTCGCCCGGATCGCGCGGATCCTCGCCGAGGAAGAGGCCGTCGAGGTCGTCGTGGGGCTGCCCCGATCGCTGTCGGGGGGAGAGGGGCCGGCGGCTGCGAAGGTGCGCGAGTTCGCCGCGGCCCTCGCTCGGCGGGTCTCGCCGGTCCCGGTCCGGCTCGTCGACGAGCGGATGACCACGGTTTCGGCGGAGGCTATGCTGCGCGACCAGGGCCGCAAGGGGGGCAAGCGGCGCGCCGTGGTGGATCAGGCGGCTGCCGTCCTCATCCTGCAGCACGCACTGGACACCGAACGCGCGACGGGCGCTGCACCGGGCGAGATCGTCGAGGAGACGTAGATGACCGACGAGCACGACCAGTACGACGCCACCGAGGAGGACACCGGCCTGCTCGGTGACGACTTCGACGGCGAGGACGACGCGCCCTACGAGCCGGGCGGGCGCCGCCGCGCGCGCAAGCGCCGCAGCGTGCCGGGCTGCATCGCCGTCCTGGTCGCCCTGGCGGTCATCGTCGGCGGCTTCTACTTCGTGGTCTCGTGGGGCATCGACACCGTCCGCGACCAGTTCGAGTCGGCACCCGACTACCCGGGCCCGGGCCGCGGCAAGGTCGTGTTCGAGGTCGAGCAGGGCGACACCGTCGCCGAGATGGGCCGCAACCTGAAGGCAGCCGGGGTCGTGGAGTCGGTCGACGCCTTCACCAACGCCGCGATCGCCAACCCCGACTCGAGCCAGATCCAGTTCGGCTTCTACCAGCTGAAGAAGGAGATGGCCGCCGAGGACGTCGTCGAGATCCTGGTGGACCCCGCGAACCTGGTGAAGAACACCGTCACCATCCCCGAGGGCTACTCCGTCGACCAGATCGTCGAGACCCTGGCCGAGAACACCGACTTCAAGGCGAAGGACTTCGAGAAGGTCCTCGCCGACCCCGGTCAGCTGGGGCTGCCCGACTACGCCGAGGGCAACCCGGAGGGGTACCTGTTCCCGGCGACGTACGACTTCGGGCCGAACGACGACCCGAAGCGGATGCTCAGCGCGATGGTCGACCGCTGGAAGCAGGCGGCCGAGGACGCCGACCTCGAGGCGCGCGCCGCTGAGCTCGGCTACACCCCGCACGAGCTGATGACCGTCGCCAGCCTCGTCGAGGCCGAGGGGCGCGGCGACGACATGCCGAACATCTCCCGGGTGATCTACAACCGGATCGAGAACCCCGACAACGGCGTGACCAACGGCCTGCTTCAGGTCGACGCAGCCGTGAACTACGCGCTCGGCCGGTCCGGCGTCACCCGTCTGACGCAGGAGGAGATCGACTCGGTCGCCGACTCGCCCTACAACACCTACACCCAGGTGGGTCTCCCGCCGGGCCCGATCGAGGCGCCCGGCGACGCGGCCATCCAGGCAGCGGCGAACCCGGCGGACGGCGACTGGCTGTTCTACGTCACGGTCAACCTCAAGACCGGCGAGACGAAGTTCACCGAGTCCTACGACGAGTTCCTCCAGTTCAAGGCAGAGCTGGATGAGTACTGCGCCACCCAGTCCGACCGGTGCTGACCGGGTCGCGATGAGGTGCGCGGTCCTGGGCGACCCGATCGCCCACTCGCTGTCGCCGACCCTGCACCGGGCGGGGTACGCCGAGGTCGGGCTCGACTGGCAGTACGACTCGATCCGGGTGACCGCCGAGGAGTTCCCGGCGTTCGTGCTGGGTTGCGGCCCGGAGTGGCGGGGGTTGTCGCTGACGATGCCGCACAAGCGCAGCGGGCTCGCGTTCACGCACGGAACGGTCACCGAGCGCGCCCGGCTCGCAGGCGGGGTCAACACGCTGGTGTTCGTCGAGGACGGCCTGTTCGCGGACAACACCGACCTGCCCGGAGCGGTCGCGGCGATCCGGGAGCGCTACGACGGCCCGGTGACCGCGGCCACGGTCCTCGGCGGTGGCGCGACGGCCGCGTCGACCGGGTTGGCGCTGTGCGAGCTCGGCGCCAGGACCGTCCGCGTGCTCGCGCGCACGCCCGAGCGTGCCGCCGACGCCGCGGAGGCGATCCGGGCGCACCCGTCACGGCCCGAGGTGGTCCTCGACGCGCTGGCAGACGGCGAGGTCACCGGTGAGGTCGTGGTGTCCACGATCCCTGCCGCCGCCCAGGATGCCGCCCTCGTGGCCCGCTGCGACGACGTCCCGGTGGTCTTCGAGGTCGTCTACGACCCCTGGCCGACTCCGCTGGCCGCCGCAGCCCGGGACCGGGTGCTGATCAGCGGGCTCGACCTGCTCGTGCACCAGGCGGTGCTCCAGTTCGAGCTGTTCACCGGACTCCCCGGACCGCTGGATGCCATGCGCACCGCCGGCGAGGAGGCCTTGGCGGCGCGCCGGGCCGGCCCGTGACCGTTCCATGACCTCCTGGGAGGCCGCCCTGGTCAGCGCGACCGCCTGCGCCGCCGGTGCGCTGACCGTGCCGCTCCTGGTCGCCCGCGTCCCCGCGGCCGTGCGTCAGCACGAGCCGTACGCCGTCCCGGTCGCGGCGGCTGCCGGGGCGGTCATCGGAGGCACGCTCGGGGCCTCTTGGTCCCTGCTGTTCCTCCTCCCGCTGGTGCCGGTCGGCGTCGCGCTCGGCCTGATCGACGCCCGGACCCACCTGCTGCCGACCGTGATCATCTGGCCGGCGTTCGGGGGCGTGATCGCCCTGGCTGCCGTGTCGGCGCTGATCGAGGACGACCCGGAGGCGCTGGGGCGAGCCGCACTCGGCTCGGCCGTGGTGTTCCTGGCGTTCCACGCGCTGTGGTGGATCCACCCCGCCGGGATGGGCTACGGCGACGTCCGGCTCTCGGCCGTGCTCGGCTTCGCGCTCGGCTACCTCGGCTGGGCCGAGCTCCTGGTCGGCGTCTACGGCGGGTTCCTGGTGTTCGCCGTGTCCGGGTTCGTGATCGCGCTGCTGCGCCGTGACCGGCAGGCGCTCAAGGCGTCGTACCCCTTCGGCCCGTTCCTGCTGGTCGGCGCCCTCGCCGGCATCGCGTTCGGGCCGGCGGTCTGGTCGTATCTCGTCTCCGGGTGACCGCCGACCGACCGGCGAACAGCCGTGAAACACTGGGCTCATGCTGCGTTGGCTGACTGCGGGCGAGTCCCACGGCCCCTCCCTGGTCGCGATCCTCGAGGGGCTGCCGGCCCACGTGCGGGTGACCTCCGACGACATCGCCGACTCGCTGGCCCGGCGCCGCCTCGGCTACGGCCGCGGCGCCCGGATGAAGTTCGAGCAGGACGAGGTCACCCTGGTCGGCGGTGTCCGCCACGGCGAGACTCAGGGCGGCCCGGTCGCGATCCAGGTCGGCAACACCGAGTGGCCGAAGTGGGAGAAGGTGATGTCGGCCGACCCCGTCGACCAGGCCGAGCTGGACGCCCTCGCGCGCAACGCCCCGCTGACCCGGCCGCGGCCCGGCCACGCCGACCTCGCCGGCATGCAGAAGTACGACTTCGAGGAGGCCCGCCCGATCCTCGAGCGCGCGTCCGCGCGCGAGACCGCGGCCCGGGTCGCGCTGGGCCGCGTCGCCTCGAACTTCCTGGAGCAGGCCGTCGGGGCACAGGTCGTCTCCCACGTGATCGAGCTCGGCGGCGTCCGTGCGCCGGCCGGGCTGTGGCCCGAGCCGAGCGACGTCGCCCGCCTCGACGCCGACGAGGTCCGGTGCCTCGACGCCGACGCCTCGAAGCAGATGGTCGCCGCGATCGACCAGGCGCACAAGGACGGCGACACGCTCGGCGGTGTCGTCGAGGTCGTCGTGCACGGGCTGCCGCCGGGCCTCGGGTCGCACGTGCACTGGGACCGGCGTCTCGACTCGCGCCTCGCGGGCGCCCTCATGGGCATCCAGGCGATCAAGGGCGTCGAGGTCGGGGACGGCTTCGAGCTCGCGGCCACCCCGGGCTCCCTCGCGCACGACGAGATCGTCCCGACCGCCGACGGGATCCGTCGTGTCAGCGGCCGCTCCGGCGGCACCGAGGGCGGGATGACGACCGGCGAGATCCTGCGGGTCCGCGCCGCGATGAAGCCGATCGCGACCGTGCCGCGTGCGCTGCGCACCGTCGACGTCGCCACCGGCGAGGAGGCGGTCGCCCACCACCAGCGCTCCGACGTGTGCGCCGTGCCGGCCGCCGGCATCGTCGCCGAGGCGATGGTCGCGCTGGTCCTCGCCGACGCGGTGCTCGAGAAGTTCGGCGGTGACTCCGTGGCCGAGACCCGCCGCAACGCCGAGAGCTACCTGGACACGCTGAGGTTCAAGTGAGCCCACGGGTCGTCCTGGTCGGCCCGATGGGAGCCGGCAAGACGACGGTCGCCGGCCTCCTGGCCGAGGCCTGGGGCGTCTCGGTCCGAGACACCGACCACGACGTCGAGAGAGCCGAGGGCCGCACGATCTCCGACATCTTCGTGGACTCGGGGGAGGCGGAGTTCCGGCGCCTCGAGCGCGAGGCCGTCGCCGCGGCCCTGGCCTCCCACGACGGCGTGCTGGCGCTCGGCGGGGGAGCGGTGCTCGACCCCGGCACCCGCGAGCTCCTCGCCGGCCACGAGGTCGTGTTCCTGCGGGTCGGGCTCGCGGACGCCGTGAAGCGGGTCGGGCTCGGCACGTCGCGCCCGCTGCTGCTCGGCAACGTCCGCGGCCAGATCAAGGCGCTGCTCGACGAGCGCACCCCGATCTACGAGTCGGTGGCGACCCTGGTCGTGGACACCGACGGCCGCACCCCCGAGGATGTCGCCGGGGACATCGACGCGACGTTGACTCGGAATCGGTCGTGAGGGGCGGGATGAGGAAGAAGAAGGACACCGTGCTGCGTGTCGGCGGGCAGTCGCCGTACGACGTGGTGATCGGGCACGACCTGTCGGAGCGGCTCCCGCAGATGCTGGGAGTCGGCGTGCAGCGGGTCGCGGTGGTGTTCTCCGACGCGCTCTCCGAGCTGGTCCGCCCCGTGCTGGACTCCCTCGCAGCGGCGTACGACGTGATGGTCCTGCCGATCCCCGACGGGGAGCGCGCCAAGAAGGCCGCGGTCGCGGTGTCGTGCTGGGAGGCGCTCGGCGAGGCCGGGTTCACCCGCTCCGACGCGCTGGTGACGTTCGGCGGCGGCGCGACCACCGACCTCGGTGGCTTCGTGGCGGCGACCTGGCTGCGTGGCGTGAAGGTCGTGCACGTGCCCACCACGCTGCTGGGCATGGTCGACGCGGCGGTCGGCGGCAAGACCGGCATCAACACGCGCAGCGGCAAGAACCTCGTCGGCTCGTTCCACGAGCCCGCCGGGGTGCTGTGCGACCTGTCCACGCTGCGCGGGCTGCCCCGCCCCGAGCTGGTCGCCGGCCTGGGCGAGGTCGTCAAGTGCGGCTTCATCGCCGACCCCGCGATCCTCGACCTCGTGGAGGGCAACGACCCCGCCGAGATCACTCCCGACTCCGCCGCGCTCCGCGAGCTCGTCGAGCGGGCGGTCGCGGTCAAGGCCGAGGTGGTGGCGGCCGACCTCAAGGAGACCGGCGGCGCGAAGGGCCACCCGGGTCGCGAGGTCCTCAACTACGGCCACACGATGGCGCACGCGATCGAGCGCACCGAGAACTACCGGATCCGCCACGGCGAGGCCGTGGCGATCGGGTGCGTGTACGTCGCCGAGCTGGCCGCGCGGGCCGGGACCCTCGACGTCGACGTCGTCGAGCGGCACCGCGAGGTGTTCGCCCGGGTCGGGCTGCCGACGACGTACGCCAAGGCGTCGTTCGACGACCTGCACGCCGCCATGAAGGTCGACAAGAAGTCCCGCGGCTCGCAGCTGCGGTTCGTGGTGCTCACCGACGTCGCCAAGCCCGCCGTGCTCGCCGGGCCGTCGCTGGCGGACCTGCGCGACGCCTACACCGCGATCGGAGGTCGCTCGTGACGAAGGTGCTGGTGCTCAACGGCCCGAACCTCGGCCGGCTCGGCCGGCGGCAGCCGGAGATCTACGGCGCCACCACCCACGCCGAGCTCGCCCACCTGTGCGTCGAGTGGGGCGCCGCGCTCGGCCTCGAGGTCGAGGTGCGGCAGACCAACCACGAGGGCGAGATGCTCGACTGGCTCAACGCCGCCGCCGACGACGCGAACCCGGTCGTGCTCAACGCCGCGGCGTGGACGCACTACTCGTACGCGATCTTCGACGCCTGCGCGCAGCTGGTCGCCCCGCTGGTGGAGGTCCACATCTCCGACCCCCACCAGCGACCCGAGGAGTTCCGCCACACGTCGGTGGTGACGCCGTACGCCGCGGAGGTGGTCGCCGGGCACGGCATCGAGGGCTACCGGATGGCCCTCGAGGTCATCGCCCGCGCCTGAGCATCACGAGGCCCGTCCGATCCAGGTGAGGGAGGCCGAGTCGAAGCCGCTGAAGCCGAGGGCGGCACCGGACGTCTGGGTGGCGCGGACCGTGACGAACTCGCCGGCGAGCAGCCGCACCGGGCAGCTGACGTGCACGAACGTGGAGCCGTCGGAGGTCGCCTGGTCACGGTCGAAGCACGCGGGGGAGGTGTTCAGGTCGTTGATCGCGATGTTCACCGAGCGGGTGCCCGTGGCGTTGGAGTTGAAGCCGAGGGTCGCCGTCGCCTGGTAGATGCCGGTCACCGGGGCGACCAGGCGGGTCCCCTCGGCGGCGTCGAACAGGTCGCCACCGGTCTCGAAGGTGATCCCCGAGCCCCAGTTGACGACCGTGCCGCCCGACACGTTGTTCGGGATCGCGCTCGCCGTCCCCGTGACGCGGACCGCGGGGATCGTGCCCAGCTCGGGCAGCCCGACGCTCTGGGGACCGAGCTGCGGGTTCGGGTACGTGCCGGTCAGGTCGCCACCTGCGGGGGCGTCCTGGATCGAGCCGGCCGGCCCGGGCTCGCCCTGCGGTCCCTGGGCGCCCGCGGGACCTGGCGGACCGGCCGGTCCCGTCTGGCCCTTCAGCGCGTTGCGAGCCGTGGGGCTGATGTCCTTGGTCTGGATCGTGCCGTCCTTGATCTGCTTGCTGGTGATGAGCTTGCCTGCCGCCTTGGCGGTGCTGGACGCGACTGCGGGCCCGCCCAGGGCCACGAACAGCGCGAGGATGCCGAGAACGATGCCGATCCACTGACGCTTGAAGGTATCCATCGTTCGACGGTAGGGACCCCGTTCGCGGCCAGCCATAGACCGTCCGGGCCATGAGCCCGGCCGGGTGGAACCCGGGCCACCGGCCTCGCGTCGGACCTCCATGGAAGCGAACCTGGACGCGAAGATGACCGTGAGTGTGCGCAGCATCCTGGTGACGGTGGTGGTGGTCCTCGCCCTGCTCGTCGCCTTCCTGCTCGGCGGTGCCGGGGGCGGAGGCACGCCCGCCCAGGCCGTGGACGACGAGCAGCCGGCCGTCGAGCGGGCCCGGACCCTGACGATGACCGGGGCCGGCGACGCGACGGCGGTGCCCGACCAGCTCTCCTTCGACGTCGGCGTGACCGTCGTCAGGGACGACCTGGAGACCGCGCTCGACGCCGCGAGTGCCGCGATGGACGACGTCCTCGCCGCGCTGGCCGACCAGGGTGTCGCGAAGGGCGACGTCCAGACGACGGGGTTGTCGATGAACCCGGTGTACCAGTACCACCAGTACGACCCGCCCACGATCACCGGCTACCGCGTCGGCCAGCGCGCCACGGTGCTCGTGCGCGAGCTGGAGCAGGGTGGCGCCGCGGTCTCCGCAGCGGTGGCCGCCGGCGGCAACGACGTCCGGGTGGGCGACATCCGGCTCCTCGTCGGCGACACCGACGCAGTGATGAAGCGGGCCCGTGAGGCCGCCGTCGCGGAGGCGACCGCGAAGGCCGAGGAGTACGCCGCGGCGTCCGGGCAGGAGCTCGGCGAGGTGATGACGCTGCGCGAGGTGCGGGTCAAGCCGGTGCCGACACCGCAGTACGCCGAGCTCGGCTACCTGGCGCGCGACAGCGCGGCGATGAAGGTGCCGATCCGGGCGGGCAGGAAGAGCGCGAGCGTGACGGTGCGGGTCGTGTGGGAGCTGTCCTAGCGTTTTCAGGTCGGCGGACCCCAGCCGATAGACTCGTGCGCTGGTGCCCGGTCCTGCCGGGCGGCCACTCCGATCCCTCGACGTACGAAGGCTGACACGCGCGCATGGCAACCACGAACGACCTCAAGAACGGCATGGTTCTCAACATCGACGGTCAGCTCTGGGCCGTCGTGGAGTTCCAGCACGTGAAGCCCGGCAAGGGCCCGGCCTTCGTGCGCACCAAGCTCAAGAACGTCGAGTCGAACAAGACCGTCGACAAGACCTTCAACGCCGGCACCAAGGTCGAGACCGCCACGGTCGACCGCCGCTCGATGCAGTACCTCTACAACGACGGCTCGTCGTACGTCTTCATGGACACCGAGAGCTACGAGCAGCTCGAGATCAGCCCGGAGATCGTCGGGAACGCCGCGAACTTCCTCCTCGAGAACCAGGAGGCGATCGTCGCCACCAACGAGGGCCGCGTGCTGTTCATCGAGCTCCCGGCCTCGGTCGAGCTCGAGATCACCTTCACCGAGCCCGGCCTGGCCGGCGACTCCGCCACCGGTCGCACCAAGCCGGCGACCCTCGAGACCGGTCACGAGATCCAGGTCCCGCTGTTCATCAACCAGGGCGAGAAGGTCAAGGTCGACACCCGCGACTCCTCGTACATGGGGCGCGTGAAGGGCTGATGTCGGCTCGCACCAAGGCGCGCAAGCGCGCGCTGGACGTCCTCTTCGCCGCGGAGCTCCGCGGCGAGACGGCGACCGAGGCGCTGGACCGCGCCATCGCCGAGGGCGAGGGCCCGACCAACGACTACACGGTCGTGCTCGTGCGCGGCGTGGAGGAGCACCGGACCCGCATCGACGAGGTGCTGACGGAGTACGCCGAGGGCTGGACGCTGCAGCGGATGCCGGCCGTGGACCGCAACGTGCTGCGGCTCGGCGTGTGGGAGCTGCTGTACGCCGACGACGTTCCCGACGGCGTCGCGATCAGCGAGGCGATGGCCCTGGTCACCGACCTCTCGACCGACGAGTCTCCCCAGTTCGTCAACGGCGTCCTCGGCGCGGTGGAACGCAACAAGGCCACGCTGGCCTGACTCCCTGGCCCGACTCAATAGGCTGGGGCGCATGACTCAGCACGAGGTGGACCTGGTCGTCATCGGTGCGGGACCCGGCGGCGAGGCGCTCGCCAACGGGGCCGCGAAGGCCGGTCTCGAGGTGGTGGTCGTCGACCGGCACCTGGTCGGCGGCGAGTGCCCGTACTACGGGTGCATCCCGACCAAGATGATGGTGCGTGCCAGCGACGCGGTCGCCGAGGTACGCCGGGCGTCGTCGCTCGCGGGCGACGCCTCGATCGTCCCCTCCTGGGCGCCGGTGGCGACCCGCATCGACGAGGACGCCACCACCCACTGGGACGACACGATCGCCGTCGACCGGCTCCAGGACGCCGGCGCGACCGTGCGCCACGGCGTGGCCCGGCTGGCCGGCGTCGGAACGGTGGAGGTCGACGGGGACACCTACGTCGCCCGGCGCGGGGTCGTGCTGAACACCGGCACCCGACCGGCCGTCCCTCCGGTCGAGGGTCTCGAGGGCACGCCGTTCTGGACCAACCGCGACGCCGTCCGGGTCACCGAGCTGCCGGGCTCGCTCGTCGTCATAGGCGGCGGCCCGATCGGCTGCGAGCTGGCCCAGGTCTTCGCGCGCTTCGGTGTCCGCGTCACCGTGGTCCAGCACGGCTCCCGCCTGCTGGAGGTCAACGAGCCGGAGGCGAGCGAGCTGCTCGCCCAGGTCTTCGCCGAGGACGGGATCCGGGTGCTGACCTCGGTGGACGCCACCCGCGCGGCGTACGCCGACGGCGCGTTCACCCTCGAGCTCAGCAACGGTGAGCGGCTGACGGCCGACAAGGTGCTGGTCGCCGCCGGGCGCACGCCGAACCTCGACGACCTCGGCCTCGAGACCGTCGGCCTCGACCCGACGGCGCGCACCATCCCCGTCGACGAGTGGCTGCGAGCGGGGGAGAAGCTGTGGGCGATCGGGGACGTGACCGGGCACGGCGCGTTCACCCACATGTCGATGTACCAGTCCGCGATCGCGCTGCGCGACGTGCTCGAGCAGGGTGGTGAGCCGGCGCGCTACCACGCCGTCCCGCACGTGACGTTCACCGATCCGGAGGTCGCCGGCGTCGGCATGACCGAGCAGGCGGCCCGCGACGCCGGACTGAACGTGCGCACCGGCTCCACCGACCTCGCGCAGTCCTCGCGCGGCTTCACCCACGGCCCCGGCGGCCATGGGCTGGTCAAGGTCGTCGAGGACGCCGACCGGGGCGTGCTCGTGGGCGCCACGGTCGTCGGGCCGGCCGGTGGCGAGATCCTCGGGTTCCTCGCGGTCGCGGTGCACGCGGAGGTGCCGGTCGCGACGCTGCGGACGATGATCTACGCCTATCCGACGTTCCACCGCGCCATCGAGTCCGCTCTCGCCGACCTAGGCGACTAGGCCACCGACCGCCTCGACGGCGGCGTCGACCTCGTCCGGGGTCGTGACGATGCTCGGCCCGAGGCGCAGGTAGGACGTCGCGTACGGCGTCGCGCTCGCGACGATGCCCTGCTCGCGCAGCGTCAGCACCGCGTTCGGCGGTGGCACTCCGGGCACGTCGACACAGACGATCCCGGCCGAGACCGCGGGGTCGGCGGGCGTGATCACCGTGACGCCGGTCCCGGCGAGCCCCTCCTTGAGCTGCGTCGCCTGCGCGACGGTGCGCTCGACCACGGCGGAGCGGCCGACCTGCTGCTGGAACCCGAACGCGTCGGCCAGCGCCCACCGGTGCTCGAAGCAGTGGTAGCCGCCCGGGGTCATCCGGCCGGCCGGGCTCTGCGGCGAGAACGACGGGATGATCTCGGTGAGCGGTCCCCAGCTCGCGCCCCAGACGAGGCCCGTGCCGCGCGGCCCGAACAGCCACTTGTGGGTGCCCGCGGACAGGAAGTCGCAGCCGAGGTCCGGCAGGTCGACGTCGACCGCCGCGAAGCCGTGCACGCCGTCGACGCACAGCAGCACGCCGTCGGGCAGCGCGTCGGCGATCTCGCGGACGGGCGTCCGGACCCCGGTGCTGGAGTGCACCCAGGTGATCGCGACGACCCGGGTCCGCGGCGTCAGGCCCGCGACCAGGCGGTCGACCATCTCGTCGACCGTGGCTGTCGCGGGGTCGTCGTACAGCGACACCCGGCGCACCCGCGCTCCGGTCCGCAGCGTCAGCAGCCGCAGCGCGTCCTCGGTCGAGAAGAAGTCATGGGTCGTGGAGAGCACCTCGTCGCGCGGTGTCAGCGCGAGCCCGCCGTAGATGATCCCGAGGCCCATCGTGGTGCTGTCCGTGAGCGCGTACTGACCTGCCGCACCGCCGGCGTACGCCGAGGCCGCCTCGCGGACGGCGTCCTCGAGGGCGTAGCCCTCGAGCAGCGCCCGCTCGGTGTCGGCGCCCAGCTGCTCGCGGTGGCGATCGATCGCGGCCTGGACCGGCGCGGGGTGCGGGGACAGCACGAATGCCGCGAACTGAGCCAGGCCGCCGTCGAGGGGGAACTGGGCGCGCACCGAGGCCCAGTCGGCCGGGTCGAAGCCGGTGGCCGCGGCGGTCGGGCCGGGCGCGCCGTCCGGGTCGGTGTCGTCGTCGCAGCCGACGACGAGGGCGGCGCCTCCCGCCAGACCGGCTCCGATCAGGGCTCGTCGTGTCGACAGCGGCATCCACCCATGTTGGCACCACGGGCGGGTGTGGTCCGCGCAGTTTCGGGGAAGGACCCAGCCAGCAGGAGCACCGGCACCCGAGGGAGGACACCGATGTCGCAGGACGCATGGAGCTCGGCCGGCTCGCGACACGACCACGACGACACGAGCGACCGGCTCTACTCGACCGACGAGCTCGCGGTGTACGCCGCGGCCCATCGGGACTCGAGTGCGGCCGCCGAGTCGGACGCGGCGTACCGCCCGACCGCGGCGCCAGTCGGGCCGCCGCCGTCGTACCCCCCGACCGCCGCGGCCCCCGCCGGCCCGCCACCGGCCGGCCCGCCGCCCGCGGGGCCGCCGCCCGCAGCCCCGCCCACGAGCCATGCCGCGCCGCCCGCCGACGCACCCGCCCAGGGCCAGGACGACGGCGAGGTCCGCCGCTTCATGACCGCCACCGACTTCCTCGACCGGCGCGACGCCTCCCAGGAGCACGGGCCGGCGACGTGGGGCTGGCGCGGGACCGTACGCCGCTGGAGCGGCGGCCTGATCTCGCCCAAGATGGGCCCGGCCGAGCGCAGCTACGAGGAGGACCGCCGCACGATCCAGCGCGACTTCGACGGCCCGCGGACGATCGCGTTCATCAACCCGAAGGGCGGCGCCGCCAAGACCACCGGCGTGCTCGCCGCGGGCTACACGTTCGGCACCGTGCGCGGTGGCGGCGTGGTCGCCTGGGACAACAACGAGACCCGCGGGACGCTCGGCATCCGCGGCACGCGGAGCACCCACCGCAACACCACCCGCGAGCTGCTCGAGGACCTCGAGCGGTTCACCGACGTCTACCAGTCGCGGATCGGCGACCTCGGGGCGTTCGTGCGGTCCCAGGGCGATGCGCACTTCGACGTGCTCGCCTCGGACGAGCGACCGGACGTCACCGGCACCATCCGAGCCCAGGACTTCGACGCGGTCCACAAGCTGCTCGAGCGCTTCTACCGGGTGATCCTCATCGACACCGGCAACAACATGCGCGCCGAGAACTGGCTGGCCGCGGCGGGCGCCGCGGACCTGCTCGTCGTGACCAGCACCGTGCGCGAGGACACCGGTTACAGCGGTCTGTGGATGCTCGACGCGCTCCAGGACGCGGGCTACCAGAACCTCAAGCACAAGGCGATCACGGTGCTGTCCGACCCCTCGGCCAACGTCGACGCCAAGCTCGCGAACGACCTGGTGGACGTCTACCAGCAGCGCACCCGCGACGTGTTCCGGGTGCCGTACGACCCGGCGCTGGTGGCGGGGTCGGTGGTGCCCTACGCGCAGCTCTCGGCGAACACCCGCCGGCAGTGGCTCCAGGCGTGCGCGGGGATGGCCGCCGCGCTTTAACCGTCAACCACCTTCAGTTCTGCCGGAGTCGGCCGATGCGACCTGTGACACATCGGACCGACCGAGGAGGCTGTCGTGAGAACTGCGCGACGCAACATCTTCGTGCTGTCCGGCGGCGGTTCCCGCGGCGCCGGGCAGGTCGGGATGCTGCGCGCGCTGCTGGCGGCGGGCCTGCTGCCTGACCAGGTCGTCGCCGGCTCCGTCGGCTCGCTGAACGGCTGCTACCTCGCCGCCGACCCGAGCGCCGCCCGGGTGGAGCAGCTCGCCGAGGTCTGGGCTTCGATGCAGGCCTCCACGCTCACCGGGGCGCGCCGCACGATGGTGGCCAACCTCGCGACGCTGCGCCCGTACCTGTTCTCGAACCGCGCGCTGCGACAGCTGATCGCGAGCCTGGTCCCGAACCACCGGCTCGAGGACCTCGCGGTCCCCGTGCGGATCGCCACGACCGACCTGCTCACCGGCCTCCCGGCGCACCACGACACGGGTTACCTGCCCGACGTGCTCTGCGCCTCGGCGGCGCTCCCCGGCCTGCTCCCGCCGGTGCGGCTGCGCGGCGGCCGCGCCCACGTCGACGCCGGGGTCGCGGAGAACGTGCCGATGTCGGGCGTCCACGGCCTCGCCGCACCCGGTGACCGGGTGTGGGTCCTCGACGTCACCAAGAGCCCGCGCGAGCTGCGCAGCCTGCGCACGCCCATCGACGTGCTCGTCGCCGCGCTGGCCGGCTCGATTACCAACCGGCCCACCCTGGCGCTTCCAGCGGGCGTCGAGGTGGTGCACGTGAAGCTGGACGAGCGGTTCGACTGCGGCCCGGTCTTCGACTTCAGCCACACCCGCACGCTGATCGAGATGGGGGAGGCGGTCGCCGCGCAGGCGCTCGCTGCCGATCCCGGCGCACTCCCGCTCGCTGGCTAGTTCCGCGGCTCAGCTCCGCGGTTCAGCTCCGCGGTTCAGCTCCGGGCGGCACCCCAGCCGTGCCAGCGGTCGATCTCCATCCAGGCAGAGGTCCGCGGACTCTCCCGGTCCGGGTAGCTGTTGCCGGAGTAGTGCACGCTCAGCCGGTCGATGTCGGCGAGCCCCTGGTCGGCGTACATCTCGGTGACCCGGCCCACGAGCGAGACGTGGGTGTACCAGCCCGCCTCGTCCAGCACGGTCAGGCTGACCCGCGGATCGCGGCGCAGGTGCCCGAGCCGGACCCGGGTGTCGTCCATGTTGAGCAGCACCCGGTCGCCGTCGAGGAGGTACCAGGTCGCGACCGACACCGGCGCGCCATCGGCACGCAGGGTCGCGACCACCGCCGGGTTCGGCTTGGCGAGCAGGGTGCGGAGGTCGTCGGGGAAGGGCATCTCAGGCATGCGTCCACTCAACCACGCGCCGGGCGGTTGGTGGTTGAGTGTGCGTCATGACGAAGCCGTTGTGGGTCGTGGCCGGCGCCGTACTCGTGGTGATGGGCCTGGTGTGGACTCTGCAGGGGTTCGACGTGATCGAGGGCAGTGCCATGAGCGGCACCACGACGTGGTCGGTGATCGGGCCGGTCGTCGTGGTGATCGGCGCCGCCCTCGTCTGGGTGGGGCTGCGGGGCAGGAAGTCCTAGCGCCTCGGGACCGACCGTCCACCACCTGAGAACCCGACGACTCCGGTTCGTCCGGACCCTGGCGGTCGGGGTAGTCTGCGTGTCGTTCGACATCCTTTAACGAGCCGTCCTGTGAGGCGGAGAAGGAGGTCCGAGGCTGTTGCCTACGCACCCTCAACCTGAGCCCGACGGGGCTCGCGTGGTCCTCGACGACCGTGACATCGTCCGGGCGCTGACCCGCATCTCGCACGAGATCCTCGAGCGCAACAAGGGCGCCGACGACCTCGTCCTCCTCGGGATCCCCAGCCGCGGCGTGCCGCTGGCCGGGCGGATCGCCGAGCGGATCGCTGCCGTCGAGGGCAACGACGTGCCGGTCGGCTCTCTCGACGTGACGATGTATCGCGATGACCTGCGGATGAAGCCGGCCCGCGCGCTGCTGCACACCGAGATCCCGCCGGGCGGCGTCGACGGCAAGGTCGTCGTACTCGTCGACGACGTCCTGTTCTCCGGCCGCACGATCCGTGCCGCCCTGGACGCCCTCAACGACATCGGCCGACCGAAGGCCGTCCGGCTCGCGGTCCTCGTCGACCGCGGTCACCGCGAGCTGCCGATCCGCGCCGACTTCGTCGGGAAGAACCTCCCGACCTCGCTCGTCGAGCGGGTCAAGGTCACGCTCGCGGGCATCGACGCGGTCGACGCGGTGACGATCGAGGGGGTGGTGGGCGCGTGAAGCGGCACCTGCTGAGCGCGGCCGACCTGAGCCGCGACGACGCCGAGCTGGTCCTGTCGACGGCCGAGGAGATGCGCTCGCTCGCCGACCGGCCGATCAAGAAGCTGCCCGCGCTGCGCGGCCGCACCGTGGTCAACCTGTTCTTCGAGGACTCGACGCGGACCCGGATCAGCTTCGAGGCCGCCGCTAAGCGGCTGTCGGCCGACGTGATCAACTTCGCGGCGAAGGGCTCGAGCCTGTCGAAGGGCGAGAGTCTCAAGGACACCGCGCTGACGCTCGAGGCGATGGGCGCCGACGCCGTGGTGATCCGGCACTCCGCCTCCGGTGCGCCGCACCGGCTCGCGCACTCCGGGTGGGTCCGGTCGAACGTCGTGAACGCCGGCGACGGCACCCACGAGCACCCGACGCAGGCGCTCCTGGACGCGTTCACCATGACCCGGCACCTCGGCCCCCTGGACGGGAGGCGGATCGTGCTGGTCGGTGACGTCCTGCACAGCCGCGTGGCCCGGTCCAACGCGCTGCTGCTGCACACGCTGGGTGCGGAGGTCACGCTGGTGGCGCCGCCGACGCTGCTGCCGGTCGGCATCGAGAGCTGGCCGGTCGAGACGTCGTACGACCTCGACGCGGCGCTGCCGAAGGCGGACGCGGTGATGATGCTGCGGGTCCAGCGGGAGCGGATGCATGGCGGGTTCTTCCCGACCGCGCGCGAGTACTCCCGCCGCTACGGTCTCGACGGCCGCCGGATGGCGAGCCTGCAGGACCACACGATCGTGATGCACCCCGGCCCGATGGTCCGCGGCATGGAGATCACGGCCGACGTGGCCGACTCCCAGCGCTCCGTGATCGTCGAGCAGGTCACCAACGGCGTCGCCGTGCGGATGGCCGTCCTGTACCTGCTGCTGGGCGGCTCCGAGCCCGCCGTCGGAGGAGAAGAGTGAGCACCTCGTACCTGATCAAGAACGTCTCGGTCCTCGGCGGTACGCCGACCGACCTGCTGCTCGAGGACGGCGTGATCGCCGAGGGGAGCAGCGAGGAAGCCGAGGTCATCGACGCCACCGGGCTGATCGCGCTGCCCGGCCTCGTCGACCTGCACACGCACCTGCGTGAGCCGGGCCGCGAGGACGCCGAGACCGTCGAGTCCGGCACCCGCGCCGCGGCGCTCGGCGGCTTCACCGCCGTCCACGCGATGGCCAACACCGAGCCGGTCGCGGACACCGCGGGCGTCGTGGAGCAGGTCTGGCGGCTGGGCCGCGAGGCCGGCTACTGCGACGTGTTCCCGGTCGGCGCCGTCACCGTCGGCCTGCAGGGCGCCCAGCTCGCCGAGCTCGGCGCGATGGCCGACTCGGCCGCCCGCGTCCGGGTGTTCTCCGACGACGGCAAGTGCGTCCACGACCCGGTGCTGATGCGCCGGGCGCTGGAGTACGTCAAGGCGTTCGACGGCGTCGTCGCCCAGCACGCCCAGGAGCCGCGGCTCACGGAGGGCGCGCAGATGAACGAGGGCGAGCTGTCCGGCCGCCTCGGACTGGCCGGCTGGCCCGCGGTGGCGGAGGAGGCGATCATCGCCCGCGACGTGCTGCTCGCCGAGCACGTCGGATCCCGTCTCCACGTGTGCCACCTGAGCACCGCGGGGTCCGTCGAGATCGTGCGCTGGGCCAAGGCCAGGGGCGTCGACGTCACCGCCGAGGCGTGCCCGCACCACCTGCTGCTCACCGACGAGCTCGCGGCGACGTACGACCCGATCTACAAGGTCAACCCGCCGCTGCGCTCGGCCGCGGACGTCGAGGCGGTGAAGGCCGGCCTGGCCGACGGCACCATCGACATCGTCGCCACCGACCACGCGCCGCACCCGCACGAGGACAAGGACTGCGAGTGGGCGGCAGCCGCGTTCGGCATGCTCGGCCTCGAGACCGCGCTGTCGATCGTGCAGCAGACGATGGTCGACACCGGCCTGCTCGACTGGGCCGGCGTCGCCGAGCGGATGTCCTACGCGCCGGCCCGGATCGGCCGCGTCTCCGACCAGCACGGCCGCCCGCTCGAGGTGGGGGAGCCCGCCAACGTGGTGCTCTACGACCCCACGGCCACCCGCACCGTCGACCCCGCCGAGTCGGCCAGCCTGAGCCGCAACACGCCGTACCGCGGCATGGAGCTGCCCGGTCGCGTGGTCGCGACCTTCCTGCGGGGCAAGGCCACCGTGCTCGACGGGAAGCTCGCATGAGCGCCCCGGCGATCCTCGTCCTGGAGGACGGGCGCACCTTCCACGGCGAGTCGTACGGCGCCGAGGGCGAGACGTTCGGCGAGGCGGTCTTCAACACCGGCATGACCGGCTACCAGGAGACGCTCACCGACCCGTCGTACCACCGCCAGGTCGTCGTGATGACCGCGCCGCACATCGGCAACACCGGCGTCAACGACGAGGATCCGGAGAGCAAACGGATCTGGGTCGCCGGGTACGTCGTGCGCGACCCCGCCCGCCGGGCGTCCAACTGGCGCTCCCAGCGCAGCCTCGACGACGAGCTGCGGGCGCAGGGCGTCGTCGGCATCTCCGGCATCGACACCCGGGCGCTGACCCGGCACCTGCGCGAGCGGGGCGCGATGCGGGTCGGGATCTCCACCACCGAGACCGACCCGGCCGCGCTGCTGGAGCGCGTGCAGGCCTCCGGCGAGATGGCCGGCTCCGAGCTGGCGTCCGAGGTCTCCACCGACACGACGTACGTCGTCCCCGCCATCGGCGAGAAGCGGTACACCGTGGCCGCGCTCGACCTCGGCATCAAGGGGATGACCCCGCACCGGATGGCCGAGCGGGGTATCGAGGTGCACGTGCTGCCGGCCACCGCCTCGATCGAGGACGTCAAGGCGGTCGCGCCCGACGGGCTGTTCTACTCCAACGGCCCCGGCGACCCGGCCGCCACCACGCACCAGATCGAGGTGCTCCAGGCGGCGCTGGCCGACGAGATCCCGTACTTCGGCATCTGCTTCGGCAACCAGCTGTTCGGGCGCGCGCTCGGCTTCGGCACCTACAAGCTGAAGTACGGCCACCGCGGCATCAACCAGCCCGTGATGGACCGCACCACCGGCAAGACCGAGGTCACCGCGCACAACCACGGCTTCGCGGTCGACGCGCCCCTCGAGGGCAGCACCACCACGCCGTACGGCGAGGCGAGCGTCAGCCACGTCTGCCTCAACGACGACGTGGTAGAGGGCCTCGAGCTCCGCGACGCCAGTGGGAGGCTCAAGGGCTTCTCGGTCCAGTACCACCCCGAGGCCGCCGCCGGCCCGCACGACGCGGCGTACCTCTTCGACCGGTTCGTGCAGCTCATGGAGGGGCGAGGTGGTTTCGAGGCTCGCTCCGCTCGCACCTCAACCACCGACACGGTGGTTGAGGTGCGAGGCGCGCC
This sequence comes from Nocardioides caricicola, assembly GCF_039541135.1. Classification (NCBI taxonomy): domain Bacteria; kingdom Bacillati; phylum Actinomycetota; class Actinomycetes; order Propionibacteriales; family Nocardioidaceae; genus Nocardioides; species Nocardioides caricicola. Next base: position 50,576 of record NZ_BAABFQ010000010.1, on the reverse strand, counting down.
AGCGCCGAGCCTCGAAACCACCAGCACGGACGAGGGAGACGACTGATGCCCAAGCGCGAGGACATCAAGAGCGTGATGGTGATCGGCTCCGGCCCGATCATCATCGGCCAGGCCTGCGAGTTCGACTACTCCGGCACCCAGGCGTGCCGGGTGCTCAAGGCCGAGGGGCTCCGGGTGATCTTGGTGAACTCCAACCCGGCCACGATCATGACCGACCCGGAGTTCGCGGACGCCACGTACGTCGAGCCGATCACCCCGGAGTTCGTCGAGAAGGTGATCGCCAAGGAGCGCCCCGACGCGCTGCTCCCGACGCTGGGCGGCCAGACCGCGCTCAACGCCGCGATCGCGCTGCACGAGCGCGGCATCCTCGAGAAGTACGGCGTCGAGATGATCGGCGCCAGCTTCGACGCGATCCACCGCGGCGAGAACCGCGAGCTGTTCAACGCGATCGTGCACAAGGTCGGCGGCGAGGTCGCCCGCAGCTTCGTGTGCCACTCGATGGACGACTGCGAGAAGGCCGCCGGCGAGCTCGGCTTCCCGGTCGTCGTCCGGCCGTCGTTCACCATGGGCGGTACCGGGTCCGGCATCGCGTACGACGCCACCGACCTCCAGCGGATCGCCGGCGCGGGCCTCGCCGCCAGCCCGACCACCGAGGTGCTGATCGAGGAGTCGATCATCGGGTGGAAGGAGTACGAGCTGGAGGTGATGCGCGACAAGGCCGACAACGTCGTGATCATCTGCTCGATCGAGAACCTCGACCCGATGGGCGTGCACACCGGCGACTCCATCACCGTCGCGCCGGCGATGACGCTCACCGACCGCGAGTACCAGCACCTGCGCGACCTGGCGATCGGCATCATCCGCGAGGTCGGCGTCGACACCGGCGGCTGCAACATCCAGTACGCCGTCAACCCGGCCGACGGCCGCGTGATCGTCATCGAGATGAACCCGCGGGTCTCGCGCTCGTCGGCGCTGGCCTCCAAGGCGACCGGCTTCCCGATCGCGAAGATCGCGGCCAAGGTCGCGATCGGCTACACGCTCGACGAGATCCCGAACGACATCACGATGCGCGCCGACGGCTCGAGCACCCCGGCGGCGTTCGAGCCGACGCTCGACTACGTCGTGGTGAAGGTGCCGCGCTTCGCGTTCGAGAAGTTCCCCGGCGCCGACCCGACCCTGACCACGCACATGAAGTCGGTGGGCGAGGCGATGGCGATCGGCCGCAACTTCACCGAGGCGCTGCAGAAGGCGCTGCGATCGCTGGAGTCGAAGGACGCGCTGTTCGACTGGCACCAGGAGTGGGTCGAGCTCGACAAGCCGGCGCTCCTCGACGCGATCCGCACGCCGCACGACGGCCGGCTCAAGAAGGTCATGGACGCGATCCGGGCCGGCGCGACGCCCGAGGAGATCTTCGACGCGACCGGCATCGACCCCTGGTTCGTCGACCAGCTGATGCTGATCAACGAGATCGCCGCCGAGGTGACCGCGGCGCCCGAGCTCACTCCGGCGCTGCTGCGCAAGGCCAAGCGGCACGGCTTCTCGGACGTGCAGATCGGCAAGATCCGCGGCATGACCGCCGACGTCGTGCGGGGGGTCCGCCACGCGCTCGGCATCCGCCCGGTGTTCAAGACCGTCGACACGTGCGCGGCGGAGTTCGCCGCGGCGACGCCGTACCACTACTCGTCGTACGACGAGGAGTCCGAGGTCTCGCCGCGCGAGAAGACCGCGGTGATCATCCTCGGCTCCGGGCCGAACCGGATCGGGCAGGGCATCGAGTTCGACTACTCGTGCGTGCACGCCTCGCTCACGCTGTCCGAGGCCGGCTACGAGACGATCATGGTCAACTGCAACCCGGAGACGGTGTCGACCGACTACGACACCTCCGACCGCCTCTACTTCGAGCCGCTGACGCTCGAGGACGTGCTCGAGATCGTGCACGCCGAGGAGCAGGCCGGTCCGGTCGCGGGCGTGATCTGCCAGCTCGGCGGCCAGACCCCGCTGGGCCTCGCGCAGGGGCTCAAGGACAACGGCGTCACCGTCGTCGGCACCTCGCCCGAGGCGATCCACCTCGCGGAGGAGCGCGGCGCGTTCGGCGCGGTGCTCGCCGACGCCGGGCTGCCGGCGCCCAAGTACGGCATGGCGACCAGCTTCCCCGACGCGCAGCGGATCGCGGCCGAGATCGGCTACCCCGTGATGGTGCGCCCGTCGTACGTCCTGGGCGGCCGCGGCATGCAGATCGTGTACGACGACGCGGCGCTGGAGGACTACATCGCCCGCTCGACCGAGATCGGCCCGAGCCACCCGGTGCTCGTCGACCGGTTCATCGACGACGCGGTCGAGATCGACGTCGACGCGCTGTACGACGGCGACGAGCTCTTCCTCGGCGGCGTGATGGAGCACATCGAGGAGGCCGGCATCCACTCCGGCGACTCGTCGTGCGCGCTGCCGCCGATCACGCTCGGCGCTGCCGAGATCGCCCGGATCCGCACGGCCACCGAGTCGATCGCCCGCGGCGTCGGCGTACGAGGCCTGCTGAACATCCAGTTCGCGCTGGGCTCGGACGTGCTCTACGTGCTCGAGGCCAACCCGCGCGCGAGCCGCACGGTGCCGTTCGTGTCCAAGGCGACCGCGACGCCGCTGGCCAAGGCGGCGGCCCGCGTGATGATGGGGGAGTCGATCGCCTCGCTGCGCAAGAGCGGGCTGCTGCCGGCGACCGGTGACGGCGGCGACCTGCCGGCCGACCAGCCGATCGCGGTCAAGGAGGCGGTGATGCCGTTCAACCGGTTCCGCACCCCCGACGGCAAGCAGGTCGACACCGTGCTCGGCCCGGAGATGAAGTCGACCGGCGAGGTGATGGGCTTCGACGCCGACTTCGGCACCGCGTTCGCCAAGGCCCAGGCCGGGGCGTTCGGTCCGCTGCCCACCAGCGGCAAGGTGTTCGTGAGCATGGCGAACCGCGACAAGCGGCACATGATCTTCCCGATCAAGGTGCTCGCCGAGCACGGCTTCGAGATCCTCGCGACCCAGGGCACCGCCGAGGTGCTGCGCCGCAACGGCGTCGAGACCACGATCGTCCGCAAGCACTACGAGGGCTCCGGCCCGGCCGGAGAGCGGACGACGGTCCAGATGATCCTGGACGGTGAGATCGACCTGGTGATCAACACCCCGAACGGCTCCGCGAGCGGCTCCTCCAGCCGCGCCGACGGCTACGAGATCCGCACGGCGGCGGTGATGGCGAACATCCCGTGCATCACCACCGTGCAGGGCCTCGGCGCCGCGGTGCAGGGCATCGAGGCGATCCGGCGAGGAGACATCGGGGTGCGCTCGCTGCAGGACTGGGCTCGTCACGGTGGTTGAGGTGCGAGCGGAGCGAGCCTCGAAACCACCGGTCTACTCGTTCCTCTTCGACCGGGTCCTGACCCGCACCGACCCCGAGAAGGCGCACCACGCCGCGTTCCGGGCGATCCGGGCGGCCCGTCCGGTCACCGGGCTGCGCCGTACGCCGGGCAACCCGGTGGCGGCGCTCGGCCTGACGTTCCCCAACGTGCTGGGCCTGGCCGCCGGCTTCGACAAGAACGCCGTCGGCATCGATGGCCTCGGCGCGCTCGGGTTCGGCCACGTGGAGATCGGCACGGTCACGGGGGAGGCCCAGCCCGGGAACCCGACGCCACGGCTGTTCCGGCTGCCCGACGATCGGGCCGTGATCAACCGGATGGGCTTCAACAACGACGGCGCCGAGCGGGTGGCCGCGCGGCTGGCCGCACGCGCCTGGGGCCGGCCTCCCGGCGGACCGGTGCTCGGCGTGAACATCGGCAAGTCCAAGGTCGTCCCCGAGGACGAGGCGGTGCGCGACTACGAGAAGTCCGCGCGGCTGCTCGCGCCGCACGCCGACTACCTCGTGGTCAACGTTAGCTCGCCGAACACCCCCGGGCTGCGCAACCTCCAGGCGGTCGAGAAGCTCGAGCCGATCCTGACCGCGGTGCAGAAGATCGCCGAGGGCACGCCGCTGCTGGTGAAGATCGCCCCCGACCTCGCCGACGACGACGTGCTGGGGGTCGCCGACCTGGCGCTGGCGATCGGGCTCGACGGGATCATCGCGACGAACACGACGATCTCCCGCGAGGGCCTGCGCACGCCGGCCGCCCGGGTCGAGGAGATCGGCGCCGGCGGGCTGTCCGGACGGCCGCTGACCGACCGGGCGTGCGACGTGCTGCGGCTGCTGCGCGGTCGCGTCGGGCCCGACCTGACCCTGATCGGGGTCGGCGGCATCACCACGGTCGCCGACGCCCGGGCCCGGCTGGACGCGGGTGCGACCCTGCTCCAGGGCTACACCGCGTTCGTCTACGAGGGGCCGCTGTGGCCGCGCCGGATCGTGAAGGGAGTCCAGCAGTGACCTTCGGAGCCCGCCTCCACGCCGCGATCGCCGACCGTGGCCCGTTCTGCGTCGGCGTCGACCCGCACAGCGTCCTGCTGCAGGAGTGGGGCCTGGGCGACGACGTCGCGGGGCTCGAGTCGTTCGCGCTCACGGCCGTCGAGGCGATCGCGCCGTACGTCTCGGTGATCAAGCCGCAGTCGGCGTTCTACGAGAGGTTCGGCAGCCGCGGGATCGCGGTGCTCGAGCGGGTCATCGCCGAGTCCCGGGCCGCGGGCGCGCTGGTGCTGCTCGACGTGAAGCGTGGGGACATCGGCTCCACCAGCCAGGCGTACGCCGACGCGTACCTCGACCCGACGTCGCCGCTCGCCTCCGACGCGATCACCGTCAGCCCGTTCCTGGGCTTCGGGTCGCTCGACCCGATCATCGACACCGCCCGCCGTCACGACGGTGGCGTCTTCGTGCTCGCGCTGACCTCCAACAAGGAGGGGCCGGAGGTGCAGCACGCCTGCACCGACGACGGCACCGTCGCCGGCCGGATGCTCGACCACCTGCGGCGCCTCAATGCCGACGCCGAGCCGCTCGGCTCCTTCGGCGCGGTCGTCGGCGCCACGATCGGCGCGACGGAGGAGGACCTCGCGTTCAACGGGCCGGTCCTCGCGCCGGGCTTCGGCGCCCAGGGCGGCACGATCGCCGACGTACGCCGGCTCTTCGGCACCGCGGCCGCGGTGCTGCCGAGCTCGTCGCGGGAGGTGCTCCGCCTCGGGCCCGACCGGGCCGCGATGCGCGACTTTGTGCAGCGCACCAACGAGGAGCTGCGGGCATGAGACGCGTCCTGGCCCTGACCCTCCTCGTCGCGCTGCTGGCGGGCTGCGGGTCGGACCAGGACGACTACTGCGACGCCGTCGCCGACCACCAGCAGGAGCTGAGCGACATCGTCGGCAGCGGCCAGCCGGACGCCCTGCTCCGAGCGCTCGACGTGTTCCACGACCTGCAGGACCGGGCGCCGGACGACATCAGCGACGAGTGGCAGCAGCTGGTCGGGCGGATCGAGGCGCTGCAGGCGGCACTGGACGACGCCGGCGTCGACCCGGCGACGTACGACCGCGACGACCCGCCTGCGGGGCTGACCGACGAGCAGACCGCCGCGATCGACGCCGCGGCGCGGGAGCTCGGCAGCGGCACCACGCTCCGGGCGCTGCAGGATCTCGACCAGCAGGCCCGTGACGTCTGCAAGACCCCGCTCACGCTGTAGCCGGCGCCAACCCCCACCAGGGGCCCGCATGGCGCGGAGGACCCGACTCTGACTAGGGTGACCACACTTCGTCCACTCCGTCAGAAGGACCTCGCACGTGGCACTGCCCCCGCTCACCCCCGAACAGCGCCAGGCGGCGCTCGAGAAGGCCGCCGCCTCCCGCAGGGAGCGGGCCGAGGTGAAGAACCGGCTCAAGAACTCCGGCGCCTCGATCTCCGAGGTGATCGAGGAGGGCCAGCGCAACGAGGTCATCGGCAAGATGAAGGTCGTCGACCTCCTCCAGTCGATGCCCGGCCTGGGCAAGGTCCGCGCCCGCCAGCTCATGGAGCGACTCGGCATCGCCGAGAGCCGCCGGGTGCGCGGCCTCGGCGCCAAGCAGGTCGCGGCGCTCGAGAAGGAGTTCGCCGGGCGTGAGTGACGCGCCCCAGAGCCGGCGCTCGCGCCTCGTCGTGCTCGCCGGGCCGACCGCGGTCGGCAAGGGGACGGTGGCCGCCGAGGTGCGGCGTACCCACCCCGAGGTCTGGATCTCGGTGTCCGCGACCACCCGCGCGCCGCGCCCGGGCGAGGAGAACGGCGTCCACTACTGGTTCGTCTCCGACGAGGAGTTCGACCGGATGGTCGCCGAGGACGACCTGCTCGAGTGGGCGGTCGTGCACAAGGCCGCCCGGTACGGCACCCCGCGCCAGCCCGTCGACCTCGCGCTGGCCTCCGGCCACCCCGCGATGCTGGAGATCGACCTCCAGGGCGCGCGGCAGGTGCGCGAGACCATGCCGGACGCGCTGTTCGTGTTCCTGGCACCCCCGTCGTGGGAGGAGCTGGAGCGCCGGCTGGTCGGCCGCGGGACCGAGACCGAGGAGGAACGGGCCCGCCGCCTCGAGACCGCGCGGGACGAGCTGGCCGCCGAGGCGGAGTTCGACGTGACGATCGTCAACCACGAAGTTCACGATGCTGCGGAGCAGTTGGTAGCCTTGATGGAGCAATCCCCAACCGATCTGTGAGGCATCCAAGCGTGTCTGCTCCCAACATCGCCGCCGAGGGCGTCACCAACCCCTCGATCGACGACCTGCTCACCAAGACCGACAGCAAGTACAAGCTGGTCCTCTACAGCGCCAAGCGTGCCCGGCAGATCAACGCCTACTACTCGCAGCTGGGCGAGGGCCTGCTCGAGTACGTCGGCCCGCTCGTTGACACCCACGTCCAGGAGAAGCCGCTCTCGATCGCGCTGCGCGAGATCAACGAGGACCTGCTGACCTGCGAGGACATCGACCCGGCCGAGCTGGCCGCCGAGGAGGCTGCCGCCAAGGCTGCCGCCGCGGACGCCGGCTCCTCGCTGAGCGAGTGACCCACTGACCACCAGCACCACGCACGAGGCCGCTTCCCCGTCGGGGGAGCGGCCGCGTGTCGTTCTCGGCGTCTCCGGCGGGATCGCGGCCTACAAGGCCTGCGAGCTGCTGCGCCGGCTCACCGAGTCCGGGCACGACGTGACCGTCGTGCCGACGGCCGCGGCTCTGGAGTTCGTCGGCGCGCCGACCTGGTCGGCGCTGTCCGGCAAGCCGGTCGCGACCGACGTGTGGAGCGACGTCCACGAGGTCCCGCACGTGCGGATCGGCCAGTCCGCCGACCTGGTCGTCGTCGCCCCGGCCACCGCCGACGTGCTGGCCAAGGCCGCCCACGGGCTCGCCGACGACCTGCTCACCAACACCCTGCTCACCGCTCGCTGCCCGGTCGTCTTCGCGCCGGCCATGCACACCGAGATGTGGGAGCACCCCGCGACCCAGGCGAACGTCGCCACCCTGCGCGAGCGTGGCGCCCTGGTCATCGAGCCCGCCGAGGGCCGGCTCACCGGCAAGGACACCGGCAAGGGCCGGCTCCCCGAGCCGCTCGAGATCTTCGACGTCTGCCGTGAGGTGCTCGCCCGCGGCACGACCGGCGGGCTCGACCTCGCCGGCCGCCACGTCGTCGTCTCGGCCGGCGGCACCCGGGAGTACCTCGACCCCGTCCGCTTCCTCGGCAACCGGTCCTCGGGCCTGCAGGGCTACGCCCTGGCCCGTGCGGCGGCCGCCCGTGGCGCGGAGGTCACCCTCGTCGCCGCCAACGTCGCGCTGCCCGACCCGGCCGGGGTGAAGGTCGTCCGGGTCGAGACCACCGTCCAGCTGCGCGACGAGGTCGTCGCCGCGGCAGCCGCCGCCGACGCCGTCGTGATGGCCGCGGCACCCGCGGACTTCCGGCCGACCGACCCCAGCGGCACCAAGATCAAGAAGGCGGCCGACGGCTCGGCGCCCGCGATCACGCTGGCCCAGAACCCCGACATCCTCCACGAGATCAGCACCCAGCGCGCCCGCGCCGGCCAGGTGATCGTCGGCTTCGCCGCCGAGACCGGCGACGACACCGGCTCGGTGCTCGACCTCGGCCGCGCCAAGCTCGCGCGCAAGGGTTGCGACCTGCTCGTCGTCAACGACGTGAGCGGGGGAGCGGTCTTCGGCAGCCCCGAGAACGAGGCGGTGATCCTCGGCGCCGACGGCGCGGCGGTGGAGGTCGCACGCGGCTCGAAGAGCGCGTTGGCGCATGTCATCTGGGACGAAGTAACCCGACGACTTCCCTCTGGTTAGGGTGTGCGCATGACTGGACGCCTGTTCACCTCGGAGTCTGTGACCGAGGGCCACCCCGACAAGATCGCCGACCAGATCAGCGACTCCGTGCTCGACGCGATGCTCGAGCAGGACCCGCACAGCCGGGTCGCCGTGGAGACCCTGCTGACGACCGGGCTCGTCGTGGTGGCCGGCGAGGTGACGACGACCGGGTACGTCGACATCAAGCAGAAGGTGCGCGACCGGATCCTCGAGATCGGCTACGACTCCTCGCTCAAGGGCTTCGACGGCGCGTCCTGTGGCGTGATGGTCGCGATCGGCGGCCAGTCCGGCGACATCGCCCAGGGCGTCGACACCGGCCACGAGAGCCGCACCGGCTCCGTGGACGCCATGGACAAGCAGGGCGCCGGCGACCAGGGCCTGATGTTCGGCTACGCGTGCGACGACACCGACGTGCTGATGCCGCTGCCGATCGTCATCGCGCAGCGCCTCGCCGAGCAGCTCACCGCGGTGCGCAAGGACGGCACGCTGCCGTACCTGCGTCCGGACGGGAAGACCCAGGTCACCATCGAGTACGACGCCGACAACCGCCCGGTGCGCGTCGACACCGTCGTGCTCTCCTCGCAGCACGACGAGGACACCCAGCTCGACACCCTCGAGGCCGACGTCAAGAAGCACGTCATCGATCCGGTGCTCTCGACGTTCAACATCCCGTCCGAGGGCTACCGGCTGCTCGTGAACCCGACCGGGCGCTTCGTCGTCGGCGGCCCGATGGGCGACGCCGGCCTCACCGGGCGCAAGATCATCGTCGACACCTACGGCGGCATGGCCCGCCACGGCGGCGGCGCGTTCTCGGGCAAGGACCCCTCGAAGGTCGACCGCTCGGCCGCCTACGCGATGCGCTGGGTCGCCAAGAACGTCGTGGCCGCCGGCCTCGCCACCCGCTGCGAGGCGCAGGTCGCCTACGCGATCGGCAAGGCCCAGCCCGTCGGCGTCTTCATCGAGACCTACGGCACCGGCGTGGTGAGCGACGAGCAGATCCAGCAGGCCGTGCTCCAGGTGTTCGACCTGCGCCCGGCCGCGATCATCCGCGACCTCGACCTGCTGCGCCCGATCTACGCCAAGACCGCGGCGTACGGCCACTTCGGCCGCGAGCTCCCCGAGTTCACGTGGGAGCGCACCGACCGGGCCGACGCGCTGAAGGCCGCCGCGGGGATCTGACGCACCACTCGGCGCGTCGGTGGGCGCTGGTAGAACTGCGACCATGACCGACCCGCAACCCGAGCTGCTGCCGGGGATGGTCCGGGCGTCGGTCAAGCAGTCGCAGGCCAAGGCGCGGGCCACCCGGGCCCGCAAGGCCGCGGAGGCGGAGCCTGCTGCCGTCGACCCGGTCGCGCAGGTGCTCGTCGACCTCCCGCTCGCACACCTCGACCGGCCCTTCGACTACGCCGTCCCGGCCTCGATGGCGCAGAGCGCCGTCCCCGGCGTCCGGGTGAAGGTGCGCTTCGCCGGCCAGGACGTCGACGGCTACGTCGTCGGCCGGTCCGCCGCCTCCGACCACGCGGGCCGGCTCGCGCCGCTGCGCCGCGTGGTCAGCGCCGAGCCGGTCCTGGCGCCCCAGGTGGCGGCGCTCTCCGCCGACCTCGCCGAGCGGTACGCCGGCGCGCGCGCCGACGTGCTGCGGCTCGCCGTACCGGCCCGGCACGCGACCACCGAGAAGGAGCAGTCGCCGCCGGCCGAGCCGATCGTCCGGGACGCGGCCGCCGGGGAGGCGGCCTGGGCCGACCACGTCCCGGGCGTGGCCTTCCTGCGGCACCTCGCCGAGGGCGCGGCCCCCCGCGCGGTGTGGACCGCCGCTCCGGCGACCGACTGGCCGCTGCTGATGGCCCACGCGGTCGCGGCCACGGTGGACTCCGGGCGCGGTGCGCTGGTCTGCGTCCCCGACGGCAAGGACGTCGCCCGCGTCGACCAGGCCCTGACCGAGGTGCTCGGGCCGGACCGCCACGTCACGCTCACCGCCGACTCCGGCCCGGCCCAGCGCTACCGCGACTTCCTCGCGGTCAGCCGAGGCGCCCGCCGGGTCGTCGTCGGCACCCGGGCCGCGAGCTTCGCCCCGGTCCACGAGCTCGGCCTGGTCGTCATCTGGGACGACGGTGACGACCTGCACGCCGAGCCGCGTGCGCCGTACCCGCACACGCGCGAGACGCTGCTGCTGCGCGCGGAGCGGGAGGGGGCCGCGGCACTGCTCGGCGGCTTCGTGCGGACCGTGGAGGGGGAGTACCTCCTCCGCACGGGCTGGGCGCGCGAGCTGGCCCCGACCCGCGAGGCCCGCCGCCGGGTGACCGTCGCCATCGCGGGTGAGCCGGTCTTCAACGACGTGCAGGCGCGCGGGGCGCGGATCCCGCGCGAGGTCCACCTCGCGATCCGCGACGCGATCGAGCACGGGCCGGTGCTCGTGCAGACGCCGCGGCTGGGGTACGCCACGGCGCTGGCGTGCGAGCGCTGTCGTACGCCCGCGCGCTGCGCGGCCTGCCAGGGCCCGCTGGCGCTGACCGGGCCGACCACCCCGCCCGCGTGCCGCTGGTGCGGCGTCGTCGCGGAGGCGTGGGCCTGCCAGGAGTGTGGTCACCGCGGGCTGCGCGCGCCGGTGCTGGGCGATGCGCGGACCGCCGAGGAGCTCGGGCGCGCCTTCGCAGGAGTCACGGTGCGCTCCAGCTCGGGCGACCAGGTGCTCGCGACCGTGAGCGCCAAGCCGCAGATCGTGGTGGCGACGCCCGGGGGCGAGCCGGTCGCGGACGGCGGCTACTCCGCCGTCGTGCTGCTCGACACCTGGCTGCTGCTGTCCCGCATCGACCTGCGCGCGGGCGAGGAGGCGCTGCGCCGCTGGGCGAACGCCGCCGCCCTCGCCCGGCCCGGGGGCCGGGTCGTCGCGGTCGGCGACCCCGCCCACCCCGCCCTCCAGGCGCTGGTGCGCTGGGACCCCGCCGGCTTCGCTGCACGCGAGACCACCGAGCGGTCCGAGGCGCACCTCCCTCCGGTCAGCCGGCTGGCGACGATCACGGGCGAGCCCGGGGCGATCGACGACGCCCTCACGCTGCTCTCCGCACCCGACAGCGCTGAGGTGCTCGGTCCGGTCGACGTCGGCGAGGGCGAGTCCCGCGTCGTCGTCCGGGTGCCGCGCGCCCGCGGCCTCGAGCTGTCCCACGCCCTGGGCGAGCTGCAGCGGGTCCGCTCCAGCCGCAAGCTGGACGCCGTGCGCATCCAGGTCGATCCGCCGACCCTCTGAGCCCATCCCTAGACTGACCGCGTGGCCATTCAGCCGATTCGCCTGTTCGGCGACCCGATCCTCCGCAAGCCCGCCCTCGAGGTCGTGGACTTCGACAAGGAGCTGCGCAAGCTCGTCGAGGACCTCACCGACACGATGCTCGACGCCCCGGGGGCCGGTCTCGCGGCACCGCAGATCGGCGTGGGTCTGCGGGTCTTCACCTGGTACGTCGACGGGGAGCCCGGCCACCTGGTCAACCCGCAGCTGGACCTCTCGACCGAGATCCAGGACGGCCCGGAGGGCTGCCTGTCGATCCCCGAGCTGACCTTCGACTGCAAGCGGGCGCTGTCCGTCGTCGCCCGCGGCTTCAACATGCACGGCGACCCGGTGACCATCGAGGGCTCCGACCTGCTCGCCCGCGCGATCCAGCACGAGACCGACCATCTCGACGGCGTCCTGTTCATCGACCGGCTCGACACCGAGGCCCGCAAGGCCGCGATGCGCGAGATCCGCGAGTCGGAGTGGTTCGGTCTGGAGCAGCCCCTGGTGAAGGTCTCGCCGCACGCCACCCGAGGCTTCGGGATCTGATGCGGATCGTCTTCGCCGGCACGCCCGAGGTCGCCGTCCCTGCGCTGGACGCCATCGCCGCGTCCGACCACGACCTGGTGGGCGTCGTCACCCGGCCCGACGCTCCGGCCGGCCGGGGCCGCAAGCTGGTCGCCAGCCCGGTCGGGCAGCGCGCGGAGGAGCTCGGCGTACCGGTCCTCAAGCCGGAGCACCCGCGCGACCCCGACTTCCAAGATGCGCTCCGGGCGCTCGAGCCCGACTGCTGCGCGGTCGTCGCGTACGGCGCGCTGCTGCCGCAGTCGGCGCTCGACATCCCGGTCCACGGCTGGGTGAACCTGCACTTCTCGGTGCTGCCCGCCTGGCGCGGCGCCGCGCCGGTGCAGCACTCCATCTGGTCGGGTGACGAGGTCACGGGCGCGAGCACGTTCCGGATCGTCAAGGAGCTCGATGCCGGACCGGTGTTCGGCATCATGACCGAGCGGATCCTCCCCGGCGACACGTCCGGCGACCTCCTCGCGCGGCTCGCCGAGGGCGGTGCCGGGCTGCTGGTGAAGACCATGGACGGCATCGCCGACGGCTCGCTCGAGGCGCGCGAGCAGCCCGCCGACGGGCTGTCGTACGCCCCCAAGATCGAGACCGACGACGCCCGCGTCGACTGGACCCAGCCGGCCATCGCGATCGAGCGCCAGATCCGCGCGTGCACACCGGCCCCGGGCGCGTGGACGACGTACGACGGCGAGCGGCTCAAGCTCGGCCCGGTCACCGTGACCGACCTGGCCCTGCCGCCCGGCGAGCTCGCCGCGGGCAAGAGCCGGGTGGTCGTCGGCACCGGCACCCACGCCGTGCTGCTCGGCGACGTCAAGGCGTTCGGGAAGAAGCAGATGCCGGCCGCGGACTGGGCGCGCGGCGTCCGGATCGAGAGCGGGACGGTGCTGGGTGAAGGCTGAGGCCCGGTCGCGCAGCAAGGTCGACCCGGCGCGCCTGGCCGCGCTCGAGGTGCTGAAGGCGGTGCGGGTCGACGACGCGTACACCAACCTCGTGCTGCCGTCGGTGCTCCGCCAGCACGGCCTGACCGGGCGGGACGCGGCGTTCGTCACCGAGCTGGTGTCCGGGACCATCCGGCGTCGGGGCACCTACGACGCGATCCTGGCCGCCTGCATCGACCGCCCGCTGGGCAAGGTCGAGGCGAAGGTGCTCGACGCGCTGCGGCTGGGCACCCACCAGCTGCTCTCCATGCGGGTCCCCGCGCACGCCGCGATCAGCACCACCGTGGACCTGGTGCGCGCCAAGGTCAGCTCCGGCGCGGGCGGCTTCGCGAACGCCGTCCTCCGCAAGGTCACCGCCCACGACATCGACGCCTGGATCGCCCGGGTCGCCCCCGACCCGGCGACCGCGCCCGGTCGGTACGGCGCGATCGCGTACAGCCACCCTGCCTGGATCGTCGACGAGCTCCAGGCCGCGGTCGGCGCCGACGAGCTGTTCGCGCTGCTCGCCGCCGACAACGAGCCGCCCCGGGTGACGCTCGTGGCCCGGCCCGGGCGCGCGACCCGTGAGGAGCTCCCGGGCGAGCCGACGCCGTACTCGCCGTACGGCGTGACGCTCACCGGGGGCGACCCCGGCGAGGTCCCGGCCGTCGCCGAGGGCCGCGCGGGCGTGCAGGACGAGGGGTCGCAGCTGGTGGCGGTGGCGCTGGCCGCCGCACCGGTCGACGGCCCCGACGGAGACTGGCTCGACCTGTGCGCCGGACCCGGCGGCAAGGCCGCGCTGCTCGCCGCGCTGGCGGCCGAGCGCGGCGCGGGCCTGGTCGCCGCCGAGCGGCAGGAGCACCGGGCGCGCCTGGTGCAGCGCGCGCTGGCGGGGTCTCCCGGGGTGCGTGGCGTGGTCGCGTCCGACGGCACCGCCCCGCCCTTCGCGCCGGGTGGCTTCGACCGGGTCCTCGTCGACGCCCCGTGCACCGGCCTCGGTGCGCTGCGCCGCCGTCCGGAGGCGCGGTGGCGCCGGCGCGCCGACGACCTGCTCGCCCTGGTGCTGCTGCAGCGGCGGCTGGTGTCAGCCGCGCTCGACCTGACCCGGCCCGGGGGAGTCGTGCTCTACGCGACCTGCTCCCCGGTGCTGTCCGAGACCCAGGGCGTGGTGTCCTCGGTGCTCAGCACCCGCGCCGACGTCCGTCTCGAGGACGCGACGGGCCTGCTGCCCGGCGTGCCTGACTGTGCCGGGCCGGTTCCAGGCACGATCCAGCTGTGGCCGCACCGGCACGGCACGGACGCGATGTTCCTGGCCCTGCTGCGACGTACCGCCTAGGGGACCGCGGGCGTCCAGACGAGGCCGCGTTGAGCAGGGTGGTGCGGGCGTAGGCGACCGGGTTCTCGGTCCGAGTGGTCCGCGGCCAGGAGGCGTACATGCGCGCGTACGCCGTCTGGGTCAGGTCCTCGGCGAGGTGGTGGTCGGCCGTGAGCAGCAGGGCGGCACGGTGCAGCTGGGGCGCCGTGGCCCGCACGAACTCGGCGAACGCGCCCTGCTCGGAGTGCTCTGGGTTGCTCACACCTGTTCGACTCCTCGACCCCGGGGCCGCGTTGCAGTCAGTCGAGGACGTGGCGCAGGTAGCGACCGGGCGCGTCGAGGTAGGCCTTCCAGTGCTGCACGAGCTCGAGGTCCTCCCACGACGTACGGCGCAGGCCCCACTCGCCGACCTCGAGGATCGTGGCGCCGGTCATCGCGGCCAGCACCGGCGAGTGGGTCGCGCACAGCACCTGTCCGCCAGCGTCGACGATGCGGCCGAGCGTGCCGATCAGCGCGAGCGTCGACGAGAACGACAGCGCCGCCTCGGGCTCGTCGAGGCAGTAGAAGCCGGGGGAGTCGAACCGGGTGCGCAGCACCTCGAGGAACGACTCCCCGTGGCTCATCTCGTGGAACTTCGGCCCGCCGCCGGTGCTCTCGCTGTACGTGTACCAGCCGTGCATGGTCTCGGCGCGCAGGAAGAACCCCCACCGCGCCGCGCCGATGCCACGCCGGAGCCTGAGCGCCCCGGCAAGTGGGGATTCGGTGGCCCGCGTGGAGTAGTGGCCCTGGGCGGACCCGCCCTCCGGCGACAGGCCGTACGCCGCGGCGACCGCCTCCACGATGGTCGACTTGCCGGAGCCGTTCTCGCCGACGAGGAAGGTCACGAACGGCGACAGCTCGAGCCCGTCTCGGACCAGCTGCGAGACCGCCGGGATCGTCAGGGGCCAGGCACCGTCCGGCAGGATCCCGCCCTCGGCGGACACGCTGACCACGGGCGGCTGGTCGAAGTCCATGTCCGAACCGTAGGCGGTCGAACCCCCTAGGCTCGCGGCATGCCGTCCAAGCCGCCTGCGGTCGAGATCGAGGTCGACAACCGGGTCGTGCGGGTCAGCAACCCGGACCGCGTGTACTTCCCGGAGTCGGGTGCGACCAAGCTCGACCTGGTCGAGTACTACCTCGCCGTCGGGCCCGGCATCGTGAACGCGCTCTTCGAGCGGCCGTGCATGCTGCACCGGTTCCCGAAGGGCCTGGCCGGCGACAAGGTCCACCAGAAGCGGCTGCCCAACGGTGCGCCGCCGTGGGTCGAGACGGTCCAGCTGCACTTCCCGCGCTGGAACCGCACCGCCGACGAGCTCTGCGTCACCGAGCTCGGCTCGGTGATCTGGGCGGTGCAGATGTCGACGGTCGAGTTCCACCCGTGGAACAGCCGGCGGGAGGACACCGAGAAGCCCGACGAGTGGCGCATCGACCTCGACCCGGGCCCGCTGAGCGACTACGACCAGGTGCGCCGCGTCGCCCACGTCGCGCACGAGGTCCTCGACGAGCTCGGCGCGACCGGGTTCCCGAAGACCAGCGGCAGCAAGGGCCTGCACGTCTACGTGCGGATCCGCCCCGACCACGGCTTCAAGGAGGTACGCCGCGCCGCGCTCGCGTTCGCCCGCGAGGTCGAGCGCCGCGCCCCGGACGACGTCACCACCACCTGGTGGAAGAAGGACCGCGACCCGCACCACCTGTTCGTCGACTACAACCAGAACGCCCGCGACCACACGATCGCGGCGGCGTACTCCGTCCGCGGCCTCCCTGACGCCCGCGTCTCCACACCCGTGCGCTGGGACGAGATCGACGACGCCGACCCGCGCGACTTCACGATCTTCACGGTGCCGCAGCGGTTCGCCGAGCTGGGCGACCTGCACGCCGACATCGACGACCATGTCTTCGACATCGCCCCCCTGCTGGAGTGGGCCGAGCGCGACGAGCACGAGGGTGCCGCCCCACCCGCCGACCCGGAGGACTGATCAGCTCCCTGCCGCGACGGCCGAGCCGGGATCAGCCGCGGATCTCCGCCATCCGCAGCCGCACCATCTCCACGACCACGTCGTCGGGCAGCGGCACGTCCGGGGTGCACTGCACGCCGCCCTTGGTCAGGGTGAAGCCGTCGAGCCGGTCGCGCACCGCGTCGACCACCTCGGGGCTGAACGGGTAGACGCCCACGTGCGCCTTCGCCTGGTTCAGGCCCAGGAGCGGCTTGCCCTTCCACCGCCAGGCGGGCATGCCGTAGCTGGTGCCCTCCTCGGCGTCCGGCGCGACGCCCAGCACCAGGCCGCGGACGTGGTCGTGGAGGTCGTCATAGGTCGCCACGGGACTCACCCTAGACTCGCGCCCGTGGGTCACATCCAGATCACGCCGAGCATCCTCAACGCCGACTTCGCCGACCTCGGCGCCGAGGTCGCGCGCATCCCCAGCGCCGACTGGGTGCACGTGGACGTGATGGACAACCACTTCGTCCCGAACCTCACGTTCGGGCCCACGATGCTCGAGGCCCTCGCCCGCAGCACCGACGTACCCCTCGACGCGCACCTGATGATCGAGGACGCCGACCGCAACGCGCTGGCGTACGTCGAGGCCGGTGCCGGCTCGGTGACGTTCCACGTCGAGGCCGCCCGGGCGCCGGTGCGGCTGGCGCGCGAGATCCGGTCGCACGGCGCGCGGGCCAGCATGGCGCTGCGTCCGGCCACGCCGATCGAGCCCTACGAGGACCTGCTCGCCGAGCTCGACATGGTGCTGATCATGACCGTCGAGCCCGGCTTCGGTGGCCAGAAGTTCCTCGACCTGTGCCTGCCCAAGATCCGCCGCGCCCGCGAGTTGATGGACAAGCACGGCGTCGAGACCTGGCTGCAGGTCGACGGCGGGGTGTCGCTGGACACCATCGCCCGTTGTGCCGAGGCCGGCGCCGACGTGTTCGTCGCCGGCTCGGCCGTCTACTCGGCCGACGACCCCGACCGGATGGTCGCCGAGCTGCGCGCCGCCGCCGAGGCCGCCTCGTCCGTGTGACGCGAACCACCACGACGTCGGCGCGGCGGCTGTGGCAGACTCGCCCCGACGAGAATTCATTCTCGCGTGCTCTGGGGTCGGTGAAATTCCGAGCCGGCGGTGAAAGTCCGCGACCCGGTCACAGCCAGTGACCGGTTGACCAGGTGGAACTCCTGGACCGACGGTCAAAGTCCGGATGGGAAGCGCACGCAGGTGTCGTCGACACGTACGTCGTACGTGCGCGACCCGTCAGCCCCGGAGTCCGTGACCGGACACGAGGGGCCACCAGTGACCAGCGGAGCCACCACGGCAGCCGAGCGGGCCGCGATGCTGCGCGCCCTCGAGCTCGCCGCGACCCCCGGCGTCCCGCTCGGCCCCAACCCCCGGGTGGGCTGTGTCCTGCTCGACGCCGACGGCGCGACCGTCGCCGAGGGCTACCACCGCGGCGCGGGCACCCCGCACGCCGAGGCCGACGCGCTCGCCCGGGCCGGCGACCGCGCCCGCGGCACCACGGCGGTCGTCACCCTCGAGCCGTGCAACCACCACGGCCGCACCGGCCCCTGCGCCCAGGCCCTCATCGACGCCGGCGTACGCCGGGTCGTGTTCGCGCAGTCCGACCCCAACCCGACCGCCGCCGGTGGCGCCGACACCCTGCGTGCCGCCGGCATCCAGGTTGAATCGGGACTTCTGACGGTTGAATCGGGACTTCTGAACAAGGTCTGGACGTTCGCGGTGACGCACCGCCGCCCGTTCGTCACCTGGAAGTTCGCGACCACGCTCGACGGGCGCAGCGCCGCCGCCGACGGCACCAGCCGCTGGGTCAGCTCGCCGGCGGCCCGGCACGACACCCACCGGCTCCGCGCCCTCTGCGACGTGATGCTGGTCGGCACCAACACCGTCGAGGTCGACGACCCACTGCTCACCGTCCGCGACGAGCACGACCAGCCGCTCGCGACCCAGCCGCTGCGCGTGGTCATGGGGGAGCGCGAGCTCGACCCCGGCCGCCGGATCTTCAACGGTGACGCCGAGACCGTGCACCTGCGCACCCGCGACCCCGAGCAGGCGCTGGAGCAGCTGTTCGCCCGGGACCGCCAGCACGTCTTCCTCGAGGGCGGGCCGACCCTGGCCGCGGCGTTCCTGAAGGCCGGGCTCGTCGACGAGATCGTCGTGTACGTCGCCCCCATGCTCCTCGGCGCCGGGCGCAGCGCGGTCGCCGACCTCGGAATCACCACGATCGCCGACGCGTTCCGTCCCCGCGTCACGGACGTCACCGTGCTCGACGCCCCCGACGGGCAGAGCGAGCCCAACGTGCGCATCACCCTCACTCCAGGAGAGAGCTGACATGTTCACCGGAATCGTCGAGGAGCTCGGCGCCGTCGCCGCGGTCGAGGACCAGGGCGACGCCATCCGCCTCGCCATCACCGCCACGACCGTGCTCGAGGGCACCGGTCTGGGCGACTCGATCTCCGTCAACGGCTGCTGCCTGACCGTCACCAGCATCGACGGCGACACCTGGACCGCCGACGTCATGCAGGAGACGCTCGACAAGACCAGCCTGTACGGCGTCCGCCCCGGCGACCCCGTGAACCTGGAGCGTGCCGTCACCGCGGACAAGCGCCTCGGCGGGCACATCGTCCAGGGCCACGTCGACGGCGTCGGGGAGGTCGTCAGCCGCACCCCCAGCGAGCACTGGGAGGTCGTGGAGATCGCGATGCCTCCCGAAGACGAGAAGGGGTCGCTGAGCCGCTACCTCGTCGACAAGGGCTCGATCACCGTCGACGGCGTCAGCCTCACGGTCGTCGAGGCCGGGGCCGACCGCTTCACGGTCAGCCTGATCCCCGAGACGCTCGCCCGCACCACGCTCGGCACCCGCCAGCCGGGGGACCGGGTCAACCTCGAGGTCGACGTCATCGCCAAGTACGTCGAGCGGCTCCTGCCGTACCAGAAGGAGCAGGCGTGAGCGCCCTCGCGTCGCTGTACGACGCCCACCTCGACATCGCCGGCCACTCGATCACGTGGCGCGAGATCCTCGGCAACGCCTTCGGCTTCGCCTCGGCCGTCGGTGGCCTGCGCCGCCGGGTCTGGGCCTGGCCGGTCGGGATCGTCGGCAACGTCTTGCTGTTCACCGTGTTCATCGCCGCGACGTTCGACGCCCACGCCCAGCAACCGCTGTTCGGCCAGGCCGCGCGCCAGGTCTTCTTCATCGCCACCAGCATCTACGGCTGGTACCGCTGGAACCAGACCCGCACCGCCCACGGGGGAGGCGACGCACCCGCCGTCGACCCGCGCTGGGCGACGACCCGCGAGCGGGTGGCCTACCTGCTCGTCGCCGCGGCCGGCGTCCTGGTCTGCCAGTGGGTGTTCTCCGTCGTCGGCGCCGGCTGGCCCGCGCCGCGCTGGTACTACTGGTGCGACGCCTGGATCTTCGTCGGCTCGATGATCGCGACCTATGCGATGGCCCGCGGCTGGAACGACTTCTGGCTGGCCTGGATCGCGGTCGACCTCGTGGGCGTGCCGCTGCTGTGGCACTCGGGCTACTACCCGTCCGCGATCCTCTACGTCTTCTACGGCGGACTCTGCATCGCCGGCTTCATCACCTGGCTGCGGGCGACCGCACCCAGCCCCGGCACCACCGAACGGGAGAAGGTCCCCGCATGAGCGAACCGCAGCACGACAACGTCCGGCTCGACTCGATCGAGCGCGCCATCGCCGACATCGCCGCCGGCAAGGCGGTCATCGTGGTCGACGACGAGACGCGTGAGAACGAGGGCGACATCATCTTCGCCGCGAGCAAGGCGACTCCGGAGCTGATGGCGTTCACGATCCGGCACAGCAGCGGCGTCATCTGCGTCCCGATGCCGGCCGACATGCTCGACCGGCTCGAGATCCCGCTGATGACCCCGCACAACAAGGACAAGCTGCGTACGGCGTACACGATCTCCGTCGACGCCCGCGACGGCGTCAGCACGGGCATCTCCGCGGCCGACCGGGCGCACACCGCACGGGTGCTGGCCGACTCCGCCACCGAGCCGTGGGAGATCACCCGGCCCGGGCACGTCTTCCCGCTGCGCTACCGCGAGGGCGGTGTGCTGGTCCGCCGCGGCCACACCGAGGCCGCGGTCGACCTCGCCAAGCTCGCCGGGCTGACCCCGGCCGGCGTCCTGGTCGAGGTCGTCAACGACGACGGAACCATGAAGCGCGCGCCCGAGCTGCGCGAGTTCGCCGACGAGCACGGGCTCGCGATGATCTCGATCGACGACCTGGTGCGCTACCGCCGCCGCCACGAGAACCTCGTCGAGCGGGTCGCCGAGACCCGGCTGCCCACGCGCTTCGGCGACTTCACGGCGTACGGCTACAAGATCACCGTCGACGACTCCGAGCACATCGCGCTCGTGTACGGCGACGTCTCGGGCGACGAGCCGGTCCTCACCCGCGTCCACTCCGAGTGCCTGACCGGCGACGTGTTCGGCTCGGCGCGCTGCGACTGCGGCCCGCAGCTCGACGAGGCCCTCGAGCGGATCGTCGAGGAGGGCCGCGGCGTCGTGGTCTACCTGCGTGGCCACGAGGGTCGCGGGATCGGGCTGGTCGCGAAGCTGCAGGCCTACCAGCTCCAGGACGGCGGCCGGGACACCGTCGACGCCAACCTCGACCTCGGGCTGCCCGCCGACGCCCGCCACTACGGCACCGCGACCCAGGTGCTGCGCGACCTCGGCATCCGCAGCGTGCGGCTGATGACCAACAACCCCGACAAGGTCCGCAATCTCGAGGACTTCGGTGTCCCGGTGGCGGCGCGGGTCCCGCTCACGCCGCACCCGAACGACCACAATCTGGCCTACCTGCTCACGAAGCGGGATCGGATGGGCCACGACCTGCCCAACCTCGACCTGAAGGACGGAGCCTGACATGGCTGGAGACGGAGCACCGGGTAGCGAGGTCTTCGACGCGAGCGGGATGAGCGTCGCGATCGTCGCCGCCAGCTGGCACACCCAGGTGATGGACGGCCTGGTCGGCGGCGCCCAGCGCGCCCTGGCGGAGTACGGCGTCACGAGCTCGCACCTCGTGCAGGTCCCGGGCACGTTCGAGCTGCCGGTGGTCGCCTCGGTCCTCGCGCAGCAAGGCTGGGACGCGATCGTCGCTCTCGGTGTCGTGATCCGCGGCGGCACCCCGCACTTTGACTACGTCTGCAAGGCCGCCACCGACGGGCTGGTCCGGGTCGGTCTCGACCACGGCGTCGCCGTCGGCTTCGGCGTGCTCACGTGTGACAACGACCAGCAGGCGCTCGACCGGGCCGGCCTGGCGCACTCGCGCGAGGACAAGGGCTACGAGGCCGCGGCCGCCGCCCTGCTCACCGCCCGGACCCTGCGAGGGGACGCGCGCCGTACGCCGTAGGCTGGTCCACCGTGAAGACGTTCGACGAGCTCTGGGCCGAGCTGAGTGAGAAGGCCCGGACCCGCCCCGAGGGATCCGGCACCGTGCGACAGCTCGACGCCGGCGTCCATGCGACGGGCAAGAAGCTGGTCGAGGAGGCCGCCGAGTCCTGGATGGCCGCCGAGCACGAGGGCAAGGAGCGCGCGGCCGAGGAGATCAGCCAGCTGCTCTACCACGCCCAGGTCCTGATGCTGGCCACCGGCATCGACCTCGACGACGTCTACGCACACCTCTGAGGACACTCCCATGGCACTGCTCCGCATCGCGGTCCCGAACAAGGGATCGCTGTCCCTGTCGGCCTCGGAGATCCTGCGCGAGGCCGGCTACCGGCAGCGCGACGACTCCAAGCAGCTGACGCTCACCGACACCGAGAACGGTGTCGAGTTCTTCTACCTGCGCCCGCGCGACATCGCGCTGTACGTCGGCGAGGGCACCCTCGACGTCGGGATCACCGGCCGCGACCTGCTCACCGACTCCGGCGCCAAGGCCGACGAGGTGATGGGGCTGGGCTTCGGCCGCAGCCGCTTCCGGTTCGCCGGCCCGCAGGGCGTCTACTCCGACCTGTCCCAGCTCTCCGGGCTGCGCATCGCCACGTCGTACGTCGGCGTGGTCCGTGCGTTCCTGGAGGAGCACGGCATCGACGCGACCGTGACCCGGCTCGACGGCGCCGTGGAGACCAGCATCCAGCTCGGGGTCGCCGACGTGATCGCCGACGTCGTCGAGACCGGCAGCACGCTGCGCCAGGCCGGCCTGGAGACGTTCGGCGAGACCATCCTCGACTCCGAGGCGGTGCTGATCACCCGCACCGGAGCGGTCCCCGAGGGCTTCGAGGTCTTCCGGCGCCGGGTCGACGGCGTCCTGGTCGCCCGCAGCTACGTGATGATGGACTACGACATCCCGACCGCGCGGGTCGAGGACGCCGTCCGGCTGACGCCGGGCATCGAGAGCCCGACCGTGGCCCCGCTTCATCGCGACGGGTGGTCGGCGGTGCGGGCGATGGTCCCGCGCGCCGGCGCCCAACGGCTGATGGACGAGCTCTACGACCTCGGCGCTCGCGGCATCCTGCTGACGGACATCCATGCCTGCCGACTCTGAGATCACGCTGCCGCACACGTGGCGGCCCTTCGGGGTGCGGATGGCCGGCACGGTCCTCGGGCTCGGCCTGCTCCTGGTCGTCGGGCTCGCGTGGATCGGCTTCGACGACGAGACCCAGGCCAAGTTCACGCCGTTCCAGCGGGGGACCGTGGTCGCGATCGGCCTGCTCGGGTTCGCGGTCTGGTTCGCGCTGGTCCGCTCGCGGGTGGTCGCCGAGGAGGAGCGGCTCGTGGTCGTCAACGGCTACAAGCGCCGGCAGTTCGAATACGCCGAGGTCGTCGGCGTGCACCTGCCGCCGGGCGCGCCGTGGGTGACGCTCGACCTCGCCAGCGGCGCCACGGTCTCGGCGATGGGCATCCAGGGCTCCGACGGCAACCGCGCCAAGCAGGCAGTCCGCGAGCTGCGCACGGTGGTCGAGCGACAGTCGTGACCCCCGCGGTCACGCTCCAGTTCCACCCGGACTGGCCGCACGGCGACCGGATGGTCATCGAGTCCATGGCGGCCGACGGGGTGTACCTCTCGCAGTTCGCCACCGGCATCTCGAACGGCGGCCTGACGGCGTTCCCCGGCGGTGACCGCTGGCGGTGGGAGAGCCGCCTCTTCGACGGTCGGTACGACGAGAGCACGCTCGCGACCCGACCGGTCTACGGAGCGTGGAACCGGAGAGCCGACCCGTACGGCGGCGCCATCCGGTTCGGCTCGTCGTACGTGCGGCTGCGCCCCGAGGTGCTGGACCGCTCGACGTTCTGCTTCCCGGACTCGGTGTTCGAGCCCGTCGACGTGGGGGACCGGTCGCTGCTCCCGCACCTGTGCCGGATGGCCGACGAGTCCGGTCTCGACGACCTCGACGAGTGCGTCGAGGCGCACGTCCACGGGCCGGTGCGCTTCGACACCGACGTCGACGCGGTCGTCCTGGACCCCTGCTTCGCGGGCACCGACGTCGAGCGGGCGGCCGTCGAGCTGGGGTGCGCGGTCGAGTTCCACCCGGGGTTCCGGGCGGGCCCCGAGGAGTTCGACCCGGCCTACCGCGGCCCCGAGGTCGTTGCGCTCGCGCGCACGCTCGGCGACGTGCTGACCCCGGACGTCGTCGGTGCCGCCGCCCGCTCGCGAGCCCACGACCCGCAGCGGCTCAAGCAGGTGTGGCACTGCCTCGCCCGCTACGGACGCACGGGCTAGAGCGCCCGGATGCCCCAGGCGGCGGTGAAGTCCTCACCGGGCGCCAGCGACACGAGGTCCTCGCCGCTGCGGAACGCGTCGGCCTGCGCCGTCATCGGCTCGACCGCGAGCGAGCGCCGGGCGGCGGCACCCGCGCCGTCCGCGCTGAACACCTGCAGCCACCGGTGCGCTCCGTCGACCCACAGCACCACGGCCCGGCCCGACGCGGGGTCGCTGAGGTGCACGGTCGCCACACCCCGGGAGTCACGCTCCAGGTCGGTGAACGCGTCGTTGAACGCGATGCCGCGGATCGGCCGCGCGATCCGGAAGTCGTACGCCGTCCCCTCCACGTCCTCGCGCCCCACCGGCAGCAGCCGGTCGTCGACGAGCGACCGGGTGGCTGCCGGCAGGGTCAGCTCCCAGCCGTCGACGGGCCCGTCGCCGACCGTGAGGTACGGGTGCGCCCCGCTCGCGTACGGCGCGGGCGTGCTCGCGAGGTTGGTCGCGGACTGCGTCACTGTCAGGCCGTCCGCGGAGAGGTCGTAGACCACCCGGAGGTCGAGCGTCCAGGGGTAGCCGGTCTGGGCCATCAGGCGATAGGTCAGCGACACCGAGCTCGCGGCGTGCTCCTCCACCGACCACGCGGCCCACCGCACGAGGCCGTGCGAGGCGTTGCGCAGCGCGGGCTCGGTCAGCGGCAGCTGCAGGTCTCGGCCACCGTAGGTGTAGGCGCCGTCGCGGATCCGGTTCGGCCACGGCATCAGCAGCTGCCCGCGCCCGGCCGGCGCGATCTCGTCGTCGCCGAACCCATCGAGGAGCCGACGACCGTCGTGCTCGAGCAGGCGCAGCGCGCCACCGCTCTCGGTCACGACGGCGCGGTAGCCGCCGCTCTCGATCTCGAACTGCTCTCCCGACAGCATGGGCGGCAGCCTAGGTCCGGAACAGGAGGTCCGCCCGCTCCCGGGTCCGGTTCCGGGCGAACACCTCGGTCTCCTCGGCCGCCCACATCTCCCAGTACGGCGCGAACGCGTCGCCGTCGCGCTCGATCCCGCGCGCCATCCGCACGTCGTGGTCCGCCTCGATCCACACCAGCGTCGTGACCAGGTCGGCGATCACCAGCGAGCCCGCCCCGACGCCCTCGAGCACCA
The DNA here is from genome assembly GCF_039541135.1 of Nocardioides caricicola. Lineage (NCBI taxonomy): Bacteria > Bacillati > Actinomycetota > Actinomycetes > Propionibacteriales > Nocardioidaceae > Nocardioides > Nocardioides caricicola. The sequence continues at coordinate 25,393 of NZ_BAABFQ010000010.1, read as the reverse complement.
GCAGGGGCGCGGGCGGCACGACCACGGTCTCGGCGTACTCCCCGGCGTTCCAGTCGTAGCGCCGGTACGAGCCCGGCTCCCCGGACGCGTGCGGTCGCAGCAGGCCGTCGAGCTGGGCGTCGACGGTGCGCAGCCCGGTCCATCCCTCGATCAGCTCGTCCAGGTGGATCACCGGGGCGCCCAGGGCCGCGGCCAGCGTCGTCTTGCCGGACCCCGCGGGACCGTCGACGCAGACCAGGCGGCCGGTGCCGAGCGTGGGTGGCCGCGTGCGCGTCAGGTCGAGGACGCGCGACGCGTCAGAAGGACTGCCCACACCCGCGATAGCTCGGCACGGCGTCGACGAGCTCGTCGCCGGCCAGCAGGTGCACGGTGTTGCCGTGCTCGAAGAGCTCGCCGGACTTCGCGTGGCGGAACCACACGAGGTCGCCGATCTCCAGCAGCGCGGCGGTCTTGCCCGTCAGTGGGGTCTGCACCTCGCCCGCGCCCTCGAGCCCGGTGAGCTCCAGGCCGGCCGGCGCCCACGGGGTCGGCAGGCGGTCCGGTCCGATCGGCCCGGACGCGACCAGCCCGCCCCCGTGCACGGTCGCCATCTCCGCCGACGGCTTGCGGGTCACGGGCAGGCCGTAGAAGGACGCGGGACGCGGCCGGAACGAGCGGTAGTGGTCGAACAGCCGCGGCACGAGCAGCCCCGAGCCCGCGGCGACCTCGGTCACGACAGGATCGGCCGCGGAGTCCTCGACCGAGCCGGAGCCGCCGGCGTTCCAGAACTCGAGGTCGGCCAGCTCGGCGAGCGCGTCCGCGACCTCGCGGCGGCGGACGGCGAGCTGGGCGACCGACAGCGTCTTGACCCGCCGCAGGATCATCGACTTGGCCCGCGCCGTCGGCACCTGGTCCTGCAGGCCGGCGACCTGGCCCTCGTAGGTCATGGCGCCGACCAGCTGGAAGCCGCCACGGTCGACGACGGTGCGCGCGAGCTCGACGACCGCGCGGGTGTCGTGCAGCGGTGAGCGCTTGGGCCCGACGTGCTGCCCGGCGATCTGCAGGCCGGCGTCGACGTCGATCGCGATCCGGACCGGGACGGCGGGGGAGCGGCGCACCGAGTCGATCACGTCGAGGTGCGCGACGTTGTCGATCATCAGCGTGATCGCGGCGGCGGCCGACGGCGACGCCACCAGGTCGGCCAGGGCTCCGCGGTCGATGGTCGGGTAGGCGACGACGATGTCGTCACTGATGCCCTGCTCGTGCAGCCACAGCGCCTCGCGCAGCGTGAAGCCGAGGACGCCCTGCATCCCCGGGTGCGCCAGTGCCCGGCTGATCAGCGCCGGGACGCGCAGCGACTTCGACGCCACCCGGATCGGCTTGCCGCCCGCCCGGCGCACCAGGTCGGCGGCGTTCGCGTCGAACGCGTCGAGGTCGACCACGAGCACGGGGGTCGACAGCGGCTCGCCGTGCTTGGCGACCGCGTCGCCCAACCGGGACCAGAGCCGGTTGCGCTCCACGAAGTCCTGCCCGCTCATGAGATGCCCCTCTTGCGCAGCAGCGCCTCGATCTCCGCCATGTCACCCAGGTCGTCGTCGACCACGGGCTGGTTCGACGCCTTCGTGCCCGGCTTCAGCGGCTTGGCCGCAGCCTGGTCGGTGCCGGCCCGGCGGGCGCGCAGCGTCCCGGAGACCACGAACAGCACCACCGAGACCCCGCCGAGCAGCACGCCCGTCCACACGAGCGGGTTCCAGACCAGGTTCGCGACCCAGTCCGTGACCTCCCCGGCGATGCCGGTGACCAGCTGCAGGGTCTTGGTGAGGTACGCCGCGACCGGCAGCAGCGTGAACGCGAGCGCGCGCAGGCCGGACGCCAGGCCGCGGCGCCGGAAGGCGACCCACGTCCAGATCGATCCGGCCACGGTCAGGCTCAGCGCCAGCGCGGCCCAGGCGGCATCGTCCACGAGGCCAGAGTCGCACATGACCGGGCGCCCGACCACCTTTCCGGACAAGATTTGACCGATTGGACTGAGCCGAAGGGACAGGGACAATGAGGGGCATGACCGACCCTGCCGACACCCGCCGCATCCCGGACCCCGGATTCGCGGGCGACGACGGCTCCGCCGACCCGGCCGTGAGCGCGGTGCTCGCCGCCTGGGCGGCCGGCGAGGCGACCCGCGCCGAGGTGATCGGAACGCTGCAGCGATCGAGGCTGCTGGTGCCGGTCGTGGCCGTGCTCGGCGAGGTCGAGTACGACGAGTCGGGGCTCGCGCACGACAAGACCAGCGACATGGCGACCGTCCTGCTCCAGGGCGCCGACGGTCGGATGGCGCTGCTGGCCTTCACCGGCAACCCGGCGCTCACGACCTGGGACCCCGAGGCGCGTCCGGTGCCGACCGCGACCCAGCAGGCGGCGCAGGCCGCGCTGCAGGACGGTGCCGAGGCGTTGCTCGTCGACCTGGCCGGACCGGTCCGGTTCGTGATCGAGGGTGAGGACCTCCGCGGCCTGGCGCAGGGCTGGACGCTGGCCCGCGTGGGCGGCGAGATCGCGTGGGTGCACCCCAGCGATTCGGCCTCCGGGGGAATCGTCGGCTAGCATTCGGTGTTGACCGATCTGTCCGCCGTACCCTCGACGGGCAGATCCGCAAGCGGAGGCTCGCACGATCGCCTCCCACCCGCATCGACCGCCCCAGCAATGGGTCAGCTCCACCAGGTCGTCGGGTTCCGGTCCCGAAGGCTCAGGCCGCGGTGCGTACGACGTACGTTCCCCAGCCTGGCACGAGGTGGCAAACCCCGCGTGGGGGGCGTCGGACTGGCTTCCGCTTGCAGCTAGCGGAAGCCTTTTGTTGTTTCGGACCACCTTCTCGGGCGTGCCGGACCAGCGAGAGACCTCCGGCCGAATTGCCACCAGGAGGACACATCAGCACCGAGCTGCGTATCAACGATCGGATCCGGGTTCCCGAGGTCCGACTCGTCGGACCCAACGGGGAGACGGTGGGCATCGTGCCGACCGATCAGGCCCTGAAGCTTGCCCAGGAGGCGGACCTCGACCTGGTCGAGATCGCCCCGCAGGGGAAGCCGCCTGTCTGCAAGCTCATGGACTACGGCAAGTTCAAGTACGAGAACGCCCAGAAGGCTCGCGAGGCCCGTCGGAACCAGACGAACGTGATCATCAAGGAGATGAAGCTTCGTCCCAAGATCGACGCGCACGACTACGAGACCAAGAAGGGCCACGTCGTGCGGTTCCTGCGCGCCGGCGACAAGGTCAAGATCACGATCATGTTCCGCGGTCGTGAGCAGCACCGCCCCGAGCTCGGGTTCCGGCTGCTGCAGAAGCTGGCCGAGGACGTCAGCGAGCTCGGCTTCGTCGAGTCCTCGCCGAAGCAGGACGGCCGCAACATGATCATGGTGCTCGGCCCGCACAAGAAGAAGGCCGACGCCAAGGTCGACATGAAGGCCGAGAAGGAGACGCGCGCCGCCGAGCGCGCGGCCGCCGAGGCCGCCGAGCAGGCCGAGCGCGACGCCGCCCACGCGGCCGGCCCGGTCGCGCAGAAGAAGGAGCGCCGCCGCTCCGAGAACCTCGATCCCGAGATCGAGGCCTGAGACCTAACCACGGACCCGGGAGGGCGCGAGCACGTCGCGCCCACCGGAGCCCCAGCAGGACGAGAAGAGAGAGCAGAGATGCCGAAGAACAAGACGCACTCCGGTGCGAGCAAGCGCTTCCGGGTGACCGGTTCCGGCAAGATCCTTCGCGAGAAGGCCGGCAAGCGCCACAACCTCGAGAAGAAGCCCTCCAAGGTCACCCGCCGGATGACGGGCACCGTCGAGGTTGCCAAGGCCGACGTTCCCCGCGCGAAGAAGATGCTCGGTCTCTGACCGGCTCTCGCACCCAGACTTACCAAGCATCAAGGAGTAAAAAGTGGCACGCGTCAAGCGGGCAGTGAATGCCCAGAAGAAGCGCCGGGTCGTCCTCGAGCGGGCCAGCGGTTACCGCGGCCAGCGCTCGCGCCTCTACCGCAAGGCGAAGGAGCAGGTCACCCACTCGCTGGTCTACAGCTACAACGACCGGCGCAAGAACAAGGGCAACTTCCGCAAGCTGTGGATCCAGCGGATCAACGCTGCGGCTCGCGCCCAGGGCATCACCTACAACCGGTTCATCCAGGGCCTGAACCTCGCCGGTGTCGAGGTCGACCGCAAGATCCTCGCCGACCTGGCCGTCAACGACATCGCGGCGTTCAACGCGCTCGTCGAGACCGCCAAGGCCGCCCTGCCCGAGGACGTCAACGCGCCCAAGGTCTCCGCCTGATCTTGGGGAGCCTGAACCTCCCGCTGACGGCGGGCAACACCCGCGTCAAGGAGACCAGGAAGCTCAGCCGCCGCTCGGAACGCTCCGAGCGGCGGCTCTTCCTCGCCGACGGCCCGAAGGCCGTCGAGGGTGCCCTCGAGGTCCCCGGCTGCGTGGTCGAGGTCTTCGCCACCCTCGCCGCCACCGAGCAGTACGCCGCCCTCGCCGCGACCGCGCCGCAGTGGACGCTGGTCGACGACCGGGCCCTCGCGTCGCTCAGCGACAGCGTCACCCCGGCCGGTGTCGTGGCCCTGTGCCGCTTCCTCGACCGGCCGGTCGAGCACGTCGCCGACGCCGCGCGCCTGCTCGCCATCTGCGCCGACGTGCGCGACCCCGGCAACGCGGGCACGGTGATCCGGTGCGCGGACGCGACCGGTGCCGACGGGGTCGTCCTGGCCGGCAGCTCCGTCGACGCCTACAACCCGAAGACGGTCCGCGCCAGCGTGGGCAGCCTGTTCCACCTGCCGCTCGCGATCGAGCCCGACCCGGTCGCCGCGGTGCGTGCCGCCCAGGCCGCGGGCCTGCAGGTGCTCGCCGCCGACGGCACCGGCGAGATCGAGCTCGACCCCACCGCGGAGCTGCTCGCGGCGCCCACCGCCTGGCTGTTCGGCAACGAGGCGTGGGGCCTGCCCGCGGAGCTGGCCGAGCTCGCCGACCACCGGGTGCGGATCCCGATCTACGGCCGCGCCGAGAGCCTCAACCTGTCCACCGCCGCGGCTGTGTGCCTCTACGCGTCGGCGGGCGCACAGCGGCGTCAGTAGCCTGTCCACGTGACCCGCACCGAGCTCGACGCCCTCGCCGACGGCGCGGTGCTCGCGGGCCCGGACGGGCGGGTCACGGCGATCAACACCGTCGCCGCGCGTCTGCTCGGCGCCGAGGACGCTGTCGGTGAGCACCTCGCCGACGTCCTGGCACTCCAGGACCACGCGGGTTGCGCGTGGTTCGCCACGAACACGCCGTACGACGGGCTGCCGACGCGGACCGCGATCCCCGAGCAGTCGTGGCTGCTTCCGGACGGCACCGAGGTCCTGACGGTGGCGCGCATCCTCCGGCCGGCGCTCGATGCACCGGTGGAGCAGGTCGCGGTGAGCATCCGCTCCGGCCGCGGCCGGGCGCGCCTGGACCGCGAGCGCTCCGACCTCGTGGCGACCGTCGCGCACGAGCTGCGCTCGCCGCTCACCGGTGTGAAGGGCTTCGTGCACGCCCTGCTGAACCGTTGGGACAAGCTCAGCGACGACCAGAAGAAGCTGATGCTCACCACGGTGAGCGCGGACTCCGACCGCCTGAGCCGGCTGATCGCCGAGCTCCTCGACGTGGCCCGGCTCGACACCGGCCGGCTGCAGCTCTACCCGCGCCCGTCCGACGTCGCCGTGCTCACGCGGAGGGTGGTCGAGTCGGTGGCCGCCGGGACCAGCCGCACGGTCGAGCTGGAGGCCGCCGACGGTCTCCCGCAGGTGACCGTCGACCCGGACAAGTTCACCCAGGTGGTCACGAACCTCGTCGAGAACGCCGTCCGCCACGGCGAGGGCACGGTCCAGGTGACCGTCGACCGCGCGGGTGACGACGTGCGCTTCGTCGTCGCCGACGAGGGGGACGGGATCGCCCCCGAGCTCCGGCGCCGGGTGTTCACGAAGTTCTGGACAGCGGGCACCGGCGGCGGCTCGGGCCTGGGGCTCTACCTGGTCCACGGGCTCGTGAAGGCGCACGGCGGCACCACGACGATCGACGACGCCCCCGGGGGCGGTGCCCGGATCACGGTCGTGCTGCCGGTGGACGCCGCGGGTCCGTGAACGTGAACCGGTTCGCGCGGCGTACGCCCGGGTTCCTAGACTCGTCCCCGTGTCAGGACCCAACACCGACTACGACCCTGTGGAGGTCACGCCGTTGAAGCCGGAAGAGGTGGAGGCCGCCCGCGACGCCGCTCTCGCCGCGATCGCCGCAGCCACCGACCTCGCCGACCTCAAGCAGGTGCGGATCGACCACGCGGGTGACCGCTCGCCGCTCGCGCTGGCCAACCGGGAGATCGGCGCGCTGCCGCCCCAGGCCCGCAAGGAGGCCGGCCAGCGGATCGGTCAGGCCCGGGGTGCCGTCAACCAGGCGCTGGCCGCGCGCCAGGAGGTGCTGGAGGCCGAGCACGAGGAGCGGATGCTGGTCGAGGAGACCGTCGACGTGACGCTGCCGACCGACCGCGTCCCGGCCGGCGCCCGGCACCCGATCACCACCGGCTCCGAGCTGATCGCCGACATCTTCGTCGCGATGGGCTGGGAGGTCGCCGAGGGCCCGGTCATTGAGGCCGAGTGGCTCAACTTCGACGCGCTCAACCTCGGCCCGGACCACCCGGCCCGCACCATGCAGGACACGTTCTGGACCGAGCCGGTCGAGAACCACGTGGTCCTGCGCACGCACACCTCGCCGGTCCAGGCGCGCACGATGCTCACCCGCCAGCCCCCGATCTACGTCGTCTGCCCGGGGCGGGTGTTCCGCACCGACGAGTACGACGCCACGCACAGCCCGGTCTTCCACCAGGTCGAGGGTCTCGCCATCGACGAGGGCATCACGATGGCCAACCTCAAGGGCACGCTCGACCACTTCGCCGCGCAGATGTTCGGCGAGGGGATCAACACGCGCTTCCGCCCGTCGTACTTCCCGTTCACCGAGCCCAGCGCCGAGGTCGACCTGGTCTGCTTCGTGTGCCGTGGCTCCGGCGTGCTCGACGGCACCTCCTGCCGCACCTGTCGCGGTGAGGGCTGGATCGAGTGGGGCGGCTGCGGGGTCGTGAACCCGCGCGTCCTGGCCGCCTGCGGCGTCGACGCGGAGCGCTACACCGGCTTCGCGTTCGGCATGGGCATCGACCGGACGCTGATGTTCCGTCAGGGGATCGAGGACCTGCGGGAGCTGTTCGAGGGCGACATCCGTTTCACCACTGCGTTCGGAAGTGAGCTGTGAAGGCACCCGTCAGCTGGATCCGTGAGTACGTCGACCTCCCGGACGGCGTCACCACCGAGGACCTCACCGCGCGGCTCACCGCGCTCGGGCTCAAGCTCGAGGCGATCGAGAGCGCCAGCGCCGGCATCACCGGCCCGCTCGTCGTCGGCAGGGTGCTCACGATGGAGCCCGAGCCGCAGAAGAACGGCAAGACCATCAACTGGTGCACCGTCGACGTCGGCGACGCCAACGGCACCGGTGAGCCCCAGGGCATCGTGTGCGGCGCGCACAACTTCGCGCCCGGCGACCTGGTCGTGGTGATCCTGCCCGGCGGCGTGCTGCCCGGGAACTTCGAGATCTCCGCGCGCAAGACCTACGGCCACCTCTCCGCGGGCATGATCTGCTCCGCGCGCGAGCTCGGCCTCGGCGACGACCACGACGGCATCATCGTGCTCCCGGCCGCAGCCGGCGCTCCCGGTGACGACGCGTTCGACGTGCTCGGTCTCCGCGAGGAGGTCGTCGAGTTCGAGATCAACCCCGACCGGGCCTACGCGCTGTCGCTGCGCGGCATCGCCCGCGAGGCTGCGCTCGCCTACGGTGCGCCGTACCGCGACCCCGCCGACCGCGACGTCCCGGGGCCGAACCGCGACGGCTACCCGGTCGTCGTCGACGACCCGGTCGGCTGCCCGATGTTCGTGGCCCGCAAGGTCACCGGCTTCGACCCGGCGGCGCCGACCCCGGACTGGATGGCCACCCGGCTGCAGCAGGCGGGCATGCGCCCGATCTCGCTGGCCGTCGACGTCACCAACTACGTCATGCTCGAGACCGGCCGTCCGATCCACGGCTACGACGCCGACAAGCTCCAGGGCCCGATCCGGGTCCGCCGGGCGGCCGAGGGGGAGACCCTCACCACGCTCGACGGGACGCTGCGCACGCTGTCGGCCGAGGACCTGGTCGTCACCGACGACTCCGGGATCATCGGCCTCGGCGGCGTGATGGGTGGCGAGACCACCGAGATGTCGGAGACCACCACGAACGTGCTGGTCGAGGCGGCGCACTGGGACGCGACCTCGATGTTCCGCACCGGCAAGCGCCACAAGATCAGCTCCGAGGCCGGGAAGCGCAACGAGCGCGGCGTCGACCCCGTGATCACGCCTGCGGCGGCCGACCGGGTCGTCGAGCTGCTGACGACGTACGGCGGCGGCACGGCCGACCCCGGCGTCACGGTGGTCGGCACCGCGCCGGAACGCCCGCACATCACGATCTCCTACGACCTGCCCGCGCGGGTGTCCGGCATGGACATCGACGCGGCGACCACGGTCGCCAACCTGGAGGCCGTCGGCTGCGCGCTGGTGAAGGACGACAGCACGCTCACCGCGACCCCGCCGCCGTGGCGGCCCGACCTCAACGACCCGTTCGACCTGGTCGAGGAGGTCGCCCGGATCGTCGGCTACGAGAACGTCCCGTCGGTGCTGCCGCGCGACGCCGCCGGCCGCGGGCTCACCCGCGAGCAGCGGCTGCGGCGCCGGGTCGGCCGGACGCTGGCCGGCGCCGGCTGCGTCGAGGTGATCAGCTTCCCGTTCATCGGCGACGCGGCGCTCGACGCGCTCGGCCTGCCGGCCGACGACCCGCTGCGGACGACGGTGCGGCTCGCCAACCCGCTCTCCAGCGAGGAGCCGTCGTACACCACGACGCTGCTGCCCGGCCTGCTGAAGGCCGCGGCCCGGAACCTGAGCCGGGGCGCGAGCGGGGTGTCGCTGTTCGAGACCGGCACGGTCGCGTTCCCCGTCGACCGCGGTCCGGCTCCGATCTACGGCGTCGACTGGCGTCCGAGCGACAGCGAGCTCGCCAAGCTGTTCGAGGCGCTGCCTGAGCAGCCGCTGCACCTCGCGGTGGTGCTCTCCGGCGAGCGGGAGCGCGCCGGCTGGTGGGGCGAGGGCCGCGAGGCCGGCTGGGCCGACGCGATCGGGCTGGTCCGCCGGCTGGCCGCCGAGCTCGGCGTCGAGCTCGAGGTCGTCGCCGCGAGCCGCGCGCCGTGGCACCCCGGCCGCTGCGCCCAGCTGCGTGTCGCCGGCGTCGAGCTCGGCCACGCGGGCGAGCTCCACCCCAAGGTCTGCGCGGCGTTCGGGATCCCGGTCCGCAGTGCCGCGGTCGAGATCGACCTCGATCTGCTGATGAAGCACGCCCGCGACGTCACCCCGGGGCCGGACTTCTCGACGTACCCGCAGGCCAAGGAGGACGTCGCTCTCGTGGTGGCGGCCGACGTGACCTCGGCCGACGTCGAGGCCGCGCTGCGCGAGGGTGCCGGCGACCTGCTGGAGTCCATCCGGCTGTTCGACGTCTACACCAGCGAGCAGCTGGGCGCGGACAAGAAGTCACTCGCCTTCGCCCTGCGCTTCCGCGCCCCGGACCGCACCCTCACCGAGGAGGAGACCGCGGCCGCCCGCGACGCGGCCGTCGCGCTGGCCGCCGAGCGGACCGGTGCCGTCCAGCGCAGCTGACGGACCGCGACTCGCGGTCCTCGACGACGTCACCTGGGACGGCACCCCCGTCCCGGGTGAGCGCACCCACGCGCTGCTGCGCGCCCTCGTCGAGGCCGGTTCCCGTGGGCTCTCCGAGACCGCGCTGGTGGAGGAGGTCTGGGGCGACGACGTCCCCGCGAACCCCACCAAGGCCCTCCAGGTCGTGGTCTCGCGGGCCCGCTCGGCCACGAGCGCGGACGCGATCGAGCGCACCGCGCGGGGGTACCGGCTCGCGCTGACGACCCCCGAGGTCGACGCCTGGGCGCTGCGCCCCGAGGGGCTGCGGCTCGCCGCCGCGGGGGAGTACGCCGCGGCGCTCGCGTTGCTCGAGCGGGCGGACCCGGACGACGAGGTGGTCGCCGCGCTGCTGCGCTCCGTCGCCGGCGTTCACGGCGTGCCGGCGGCGCTCGAGCGCTATGAGTCCTACCGGGAACGGCTCGCCGACCGGCTGGGCGTCGACCCGAGCCCGGAGCTGCAGGCCCTGCACGCGGAGCTGCTCGCGCGTGACCACCCGGTCCGCGAGGGGCTGCTCTACGAGGCGTCCCGGCTGATCGGCCGCGCGGACGACGTGGTCGCCCTCGAGGAGATGATCCGCACCGCCCGGGTGACCTCGATCGTCGGGCCCGGCGGTCTCGGCAAGACCCGGCTCGCGCACCTGATGGGCCGTCTCGCCGAGCAGCCGGTCGTGCACTTCGTCGAGCTCGCCGGCGTCACCTCGCCCGAGGGCGTCGCGGTCGAGGTCGGCGACGTACTCGGGGTCCGCGAGTCCGTCGCGGGCCGCCTGACCTCGGCGGCCGCGAAGCGCACCGACCTGGTCGGCCGGATCATCGACCAGGTCGGGACTGCCCCGGCGCTGCTGATCCTGGACAACTGCGAGCACCTGGTCGACGCGGTCGCGGACCTGGTCTCCGTGCTGGTGCAGCGGACCCCGTCGCTGCGGGTGCTGACCACGACGCGCGCGCCGCTGGGCCTCACCGCCGAGCGGGTCTACCAGCTGCCTCAGCTCGGTCTCGACGACGCCGTCGAGCTCTTCGGCGAGCGCGCCACCGCAGCGCGTCCCGGCGTCCGGCTCGACCCGGCCGAGGTGCGGTCGCTGGTCGCCCGGCTCGACGGCCTGCCCCTGGCGGTCGAGCTCGCGGCCGCCAAGGTGCGCGTGATGTCGGTCGCCGAGATCGAGCGGCGGCTCGAGAACCGCTTCTCGCTGCTGCGTGGCGGGAGCCGCGACGCCCCGGAGCGGCACCAGACCCTGCTGGCGGTCATCGACTGGAGCTGGAACCTGCTCGACGAGTCGGAGCGGACCGCGCTGCGCCGGCTCGCGGTGTTCCGTGACGGGTTCTCGCTCGACGGAGCGGACGCGGTCGTCGGCTCCGACGCGCTGGGGGCGCTGTCGAGCCTCGTGGACCAGTCCCTGGTCACCGTCGTCGAGGGAGCCGACGGGCTGCGCTACCGGCTGCTCGAGACCGTGCGCGAGTTCGGGCAGATGCAGCTCATCGACGCGGGTGACGACGCCGGGACGCTGGCCCGGTTGCAGGCGTGGGGCGTCGCGTTCGCGCAGCGTGCCGAGGAGCGGCTGTTCGGCCCGCACCAGGTCGAGACCATGACCGAGATCCGCCGCGAGGAGGGCAACCTCGTCGACCTCCTCCGGCGCTGCCTGCGTGAGAGCGACGTCGACGGGGTCGTCGTGCTGATGGCCTGCCTGTCGGACTTCTGGACGATCGAGGGGAGCCACCTCAAGGTGGTCAACATCGCGCCCGAGGTCGAGCACGTCGTGCTGGAGGCAACGGCTGCCCCGGAGCACGAGGAGGCGCTGCGGACCACGCTGGCCGCCATCGCCTTCAACTCGCTGATCTTCTCCGACTCGGTCGCCGGCCGCTGCTTCGACCGGCTCGAGGAGCTCGGCCCGGGCTCCGGCAGCACGCGGGGCCAGATCTCGACCACGGTCCTGCTCGCTGCCGCCGCGGAGAAGCTGGACGACCTGGAGGCGCTGACGACCCACGAGGACCGTCGCGTCGCGCAGGTCGCACTCCAGTGGCTGTGCCAGTTCCACGAGAACCAGGGCGACCTGGCGCTCTCCAGGGAGTGCGGCCTGCGGGCGCTGGCGCTCGCCGACGACGCCGAGGACGGGCCGTGGTCCGCCGCCCTGGTGCGTGCCCAGCTCGCGGGGTTGACGTTGCAGGTGGGGGACGTCGAGGAGGCGCTCGGGTTCGCCAGTGCCGCCATCCCCGCCCTGAGGGCCCTCGGCGCGGAGGAGGACGTCGCCCAGCTCCGGGCGGTCCTGGCCATGGGCGCCATGGAGGACGGCCGCATCGACGAGGCGCGGCGGATCTTCGACGAGATCGAGGCCGAGGACAGCGGGGGCGGCATCTTCGGCGCCGCGGTCATCCTGCTCTGCGCCCGGCCCGAGCTCGAGCTCGCGGCCGGCAACGTCGAGGAGGGCCTGCGCGGCTACCGTCACGCCGTCGCGACGCTCGCGGGACGCAACTTCCCCGGCATGGAGGCGTTGCTCGGCTTCGAGCCGTGGACCTTGTACGCCCAGTCCGCGGCGGTCGCCGCGCACGTCCGGCACGGGGCCCGCGAGGAGGTCGTCGGCATGCGCCTCGACCTGCTGCGCAAGTCGCCGGACATCCTCGGGGGCTCCGTGGCCCTGCTCGACTACCCGGTCTACGGCTCGGTGCTCTTCGCGCTCGCGATGTGGGAGCTCACCGACGACGCGATCGACCCGGACCGGGCCGACCGCGCCGTACGGCTGCTCGTGTACGCCGACCGCTTCGGCTACAACCGGCAGCTGCCGAGCCTGGCCTGGGGCCCGGTCGAGGCGCTCGCCGAGGCGGTCCTCCCCGGCGAGGTGGCCCGGGTCCGCGCGGAGCTCCAGCCCCGCAGGACCGCCGACCTCCGGGCCGAGGTCATGGACCTCGTCGGCCGGCTCGGCTGAGCTACATCTTCCGGTTGTAGCTGCGCACCGAGAGCGGCAGGAAGATCGCGACCACGATCCCGCAGCCGAGCAGCGCCCAGCCGACGTTCGCGGTCACGGCGCCCTCGTTCATCAGGTCGCGCAGCGCCGAGATGACCAGCGACACCGGGTTGACGTTCACGAACGCCTCCAGCCAGCCCGGCAGCGTCTCGGCCGGGACGAACGCGTTCGACAGGAACGTCAGCGGGAACATCACCATCATCGAGATGCCCTGCACGGCCTGCGCGCTGCGCGCCCGGGTGCCGAAGTAGGTGAAGATCCACGCCAGCGACCAGCCCGCGACCACGGTCAGCACCCAGCCGGCCAGCACACCCGGTACGCCGCCGCCGGGCCGGTAGCCCATCAGCACGCCGGTGAGGATCGTCAGCGTTGCCGCGGTGGCGTAGCGGATCAGGTCCGCGACCGCCGGCCCGACCAGGGGAGCGATCCGGGCGATCGGGAGGGACTTGAAGCGATCGAAGACGCCCTTGTCCATGTCCTCCCGCAGCTGGATGCCGGTCGCCATGCAGGCGGTCAGCGCGGTCTGGGCGAGGATGCCGGTGATCACGATCGGGAGGTAGTCCTCGACGCTGCCGGAGATCGCGCCGCCGAAGATGTAGGCGAACATCGCGGTGAACAGCAGCGGCTGCAGCGTGACGTCGAACCACTGCTCGGGATTGCGGCGCATCTTCTTCAGCGCGCGCCACGCCATCGCCAGGCTGTGGTCGACCGTGTCGCGCAGCGACGGACGGGCGACGACGGTCCGGTCCAGGACCTCGGTCGTCTCGCGCTCGGGGAGCAGGGTGGTCATCGGACGACCTCCATCGGGGAGTCGGTCTCGTCCTCGGCGCCGTGGCCGGTGATGGCCATGAACACCTCGTCGAGGGTGGGCTTCTGGACCGTCGCGCTCGCGATCGACAGCCCGGACTGGCGCAGCGCGATCAGCACGTCGGCGGCCCGGTTGGCGTCGGTGAGCGCGGCGTTCATGCCGCCGGCCTCCGGCGTGAGCACGGGCTCCTCGCCGAGGACGCGCCGTACGACGTCGACCGCCTCGGCGGTGTCGGCGGCCTCGGACATCCGCAGCTGCAGCGTCGAGCTGCCCACGGACGTCTTGAGCTCGTCGGGCGTGCCCTCGGCGACCTTGCGGCCGCGGTCGATCACCGCGATCCGCCCGGCCAGCTGGTCGGCCTCGTCGAGGTACTGGGTCGTGAGCAGCACGGTGCTGCCGCCGCGGATGAGGTCGCGGATGGTGTCCCACATCTGACCGCGGGTGCGCGGGTCGAGGCCCGTGGTCGGCTCGTCGAGGAAGATCAGCGGAGGCTGGGAGATCAGGCTGGCGGCCAGGTCCAGGCGCCGGCGCATGCCGCCGGAGAACGTCTTGATCTGCTTGTCGCGTGCCTCGCTGAGGCCGAACCGCTCGAGCAGGTCGTGCGCTGTGGCCCTCGACCGCGACGACGAGAGCCCCTGCAGCCGGCCGAAGAGCCAGAGGTTCTCGTAGCCGGTGAGGTTCTCGTCGACCGAGGCGTACTGCCCGGTCACGCCGACGAGCTGACGGATCATGTGCGGCTCGCGGCGTACGTCGACGCCGAAGATGCGGGCCTCGCCGCCATCCATCGACAGCAGCGTCGCGAGCATCTTGAGGGTGGTGGTCTTGCCGGCGCCGTTGGGGCCGAGCACGCCGAAGACCTCGCCGCGACGGACCTCGAGGTCGACGTGGTCGACCGCGCGGTGCTCGCCGAACGTCTTGACCAGACCGGCGGCGGCGACGGCCAGGTCGGTGTCAGGTACTCGTGTCATGCGACCACAGTGGGGTGGGCCGGTTTCAGCCCACCTTCACCGTGGTTTCAGTCAGTTGATCGCCTGGTTCACGCAGCGCCGGAAGTGGTCGCTCACCGCCGGGTCGCCGGTGACGGAGACGGCCGTGTCGTCGCCTCGGCGCCACAGCCAGGCGTCGAGGTCGGCCGCGGTCCCGCTGACGACGGCGTCGGGCGCGCCCTCGCGCGGGTCCGTCTTCGAGATGTCGTCCTCGTCGTAGCTGGTGCCGCTCTCGGGATCGGTCCCGGTGAACCGGCCGGTCGCGACCCACACGGACTCGTCGCGGTCGGTGATGTCGACCCGCACGACCCCGCCCGTGCCGTCGAATTGTCCCCACGCGGGAGTGCCCCCGAACATGACGTCGAGGGCCTCGTCGACGCCGTCGGCGGCGAGGGCCGGGTCCAGCGTCGTGACCTGTCCGGCGGTCTGCTCGGCGTCGAGACGGTGGATGAGCGCCTCGTGCGCCTGGCGGCGGAACGTGAAGCCGACGGTCTGATCGGGCGACCAGCTCCACGCCGGCTCGGCGGGGTCGGCGGCGGCAAGGGCCGCGCCCAGCCGGGCGTCCTGCTCCGCGTGCAGCGCCAGCAGCTCGTCGTACGCCGTCGGCAGCTCCGGCTCGGTCCAGTCCTCGGCGGGGCCCTCGGGGCGCTGCTCGATGATCGTCGACCAGAACATCAGCACGCCCGCGTGGTGGCCGAGGAGGTCGCGCGCGGACCAGTCGGGACACCCTGGGACCCGCGCCTCCGGGTCGCAGCCGGTCAGCACCTCCCGCAGCCGGGCGGAGTCGGATCGGAGGTGTCGCAGGTACTCTTCGTACGGAAGTCGGGCCATGGCGCGAACCTAGACGCCCCCACGACACGCCGCATTCGCAATTCATGAACATACGAACCTGTGTATAGTCATGCGCATGCCGAGCATCAAGATCGCGGTTGCCGGAGCCAGTGGGTACGCCGGCGGCGAGCTGCTGCGCCTGTTGCTGGCCCACCCCGAGGTCGAGATTGGCGCCCTCACGGGCGCGTCCAACGCGGGCCAGCCGCTGGGGGCACTCCAGCCGCACCTCGTCCCGCTCGCCGACCGGGTGCTCGTCGAGACCAGCCTCGACACGCTGCGCGGCCACGACGTGGTCTTCCTCGCGCTCCCGCACGGGCAGTCCGGCGACATCGCCGCGCTGCTCGGGGCGGCCGACCCCAGCACGGTCGTCATCGACTGCGGTGCGGACTTCCGGCTCGCCGACCCCGCGGCTTGGGACAAGTTCTACGGCGGCAACCACGCCGGCACCTGGCCCTACGGCCTGCCCGAGCTCCCCGGCCAGCGTGAGCAGCTCACCGGCGCGACGCGCATCGCCGTCCCCGGCTGCTACCCGACGGTCTCCACGCTGAGCCTGGCCCCGGCCGTCGCTGCCGGGATCGTCGAGCCCGACGTCACCGTCGTGGCCGCATCGGGCACCAGCGGCGCCGGTAAGGCCGCGAAGCCGCACCTGCTCGGCAGCGAGGTCATGGGCAACGCCAGTGCGTACGGCGTCGGCGGCGCGCACCGGCACACGCCCGAGATCACCCAGAACCTCTCGAAGCTGACCGAGGGCACCGTCCGCGTCAGCTTCACCCCGCTGCTGGTGCCGATGCCGCGCGGCATCCTCGCCACCTGCTCGGCGAAGCTCACCGGCACCGCTACCGCCGACGACGTCTACGAGGTCTACGCCAAGGCGTACGCCGACGAGCCCTTCGTCCACCTGCTCCCGCAGGGGCAGTGGCCGCAGACCAAGTCCGTCACCGGATCCAACTCCGTTCACTTGCAGGTGACGGTCGACGAGGACGCACGACGAATGATCGCCGTCGGTGCCGTGGACAACCTGTCCAAGGGCACCGCCGGCGCTGCCGTCCAGTGCATGAACCTCGCGCTCGGCCTCGACGAAGGGCTGGGCCTCTCGACCGTAGGAGTAGCCCCATGACTGTCACCGCCCCCCAGGGTTTCCGCGCCGCCGGCGTTGCCGCCGGCCTCAAGTCCACCGGCGCCAAGGACGTCGCGCTCGTCGTCAACGACGGCCCGACGTTCGACTCGGCCAGCGTCTTCACCGCCAACCGCTGCAAGGCCAACCCGGTCCTCTGGAGCCAGGAGGCGGTCAAGGACGGCACCGTCCGCGCGGTCTTCCTCAACTCGGGCGGGGCCAACTGCTACACCGGCCCCGAAGGCTTCCAGACCACGCACGCGGTCGCCGAGGCCGTCGCGGACAAGCTCGGCTTCGGCGCGATCGACGTGGTGGTCTGCTCGACCGGCCTGATCGGGCTCACCAACGACCGCACGCAGGTCCTCGCCGGCGCGGCCGCGGCGTACGACGCGCTCTCGGCCGACGGGGGAGACGACGCCGCGCACGCGATCATGACCACCGACTCGGTCAGCAAGCAGGTCGTCGTCGAGGGTGCCGGCTGGACGATCGGCGGCATGGCCAAGGGCGCCGGCATGCTCGCGCCCCAGCTGGCCACCATGCTCGTCGTCCTCACCACCGACGCCGTGGTCCCGGCCGCAGACCTCGACACCGCGCTGCGCGCCGCCACCCGGGTCAGCTTCGACCGGCTCGACTCCGACGGCTGCATGTCGACCAACGACACCGTGACCCTCATGGCCTCCGGTGCCAGCGGCATCACGCCGAGCCTCGACGACTTCACCGCCGCGCTCACCCAGGCCTGCACCGACCTCGCGATGCAGCTGCTGAAGGACGCCGAGGGCGCCGACCACGAGATCGCGATCACGGTCCTGAACGCCGCCACCGAGGACGAGGCCGTCGAGGTCGGCCGCAGCGTCGCCCGGTCGAACCTCTTCAAGGCGGCGGTCTTCGGCAACGACCCCAACTGGGGCCGGGTGCTCGCCAGCATCGGCACGACCAGCGCGCAGTTCGACCCGGCCGACCTCGACGTCGCGATGAACGGCGTCTGGGTCTGCAAGCAGTCCACGCCGTACGCCGACCCGTCCGAGGTCGACCTGAAGCCGCGTGAGGTGAGCGTGACCATCGACTTGAAGTCCGGTCCCGAGCGGGCGACGGTCTGGACGAACGACCTGACCCACGCCTACGTCCACGAGAACAGCGCGTACTCGTCATGAGCGTCATCGACCACGTCCACCACGACCCGTCGAAGCCGGACCCGGCCAAGGCCCGCACGCTGGCCGCCGCGCTGCCCTGGCTGAAGCGCTACCACGGCAAGATCGTCGTGGTGAAGTACGGCGGCAACGCGATGACCGACGAGACGCTGAAGCGGGCGTTCGCCGAGGACATCGCCTTCCTGCGGTTCGCCGGCTTCAAGCCGGTCGTCGTCCACGGCGGCGGCCCGCAGATCTCGCAGATGCTCGACAAGCTCGGCATCGAGTCCGAGTTCCGCGGCGGTCTCCGCGTCACCACGCCCGAGGCGATGGACGTCGTCCGGATGGTGCTCGTCGGCCAGGTGCAGCGCGAGCTCGTCGGGCTGATCAACGAGCACGGCCCGCTCGCGGTCGGCTGCTCGGGGGAGGACGCCGGCCTGTTCACGGCGACCACGACCGGCACCGTCGTCGACGGCGAGGAGATCGACCTCGGCCTGGTCGGCGAGGTCACCGAGGTGCGCCCCGAGTCGGTGCTCGACCTGATCGAGGCCGGCCGGATCCCGGTCGTCTCCAGTGTCGCGCCCGACCTCAGCGGGGTCGTCCACAACGTCAACGCCGACACCGCCGCCGCCGCGCTGGCGATCGCGCTGGAGGCCGAGAAGCTGCTCGTGCTCACCGACGTCGAGGGCCTCTACCTCGACTGGGGGAAGTCCGACGACGTGATCGGCGAGATCAGCCCGGAGGCGCTCGAGGAGATCCTCCCGACGCTCGCGTCCGGCATGATCCCGAAGATGGGCGCGTGCCTGCAGGCCGTGCGCGGGGGAGTCCCGCGCGCGACGGTGGTCGACGGCCGCGAGCCGCACGCCGTGCTGCTCGAGCTCTTCACGAACGAGGGCGTCGGCACCCAGGTGCTGCCCGGCGTTGAGACCAAGACCCGGAAGGCGAGGGACGCCCAGTGAGCAGCTACCAGGAGCGGTACACCGCCTCGGTGATGAACACGTTCGGCCCGCCCGCGCTCGTCCTCACCCGCGGCGAGGGCGCGCACGTCTGGGACGCCGACGGCAACGAGTATGTCGACCTGCTCGGCGGCATCGCGGTCAACGCGCTCGGCCACGGCCACCCGGCCCTGGTCGAGGCGGTCACGACCCAGCTGCAGACGCTCGGCCACGTGTCGAACTTCTTCACCTCCGAGCCGCAGGTCGAGCTCGCCGAGAGGCTGCTCGAGCTGGTCGGCGTGGGTGCCGGCGGCGGCAAGGTGTTCTTCACCAACTCCGGCACCGAGGCCAACGAGGCCGCGTTCAAGATGACCCGGCGTACCGGCCGCACTCACGTGGTCGCCGCCGAGACCTCCTTCCACGGCCGCACCATGGGCGCGCTGGCGCTGACCTCGAAGGAGGCGTACCGGGCACCGTTCGAGCCACTCCCGGGTGACGTCACGTTCGTCCCGTACGGCGATGCCGACGCGCTCGCCGCCGCCGTCACCGACCAGACCGCCGCGATCCTGCTGGAGCCCCTGCAGGGCGAGGCGGGCGTGAATGTGGCGCCCGAGGGCTACCTCGCGGCCGCCCGCGCGATCGCCGACCAGCACGGCGCGCTGCTGTGGCTCGACGAGGTGCAGTCCGGGATGGGCCGCACCGGTCAGTGGTTCGCCTTCCAGGGAAACTCGGTGGTTGAGGAGGGCGCGCAGCGCCCGTCTCGAAACCAAGTGCGCCCCGACATCGTCACGGTCGCCAAGGGCCTCGGCGGCGGGTTCCCGATCGGCGCCTGCATCGGGATCGGCGCCGCGGGCGACCTGCTGCAGCCCGGCAACCACGGCACGACCTTCGGCGGCAACCCCGTCGCCTGCGCGGCCGCGCTCGCGGTGATCCGCACGATCGAGGAGGAGAACCTGCTCGAGCACGTGACCGTGCTGGGGCAGAAGATCCGCGACGGCCTCGCCGCCGACCCGCGCGTCACCGAGGTCCGCGGCGAGGGTCTGCTGATCGGGCTGGACCTGGTCAGCGAGTCGTCCGCCGACGTCCTGCTCGCCGCGCGCAGGGCGGGCTTCATCGTCAACAACGCGACGCCGAAGCGGATCCGCCTGGCTCCGCCGCTGATCCTGAGCGAGGACGACGCCAACGCGTTCCTGGCCGCGTGGCCGGGCATCCTGGACGAGGCGGGCGTATGAGGCACTTCCTGGCGGACGACGACCTGACTCCGGAGGAGCAGGCGCGAGTCCTCGACCTCGCCTTCGAGCTCAAGCAGGCGCCGTACGACGCGAAGCCGCTGGCCGGCCCGCGCACGGTCGCGATGATCTTCGACAAGCAGACCCTGCGCACGCAGGCGTCGTTCGCGGCCGGCATCGCCGAGCTGGGTGGCTACCCAATGCTCGTCGACGGCTCGCTCGCCGGCATCGGGGTGCGTGAGTCGGTCGCCGACGTCGCCCGGGTGCTCGGGCGCCAGGCGTCGGTGATCGTGTGGCGCACCTACGCCCAGTCCCGGCTCGAGGAGATGGCCGAGCACGCCGGCGTCCCGGTCGTGAACGCGCTGACCGACGAGTTCCACCCCTGCCAGCTGCTCGCCGACCTGCTGACGGTGCGCGAGCACAAGCAGCAGCTCGCCGGCCTGACGGTCGCGTTCGTCGGCGACGGTGCCAGCAACATGGGCAACTCCTGGCTGCTCGCCGGCGCCACGGCGGGGATGCACGTGCGCATCGCCTCGCCCGACGGCTACCTGCCCGAGGCCGCGATCGTCGAGCGTGCCGCGAAGATCGCGGCCGGCACGGGCGGCTCCGCCACCACAGGGACCGACGCGGTCGCCGCGGTGACCGGCGCGGACGTCGTCGTCACCGACACCTGGATCTCGATGGGCAAGGAGGAGGAGGCGGAGGCCCGCGCCGCGGTGTTCGCGCCGTTCTCCCTCACGACCGCCCTGTTCGAGCACGCCCATCCCGACGCGATCGCGATGCACTGCCTGCCGGCGTACCGCGGCAAGGAGATCGACGCCGAGGTCATCGACGGACCGCAGAGCGTCGTGTGGGACGAGGCCGAGAACCGCCGCCACGCGCAGAAGGCGATCCTGACGTTCCTGGTCGAGGAGGCCATGTCGTGAACGACGCAACGCTGCGACCGACGACCAAGAGCTCGCGACACCACCTGATCGTGGAGCTGGTCACGCACGGCGAGGTGCGCTCCCAGGCGGAGCTCGCCGGCCGGCTCGCGGAGCGCGGCGTGCACGTCACCCAGGCGACGCTGTCGCGCGACCTCGTCGAGCTCGACGCGATCAAGGTGCGCGCCCCCTCCGGCTCGCTCGTGTACGCCGTGCCCAGCGAGGGCGGCGACCGGCGACCGGCCGCGCCCGTGGAGACCGCAGCCGCGGCCACGCGCCTCGCCAAGCTGTGCAGCGAGCTCCTCGTCGGGGCCGACGCCAGCGCCAACCTGGTCGTGCTGCGGACCCCGCCCGGGGCTGCGAACTTCCTGGGCTCCGCGATCGACAAGGCGGAGCTCCCCGAGATCCTGGGCTCGGTCGCCGGCGACGACACGGTCCTCGTGATCTCGCGTGACCCCGAGGGGGGCGCCAAGCTCGCGCAGCGGTTCCTCGCCCTCGCCTCCAGCCAGCAGTAGCCAGCCACCAGCAGAAGGAAGACATCTCTTGAGCAAGGTCCTGACGTCCCTCCCGGTCGGCAAGCGTGTCGGCATCGCGTTCTCGGGAGGCTTGGACACCTCGGTGGCGGTGGCGTGGATGCGCGCCAAGGGTGCGATCCCGTGCACCTACACCGCGGACATCGGCCAGTACGACGAGCCGGACATCAGCGGGGTGCCCGGCCGCGCCTACCAGTACGGCGCCGAGCTCGCCCGCGCCGTCGACTGCCGCCGCCAGCTGGTCGAGGAGGGCCTGGCCGCGATGGCCTGCGGCGCCTTCCACATCCGCTCCGGCGGGCGCGCCTACTTCAACACGACGCCGCTCGGCCGCGCCGTCACCGGCACCATGCTGGTCCGCGCGATGCACGAGGACGACGTCGACATCTGGGGCGACGGCTCGACGTTCAAGGGCAACGACATCGAGCGTTTCTACCGCTACGGCCTGCTCGCGAACCCGTCGCTGCAGATCTACAAGCCCTGGCTGGACGCCGACTTCGTCACCGAGCTCGGCGGTCGCGCCGAGATGAGCCAGTGGCTGACCGAGCGCGACCTGCCCTACCGCGACTCCCAGGAGAAGGCGTACTCGACCGACGCCAACATCTGGGGCGCCACCCACGAGGCCAAGACCCTCGAGCACCTCGACGTCTCGCTCGAGGTCGTCGAGCCGATCATGGGCGTGAAGTTCTGGGACCCGTCGGTCCAGATCGAGACCGAGGACGTGACGATCGAGTTCCGCGAGGGCCGGCCGGTCGCGATCAACGGCACGACGTACGACGACTCGGTGGCGCTGGTCCTCGAGGCCAACGCCATCGGCGGCCGGCACGGACTCGGCATGTCCGACCAGATCGAGAACCGCATCATCGAGGCCAAGTCGCGCGGCATCTACGAGGCGCCGGGCATGGCGCTGCTCTGGATCGCCTACGAGCGGCTGCTGAACGCGATCCACAACGAGGACACGATCGCGCTCTACCACGGTGAGGGCCGCCGCCTCGGCCGGCTGCTCTACGAGGGCCGCTGGCTGGACCCGCAGGCGCTGATGCTGCGGGAGTCCATCCAGCGCTGGATCGCCTCGCTGGTGACCGGCGAGGTCACGCTGCGCCTGCGCCGCGGCGAGGACTACTCGATCCTGCGCACCGACGGCCCGGCGTT
Source organism: Nocardioides caricicola (assembly GCF_039541135.1). Taxonomy (NCBI): domain Bacteria; kingdom Bacillati; phylum Actinomycetota; class Actinomycetes; order Propionibacteriales; family Nocardioidaceae; genus Nocardioides; species Nocardioides caricicola. The sequence continues at coordinate 3,017 of NZ_BAABFQ010000010.1, read as the reverse complement.
CTCCTACCACCCGGACAAGCTCTCGATGGAGCGCACCGAGAACGCCGCCTTCGGTCCCACCGACCGGATCGGCCAGCTCACCATGCGCAACCTCGACATCGCCGACTCGCGCGCCAAGCTCGAGCAGTACGCCGCGCAGCCGCTCGACCAGGGCCAGGTCCTCGTCGAGCACGGCACGCTGTACGGCGCCCTCGAGGCAGGCGGCGCGGAGCGGATCGCGCGCAACCCGGAGGCCCTCGACGAGCCCGACGAGGTCGCCCTCGACCAGGCCGCGATGGAGCTCGGCACCGACTGATGAGCCGACCCGTACGGCACCGCACCACCGGCCGGGTGCTCCCGGTCAACGGCAACGGCGAGGTCCTGCTCCTGCACGGGTGGGACCCGGTGCGCCCGGAGGCGCCGTACTGGTTCAGCATCGGCGGGGCCGCCGACCACGACGAGTCGCTCGCCGCGGCCGCCGCGCGCGAGATGCGTGAGGAGACCGGCCTGGTGATCTCGGCGGACGACCTGGGGGAGCCGGTGGGCCACGAGCTCGCGGAGTTCGACTGGGGCTTCTGGCACCTCGTGCAGGACCAGACCTACTTCGCCGTCCGTCTCGATGACACCGCCGATCTGCACTTCGACGGCCTCGAGCCGCTGGAGCGCGGCACGATCGACCAGGCGGCCTGGTGGACCCCCGACGCGCTGGACGCCGACGGGTCTGCAGCGAACGAGCAGCTGACCACGATGATGAGAGCCGCAGTGCGGCAGATCCTGGGAGAAGCATGAGTACGAACACCGGCAAGCTGTGGGGCGGGCGCTTCGAGGGCGGTCCGTCGCCGGAGCTGGACGCGCTCTCGCGGTCGACGCACTTCGACTGGCGCCTGGCGCTGTACGACATCGCCGGCTCCCACGCCCACGCCAAGGCCCTGGGCGCCGCCGGGTACCTCACGCCCGAGCACCAGGCGGAGATCCACCGCGGCCTCGACGTGCTCGCGCAGCGCTACACCGACGGCACGCTGCAGCCGGACCCCTCCGACGAGGACGTCCACGGCGCGCTCGAGCGGCTGCTGCTCGAGGAGATCGGCCCCGACATCGGCGGCCGACTGCGCGCCGGGCGCAGTCGCAACGACCAGATCGCCACGCTGTTCCGGGCGTTCCTGCTCGACCACGCGCAGACGGTCTCGCGCCAGGTTCTCGACCTCGTGGAGGCGCTCGCCACCCAGGCGGAGGCCCACCTCGACGTGATCATGCCGGGGCGCACGCACCTGCAGCACGCCCAGCCGGTCCTGCTGTCCCACCACCTGTTGGCCCACGCGTGGGCGCTGCTGCGCGACGTCGACCGGCTCGCCGACTGGCGCCGCCGTACCGCGGCCGAGTCGCCGTACGGCGGGGGAGCGCTGGCCGGCTCGAGCCTCGGGCTCGACCCCGAGCTGGTCGCCTCCGAGCTGGGCTTCCTGGGCTCGTCGCCGAACTCCATCGACGGCACCGCCTCGCGCGACTTCGTCGCCGAGTTCGCCTACGTGGCCGCCCAGATCGGCGTGGACGTCAGCCGAATCGCAGAGGAGGTCATCCTCTGGTCGACCCGTGAGTTCGACTTCGTGACGCTGCACGACTCGTGGTCGACGGGGTCGAGCATCATGCCGCAGAAGAAGAACCCGGACATCGCCGAGCTCGCCCGCGGCAAGGCCGGCCGCCTGATCGGCAACCTCTCCGGGCTGATGGCCACCCTCAAGGCGCTGCCGCTCGCGTACAACCGCGACCTGCAGGAGGACAAGGAGCCGGTGTTCGACTCCGTCGACACCCTCGAGGTCCTGCTCCCGGCGTTCACCGGGATGATCGCCACGCTCGTCTACAACCGCGACCGGATGACCGAGCTGGCGCCGCAGGGCTTCTCGCTCGCCACCGACATCGCCGAGTGGCTGGTGCGCGAGGGCGTCCCGTTCCGCATCGCCCACGAGGTCGCCGGCGCGTGCGTGCGCCGCTGCGAGGAGCTCGGCATCGAGCTCGCGGACCTCACCGACGAGCAGTTCGCCGAGATCTCCCCGGCGCTGACTCCCAGCGTCCGCGAGGTCCTCACCATCGAGGGGTCGGTCGCCTCGCGGACCGGCCGCGGCGGCACCGCCCCGGTCCGGGTCCGCGAACAGCTCGCCGAGCTCCGTGGTCGCCTCGCCTGACCTGTCCGGCCCCGTGCTCGACGTGGCGCCGGGTCTGCTCAACGCCGTGCTCCGCCACGGCGACGTCGCCGTACGGCTCACGGAGGTCGAGGCGTACGACGGCGCGAACGACCCCGGCTCGCACGCCTTCCGTGGCCAGACCCCGCGCAACGCCGTGATGTTCGGCCCGCCCGGGCACCTGTACTGCTACTTCACCTACGGCATGCACGTCTGCTGCAACGTCGTGTGCGGCCCTACCGGGTCGGCCAGTGCCGTCCTGGTCCGCGCCGGCGAGGTCGTCGACGGCATCGAGACCGCCCGTGAGCGTCGTCCCGGCGCCACGGACCGCGATCTCGCGCGCGGCCCGGCCCGGCTGTGCCGCGCGCTCGGCATCGAGCTCACCCATGACGGCACCGATCTGGCAGCGGGCCCGATCACCCTCGAGCCGGGGGAGCGTCCCGATGCCGTGTCGACGGGTCCCCGCGTCGGGTTGCGGGGTGCTCCGGAGCGGCCGTGGCGGTTCTGGATCACCGGCGATCCGACGGTCTCCGCCTACCGTCCGGCGGCCCCGCTCCGGCGTAGATCGCGCTGAGATCACGCTCAGATCGACCCCGGTTTGGCACCTCTGCAGAGCGCGTGTAATGTTCTCTCTCGCCGCGGCAAGCGGCTCCCACTCCCGGCCGAGAGGCCAGTCTGGATGGGGGTCTTCTTGGCGTGGCCTGGCAGAGCAAGAGACCGGATCAGCGCCAAGTTGACCGGGCCGAGCAAAGCCGGTAAGTTTCTGCAGGTTGCCCCGCAGCGGGTCCGAGAGGGCCAGCACGGTGTGCGTCTGATTCTTGAGAACTCAACAGTGTGTCATAGTCGACGAATTAGTTTGTAATG
>NZ_BAABFQ010000009.1:46554-235478 GCF_039541135.1 Nocardioides caricicola | reverse complement strand
GTCCGAGGACGCATCCCAACCACCTCCAGTCAGAAGGCGATTGCACTGACCCCTTGAGGCCGCGCGGTCAAGTTCCGAGATTGCGTGTCCGCATGCGCTGCACTCGTACCGGAGCCGCTGAACGGGCTCCTGGCCCATCTGCTGAAGCGTCTGCACCCTAGGTGGGGGGAAGGGGGTCTGGCACGCGGGGCACGTTTCCGTACGGACGTGATGAGCCGACGCGAGCTCGGGTTCGTCCGGCTCCGTGCGTGACCCGGCGGTGCCGTCGGGCTCACTCACTGGATCGGGTCCGGCGACGCGAACTTGGATACATACATGGATGTATCCTGCCGGATGTGACTGCTGGCGAACAGACCCGACAGGTTCGGGCGGCGACAACCCGCCTGCTGTTGCTGGACACCACCGTGGCGTGCCTGGCGGAGCTGGGGTACGCGGGGACCACTGGGCCGGCGGTAGCTGAGCGAGCCGGCTTGTCGCGAGGCGCGCAGCTCCACCACTTCGGCACGCGAGACCAGATGGTCGTCGCGGCGGTCGAGCATCTGGCCCAGCAGCGCCTGACGCATGTCGACGACAGCCTTGCGAAGCGCATGGGAGACAGGGCGGATGCCTCGGCTCAATCCAGCAGGGCGGCGGCGCTGGCGGCCCTCGAACTCCTGGCGGCGGCTATGTCCGGGCCGCTGTACGGAGCGACCTTGGAACTGTGGGCCGCGGCGCGAACGAACGACGACCTTCGCAAGCACCTGGTGCCGGCCGAGGAACGCGTGCGCGCCGATCTTCGTGAAATCTGTCGTATCTGGATCACCACGGAACCGCTACTGGTTGAACTCACTCTGGATCTCCTGCGGGGCCGAGGCGTGAGCGGGATGCTCGTCCCTCACCCTTCTGACGCGCAACGGCTTGTCCTGGAGCGTTGGATCGACACGATCGACGCCGTCGGTGCGGCCGGTGCGGCCGGTGCGGCCGGTGCGGCCGGTGCGGTCGGTTCCGGCGAGGGCGGCGGGGCGCAGTGAGTCGTCTTGATGAGCTGATCGCGACGTTCGCTGAGAAGTTCCGTCCTCGAGAGGACGGAACTCGTCTTCCCTCGCACCACGCCAACTGCCTGGGCTGCGGCGAGGACAATCCGCACGGCCACCGTCTCGAGGTGCGACGTGCCGGGCAGGGCGTGGTCGCTGAACACACCTTCGACCATCGGCACGAAGGCGCACCGGGCATCGCTCATGGTGGGGCCTTGGCCACGGTCGTCGACGACCTCTACGGGTTTCTCCAGTACCTGGTGGGCGGCCCCGCAGTGACTCGACGCCTTGAGATCGAATACTTGCGTCCAGTGCTCCTTGACGTCCCCTACCGGTTGGAGGCCCACCTCACCGGCCGCAAGGAGCGCCGGCTCGAGGTCGAGGCGAGCATCACCGAGCCGGACGGGCAGACAGTGCTCACCTCGACAGCCGTGTTCGTGCTCGTCGACGTCGGCCACTTCGCGGCCGCGTACGCACGGACCCTGGAGAACGCATCGACGAGCGCCATCAACGAGTCCACCGCCGAGACCGGGGATCTGGCACGCCTCCCGAGGAAGCCGGACCCGTGAGCGCGGACTTGCAGCCGCCGGGCCAGCGATGGGCCAGACCCCAGAGATGGCAGAAATCGACCTTGGCCTACTCGTTGCCGCGGAGGCCACGTCAACCGTCAGTTCGGGTGTGCGTGGGCCGCGCCTGGCGCCGCGAAACGGGGCCTAGTGGTGTCGATGGCAGTGTCTGCACCGTAGGTCGCATGACTCTGAAGGTCGACGAGCCCATCTGCCACTGCTGCCCCGAGCTGCGACCTGCTGAGGAGGGGTCCCTTGCGTGCTCGATGTGCAACGCGGAACTCTTCTGTCTCTGCTGCGCCGAGTGTCTGACCCCGTACCACGCGGAGGCGACCCGGAAGGTGGAACGCGAGGGCGACGAGCTCATGTTTCCGTGCTGCGGGTGACCTGGCCGCATTCATTCGGGTGCCGTACACGGTACGTGGGGGCCGGTACTCGCGGACGCCCCGGAGCGAAAGCCGGCCCTAGTCACTCCGCCTGGACGATCTGAGTTCCAGCGGCTGTGTGGCTCATCGCGCGCGCGAAGGTGGACCCAGAAGCAGTGATCGGGGCAACTTCAATCACCACGCCTCCGGCCGGGTGCACGTCCGCTCCGCCGGCTCCGTCCCGCCGACTCGGTCCGCCCGCCGTCGTCGAAATCATGGCCGAGGTCGGGGCTCGACATCTCTCCGGAGTTCCCCAAGAACCTCCTGGCCGAGGACGTCGGAGCATCCGACGTCGTCATCACGATGGGCTCCGGTGACGCTTCCCCGTCTTCCCCTGCAAGCGCTCGGCTGCCCAGCAAGGATGCGAAGTGCCTTGCGGGCACCGTAGCTGGACTTGGGGACGCGGCTTGCGGGCGCACCCCGCAGACGAAGACGCGGCCAGAAGCATGAGTCCGGCACCCGACATGTCTCGACAGTTCGCCGAATCATCACGAAGGCGACGGCCGTGCCATCGGCGCCGACGAGGAGCTTGATGCCCTTCTCGCGCGAGTACGTCTTGGGCGGTGTTCTGTGCTGCCGCAGAGCGCCGAGTACCACCTTCACGGCCCGGTTGCAGTCCTTCACCCACCCTCGGTCACCGACGGTCGTGTTGGTGGAGAACCACACGGGCGGATGTGCGGAAGGCAGGTATTCGTCACGGTCTGGGTGATATTCCATGAAGAAGACGCCGAACTCGCTGATGGACCCCCCAGAGGCTCGACTCGGGCGTGGACCGGTCGCAGGTCGCTGCTGTTTGCGGGTTGTTGGGAGGGGGTTTGTGCTCGGCAGCGCCGAGTCGTGGATTGTCACGGTCACGCCGCACAAGGTGCAGGGGTCATCCTTCCCATACGTCGCCCGCTTTTCGTGCCCGTGTCTCGTGGTCCGAGTCCCGACTGTCGATGTTCGGGGCCGCTATTCCCGCACTCTGCGGAGGGTGATGACCCGGTCGGCACATGTGACTGCTCTGCTCGTGATTGCGGCGTTGCTCGCCACGGGCGCCGTGCGACACGGCCTCTTGGACAAGAGTCGTTCGAGGTCACATCCGGACTTATCGATCGCGGCGACGGAGCGTTTCACCGTGATGAGTGCGGAGGGGGTGCCCGGTCGCTGGGACCCGTGCTACCCAATCAGGATCGTCGTTGACCCACACGGAGCACCCCCCGGCGTCACCCGGGACATCCGCACGGCGGCCGACAGGCTCCGGGCCTGGACGAGGCTCAGGTTTGCGGTCACAGTGTCGCGGGCCGGCTCGGCAAGCGTCTGGAGAGCCAGAGCGGCGGGTGGCGGCTGGCGGCCGGTCATGCTCTCGTTCGTCGGCCGAAGCTCAGACCGGTTGTCCGACCCGGCAGCGTTGGCGGAGGCGAGGCCGGTCTGGGTGACCGACGGCGACGGCCGATCGGAGTTCGTCACAGGGTCGGTGGCGTTCAACCGCTCCCAGGTCGGCCTGTACGGCGACGGGACAGATGACCGACCGACGCGCCTTCGGCTGATCGAGCACGAGCTCGGACACATCGTCGGGTTGAAACACGTTCACGACCCCCGGTCGCTGATGTACCCGACGCTCGAGGCCGTCGGTGGGCTGACTAGCGGCGATCGAAAAGCGATGCGCCGCGTAGGGGGTACCTGCGCGCGACCGCCGGACACCCCGTGAGGGCATCCGGCGGGCGGTCGAGCGTGTCTACGAGGCACTGTCTCGACTCTGGGTGACTGTCCGTGAACCCGGGGATCTGGCAAGGAGGTGATCCACGTCTGGTCTCCACCTTGTCCGCAGCCGGCCTGCCGAGCCAGCGGACAAGCCGTTCCTATGGACAAGGTCAGAGTCCGGGGATCACACCGGTGACCTGCGGGTTCTCGAGGATCACCTACTCCGAACTGGTGGTCGTGGATGGATCCGAACAAAAGGAGTCAGTGGGGAGGAGTCGAGCAACCCGGGCGGCGATCCAGCCGAGATCGTTGCCTCTCACCGGTGGAACCGGACCTTCGATCGCACCACCACGATCAGAGGAGAGTCATGGAACCGGAAGCTACCCCCGAACTGCCCCCCATCAGCAAGCACCACGTCCTGCATCTGTCGCGGGTCGTTCCGACCGTGCCGCCGCACCTCGTGAAGTCGTTGTTCTTGCTCGCTCACCACGCCGACCACAAGACGGGGGAGTCGAGGCCCGGCAACGCGGCGTACGAACGCTGGGGCATCCCGTACTCGACCTGGCGGCGACACATGGCCCAGCTGTCCGCGTTGGGACTGGTGCGACAGACCGTCCTCGGCAGCAAGACCGACCACCTGGCCGCGACGTACGAGCTCCTCTACGTCTCGCCTCTCACTGGTGAGAGCACGTCCACGTCCTCTTCACACAAAGATCCCTCCCCTCACCGGGGAGGGGAGGGCACTCGTGAGAATGGAGGTCAGGACGAGCCGCTGAACACCGCAGAGCAGAAGCTGTGGGACTCACTCGCGTCGAAGATTCGGACACAGCTCGGGTCGGGCGAGGCCCAACGACTGGACGACCAGTGCAATCGGTTTGACCGGCTTGTCCGCCTTCAGCGGACGGCCCTCCGGGTGGCGAGCCGAGGTGGCGAGCACGAGGTGGTTGAAGCCCTGACCCGCAAGAAGCAGACCGACCGGCCCGCATACGACGGCGCCAAGAACGTGCCCGCTGCGATGTGGTCGCGCTTGCGGCGCCTGGCGGACGAGTACGGAATCGAGATGGCCGACCCAACTCCAGCCGCGTTCGAAGCGGAGCAACCGCCCAGCGCGTCCGAGGCCATCGAGCTCCTGGGGGATCGGTTCCCCGGGCTGGCTGAGACGATGCGCCCGCGGACGCGCGGGGCCGCTTGAGTGTTCGCTCGGAGCGTTGTTGTCACCGAACCGGGCGAATCGCGGCAGAATCCAACGTTGATGATCGCGACGTTGCCGGCGGCAGGACGCGGCATCTGCGAACGAGCGATCGGGTGTGACACCTGGGCGACGTGGACCGATCGAGCGGTTGGGGCGTCGGGAGCAGGTCCCGCGCCGACACGGCGCGCTTGCGGACCAGCCTGCCGTCACTCAGTCTCGATCTCCACGGCGATTGGGACCGGCGTCTCAACCGTGGCGGTCACCGGCACGCCGAGCTCGGTGGCGATCGGGGTGTAGAGGTCGATGGCCGTCTCATCGGTGCGCAGCGAGACGATCAAGGAGTACCGGATCGGCAGGTCGGTCCGGTCCTTGCGGCGGTTGTTCTTCCACCAGCCGCCGACGGGGTAGACCGCGATCCGGCTCGACGCGGCCAGCTCGGCCCCGGTGCCGTGCCACTCGTCCTGGTGCAGGGAGCCGTAGTGTCGCTGCTGCGCCCCGATGAACCATCGTTGCGCGGCGCCGGCGGCTGAGGAGGTAGTGCCGTCTTCGGCGGATTGCGCGTCGCGGTTGACCCGATTCACGAACTCGGCGCTGGTTTCTAGTGGTGCCTGCAGGTCGAACCGCAGGGCGTGCGAGGCGTAGGAGTACCGCTGCCGCCAGCCGCGCCGCGAGGCCGACGGCTCGACGTAGTACGAAAGCGTGATCCGCATTCGCACCTCGGCGGCACCAAGGCCCTCGAGCACCTCGACCGGCCAGGGCAGCTCGTGCAACCGGAACTGACGCATCCGCAGCTCGTCGCCCTCGAAGGGGACGAACCGGTCCTGGACGATCAGGGTGACGGCCGAGCTGGCGGAGGTGAGCAGTGCCTCCTCGTCGGGAACGCCCCAGCCGTAGCGGCGCAGCAACTGCAGGCGCCCGGTCTTGCCGGCAGCGCCGTCAAGCTCAGCCTGCATCGCCAGGGTCCATTCCGCAGAGTGGGTGAGCAGTCCGCGGACGGTCTCGGGCCAGTAGTCGGGGTAACGGGCGATGGTTCGTGCCGCCAGCCGTGCCGCCTGGGCGGTTGCGGCGCTGGTCGCGTTCGCCGCGGTCAGGGCGAGATCGTTGACGATGCCGGTCGAACGCAGCGAGAGCAGCGGGTGCTTGTCCTCGAAGCCGTTGCTGCCGTCGGTGAGGACGTTGCCGCCCTCCATGCAGATGTCGGGCTTGATCGGCCAGCGTCGATGGTTGAACAGCAACGAGGTCCGGCTGTGGGGCGAGAGCTCACCTTCGCCCGCCTGCGCTGTCCAGCCGTGGTAGCTAGGGTCGGCTGAGGTGTCGGTGAGGTTGGTGAACGCCCCGACCGTGATCGCGTTCCATGCCTGGGCCGGGTCGGCGACCGGGGTGGTGTCGGACTCGGTGTGGTGGTCGGTCTGGTAGCTGGTGACGTTGCCGGCAGCGACCAGGATCACCCGGGCGGACTCCGGATCGGGTGCGGTGAGCAGGGCGAGGTCGTCGCCATCGCGGGCAACGTCGGTGCCGGCTGCGAGGGCGTCGACGCTGGCCGACCACAGGGTGGGTTCGCCGGGACGGTCGGGCTCGGTGCTGACCGGCAGGCAGAACACGCGGCGGCGCGGGTGGATGATCTCGGGCAGGGCGACCGCTTCGATGGTGGCGGTCCCGTAGTCGCGCGGGTCGTGCGGCTCTTGGTTGGCGTCCGGGACCAGCTTGACCGACTCGAGCCGGTGCTCCAGCTCGATGGTCGCGGTGGAGACCAGGTGGTCGTCCAGTTCGTCGCCGAACAGCGCGAGCCCGGCCATTGACGTGCCGTGTCCGTGGTTGTCGTTGCCGGATTCGCCCACGACGGTGTGCTGGTCGGTGGGTGCCAGGGATCCCTCGAGGAGGACGTGCGGGCGGAACACGCCGGTGTCCAGGTGGCAGACGGCGGGCGCGTGGTCGGGGGCAGGAACCAGACGCTCAGCGAGGTCCGCGACATACTCGCCCTGCTCGTCGGGCGGGAGGTCCTCGATGGTGTCGATGAACCCGGGCCGACGAACCTCGGCGATCGGCACGCTGGTGAAGGGCAGGACCTCCAGCTGGTCCCAGGTGGCCTCGACCCAGACCACGTGCCGGTCCCGGAAGGTCAGCGTCCGGGGCAGCGACCGGAGCTGGTAGGTGGAGACGAATCCGTCGATCGTCTCGGCGTGCGCCTGGCCGGTGTCGAGCCAGAGCTCCCACCAGTGCACGCCAGCCTCCGGTGGCTCGCCTTCGGAGGTCCACAGGTCACGCAGCAGGGCACGCCGAATGTGGGCGATGTTCGCGACCAGGGCGCGGTGCTTCGGATTGCCGTCCGGGGTATCCCAGGTCGCCTCGTCGCCGCGCGTGCTGACTTCCGTCAGGTAGTCCTCGAAGATCTTCAGAAACCGGGCGCGGAACTCGTCGGAGACCCAGACCATGGCGCGCTCGGGCTGGTCGCCATCGACTGGCTGGACCGAGAGCAGGAGCCACTGTGGCCGGCGGGCAACCTTGCGGGATCGGTTGAGCCGAGTCAGCGGGTCGAGCTGGAGGGGGAAGGCGCCGTCCGCGCCCTCGAGCACGATGATGGTGCCGAGCGCACGGAGCTCCTCGATGTCGACCAGGGCGGAGCGTCGCTCATCGGTCTCGTCGAGGACCTCCTCGAGCTCGCCGCGGAGCGCCAGCCCATGGCTACGGTGCTCCACCGGTCGGATACGGGAGTTGCCGCGTCCACGGCGTCTGAAGTCCTCGCCACGGACTCGGTCGATCACGAAGAGGTGCGCGAGCCGGCCGGGCACCTCAGCCAAGGCTGGCCGATCGGCGGGCAACCAGGGCCTGAACGAGGGTGTCGCGGTCGACGGTGGTCTCGCCGCGCATCAGGCTGACCTTCGCAGCCGACTCGGCGGCCTTGACCAGGTCGGCGTGGCTGAGACCCTCGGTGTGCTCCCCGAGCTTCACCAGAGCGCTCTTGGCCGCCAGCGACCCGAGACGACCGCGGATGACGCTCGCCGCCTGCCGAGCGTCGGGGCGTGAGTAGGTCAGGACCAAGTCCATGCGCCGGAACAGCGCCTTGTCCAGAATGGTGCGGTGGTTGGTTGCGGCGACCACCAGCGACGACGGGTCCGCGTCCTCGAGGAAGACCAGGAACGAGTTAAGGATGCGGCGGGCCTCGCCGACGTCGTTGCCGGCCCGGTCCGCGCCGAGCGCGTCGAACTCGTCGAAGAGGTACACGCCGCGACGGGTGTCGACCTGGTCGAAGATCTGGCGCAACTTGCTCGCCGTCTCACCCATGTACTTGCTCATCAGCGCGTCGAGCCGCACCGTGAACATCGGTAGCGACAGCTCGTGGGCCAGGACCGAGGCGGTCATCGTCTTCCCGGTGCCGGGCGGGCCCTCGAGGAGCAGTCGGTGCGCCGGCGTGAACCCGCTGTCGAGCAGCCGCTTGCGTTGCCGCTGTTCAGCGATCACGTGCTTGATCTGGTCCTGCAGTGCGCGAGGGAGCACCAGGTCACGCAGCCGGGTGCTGGGATGGCTGGTGATGATCAGTTCTGCGAGGTCACCGCGGGGCTGGGCCAGGCTGGTGACATGGGGCTTGCGGGTGACCTCACGGGAGGCGTCGACCGCCTTCTTGATGTCCCCGGCGAGCACGTGGTGTCCCCGCTTGGCCTCCTTGGCCGCGATCTGCAGGGCCACAGAGTAGAAGGTCGAGTCGTCACCGGAAGCGTGGCTGCGCACCATTGCGGTGATGTGATCACCCAGGCCGGCCATGTTCTCGCCTCCTCCCTCGCTCGTTGTCTCGTGTCCAGGTTCGCCGGGTGGGCTTGGGCCGGGCGCTTCCTGTCGAAGCGACAGATCACCAAGCCAGCACCTTCAGGCGGGCCCTGCGGAGCCGGCCACCGATACCGGCCGATCCGGGCTCATCGTAGCCATCGGCGCCGACCCCCGGGGCTGGTTGGTCGCGCGACTCGGCCCAGTGTTTGCTCCGCTCGAAGCTGGAGCGGGTCAACCCTTCTCTGATGTCCAGCTGGAGGCCGTCCGACGCAACTTGTGCTTGGGCTGACGCGACCGTCGCGCAGCGGCCGGCGCCCGGATGCCGCGATCGGAGGTGAATGCCCGAGTGCACCTCGGCAGCACGATGACGGTGTGACCGCGTTGACGCCCCGGAGTCTGGGTGACGATCCATGTCGAACCTAGTCGCCTTCCGGATCGTGACACCCGACGGAGCCAACCGCGTCGTCTGCGACATCGAGTGTGCGGAGCACTACCTGGCCTCGCACAGCAGCGAGGACGGCCGCCGCCTCGTCACGGATCCTGTCCGCGTGACCGGCTCATGTGCGTTCTGCGCCTGGGACGGCGAACGCGTCGCCGTGCCGCCGCGGTGCCGGATGCATGACCAGAGCTGTCCTGACTTCGACGCCCTTGGCACCCTCCGTGCTCAGGCTGCGGTTCGCGAGCTTCGCCGGCGCACCGGCGGCGACCTCTCGCCGCGCGCCTTCGCCTACCTTGAGGCCGCGGCCCGCTCGTATCGAGAAGCCGGTATCGACGGAACCGCCAGGATGCTGGTCGAGCGGGTCTGGGACGCCTCCGTCGACTGGTTGGGCCAGTAGTGCCGCGCAAGCTCAACTGGATCGCCGACCTGTGTGTCAACGGGTCGATCCAGGCGCTGAAAGAAGCCAGAGACTCATACGCGAGGGACGCCGCCAGGTGGCGGCGAGAGCGTCGCCGCGCCGATCCCAACCGCGCTGTCGAGCGCATCCACGGACAGCTCGCGGCGGCCTACGCCTTCCGAACCTCAGACGCATCTGGCGCCGGCCGCATGGCTCAGTGGGTGCGGTTGGTCGAGTCCGGCCTCGACCCGGGCATGGCCGTACAGGCCGTCTACGCAATCAACTGCGACGCAGGTCCGACGATCTGACCTCCAGCCCCCGCCGACTGGCGGGTCGTCGTCTCACGCAGCATCGTGCGATCGAGCCTCTAGCCCTCTCGGAATCACTCAGGAGCGACTGCCGCTGTCCGATTGGACCCAGCGCTTCCCTCGGATGACGGGTCGCTCCGACATCCGAGGCCGGCCGCATGGCCTCAGACGCGGCCTTTGGGCCGCAATCGCACCCGCGAGGACCCAGGTCGCCCGGGCCTCGCGTTCTGAGTCCACCGCTGAACGACAGTCCAAAACACATCCTGAAGGAGCCCACGTGCCCAAGCCCGGCACCCGCAACATCCTCTACGTCCTCGAGAACGGAGCGCCCGACGAGTGGGCGTTGGCCCGCGACGTGCCGACCGGTGAGCTGGAGGGCGGCGTGGCCGTCTACCGGTTCAACGACGTGCCCGACGAGCTCGCCGACCGGATCTCCGACTCCGGCAAGCCGCGGCACTCGTGGGACGAGCTCATGAAGCTGTCTCACGACGTCCTCTGACAGGACGGCACGCAAGACGTCGAAGGCCCCAGGGAGTGCTCCCTGGGGCCTTCTTCATGGGGGTCAGTAGTCCCGGAGGTTCTTCACCGCACGCTTCAGCACGTCGGCGCCAGCGCGGACGTAGTGGTTCAGCACCGTCGTCAACTCGTCGCCCAGGAACAGGGCGACGTCGGGCCAGTCGTGGCCGAGTTCGTCGTGCCAGAACGTCGCAGCGTGGTGCCGCATGTTCCGGTAGGTGATGGAGACCGGCCACTCGTTGTCCGGGTCGTTCTTCGAGACCCACCGACGAACCTTGTGCCAGTAGTCGTTGTGGAGCTCGCTGCGAACGGGCAGGCCCGTGGTCGTGTCGACGAACAGCCACGCCTCGTCGGCCGGGTCGACCTGCACCTCCCACCAGCGGTCCGGCGACTGGACCAGCTTCCCGCGACGCAGACGTTCTGCACGCTGCGCGTTCAGCACCTGCTGCATCGTCGCACCGACCGGGAGACCTAGCGCGTCGCGAACGACCGGATACAGCTCCTCCATCAGCGACGCCGGCAGCGGAACCTCGTGCGGCCGCTTGTTCTTGACCGGTCCTCGGAACGCCGGCTTCTTGTCGCGGCGCGGCTGGGTCCACGACCCAGTCACGAACACCCACCCCTCGTCGAAGTAGACGTCCCACGCTCGGAGCGCGTTCTGCTCTCCGGACCGCAGGCCGCCGTACCCGGCAACCCGGTACTTCGTGCCTAGGTACGGGAGCCGGGCGAACGACTGGTAGCCGTCCGCCACGAGCTTCTCCGCGGCCGCGGCCATGGCGTCGACCATGCGGGTCTCCGGGCGAAGCGACGGGTCGACGTAGCCCTTGCCGGCACCGTGGTACTCCTGCTGCTTAGCGGTCTCCAACCCTTCGAGTGGGTTGAACTCGGGCGACAGCCACCCCTCCCGATGCGCGATGCCACGCATCACCGACAGGGTGGTGCGGATGTCACCGAGGCGGGCGACGCCGCACGTCTTCGCGGCCTTCTCCATGACCATCTCGCTGTGCGAGAGACGCCACTTGTCGACCGACACGTCCCCGATGGTCGGGAGGATGTGCGCGTTCAGGTGCGACTCTCGCTGCTCGACAGTGCGCTCCTCGAGCTTCTTGCTGTTCTGGTCGAGCATCAGCTGACCGAGCGCGGAGATGGTCCGCTCGGCCTTGACCCGCTGCCTGGCGGGCGCGTGGTCGGAGAGCCCGTCGAGCCACCTCTCGGTCTTCGCGAATAGTGCCCGGGCGGACTCCTCGGAGTGCTCGTCGGCGGTGCGGGACGTCCACGACCACGTCCCGGTCTCCTTGTCGGGCTCCTTGAACGTGACGCGGTAGCGCGAGTACGACGAGGTCGGTGCGGACAGAGCGACCCGCCAAGGCTTCCTGCCGCCGCCGAGGGTCCGGGGCTTGCCGGTCGCGAGCTTCGTCGTGGCCATCAGGCGGCCTTCCGTCCGGGTGCGCGCTTGGCCGGCGGGCCGGAGTCGGTCGAAGGGTCGACCGGCGGGTCGGGGACGGGCTGGACCTGGCCGTCTTCCCACGCCAGGAGGGTGTCGAGGCGGTACTTGCCGCCGAGGACGGGCCGGGGGAACCCGGGCGTCTTGAGGTGCACGTAGCCCTGCGTCTTGCCCCATCCATAGCGGGCGAAGACATCGCGGGCGGACAGGAACGTGTGCCGGGGGTCGAGCCCCTCGAGCGTCATTGTTGTGGTCATGGAGCGCACGGTGCGGGGACCGAAATCGGCCGCAATCACAGTCTTCTGGTCGCCGTCGGCACAGTCCGGAGCGAGCCGGAGAAACCGGTCGGAACTGGTTCTTGTGTCTGGAATCTCTGTCCGAAACCACCAAGCAACCGCTCGCCTGTCACTTGTGCAGTGGCAGAGACTGATCAGTATGCCCAACCGTCTCGCTGCGTCACTGAGCCCGTACCTGCAGCAGCACAAGGACAATCCAGTCGACTGGTGGGAGTGGGGACCGGAGCCGTTCGCTGAGGCTCGACGGTTAGACATACCTGTCCTTTTGAGCGTCGGGTACGCGGCCTGCCACTGGTGCCACGTGATGGCGCACGAGTCGTTCGAGGACGCGGCGACCGCGGCGTACATGAACGAGCACTTCGTGAACATCAAGGTCGACCGCGAGGAGCGGCCGGACGTCGACGCGGTCTACATGCAGGCGACCACGTCGATGACCGGGCACGGCGGCTGGCCGATGACGTGCGTGCTCGACCACGACGGCAGCCCGTTCTTCGCCGGCACCTACTTCCCGGACCAGCCGCGGCACGGGCAGCCGTCGTTCGGCCAGGTGCTGCAGGCGCTCAGCGACGCGTGGCACACGCGCGGCGACGAGGTCGCGCGGGTGGCGGCGACGCTGCGCGAGCACCTCGGCTCCCAGTCCTCCCTCGCCGGCCAGACCGAGCTGACCTGGCCCGAGCTGCTCGAGGGCGCGGTGGTCACGCTCGCCCGGGAGTTCGACCAGCAGTCGGCGGGGTTCGGCGGAGCGCCGAAGTTCCCGCCGTCGATGGTGCTCGAGTACCTCCTGCGCATCTCGGGTGGGGACGGCGCCGGCACCGAGGCGCGCCGGATGGTCGACGCGACCCTCGAGGCGATGGCGCGCGGCGGCATCCACGACCAGCTCGGCGGCGGCTTCGCGCGCTACTCGGTCGACCGCGAGTGGGTCGTGCCGCACTTCGAGAAGATGCTGTACGACAACGCCCTGCTGTTGCGCGTGTACGCCGAGTGGGGCACGCCGCTCGGGCGCCGCGTCGCCGACGGGATCGCCGCGTTCCTGCTCGCCGAGCTGCGCACGCCCGAAGGCGGCTTCGCCTCGGCCCTCGACGCCGACTCCGAGGGCGAGGAGGGCACGTTCTACGTGTGGACGCCCGCCCAGCTCGCCGCCGTGCTCGGCCCGGACGACGGCGCCTGGGCTGCCGCCCTGCTCTCGGTCACCGAGGCCGGGACGTTCGAGCGCGGCGCCTCGACGCTGCAGCTGCTGCGCGACCCCGACGACCCCGAGCGCTGGGAGTCCGTACGCCGCCGGCTGCTGGAGGCCCGCGCCACCCGCGAGCGCCCGGCCCGCGACGACAAGGTCGTCGCCGCGTGGAACGGGCTGGCGATCAGCGGTCTCTGCCGGGCCGGGTACGTCGCCGCGGCGGTCGAGGCGGGTGAGCTGCTCTGGCGGGTGCACATGGTCGACGGGCGGCTGCGCCGGGTGTCGCGCGACGGTGTCGTCGGCGCGCCGGCCGGGGTGCTGGAGGACCACGGCTGCGTCGCGGCCGGGTTCGTCGACCTGCTCTCCGCGACCGGCGACCCGGTGTGGCTGCACCGGGCCGGCGTCCTCCTCGAGGCCGCCCTCGCGCACTTCGCCGCTCCCGACGGTGGCTTCTTCGACACCGCCGACGACGCCGAGGCCCTCGTCGCGCGCCCGCGCGACCCGTCCGACAACGCCTCGCCGTCCGGCCTCTCCGCCATGGTGCACGCACTGGTCGAGTACGCCGCGGTCACCGGCTCGGGCCGGCACCGCGACGCGGCCGAGTCCGCCCTGGCCGCGGTCGCGGTGCTCGCCGAGCGCGCCCCGCGCTTCGCCGGATGGTCGCTCGCCGCCGCGGAGTCGATGGTCGGGGGACCGGTCGAGGTCGCGGTGGTGGGACCGCCGGGCGAGGAGCGGGACGCGCTCGAGCGCCGCGCGCGCCAGCACCCCGGCGCGGTCGTGGTGGCCGCGGACGGCCCCAGCGACGACATCCCGCTGCTGGTCGGGCGGGAGCCGGTGGACGGCCGGCCCGCGGCCTACGTGTGCCGCAACCTGGTCTGCCAGCGCCCGGTGACGACGCTCGACGAGCTCAGCTCCGCGCTGCCGCGCTGAGCAGCCGGTCCCCGAGGTCCGAGCGGAGGTAGAGCACCGACCGGCCGTGCCGCGCGGAGGTCAGCAGGCCGCCGTCGCGCAGCGCCCGCAGGTGCTGGTTGACCGCGCTGGTGGTGACGCCGAGGCGGACCGCGAGCTCGGTCGACGACGCCGGTGACTCCAGCAACGCGAGCAGCCGCGCGCGCACCGCACCGAGCAGGCCTGCGAGCGCGTCGCGGTCGCCGGGCGGCTCGGCCTCCCAGAGCGTGCCGACACCGCGGGCGCCGTACAGGATCAGCGGCTGCTCGTGCGGCGAGATCGGCGCGGTCGCATTGCGGGTGAACAGCGACGGCGCCAGGGTCAGGCCCTCGCCGGCCGTGGAGCGGCGGAAGCCGACCTTCGAGCTCATCTCGACCCGCACCACGTCGTCGACCAGCCGGATCCGCGGGGAGAGGTCGGCGAACATCGTCGCCAGCCCCTCGCGTGCGATCACCCGGCCGCGGAAGACGATGTCGGCCTCCAGCACCGTGCGCATCCGTGGCCACCACGGCTCGAAGCAGGTCTCCCAGTACGCCGCCAGCGTGCGGGTGATCCGGCGCAGCAGCCGGTCTCGCCGCCCGGTGAGCGCGGGCGGCAGGCCGCCGGGATGGACCTCGGCCAGGTCGTCGCGGACCACGTCGAGCGGCGTCTCGGCGACCGCAGCCAGCTCGTCGGCGAAGCGGGTGAGCGGCGATCGCGGTCGCGGGGTGAGGAAGTCCGGGGTCCACAGGTTCTCGTTCGACAGCGCGAGCAGCAGCTCGCCGTCGAGCTCGGCGCGGGCCGCGGCGGTGAGGTTGAGCCACGGGAGCATGAGCGGGTACCGGCCGGGCTCGCGCCAGGTCCGCAGGGACAGGGACAACTCGTTGAGCGGCGACAGCGCGAACCGGACCTCGCCGAGGTCCGCACCAGCCAGCTCGTACTCGATCAGCCCGGCCATGAAGCACAACGCTACATCGTTGGTGGGGTCCCGGACGGTCGTGACAGAACTGTCCCGTGCTCGACCGCCTCTCCCGCCTGCTGTTCCCCGCGGACCCCGTCCAGCGGGCCCTGACGTTCGCGACGATGAGCGCCTCGCTCTCGACCGGGCTGTTCTACAGCGTCAGCGCGCTCTACTTCACCCGCGTGATCGGCCTGGAGGCGACGACCGTCGGGCTCGGGCTGACGATCGCCGGCGCGGTGGGCGTCGTGGCGTCGTTCGCCGGTGGGTACGCCACCGAACGGATGGGCGCGGACCGGCTCCAGCTGTGGGCGAACGCCGTGCAGGGCCTGGCGCTCCTCGCCTACGTGTTCGCTGCGAACGCCGTCGCGTTCACGCTCGTCGCGTGCGTCGCGGTCGGTGCCCGCAGCCTGCAGGGGACCGCGAAGGCGACCGTGCAGGCGCGCTGGTTCGAGAGCTCCGAGCGGGTCGAGATCCGCGCCCGGCTGCGCGTGATCACCAACGTGTTCATCGGCCTCGGCACTGTCCTCGCCGGCGCCGCGCTGCTGGTCGACACCGCGGCGGCGTACCAGGCCACGATGGTCGCGGTCGGGCTGTTCGCGGCCCTTGCGACCGCGCCGCTCGCCGGGCTGCGCCGGGTCGAGGGCTTCGCCGCCCACATGGACGCGCACCTCGACGTCGACCGGGTCCCGGGACCGTCCCCGCTGCGCGACCGCACCTACGTCACGTCGGTCGCGCTCAACTCCGTGATCGCGATGCAGTTCGGCCTGACGAGCGTCGGCGTCCCGCTCTGGATCGTCACCCGCACCGAGGCGCCCGAGGTCGTGATCTCGCTGCTCCTGGTCCTCAACACGGTGTTCGTCGCGCTGTTCCAGGTGCGCGCCGCCCGCGGCACCCACGACATCGGCGTCGCCGGGCGGACCGTACGCCGCGGGAGCCTTCTGCTCGCCGTCGCGTGCCTGCTGTACGGCGCCGCCGGGAGCGTCGGCGTCGTCGCGGCCGTGGCGCTGCTGCTGCTCGCCGAGCTGCTCGGCTCCTGGGCCGAGATCTGGTGCGAGGCGGGAGGCTGGGGTCTCGCCTTCGAGCTCGCCGACCCGCTCAGCGCGGGCCGTTACCAGGGGCTGTCGCAGACCGGCTACGCGATCGCCTCGATGGTCGCCCCGGCGCTGGTGACCGCGACCGCGGTCGACCACGGGATGCCGGGCTGGGTGTTCCTCGCGGCGCTCTTCGCGCTCACCGGCACCGCGGTCGGCGTCCTCGCCCGGCGCGCCGCCGCCCGTTCGCCCGAGGTCGTGCTGGTGGCCTAGCCGCCCGCGCAGTACGTTGACACTCCCACTGTGAGAGTCGTCACTGCGGCAGGAGCGGCATGGCTGAGGACACGTACGACTACGTCATCGTCGGTGCGGGAAGCGCCGGTGCGGTCCTGGCCGCCCGGTTGTCGGAGGACCCGGGCACCAGCGTGCTGCTGCTCGAGGCCGGTGGCGACGCCGAGGCCGACGAGATCAACATCCCGGCAGCGTTCGCGGCGCTCTTCAAGACCAAGCGCGACTGGAACTACGAGACCACCGAGCAGAAGCAGCTGCACGGCCGGCGGGCCTACTGGCCGCGGATGAAGGCGCTCGGCGGCTGCTCGTCGATGAACGCGATGATCTACATCCGCGGCAACCCGCTGGACTTCGACACCTGGCGCGACCAGTACGGCGCGACCGGGTGGGGGTACGACGACGTGCTGCCGTACTTCCTGCGCTCGGAGGACAACGCCCGGCTCGCCGGCCCGTTCCACGCGCAGGGCGGACCGCTGCGCGTGGAGGACCGGGTCTACACGCACCCGACGACCGACGCGTGGATCGAGAGCGCGGTCAGCGCCGGGATGAAGCGCACCGACGACTTCAACGGAGCGAGCCAGGAGGGCGCCGGCCGCTACCAGGTGACGTGCCGCAGGGGCCGGCGCTGGTCGACGTACAAGGCGTACCTCGAGCCCGCGAGCGGGCGCGCCAACCTCACCGTCACGACCGGGGCGCTGGCGTCGCGGATCGAGATCGCGGGGGAGCGCGCGACCGGGGTGACGTTCCGCCAGGGCGGCCGCGAGCACACGGTGCACGCGCGTCGCGAGGTGATCGTGTCCGGCGGCGCGATCAACAGCCCGCAGCTGCTGCTGCTGTCGGGCATCGGCCCGCGGGCGCACCTGGCCGAGGTCGGCGTCGACTCCCGGGTCGACCTGCCCGGCGTGGGGGCGAACCTCCAGGACCACCCGGTGGTGCCGATCATCTGGCACACCCGCGGCACGACCGACCTCGCCGAGCTCAACAACCTGCGCAACTTCGCCCGGTGGAAGGCGCGGGGCTCCGGGCCGCTGGCGTCGAACGTCGGGGAGGGCGGCGGGTACCTCGCCAGCCGCGACGGCCTGCCCGCGCCGGACGTCCAGGTCCACGTCGTGCCGACGGCGTTCTACGACAACGGCCTGCACGAGCCGACCCGGCGGTCGTTCACGGCCGCGCCGGCGCTCGTCCACGTCCGCAGCCGCGGCACGATCCGGTTGCGCTCGGCCGACCCGAGCTGGCACCCGGCGATCGACGCGGCGTACCTCGAGGACCAGTCCGACCTCGACGCGCTGCTCGCGGGAGCCCGCCGTACGTTCGAGATCTCCACGCAGGGAGCGCTCGCCGAGCTGCTGGAGTCGCCGTGGCGGCTGCCGGCCGACCCGTCCGACGACGACCTGCTCGAGCACATCCGCCGCTACGGGCAGACGCTCTACCACCCGACCTCGACCTGCGCGATGGGCACCGGGGAGGACGCCGTGGTCGATCCGGACCTGCGCGTGTACGGCGTCTCCGGCCTCCGCGTCGTCGACGCGTCGGTCATGCCCGACGTGCCCCGCGGCAACACCAACGCCCCCACCATCATGGTGGCCGAGAAGGCCGCCGACCTGATCAGGAGCTCGCGATGACCCAGGCACCGCCGTCGGCCACGACGTTCGAGTCGCTGAACCCTGCCAACGGCGACGTCGTCGGCACCCACCCGATCCACACCGAGGAGGAGGTCCGCGACGCGGTCGCGCGCGCCCGGGTCGAGGCGGCCTGGTGGGCGGGGCTGTCGTTCGACGAGCGCGGCAAGCACCTCTCGACCTGGAAGGGCGTGATGGTCCGGCGGCTCGCGCAGCTCGCGGACCTCATGCACCTCGAGATGGGCAAGCCGCACGGTGACGCGGTCATGGAGGCCGCCCTCGCGATCGACCACCTGAACTGGGCCGCGGGCCACGCCGAGAAGGTCCTCAAGCGCCGCAAGGTCGCCTCGGGCCTGCTGATGATGAACCAGGCGGCGACGGTGGAGTACCGCCCGCTCGGCGTCGTCGGTGTCATCGGGCCGTGGAACTACCCGGTGTTCACGCCGATGGGCTCGATCGTCTACGCCCTGGCCGCAGGGAACGCGGTCGTGTTCAAGCCGAGCGAGTACACGCCCGGGATCGGCGAGTGGCTCGCGCGCACGTTCCAGGAGTCGGTGGGCCGGCCGGTGCTCCAGGTGGTGACCGGGTTCGGCGAGACCGGCGCCGCGCTGTGCCGCTCCGGCGTCGACAAGGTCGCGTTCACGGGCTCGACCGAGACCGGCAAGCGGGTGATGGCGGCGTGCGCCGAGACGCTCACGCCCGTGGTCATCGAGGCCGGCGGCAAGGACTCCGTGATCGTCGACCAGGACGCCGACATCGAGGCCGCCGCGGACGCCGCGCTCTGGGGCGCCTGCAGCAACGCAGGCCAGACCTGCACCGGCGTCGAGCGCATCTACGTCCACGAGCGCGTGTACGACGAGTTCGTCGCCTCGATCACCGAGAAGGCGAAGGGGCTGAGCGCCTTCGAGGGCGACGACTCGCCGATCGGTCCCATCACGATGCCCAAGCAGCTGGACGTGATCCGCGGGCACATCCAGGACGCGCTGAGCCGCGGCGGCCGGGCGCTGGTCGGCGGCGCCGACGCCGTGGGCGAGCGCTTCGTGCAGCCGACCATCTTGGTCGACGTGCCGGAGGACTCGACCGCGGTCACCGAGGAGACGTTCGGCCCGACGGTGACGATCGCCAAGGTGCGCGACATGGACGAGGCGGTCGAGCGCACGAACGCGACCCGCTACGGGCTGGGCAACTCGGTGTTCAGCAAGGCCAACGGCATGGCGATCGCCGAGCGGGTCCGCTCCGGCATGTCGTCGATCAACGGCGTCATCACCTTCGCCGCGATCCCGAACCTGCCGTTCGGCGGCGTGGGTGACTCGGGCTTCGGCAGGATCCACGGCGCCGACGGCCTCAAGGAGTTCTGCTACGCGAAGGCGATCGCGCGGCAGCGGTTCAAGCCGATGCTCAACCTCACGTCGTTCAGCCGGACCGACAAGGCCGACCAGCAGCTGGCCGGCATGCTCACCATGCTCCACGGGCGAGGGACGACGGTCGGCCCGGAGCTGCCCGACCGAGACTGAGACCACCCTGCCACGGCGGGAGGCGGCGTCCCCGAGACGCGTCGCCGCCCACCGTGGCGGTGGCTCATGGGTCACGCGAGCGTGAAGCGACCCACCTCGGTCCGCAGCTCCTGCGACATGCGCGAGAGCTCGGAGATCGCGGAGAGCGTCTGGTTGACCGCCTGCGTGGTGGTGTCGGCCGCGGCGGCCACGCCGGAGATGTTCTCGGCGATCTGGCCCGAGCCGGTGGAGGCCTCGGCGACGTTGCGCGCCATCTCGTTGGTGGTGGCGGTCTGCTCCTCGACCGCCGAGGCGATCGTGAGCTGGTAGTCGTTGATCGAGCCGATGATGGTCGCGATCTCGCCGATCGCGGTCACGGCACCGCCGGTGTCGCCCTGGATGGTCTCGACGCGGCGGGCGATGTCTTCGGTGGCCCGCGCGGTCTCCTGCGCGAGCTCCTTGACCTCGTTGGCCACGACCGCGAAGCCCTTGCCGGCCTCACCGGCCCGGGCGGCCTCGATGGTCGCGTTGAGCGCCAGCAGGTTGGTCTGCTCGGCGATCGAGGTGATCACCTTGACGACGTCGCCGATCTCCTGGCTCGACGTACCGAGCTTGGCGACGGTCTCGTTGGTCGTCTCGACCATGCCGACGGCCTGCGCGGCGACGCGGGCGGCGTCGTTCGCCGAGCCGGCGATCTCGCGGATCGAGGCGCCCATCTCCTCGGCGCCGGCGGCGACGGTCTGCACGTTGCGCGACACCTCGTCGGCGGCACCGGAGACGACGCCGGCCTGGACCGAGGTCTCCTCGGCGCCCGCGGCGATCTCCTGCGAGGAGGCCGAGAGCTGCTCCGACGCGGCGGCGACCGCGTCCGCGGAGCCCGCGACGGTCGTGACGATCGCGCTGACGGACTCGATGGTCTGGTTGAACGCGATCGAGATGTCGCCGGCCTCGCCGGACGTCTTCTCGTCCAGGCGGTGGGTCAGGTCGCCGGCGGCGAAGCGCTGCAGGGCGGCGACGGCGTCCTTAAGCGGACGGACCAGGCTGCGGGTGATCACGAAGGCGAGACCCGCGGCGACGAGCAGTCCGATGACCGAGAAGATCAGCACGATCGTGCGCATGCTGTCGGCGGCGTCGATGGTCGCCTGCGAGGCCTCGACCGAGTCCTCGTCGAGCATCTCGATCATGGCGCCGAGGGAGTCGTCCATCTTCTCGTTGGAGACCTGGATCTGCTCGGCCTTGGCGCGCTGGGCGTCCTGGTCGGCGACGGCGGCGTCGACGAACGCCGCGATCTCCGAGGTGTACGTCGCGAAGTCCGCCTCCATGGCGTCGATGGTCTTCTTGTCGTCCGTGTCCAGGTCGAGCTTGCGCATCTCGGCGATGAAGTCGGCCACCTGCTGGGTGTCGTCGGCCACGTCGGCCTGGGCGCTGGACGGGTCGTCGAGCGTGACGGCCTTGAACGCGTCCACCTTGAGCTCGCTGGAGCGGGTGTCGAGCGACTGGACCAGCGCGCGGGCCTGGTTGTGCGTCTTCGCGCGCTCGGCATCGGACTTCACCTCGCCGGCGCTCGACCAGGCGATGGCGGAGATCAGGATCGCGGACGTGAGTCCGATGGCGGTGATGGCGGCGATGCGGCGACCGACCGTCCAGCGGATGTTTCTCATGAGGGCGTTTCCTTCCAGCGTCCGGCAGGGACGCACAACCGACGGGCCGAGACAGGCCGAGCCAGGGAGCCCGGTCAAGGGGTGCATCGGTTGTTGAAAGGTGAACCTGAGCCGCTCGGGCGAAAAGGTTCTATCGGTCTAGCGCGGACCGTGTCTGAGGGCTTCTCCGAGAAATTTCGGGCGAGAACCGTCCGTTCAGCGCAGCGAGTAGGTCGCCAGCGAGACGCCGACGTAGTGCGACACGAACGCCAGGACCGTGAAGGTGTGGAACACCTCGTGGAAGCCGAACCAGCGCGGCCACGGGTTCGGCCGCTTGAAGCCGTACACGACCCCGCCGAACGTGTAGAGCGCACCCCCGACGACGATCAGCGTGAACGTCGCGATCCCGACGCCGACGCCGAGCCGGGTCGCCCCGTCGAGGAAGCTCGGGATGAAGAAGATCGCGGCCCAGCCGAGCGCGATGTACAGCGGCACGTAGAGCCAGCGGGGCGCGTCGGTCCAGAAGACCCGGAACCCGACCCCGAGGATCGCCCCCGTCCACACCGTGGCGAGCAGCACGACCTGCTGGGTGCCGTCGAGCAGGATCACCGCGAACGGCGTGTAGGAGCCGGCGATGAGCAGGAAGATGTTCGAGTGGTCGAAGCGGCGCAGGAACGCCCACGTCCGCGGGGACCAGGTGCCGGTGTGGTAGATCGCCGACACGGTGAACAGGATGAGCGCCGAGCCGACGAAGAGCGCCGAGGCGGCGCGGGTGGCGGCGTTCGGGGAGAGCGCGATGAGCACGACGCCCGCGGCGAGCGTCAGCGGCGCGATCCCGAGGTGGAGCCAGCCGCGCAGCTTGGGCTTCACGTCGGCGATGACGTCCGACAGCGTGTCCAGGCCGGCACGCACCGTCTCGTTCATCGAGTGACTCATGAGTAGCAACCTACCCAACGGGCGGGCACGCAACCCCCTCGTGCGATGAACGTCATGTCAACCATTCGGCCACGCCGCGCTTGTAGCATCGAGGGGTGGCGGACTGGAAGCGTGGACTCCGGCGGGTGCTCTACCCGGCGTACGAGGCACGGATGCTCCGCCGGATGCCCTCGGAGGACCTCCCGAAGCACATCGGGGTCATGCTCGACGGCAACCGCCGCTGGGCCAAGGCCGTCGGCCGCGACACCGCGCACGGCCACCGGGCTGGGGCGGCGAACATCGAGCCGCTGCTCGGCTGGTGCGACGAGGTCGGCATCGAGGTGGTCACCCTCTGGCTGCTCTCGACCGACAACCTGAACCGGCCCGAGGCCCAGCTCGCCCCGCTCCTCGAGATCATCGGCGACGCGGTCGCCTCGCTCGCCGACCAGCGGCGGTGGCGGATCCACCCGGTCGGGGCCCTCGACCTGCTGCCGGCCCCGCTGGCGGAGAAGCTCAAGGCCGCCGAGGAGGCCACCCGCGACGTCGACGGGATGCTGGTCAACGTGGCCGTGGGGTACGGCGGGCGGCGCGAGATCGCCGACGCCGTACGCTCCCTGCTCCAGGAGGCCGCCGCCGAGGGCACCTCGATGGAGGAGCTCGCCGAGATGATCGACGTCGAGCACATCGCCGAGCACCTCTACACCAAGGGCCAGCCCGATCCCGACCTCGTGATCCGCACCTCGGGCGAGCAGCGGCTCGGGGGGTTCCTGCTGTGGCAGAGCGCCCGCTCGGAGTTCTACTTCTGCGAGGCCTACTGGCCCGACTTCCGGCGGGTGGACTTCCTGCGCGCCATCCGCGCCTACGCGCAGCGCGAACGTCGCTTCGGGTCGTAACAGAGGGTTCACGTCCCGGTTGCGGCGTGTCGCCCGAAACCGCCGGGGTCGCGGCGTACTTTCCGGATATCGGGGAGTGGGGAAGCTCCCTGTACCGGGAGGCCCGTTCGTGAGAACTCACGACTGCACAGTGCGGCAGCCTCGCTGCCGCGCGACCGGGAGCCGGCACTCCGGCGCTCGGGCTCGTTCCGGTCCGTCTGCTTGAAACCGAAGCCGGCGGAGAGTGCGCTCGCCGGCTGACAAAAGGGGTCACCGGTGCCGACAACGGTCCAGAAGTCGCAGCGCTCCGCTTCCTCCACCGCCTCGAAGGCTCGTGCCAAAGCCACGCCCGGCGTTCGCACGTACGTCCTCGACACCAGCGTGCTGCTGGCCGACCCCGGGGCGCTGCGGCGCTTCGCGGAGCACGAGGTCGTGCTCCCGGTCGTGGTCATCACCGAGCTGGAGGGCAAGCGGCACCACCCTGAGCTGGGCTACTTCGCCCGCGCGGCCCTGCGGATGCTCGACGAGCTGCGCGTGACGCACGGGCGGCTCGACGAGCCGATCCCGGTGGGTGACGAGGGCGGCACGATCCGGGTCGAGCTCAACCACACCGACCCGGAGGCGCTGCCGTCGGGCTTCCGGCTCGGCGACAACGACACCCGGATCCTCGCGGTCGCGTGCAACCTGGCCAACGAGGGCAACGACGTCACGCTGGTCTCCAAGGACCTGCCGCTGCGGATCAAGGCGTCCGCGGTCGGCCTCGCGGCCGAGGAGTACCGCGCCGAGGCGATCAGCGACTCCGACACCGGCTACTCCGGCATGGCCGAGCTCGAGGTCACGGCGGTCGAGGTCGACGAGCTGTACGACGACGGCGTGCTCGACCTCGCCGAGGCGCGCGACCTGCCCTGCCACCAGGGCCTGGTGCTGCTCTCCGACCGCGGCACGGCGCTCGGGCGGGTCGGTCCCGACAAGCGCGTGCACCTGGTGCGCGGCGACCGGGAGGCGTTCGGCATCCACGGTCGCTCGGCCGAGCAGCGGATCGCGCTGGAGATGCTGCTCGACCCCGAGGTCGGCATCGTGTCGCTCGGTGGTCGCGCCGGCACCGGCAAGTCCGCGCTCGCGCTGTGCGCGGGGCTGGAGGCGGTGATGGAGCGCGGGCAGCACAAGAAGGTCGTGGTGTTCCGGCCGCTGTTCGCGGTCGGCGGCCAGGAGCTCGGCTACCTGCCCGGCTCGGAGTCGGAGAAGATGTCGCCCTGGGGCCAGGCGGTGTTCGACACCCTCGGTGCGATGACCTCGAAGGACGTCATCGACGAGATCCTCGACCGCGGCATGCTCGAGGTGCTCCCGCTGACCCACATCCGCGGCCGCTCGCTGCACGACGCGTTCGTGATCGTCGACGAGGCGCAGTCCCTGGAGCGCAACGTGCTGCTCACCGTGCTCTCGCGCATCGGCGCCAACTCCAAGGTGGTGCTCACCCACGACGTCGCCCAGCGCGACAACCTGCGCGTCGGCCGGCACGACGGCGTCGTCGCGGTCGTGGAGAAGCTCAAGGGCCACCCGCTGTTCGCGCACGTCACGCTGACCCGGTCCGAGCGCTCGCCGATCGCGGCGCTGGTGACCGAGATGCTGGAGTCGGTGGCGATCTGACGGTGTGACGTTGGTCGTGATCTGTGTCGGAATCCCCGGTGGGCCGGGGATTCCGACACACGTCTGAGGCCACTGATGCAGATGTGATGAATGAGGCGTCACGTTTGCGCAGTTCGATTGGTCTGCCGCCGATCGATCAGGCAGGGTGGCCCGTGACCTTTTCGTGACCTGTCGCCCCGAGTCCGCGTACCCGAACCCGAGACGAGCCCTTGTCCAAGCCCCCGAAGTACGTCCCGAAGCACCGCCATGCCCCGGAGCCGTCGGCTCTCACGAAGGTGCCGCGCACGTTCCTGCGCAGCACCGTCGTGACGTCCGGACTGGCCGCCGCAGCGACCGGGCTCGCGATCTCCGCGGGCGTCCTGGCGGCACCGGACGACGTCACGTCGGCGGCCGAGGACATCGGCTCGACGGTCACGGGATCCGCGGACGCCGCGGACACCGCGGACGTGAGTACGCCGGTCGACCGTGAGCCCACCGTGTCCCGGGCCTTCGACCGACGCGCGGCCGACCCGGCCAAGAAGGCGGCGCTCTCGGTGGACGAGGGCCCCGCGGTCACCGGCACGGTGAGCCTCGCCGACGGCGACCCGCGCGACATCGCCCGGGCGCTGATGCCCCAGTTCGGCTTCGGCTCCGACCAGTTCGGCTGCCTGGACTCGCTGTGGACGCGCGAGAGCAACTGGGACCCGGCTGCCCACAACCCCTCCTCCGGCGCCCACGGCATCCCGCAGTCGCTGCCCGGGTCCAAGATGGCCTCGGCCGGCTCGGACTGGGAGACCAACCCGGTCACCCAGATCACCTGGGGCCTGGGCTACATCCAGGAGCGGTACGGCAGCCCGTGCAGCGCCTGGGCGCACTCCGAGTCCGTCGGGTGGTACTGACCCTCCCTAGGGCCGCGTCATCGACTCCACGTCGAGAGCCTCGTCGAGCTGCTCCTCGGTGAGCTCGCCACGTTCGACGTACCCCAGCTTGATCACGGTCTCGCGGATGGTCGCGCCGTCGGCGAGCGCCTGCTTGGCGACCTTCGCCGCGGCCTCGTAGCCGATGTGCTTGTTGAGCGGCGTGACGACCGACGGCGACGACTCGGCGTACTGGCGCATCCGGTCGGCGTTCGCGGTGATCCCGTCCACGCAGCGCTGCGCGAGCAGCTGCGACGCCGCGGCCAGGAGCCGGACCGACTCGAGGACGTTGCGCGCGATGACCGGCATCGCGACGTTCAGCTCGAAGCTGCCGCTCGCGCCGGCCGCCGTGACGGCGGCGTCGTTGCCGACGACCTGGAAGCACACCATCAGCGTGGCCTCCGGAAGCACCGGGTTCACCTTGCCGGGCATGATGCTCGACCCCGGCTGCAGGTCGGGGAGATGGATCTCGGCGAGACCGGTGGTCGGGCCGGACGACATCCAGCGCAGGTCGTTGCAGATCTTGGTCAGCCCGACGGCGTAGGTGCGCAGCACCCCGCTCAGCTCGACCAGGGAGTCGCGGGTGGCCTGGGCCTCGAAGTGGTTGCGCGCCTCGGTGAACGGCTGCCCGGTCGTCTCGGCGAGTACGGCGATGACCCGCTCGGCGAACCCGGGCGGGGTGTTGATGCCGGTGCCGACCGCCGTCCCACCCAGGGGCAGCTCGCGCACCCGGGGGAGGACCGACTCGAGGCGCTCGGCGGCGTACCGCACCGTGGCGGCGTAGCCGCCGAACTCCTGGCCGAGCATCACCGGCGTCGCGTCCATCAGGTGGGTGCGCCCCGACTTCACGAGGCCGGCGAACTCGTCGGCCTTGCGCTCGAGGCTGCCCGCGAGGACGTCCAGCGCGGGCAGCAGCGTGCCGGTGACGGCGAGCGCCGCGGCGACGTGGATCGCGGTGGGGAAGGTGTCGTTGCTCGACTGGCTGGCGTTGACGTGGTCGTTGGGGTGCACGCCCCCGCCGGCGATCGTGGCGATCACCTCGTTGGCGTTCATGTTGGAGCTGGTGCCCGAGCCGGTCTGGAAGACGTCGATCGGGAACTCGGCGTCGTGGTCGCCCGCGATCACCTCGCGGGCTGCGGCGGCGATCGCGTGGGCCCGCTCCTGGTCGAGCACGCCGAGCTCGCCGTTCACCACGGCCGCGGCCGCCTTCACGTGCCCGATCGCCCGGATGAGCGCGGGCTCGATCGGCGTCCCGCTGATCGGGAAGTTCTCCACCGCCCGTTGGGTCTGGGCCTTCCAGAGCGCGTCCCGCGGGACGCGCACCTCGCCCATGCTGTCGTGCTCGACGCGGTACTCGCCCTGGGACTCGGTCATGTGTCGGACGGTACCCGCGCCGCATAGAGCCAGTACTGCTCCTCGCGGTCCTGCAGCAGCACGTCGTGGCCGTAGCCGTGCGCCTCGCCGAACACGGTGCGCATCTCCTGCTCGAGCTCGGGCGCCTTGTCGGCGGACCAGATCACCAGCACGCCCCCGGGCCGGAGGGCGGCGCGCGCGGTGGTGAGGAACGGTGCGCGGTACAGCGCGGCGTTCGCGTCGTGCACGAGGTAGCCCGGGCCGTTGTCGACGTCCAGCAGGACCAGGTCGTACGACGCCGGGGTGGCCTCGGCGAGCGCCACCGCGATGTCGGCGACGACGATGTGCACCCGCTCGTCGGCCAGCAGCGCGGGGCCGTGCGGCACGGTGCCGTCGCGCATCCAGTCGACCAGCGGCTGCTCGATCTCGACGACCGCGCACTTCTCCACCCGGCTGTCGCGCAGCACCTCGTGCATGGTGAACCCGAGACCGAGCCCGCCCACGACGACCGCCCGCGGCTCCTCGACCTGCGCGAGCGCCGCCTCGGCCAGCGCCTGCTCGGTGCTGGTCTGCAGCGTGTCCATCACGAACACGCCGTTGGCGCGCAGCTCCAGCACCGCGGGGGCGTGCTCGGCGCGGCGCTCGCGCAGCACCAGCTCCCCGCGCTCGGTCTCGGCCCGCGCGATCTCGACGTACTCCACGGGCGTCAGTCTGGCGGACCGCCCCAGCTCAGTCGAAGATCTCGCTGAGCCAGCTCTCCTTGCGCTTCTTCTTGTACGGCTGCTGGTAGCCCTGCTGGTAGCCCTGCTGGGGCTGCTGGTACTGCTGCTGCGGCGGCTGCTGGTACTGCTGCTGCGGCGGCGGACCCGGCTGCGAAGCGGCGCGCTCGATGATCTTGTCGAGCTCGCCGCGATCGAGCCACACGCCGCGGCACGTCGGGCAGTAGTCGATCTCGATACCGCTGCGCTCGCTCATCACGAGCGTGGTCTGGTCGGTGGGGCACTGCATGTGGTGTCCTCTCGTCGTTCACCCGGTGCAACGGATGAGTCCCGCGCAGGGTTCCGGGTACCGCTCTCGCATGAATGAGAACACGCAGGACGGTCAGGTGTCCGAGGTCAGCGCCCTGCGCGACCCCCACGAGGCGATCTCCGACGGCGACTCCGTCGCCGGCCAGCCCGAGGCCGTGAGCGGCGACGTCGACGAGGGCCCCACCGGCCCCGACGCGGTCACCAACGACGCCCGCCAGGACCACCACCCCGACCAGGACGACGTGGAGACCACGGGCTGACTGCCCGGCGGAGGCCATCGGGACCGAGCTCCTGCGCGTCTGCCGTGACAGGCGGGGTCGCTACTACCTCGATCTCGCCTGGCCGAGCTGGCGGCTGGTCGTCGAGATCGATGGCATCCACCATGCCTGGGCGGAGAACGTCGTCGGTGACGCACTGCGACACCACGCCATCGCGCTCCAGGGTGACGTCGTCCTGCGCATCCCACTTCTGGGGCTGCGGCTCGAGCCTGATGAGTTCTTCCGCCAGATCCGTGAGGCGCTCGAGTCGGCCGGGCGGAGCCGGAGCTGCGGCGGCTACTCCGCGGAGCGCACCCGCAGCCCGGTGATCGGCACCGTCACCGTGCCGGACGGGTCGGTGAAGAAGTCGTTGCCCTTGTCGTCGACGACGATGAACGCCGGGAAGTCCTCGACCTCGATCTTCCAGACCGCCTCCATGCCGAGCTCCTCGTACTCCAGCACCGAGACGGACTTGATGCAGTCCTGGGCGAGGCGGGCGGCGGGGCCGCCGATCGAGCCGAGGTAGAAGCCGCCGTGCGTCGCGCACGCCTCGGTGACCTGCTTGGAGCGGTTGCCCTTGGCCAGCATGACCATCGACCCGCCGGCCGCCTGGAAGTCCGCGACGTAGGAGTCCATGCGGCCCGCCGTGGTCGGACCGAACGAGCCGGACGCGAGGCCCTCGGGGGTCTTCGCCGGGCCGGCGTAGTAGACCGGGTGGTCCTTGAGGTACGACGGCATCTCCTCGCCGGCGTCGAGGCGCTCCTTGATCTTGGCGTGCGCGATGTCGCGGGCCACGACCAGCGGCCCGGTGAGCGAGAGCCGGGTCTTCACGGGGTACTGCGAGAGCTGCGCGAGGATCTCCGACATCGGCCGGTTGAGGTCGACCGGGACGACCTCGCCGCCCGCGATGTCCTCGGCGATCCCGGCGTCGGGCATGTAGTGCGCCGGGTCGGTCTCGAGCTGCTCGAGGAAGATCCCCTCCGGGGTGATCTTGCCGAGCGCCTGCCGGTCCGCCGAGCAGGACACCGCGATCGCGACCGGGCACGAGGCGCCGTGGCGGGGCAGCCGCACGACCCGCACGTCGTGGCAGAAGTACTTGCCGCCGAACTGCGCGCCGATCCCGAACGACTGCGTCAGCTTGAAGACCTCCTCCTCCAGCTCCACGTCCCGGAAGCCGTGCGCGGACATCGAGCCGGACGTCGGGAGGTTGTCGAGGTAGTGCGCCGAGGCGTACTTGGCTGTCTTCAGCGCGAACTCCGCCGAGGTTCCGCCGATCACCACCGCCAGGTGGTACGGCGGGCACGCGGCCGTGCCGAGCGAGCGGATCTTCTCGTCGAGGAACTTCAGCAGCCGCTGCGGGTTCAGGATCGCCTTGGTCTCCTGGAACAGGAACGACTTGTTGGCCGAGCCGCCGCCCTTGGCCATGAAGAGGAACTTGTACTCCGGCTTCTCGGACGTCTGCGGCGTCGAGTAGATCTCGATCTGCGCCGGCAGGTTGGTGCCGGTGTTCTTCTCGTCGTACGTCGTCAGCGGCGCGAGCTGCGAGTAGCGCAGGTTGAGCTTCGTGTAGGCGTCGTACACACCGCGCGAGATCGCCTCGCCGTCGTCCGCGCCGGTCAGCACGCCCTCGGACTTCTTGCCCATCACGATCGCGGTGCCGGTGTCCTGGCACATCGGCAGCACCCCGCCGGCGGAGATGTTGACGTTCTTGAGCAGGTCGAGCGCGACGAACCGGTCGTTCCCGGACGCCTCCGGGTCGTCAATGATCTTGCGCAGCTGCGCGAGGTGCGCCGGGCGCAGGTAGTGGCTGATGTCGTGCATCGCCTCGGCGGTCAGGCGCTGGATCGCCTCCGGCGAGACCTGCAGGAACGTCCGGCCGTTCGCCTCGAACGTCGAGACCCCCTCGGTCGAGACCAGCCGGTACGGCGTCTCGTCCTTCCCGGTCGGCAGAAGGTCGGAGTACAGGAACTCAGCTTCGCTCACGAACGCCAAGAGTATCGGCCCCATTACGCTGGGCCCATGGTGGGAGAGCTCGAGCCGGACCGGTCCCAGATGCGCATCTCGGACGCCGACCGGCACCACGTCTCGGAGATCCTCCGCGAGGCCGCCGGCGAGGGCCGTCTCGAGCTGGACGAGCTCGACGAGCGCCTGGCAGCGACGTACGCCGCGCGCACGTACGCCGACCTGGTGCCGATCACGCAGGACCTGCCGGCGCAGCGCCCCGTGCATGCCCCGGCGCCGCAGCCCGCCGCCGCTCTGGCAACGCGCCACGAGTCGTCGGTCGCGATCATGAGCGGGTCCACGCGCACAGGCGTCTGGGAGGTCGGACCGTCCTACAGCGCGTTCTGCGTCATGGGTGGGGTCGACGTCGACCTGCGCGAGGCGGTCTTCGCCAGCCATCAGGTCGAGATCACCGCGAACACGCTGATGGGCGGCATCGACATCATCGTGAACGCGCACACCCGCGTCATCGTCGAGGGCGCCGGGGTCATGGGCACCTTCGAGCAGGCGCGCGACAAGGTCGAGCCGCAGCTGACTCCGGACTCGCCGGTGGTCCGGGTGCGCGGAGTCGCCCTGATGGGCGCTGTCACGGTGGTGCGCAAGGGACCGCCGAAGGGGAGCTCCCTCATGAAGGCGTAGCGGCCTCCTGCTGCTCGGGGATCCGGCCGGCGTTCTCACGGTCGACCGTGAGGTTCTCGCCGGTGGTGGGGTCGAAGAGGTGCATCTTCGAGCCGTCGACCCAGATCTCGGCCTCCTCGCCCTCGCTGATCCGGCTGGCGCCGTCCAGCGACACGACCAGCTGGCGGTGCATGGACTCGCCGTCGAGGTCGCGCTCGAGCTGGCGCAGCTGCTCCTCGACCTCGGGCGGGGCCTCGAAGGGGATGTAGGCGTAGGTCTCGTTGCCGAGCCACTCCACGACCTCGACCTTCGCCCGGAACGTCGAGCCGGTCATCGGCCCGCTCTTCACCGACGCGTCCTCGAAGTGCTCCGGGCGGATGCCGGCCATCAGCAGTCCCTTGCCCTGGGCCCGGTCGGCCTTCTCGCGCGGGATCTCGACCTCGCCGAACGGCAGCTTCACCCGGCGGCCCTCGACGGTCGCGGGCAGGAAGTTCATCGGCGGCGAGCCGATGAAGCCGGCCACGAACAGGTTGCCCGGGTTCTCGTACAGCTCGCGCGGGGTGGCGAGCTGCTGCAGGAGACCGCGCTTGAGCACGGCGACCCGGTCGCCGAGCGTCATCGCCTCGGTCTGGTCGTGGGTCACGTAGACGGTCGTGATGCCGAGCCGCTTCTGCAGCCGGGAGATCTCCGTGCGCATCTGGCCGCGCAGCTTCGCGTCGAGGTTCGACAGCGGCTCGTCGAACAGGAACGCGTCGGCCTTGCGCACGATCGCGCGGCCCATGGCGACCCGCTGGCGCTGACCACCGGACAGGTTCGCGGGCTTGCGCTCGAGGTGCTCGTCGAGCTCGAGGGTCTTCGATGCCTCACGCACCAGCTTGTCGACCTCGTCGTTCGACACCTTGGCCAGCCGCAGCGGGAACGCGATGTTCTCGTAGACGGTCAGGTGGGGGTAGAGCGCGTAGTTCTGGAACACCATCGCGAGGTTCCGGTCGCGCGGTGCGAGGTCGTTGACCCGCCGGTCGCCGATCATCATGTCGCCGGACGTGATGTCCTCGAGGCCGACGATCATCCGCAGCAGCGTCGACTTCCCGCAGCCGGACGGACCGACGAGGATCATGAACTCGCCGTCCTGCACGTCGA
The DNA here is from genome assembly GCF_039541135.1 of Nocardioides caricicola. NCBI lineage: Bacteria > Bacillati > Actinomycetota > Actinomycetes > Propionibacteriales > Nocardioidaceae > Nocardioides > Nocardioides caricicola. Next base: position 203,574 of record NZ_BAABFQ010000009.1, on the reverse strand, counting down.
TGCTGACGTCGTTCACGGCGGGGAAGCCGTCGCCGTACTGCTTGACGATGTTCCTCATGTCGATGGAAGCCATCGGGTCACCCCTTCACCGCGCCGGACGTCAGGCCGGCGACGATCTTTCGCTGGAACAGCAGGACGATGATGATGATCGGGACGGTGACCACCACGGAGGCGGTGGCCAGCTGCCCGTACGGCGGGTTGAACGGGTCGGGCCCGACGAAGAACGACAGCTGCGCGGGCACGGTGCGTGCCTGGGTCGTCGACGTCAGTGAGATCGCGAGCACGAACTCGTTCCACGCGAAGAAGAACGTGAGGATCGCGGCGGTGAAGACGCCCGGTGCCGCCAGCGGCACGATGACCTTCCGGAACGCCTGCCACGAGGTCGCGCCGTCGACCTGGGCGGCCTGCTCCATCTCCCAGGGGATCTCACGGAAGAACGCCGACAGCGTCCAGATCGCCAGCGGCAGCGTGAACGACATGTACGGGATGATCAGCCCGACCCACGTGTTGAAGATGCCGAGCGTGCGCCACAGGTCGAACAGCGGGCCCACCAGCGCCACCACCGGGAACATCGCGATCGCCAGGGCGACCGAGAGCACCAGGCGCTTGCCCTTGAACTCCAGGCGGGCGATGGCGTACGCCGCGAGTGTCGCCAGGATCACCGACAGGAACGTCGAGATCGCCGCGATGCCGAACGAGTTGATCAGCGACTGCTGGAAGTCCGGGTTGTCGAGGATGTCGCGGTAGTTCTGGAGGGTCGGCTCCTTGGGCAGGAACTGCGGGCTGCCGGCCGAGGTCTCGGTGGGGCCCTTGAACGACAGCGAGATGATCCACACCACCGGCAGCAGGCACCAGACGAGGATGAAGATGAAGCCGGCCCAGGTGCCGACCTTGGTCCGAGCATCGTTGGCGGCCATCAGCCCTCACCCCTCGCCTGCGCCAGGTCGACCTTGAACAGCTTGACGATCAGCGCCGCGAGCAGCAGCACGCTGAGGAACAGCAGCACCGACAACGCCGAGCCCAGGCCGAGCTGCATCTGCTCGATCACCTGGCGATAGGTCAGGAACGACGAGGACTCGGTGTCCTGGGCGCCGCGCGTCATCACGTAGATGTTGTCGAAGATCCGGAACGCGTCGAGCGCCCGGAACAGCACCGCGACCATGATCGCGGCGCGCATGTTCGGCAGGATCACCTTGAACAGCCGCTGCCACCAGGTCGCCCCGTCGACCTTCGCGGCCTCGATCATGTCCTCGGAGATCTGCGAGAGACCGGCGAGCAGCAGCAGTGCCATGAACGGCGTGGTCTTCCAGATCTCGGAGACCATGATCGCGAACATCGCCGGCCAGTGGCTGCCGAACCAGTTGGTGTCCGCGCTGATCCACGGCAGCCACCCGAACCAGGCGTTCACGAAGCCGTTGTTGAGGCTGAACGCGAACTGCCAGGCGTACGCCGAGACCACGGTGATGATGCCGTAGGGGATCAGGATCGAGGTGCGGATGGCGCCACGCGCGAACACGATCCGGTGCATCACCATCGCGAACGCGAACCCGATCACCAGCTCGATCGCGACGGTGACCACCATGATCAGCACGGTGTTCCAGGTGTCCTGCCAGAACAGCGGGTCGGTGAGCACCGTGCCGTAGTTGGACAGGCCGATGAACTCCTTGTCGTCCGGGGAGGTCAGCCGGTAGCGGAACAGCGAGAGGTAGAGCGCCTGGAACATCGGCCAGGCCGTCACCAGCAGCATCACCACCACGGCGGGCGCGACCAGCCGCTGCCCGAGGCGGTTCTCCGCGCGGGACCGGTCGCTTGCCGGCGGCTTGCCGCGCTTCGGGGCCGGCTTCGTCGCCGCCGTGGCGGAGGTGGTGCTCACAGCAGCCTCCTTCCGTGCAGCACGTCGTCGATGAACGACTGCGAGTCCGCCGGGGTGTCCTGGTCGACCGAGTTCGACGGGTGCCAGGTGTTGAGGATCGCGCCGGAGATGTCGCTCCAGTACGGCGTGACCGTGCGCGGTGCAGCGGCGTCGAGGCTCTCCTGGAACAGGTCGAGGAGCTCCTGCGGGTAGACCTCCTTCAACGCGGGGTAGTCGTAGCCCTCCGCGCTGGCCGGCATGTTGCCGGTGAGCTCGGCGTTGACGCCCTGGTTCTCCGGCTCGGTGATGCACTCGATCGCCTGCATCGCCTCGTCCACGTGCGTGGAGTACGCGCTCACGCCGACCCCGATGCCGCCGTAGGGCGGACGGGACTCCTCGCCCTCGACGGTCTGGGGGTAGCGGGCGAAGCCGAGGTCCTTCTTCACCTCGGGCTGAGTGGCGTCGTAGTTGGTCCAGATGTAGGTCCAGTTGACCATGAACGCGCCCTGCGGCCCGCCGAACGTCGCACCCGCGGTGCCCTCGGTCGACACCGAGAGGTCGGCCGGAGCGGCACGCGAGCCGCTGAGGTCCGCGATCACCTTGGCGGCGTCGTCACCGGCCGGGCTGTCGACCTGGAGCGTGGCGTCGATGCCCTGCTCGGTGTCGGTGGCGATCTCGCCGCCCGCGCCGGAGATCAGCGCATTGATCCACACCGAGTAGCCCTCGTACTTGTTCGCCTGGACGGCGACCTTGCCGTCGTTGTCGGCCGCCGCCTGGATGACCTGCTCCCAGGTGACGGGCTGCGACATGTCGATGCCGGCCTTGTCGGCGAACGACGTGCGGTACCAGAGCACCTGGGTGTTCGACCAGAACGGCGCGACCACCAGCTCGTCCTCCCAGGTCGCCGCGTCGACCGCGCCCTGGAACGACTGCTGCTGGAGCTTCTGCTGGAGCTCGTCGGGCAGTGGCGCGAGGAACCCGGCGTTCGCGAACTCCGCCGTGAACGGCGGGTCGATGCTCATGATGTCGATCTCGGGATCCTCGGCGGCCAGCCGCCGCGCGAGCTGGATCCGCTGCTGGCTGGCGTCCTGCGGGAGGACCTGCACCTCGATCGTGTAGTCGTCGGTGCTGCAGTTCTCCGCGACCTTGGCCTGCCCGCCCGCGTCGGGGTTGACGTACCAGTAGAGCGTGGTGCCCGAGCCGCCGCTCGAGCACGCCGTCAGCAGGCCCGAGAACGTGGCCAGAGCGGCTGCTGCCGCGACGCCGCGTCGTACCGCCATGAAGGTGCTCCTCCCTGTGGTCACCGTCACGTTATCGCGTGGTACCCCGGTGGAGGTCGCCCGAATCCGGCGAGGTCGTCCGGGTGCCGTGGCGGTCGGCTACTGTGAGCGCGCTCACCTTTACTACGGATCGTCCGGCACGTACCTGCCGGTGAAGGAGTTGTTCACGCATGGCTACAGTCAGGTTCGAAGAGGCGCAGCGCTGGTATCCCGGCACTGACCGCCCGGCCGTCCCGGGGATCTCGCTCGAGATCGAGGACGGCGAGTTCATGGTTCTCGTCGGCCCCTCCGGGTGCGGCAAGTCGACCACCCTCCGCATGCTCGCGGGCCTGGAGGAGGTCAACAAGGGTCGGATCTTCATCGGGGACCGCGACATCACCAACATGCCGCCGAAGGACCGGGACATCGCGATGGTGTTCCAGAACTACGCGCTCTACCCGCACATGTCGGTCGCCGACAACATGGCGTTCGCGCTGAAGATGGCCAAGGTGCCCACCGACGAGCGGCGCCGCCGCGTCGAGGAGGCCGCCAAGATCCTCGGCCTGACCGAGTACCTCGAGCGCAAGCCGAAGGCGCTGTCCGGTGGTCAGCGTCAGCGGGTCGCGATGGGCCGCGCGATCGTGCGCCAGCCCCAGGTGTTCTGCATGGACGAGCCGCTGTCGAACCTCGACGCCAAGATGCGCGTGCAGACCCGCACCGACATCGCCAAGCTCCAGGCCGACCTCGGCGTCACCACCGTCTACGTCACCCACGACCAGGTCGAGGCGATGACGATGGGCGACCGGGTCGCGGTCATGAAGGACGGCATCCTCCAGCAGGTCGACACCCCGCTCGGGCTGTACGACAAGCCGGTCAACCTGTTCGTGGCCGGGTTCATCGGCTCGCCGCAGATGAACCTCATGCACGCCAAGGCCGTCGACGGCCAGGCGCGGATCGGCACCTACCTGGTGCCGGTCGACCCGACCGCCTCCAAGAAGATGGAGGGCAACATCACCGTCGGTGTCCGCCCGGAGGCGTGGCGCGTGGTCGGCAACAGCGAGGACGGCCTGCCGGTCCAGGTGACCGTGGTCGAGGACCTCGGCTCGGACGCCTTCGTCTACGGCACCTGCGACGTCGAGGGCACGCCGAACAACATCATCATCCGGGTCAGCGGGCGCGACCACCCGCAGAAGGGCGAGACGATGTACGTCACGACCGACCCGCAGAACGTGCACGTCTTCGACACCGACACCGGAGAACGCCTCTCCGACTGATCACCCCCCCGAGGCACCCCCGAGTCGGCGTGGATGCACCCGCATCCACGCCGACTCGGCGTCTCAGGGCCTGGAGCGGTCGGCGGTACGCCGCACGGCCCCGACGAACGTCTCGAAGAGCTCCGGCGGCAGGTCGTGGCCCATGCCGTCGATGAGCAGCAGCTCCGAGCCGCGGACCGCGGCCGCGGTGGCCCGGCCACCCGACACGTGCACCATCTTGTCCGCGAGCCCGTGCACGACCAGGGTCGGCACGCGCACGCTGCGCAGCCGGGCACTGCGGTTCGGCTGGGTGAGCACCGCCAGCATCTGCCGCATCACGCCGCTGGCGCTGACACCGCGGTCGAAGGTGTCTGCGGCGCGCTTCTCGACCGTCTCGACCGGCTGGGGGTACGCCGGCGAGCCGATCTGGCGCCAGAACGCCGAGCTCATCGCGACGTACGCCTCGCGTCCGGGCTTGCGCCCGCCGATCAGGCCGGGCAGCAGGGACGGGTGCTGCCAGCCCACGGTGCGCTTGCCCGTGGTCGACATGATGCTGGTCATCGAGCGCACCCGCGTGGGGTGCTCGATCGCCATCGTCTGCACGATCATCCCGCCCATCGACACGCCGACCACGTGGGCGGAGTCGAGCCCGAGGTGGTCGAGCAGTCCGCAGGCGTCGGCGGCCAGGTCGGAGATCGAGTACGGCGCGCGCACGCGGGTGCCGGCGAACGCGCGGACCAGCGTGCTCCGGGCGACCCGCCCCTCGAGCACGGTGGAGCGGCCGGTGTCGCGGTTGTCGTAGCGGATCACGTAGAAGCCCGCGCGCGCGAAGGCCTCGCACAGCTCGGGATCCCACCAGTTCAGCGGGCCGCCGAGGCCCATCACCAGTAGCAGCGGGTCGTCGTCCGGGTCACCGAACGTCTGGTAGCAGAGCTCGATACCGCGCCCGACCGGGGCGAACAGCTCCTCGGAGCACGCGACGGGAGACATGGCTCAAGTCAACCAGTCGGCCAGGAAAGGGTTACGACACCCCCGAAACGGCAACGGAATGTCCATGCGAGGACGTAACGTGCGCCACATGTCGTCGTCGACCCTGGCCGACTTCCTGCTGCCGACGGGCTTCGAGTGCCCGCGGCCGGCAGCGGTGCTGCGCGAGGGCAGCGCGGTCGCGGAGATCGGCCGCTACGCGCTCCGGGCCGCCGGCGAGCGCCGGTCGCGCCGGTCCACGCCGTACGCCGCCCGCGCCGCCGCGCACCGGCTCAGCGACCCGGTGATCCTGGTGCCCGGCTTCCTCGCCGGGGACGGTTCGCTGGCGCTGCTGGCGCGGACCCTGCGCTCCCAGGGCTTCCGGACCTACCGGTCGCACATCCACGCCAACGTCGGCTGCACCCTCAACGCCGCCGCGCAGCTCGAGGCTCGGCTGGAGTCGATCGCCATCCAGCGCGACTCGCGCGTGCAGATCGTCGGGCACAGCCTGGGCGGCATGCTCGCCCGTGGCATCGCCGTACGCCGGCCCGACCTGGTGTCCAACATCGTGACGATGGGCAGCCCGATGCTCGCGCCCGGCGCGCACCACCGGTCCCTGACCGCGAGCGTGGAGATGCTGATCCGGCTCAGCCGGGCCGGTGTGCCTGGACTGATGTCGGAGGAGTGCGTGGCCGGTCCGTGTGCCCGGCAGAGCTTCTCCGAGTGTCGTGAGCCGCTGCCGGCCGGGGTCGGATTCACCGCGATCTACTCCAAGCGCGACGGCATCGTCGACTGGAAGGCCTGCGTCGACCCGGCGGCGGCGCCGGTCGAGGTCACCGCGTCGCACCTGGGGATGGCGTTCGACCCACGGGTGGCCGACGTCGTGACGGCCGGGCTGTACCGGTCGGTCTCGTCAGCTGTCGAAGTCGATCGCGGCAAAAGCGCGTAGCTTCTGGAGCTGGTGCTCCGAGGTGATCGACCGGATCGTGCCGCTGCGCGAGCGCATCACCAGCGAGTGCGTGGTCGCGCCGCCGGCCCGGTAGCGCACGCCGCGCAGCAGCTCGCCGTCGGTGATCCCGGTGGCCACGAAGAAGCAGTCGTCGCCCGTGACGAGGTCGTCGGTGGTCAGCACGTGGTCGGCGTCGAGGTTGTGGCCGGCGTCCAGCGCCTTCTGCCGCTCGTCGTCGTCCTGCGGCCACAGCCGTCCCTGGATGACGCCGCCCAGCGACTTCATCGCGCAGGCGGTGATGATGCCCTCGGGGGTGCCGCCGACGCCGAGAAGGAGGTCGATGCCGGTCTCGGGCCGAGCGGCCATGATCGCGCCGGCGACGTCGCCGTCGCTGATGAACTTGATCATCGCGCCGGTGGCGCGGATCTCCTCGACCAGCTGGGCGTGCCGCGGGCGATCGAGCAGCACGACGGTCACGTCGGAGGCGTTCTTGCCCTTGGCCTTGGCGACCTGGTGGATGTTCTCGGCGACGGGGTAGCGGATGTCGACCACACCAGCGGCCTCCGCGCCGGTCACCAGCTTCTCCATGTAGAACACCGCGGACGGGTCGTACATCGAGCCGCGCGGGGAGACCGCCATGACCGAGACCGCGTTGGTCATGCCCTTCGCGGTCAGGGTGGTGCCGTCGATCGGGTCGACGGCGACGTCGCACTCGGGGCCGGTGCCGTCGCCGACCTGCTCGCCGTTGAAGAGCATCGGGGCGTTGTCCTTCTCGCCCTCGCCGATGACGACCGTGCCGTTCATCCCGATGGTCGAGATCATCACCCGCATCGCGTTGACCGCGACGCCGTCGGCGCCGTTCTTGTCACCGCGGCCGACCCACCGGCCCGCGGCCATCGCGGCCGCCTCGGTGACCCGGACCAGCTCCAGCGCCAGGTTGCGGTCGGGGGACTCGGGGGCCGGCGACAGGCTGTCGGTCATGGGGCGAGGATAGCGGGGAGTCACCTCCGGTAGACCGCGACCTCGCTGGCCTTCACGGCAAAGACGACCTCGGATCCGGGCGCCAGGTCGAGCTCGGCCGCCGCCTGGACGGTCAGGTCGGCCGCGAGGTGGCCGGCGCGCACCCGCACCTGGTCGCCGCGTGGCTCCAGCTCGGTCACGGTGACCGCGAGCGCGTTGCGCGGGCTGCCGCCCGGCGAGCTGCGGAACACCGAGACCGCGCTGGGCCGAAACACCGCGACGACCTGGTCGCCGTCGACCGGCGCCGGGTCGATGGCGATGCCGCGGATGCCGTCGACGACGCCGTCGCGCCAGGCCCCGGACACCATGTTCAAGCCGGCGATGCGGGCCGCGAACGCGCTGCGCGGCCGTTCCAGCACGTCGGCGGTCGGGCCAGCCTCGGCGATCCGGCCGCCCTCCAGCACCACGACCCGGTCCGCGAGCAGCAGCGCGTCGAGCACGTCGTGGGTGACCAGCAACGTCGTGCGCCCGGCGAGCACCCGCTTGAGCGTCTGTCGCAGCGCCGGGAGCACGGCGACGTCGAGCGCGGACAGCGGCTCGTCGAGCAGCAGCAGCCGGGGCTCGGCCGCGAGGGCGCGCGCCACCGCCACCCGCTGGGCCTGGCCGCCGGAGAGCTGTCCCGGCCTGCGGTCTGCGAGGTCCGCGGCGTCGACCTCCGCCAGCCACCGGCGCGCCGCGTCGTGCGACGTACGCCTGTTCGCGCCGGTGCTGCGGGGCCCGAACGCGACGTTGTCGAGGACGCCGAGGTGCGGGAACAGCAGCGGCTCCTGGGCCATCAGCGCCACCCGGCGGTCGTGCGGAGCGACCCAGGCGGTCCGTCCGGTCAGCTCCCGTCCGTCGAGCACGACCCGGCCCCGGTCGGGGCGCAGCAACCCGGCCGCGACCGCGAGCACCGTGGACTTGCCGGCACCGTTGGGGCCGAGGACCGCCAGGGTCTCGCCCTCGGCCACCTCCAGGTCCACGTCGAGGCCGCGCTCCTCGACGACGGCACTCAGGTGCAGGCTCATCCGAGGCTCCGTCCCGGCCGGCCCGCGAAGCCGATCACCAGGACCGCGACGACCACGAGCACCAGCGACAGCGCGACCGCGGCGTCCACGTCGGTCTCCCGCAGCCGGTAGATCTCGAGCGGCAGCGTCCGGGTGACGCCCTGGAGGCTTCCTGCGAACGTGACGGTGGCACCGAACTCCCCGAGCGCCCGGGCGAACGACAGCACCGCCCCCGACACCAGTCCGGGCAGGACCAGCGGCAGCGTGACCCGGCGGAACACGGTGGTCGGCGCGGCGCCGAGGGACGCGGCGACCACCTCGTAGCGCAGGCCCGCGGTGCGCAGCGCGCCCTCGAGGCTCACCACGAGGAACGGCGTCGCGACGAACGTCTGGGCGAGCACCACCGCGGTGGTCGAGAACGCGACCTGGATCCCGAGCACCTCCAGCTCGTCGCCGAGCAGGCCGCGGCGGCCGAACGTGTAGAGCAGCGCGACCCCGCCGACGACGGGAGGCAGCACCAGCGGCAGCAGCACCAGGGAGCGGAGCACGCCCTGGCCGGGGAACGACGTGCGTGCGAGCACCATCGCCATCGGTGTGCCGAGCAGCAGGCAGAGCAGGGTCGCGACCGCGGAGGTTCGCAGGCTGAGCCAGAGCGCGTCCTTCGAGGCCTCCGACGTGATGAGGGTGAAGAAGTCCGTCCACTCCACCCGGGCGACGATGGCGACCAGGGGGAGCAGCAGGAACGCCGCTCCGAGGGCGGCGGGTGCGTAGATCCAGCGCGGGATCACGGCTGCCCGAACCCGAAGCCCGCGAGCACGCCCTGGCCGGTGTCACCGAGCACGAACCGGACGAACTCCGTGGCGAGGTCGGGCTCGTCGGACCCGTCGACCGGCGCGATCGGGTAGGTGTTCACCACCTCGGCCGCCTCGGGGAACGTGATGCCCCCGACGTCGTCGCCGGCGGCCCGCACGTCGGTGACGTAGACCAGGCCGGCGTCCGCCTCGCCCGAGCTGACCTTGGCGAGCACGTCGGTCACCGACTGCTCCTCGCTGACGGGCGAGAGCGCGACCCCGGCGTTCCCGGCGACCTGCTGGGCCGCGGCGCCGCAGGGGACCTCCGGCGCGCAGACCACGAGGTTCAGCCCGGGCCGCGCCAGGTCCTGGAGCGACGCGATGCCGGCCGGGTTGTCCGACGGCACCACGATCTCGAGGGTGTTGGTCGCGAAGTCCTGCGGGGCCGCGGCCGCGAGGTCGTCGTCGACGAGCTCGGTCATGGTGGCGCCGTCGGCCGAGGCGAACACGTCGGCCGGTGCGCCGCCCTGGATCTGGGTGACCAGGTCGGAGGAGCCGCCGAAGCTGAGCTCGACGTCGACACCGTCGTGCTCGGCCTCGAACTCCTCGGCGATCTCCTCGAACGACGCGGTCAACGAGGCGGCGGCGTACACGGTGAGCGTCCTGCTGGCTCCGTCGTCGCCGCCGCACGCGGTCAGCGGCAGGAGGAGCAGGAGCGGCAGCAACGGCCACCTCATGGGCGCTCCACGACGACGTTCGTCGACTTGACCGACGCGATCGCGCGCACGCCCCGCTCGAGCCCGAGCTCGTCGGCGGCCTCGGAGCTCATCAGCGAGACCAGACGGTACGGCCCGCAGATCATCTCGACCTGGGCCATCACGGTGTCCTTCGTGACCTTGGTGACGATGCCCGCGAGCCGGTTGCGGGCGCTCACGGCCGCGGCCCGGGTGGCTGCGCGGTCCGGGTGGTCGGCGAGGGACTCCGCGAGCAGGGCCAGGTCGGCCCCGGCCACGACCGTGCGCCCGTCCTCCTGCGCGCTGGCCACACGCCCGGCGTCGACCCAGCGGCGCAGGGTGTCGTCGCTGACCCCGAGGAGCTCGGCGGCTTCCGCGATCCGGTAGGTGCTCACCCGGCGATCATGCCGCAGATGCGGCTATACGACCAGGGATAGAACCGCAACTGCGGAGACCAGGCTGACGGGCGTGACCAGCAACGAGACCCGGTGCAGCTCCCGCAGCGGCGGCGGATGTCCGAGCCGGACCATGCTGCGGCGCCAGAGCAGGTTCGCGAGCGACCCGGTGTAGCTCAGCCCGGAGCCGATGTTGAGCCCGAGCAGCGCGGCCAGCACGGCGGTGTCGCCGAGCGAGCCCAGCAGCGGCACCAGCAGCAGCGTGGCGGAGAGGTTCGTGAGCACGTTCGCGAGCAGGGTCGCGAGCACCGCGACCAGCAGGAGGTCGGCGAACCCGGTGCCGGTGGGCAGGACGTCGGCGACCCACTCGCCGAGGAAGCCCGTCCCCAGTGCCGCGACCACGATGCCGAGGCACAGCACGAACAGCGCGAACGCCGGGTGCGCGGCGGCCACCGCGTCGCGGGCGCCGAGCAGCCCGCGGCGCTGCCCCCACCAGGCGAGCGCGAGCGCCGCGGCACCGGAGAACCAGAACGGCTCGATCCCGAACGGCGAGCCGACCGCGAACCCGGCCAGCATCAGGCCGACGGCCAGCAGCGGCACGACCGGCAGCGGCGGGTGCTCGCCCTCGGAGACCGGTCCGGGCGGCGCGGCGAGGTCGCGGCGGAACAGCAGCCGGAGGGCGACGTACTCGACGACGAGCACCACCGCGAGCACCGGCGCCATCGTCAGCGCGAACCCCCCGAACGTGAGGTCGAGGTGGGGCATCGCGAGCAGGTTGGTGAGGTTCGAGACCGGCAGCAGCAGCGAGGCGGAGTTCGCCATCCGCAGGCAGGCGTGGGCGCCGGGGCGGTACGAGGTGCTCGTGCTCACCGCGACCCCGACGACCACCGGTGTCAGCAGCACGACCGTGGCGTCCAGGCTGAGGACGGTGGTCACCGCGGCGGCGAGGAGGAAGACGCCGGTGAACAGCCGCACCGGCCGGCCGTGGGCGGCATCGCGGACCCGGGACGCCGCCGCCGTGAACAGCCCGGCCCGCCCGCAGACGTCGGCCACCACCAGGATCGTGACCAGGAACAACACCACCGGGCCGAGGTGCTCGAGGGTGTCGCGGACGTCCGCCCAGCCGAGGATCCCGGTCGCGAGCGTCGCCGCCGCGGCGGTCAGCCCGACGGCCGCCTCGACCCGGCCGCGTGGGTGCAGGTACGCCGTCACCAGCAGGGCGAGCAGTGCGGCCGCGGGGACGAGATCGAGGGCCGGCACGCGGGAACCCTAGGTCACCAGGGAGAATGGCGCGGTGAGCGAGGTTCAGCAGACCGGCAGCCCGGGTCGTTACAACCGGTCCACGGGTGGCCTCGTCGGCTCGATGATCGTGCTGCTGCTGGTCGTGCTCGGGATCGTGGTCTTCCGTGGCGCCTTCCGCGACACCCCGGAGTACGACCCCGAGCCCGTCGAGTACCTCGACCTGGTCGCCAGCGTCCAGCAGGCCGGCCTGACGCCGGCGTACCCGCCCACGCTCCCGGACGGCTGGTTCGTCAAGGAGGTCGACTTCGAGCCGACCGACCGGCCGGTGCTCCGCCTCGCGATGGTCACCGACGACGACCAGTTCGCGGGGATCCACGAGGAGGACCGCGACGTCGACGACCTGGTCGCGGAGTACGTCGGCTCCGAGGCCGTCGAGGGCGACGAGGTGGAGCTCGCCGGGTCGGTCGCCCCGGTGTGGCAGACCTTCTCGGACCCGGGCGGTGACCACGCCTTCGCCGCCGAGGTCGGCGGCCAGACCGTCCTCGTCTACGGCGACGCCGACGAGGACGAGCTCCGCGAGCTCGCCGCGTCCCTCACCACGGACTCCCTGACCCCCTGACGGACCGGCTGGTTCAGCTGACGATGCCGACGTTGTAGCTCGTCGTGCCGGCCGTCGTCTTGATCTTCACCACGACGTTGTCGCCGAACGCGAGGTTCTTCCCGAGGCTGGTCGTCGGGACCACGATGTTCTTCGTGGCCAGGGCGAGGATCGAGCTGGTCTTGCTGGCGACCAGGTTGCTCCCCGAGAAGGCCTTCACCGTGAAGTTGCAGGGGTTGGTCTTGGTGCACTGCATCGACAGGGTGAGGGCCGTGGTCTTGTTGTTGGCCACCGTCCGCGTGGCGGCCAGCTGGGTCAGGATCACTCCCGACGGCAGCCCGGCCACCGGATCGCCGTTCACGGCCACGCCCGCCGAGGAGGCGTTGTCGGAGTAGTCGCGGTCCTTGGTGGTGGTCGTCACGTACGCCGTGTTGACGACGTCCTTGTACGTCGGCTCGTCCGCGGTGAGCGCGCCCACGCAGGTGACCTGGATGTCGGCGCTGCGCGCCTGGGTCCAGTCCGCGTTGTAGAAGCGGAACATGTACGCGTCGCCGCGCGGCTCCGCGCCCAGGGACCGCACCTGCGAGGTGTAGCCGCCGTAGCCGCCGACGATCGCGTTGCTGTCGGCCGGGCACGCCATGACGCCCTCGGTCTGGGTCTCGGGCCCGACCGAGATCGTGTCGTCGGGCGTCGAGATCACCAGGTCCGCCATGTGCCCGCTGTCCGCCATGGTCTGCGGGGCCAGGCAGCTGATCCCGAACGACGAGGCGGTGCCGTCGGTGTGGTCGATGACCCAGTACCAGGTGTTGTCGACGACGTAGGACTCACGCACGACGGCGATCCCCGAGGCGACCTCGAACTCCGGGGCGTACGGCGTGTACCCGACCGGGCAGGAGCGCTGCACCTGCTGACCGTCGGTCGCCGGGTCGCTCGCCAGCGAACCCGGCTTCATCGCCATCGTCATCGCGTCGAGCAGGTGCGTGTGGCCACCGCTCGCCCCGACCTCGACGGCGAGGCAGGTCACCTGGGCGGTGACGTCGGCGACCTCGGTGCCGAGGTTCGTCGCCCGGACCGCCCAGGCGGCGGCCCCGCCGACGGTCGTGACCTTGCTGGACTCGATCACGACGTCCGCCGACGCACCGGCCTGGTCGAGCAGCAGGCCGCCGTCGGTCGCCATGTAGTCCACGGGGCACACCGCGGTGACGGTCCGGGTCTGCCCGACGTTCAGCACGCCCGCGGTGTCGTCGTGCTTGACGTCGATCCAGTGGCCCTCGGACTCAGGAAGGCCGGCCGCGCTGATGTTCTCGGACAGCATCGCCCAGAACCGGATGGTCCGCGACTCGCCCTTGGCGAACGTCCTGGCGGCGCACGTGAGCATGTTGTTCGCGAAGGTGCAGGGCCAGTTCGACGCGGAGGGGGTCTGCCACTGGCTCCCGACCTGGATCTTCAGCGTGTCCGGGACGTAGGTCATGTCGGGCGGCAGCACGTCGGCCACCTGGACGCCCTGGGCCGACCTGCTGTTGGAGCTGTTCCCGTTGGCGATCGTCAGCTTGTAGCTCACGGTCTCGCCGGGTGCGGCGGTGATGCCCGACTGGTACACGCGGGCGAACGAGATCCGGTTGCCGGCGAAGTCGATCGACTGGATGACCCCGTCGACGAGCGCGCCCGGCGCGACGGCGAACCCGAAGGCCGTGACGGTGGGTTTCGGCGCGTTCGGGAACTGCTGCGGGTTCGGCGTCAGCGCGTTCAGCCAGGCAGCGAGGCTGCCGACGTTCGTCGGGACGGGCGGGTTGCCCGTGGTGAGTGCGGCGAACGGCGTCCCGCCGATGATCAGGGTGGCGGTCCAGTCGGGGCTGAACAGCGTCCGCACGAGCTTGATGTCGGGGTTGCCGTCGTCGTTCAGGTCGACCAGCAGGTGGTAGTCGGGGACGAACCCGACGTTGCCGGCGGGCACGAACGAGATGTAGGGGATCGAGAACGGCTGCGGCGCGTTGACGACGTCAGCCAGGAGCGTGTCGGTGTCGAGGTACTCGGTGATCCGCATCTCCGGCCCCTCCGCCTGCATGTTGCAGGTCGGGGAGCTGGCCGGCACCGGCACGACACACGAGTCCCGGTCGGCCTCGGTGTAGATGCGCAGGCCGTCCTCCACCCACTCGAGGTGACCGTTCAGACCGGTCCCGCTCAGCGCCGTGTCGAGCTTCTGCACCGGCCCGTGGCTGCCCACGGTCTTGGCGATCGAGAGCTCGGCCTTCGGGATCAGGGCCTCGGCAGGCGCCGTGGCCACCAGGAGCGGAACCACCAGGGCCGCCGCCCCGATCGCCGCCAGTGTCGCCGCGCGCGCGTTCGCCCGCATCCGTCGCATTCCTGATTCCCCTCACCAGGGCGACGTGCCCGATCACGCACCGCTCTCAGACTTACCCGATCGTTGAGAAGGTAAGTGACGCAGCGCCGCAGGTCTGTAGGGATCGCAAGATTTCTGCAACACGCGGTCCACGCGACGGCAACAGACGTCCACGCACGCTCAACGCAGCGGTGACGCCCGGTCCACCGGACCAGACCGGACTAGTCCGGCTCGCCGTCCTGGCCGTGGTCCTGGTCGGCGTCGATCGCGGCGTCGAGACGTTCCCGGGCGCCGTCCAGCCAGTCCTGACAGATCGTCGCGAGCTGCTCACCACGCTCCCAGAGCGCGAGCGACTCCTCGAGGGTGGTGCCGCCGGCCTCGAGGCGGCGCACGACGTCGATGAGCTCCTCGCGGGCCTGCTCGTACGACGGCTTCTGCTGGTCGTCAGTCTTCTTGGCCATCGAGGTTCCCATCGATCGGTTCGGTGCGGGTGGTGGTCGCGTGGATCCGGCCGTCGGCCACCCGCACGCTGATCTCGTCCTTCGCGGCGACGCCGTCGACCGACGTCAGCACGTGCCCGTCGGCGTCCTGGAGCACGGCGTACCCACGCTGGAGCGTGGCCAGGGGCGACAGCGCCCGGGCCCGGGCGCGCTGGTGGCCGATGTCGTCGGCGGCGCGGTCGAGCGCGTGGGAGAGGGTGCGCCGCGCGCGGTCGCGGAGCTGCTCGACCTCGTCGCGGCGCGCGTCGAGCAGGGTGCGGGGGTCGGCGAGCGCCGGGCGGGAGCGCAGCGCGTCGAGGCCGGCCTGCTCCCGGGCCAGCCAGCGCTCCAGGGCGCCGCGCACCCGGACGCGGGCGTGCTCGACCTGACGCAGCTCCTCGACGACGTCGGGCACGACCAGCTTGGCGGCGTCGGTCGGGGTCGACGCGCGCACGTCGGCGACCAGGTCGAGCAGCGGCGAGTCGGGCTCGTGGCCGATCGCGGAGACCAGGGGAGTGCGGATCGCGTGCACCGCCCGGATCAGCGCCTCGTCGGAGAACGGCAGCAGGTCCTCGACCGATCCGCCGCCACGGGCCACGACGATGACCTCCACGGCGGCGTTGCGGTCCAGGCGCTCGACCGCCTCGATCACCTCGGCCGCGGAGCGGGGGCCCTGCATGGCGGCGTACGCGACCTCGAACCGCACCGCCGGCCAGCGTCGCCGGGCGTTCTCGAGCACGTCGCGCTCGGCCGCGGAGCTCGGCGCCGTGACCAGGCCGACGGTGCCGGGCAGGAACGGCAGCGAGCGCTTGAGCTCGGCGGCGAACAGGCCCTCCGCCGCGAGCAGCTGGCGGCGGCGCTCGAGCCGGGCGAGCAGCTCGCCGAGGCCGACCATCCGGATGTCGCGGGCGTAGAGGGAGAGCGTGCCGCGGTTGGCGTAGTACGACGGCTTCGCGTGCACGACGATGCTCGCGCCCTCGACCAGCGGCGGGTTCAGCCCGTCGAACAGGGTGCGCGAGCAGGTGACCGGGACCGAGATGTCGGCGACCGCGTCGCGCAGGGTCATGAACACGGTGTTCATGCCGGGACGGCGGCTCACCTGGGCGACCTGGCCCTCGACCCACACCGCGCCGAGCCGATCGACCCAGCCGGCGATCGCGTTCGCGATCTGCCGCACCGGGGCCGGTGACTCGAGCGAGGTCTCCAGGGCCATGCGGGCGAGGTTAGGACATGACGCCGACGCACCTAGACTGGCCCACATGACGACCGACATGGGCATGCCGCCGATCCTGTCGCCGGAGGACGCCGAGAAGGCGGTCCTGCTGGCGGCGCCGCGGGGCTACTGCGCCGGTGTCGACCGCGCCGTGATCACCGTCGAGAAGGCGCTCGACCTCTACGGCGCCCCGGTCTACGTCCGCAAGCAGATCGTGCACAACAAGCACGTCGTCTCGAACCTCGAGTCCCGCGGCGCGATCTTCGTCGAGGAGCTCTCGGAGGTGCCCGAGGGCGAGACCGTGGTCTTCTCGGCGCACGGGGTCTCGCCCGAGGTGCACCGTCAGGCCGAGGAGCGCTCGCTCAAGACGATCGACGCGACCTGCCCGCTGGTGACCAAGGTGCACCACGAGGCGAAGCGGTTCGCCAGCGAGGACTACGACATCCTGCTGATCGGTCACGCCGGTCACGAGGAGGTCGAGGGCACCGCGGGCGAGGCCCCCGACCACATCCAGCTCGTGCAGGGCCCCGAGGACGTCGACAGCATCGTCGTCCGGGACCCGTCCCGCGTCGCCTGGCTCTCGCAGACCACCCTCTCGGTGGACGAGACCCTCGAGACGGTGGCCGCGATCCGCAAGCGGTTCCCCGAGCTGCTCGACCCGCCCAGCGACGACATCTGCTACGCCACCCAGAACCGCCAGCTCGCGGTCAAGGACATCGCCCACCACTCCGACCTGATGATCGTGGTCGGCTCGGGCAACTCCTCGAACTCCGTGCGCCTGGTCGAGGTGGCCCTGGAGGTCGGGGCGCGCACGGCGTACCGCGTCGACGACGCCTCCGAGATCGACGAGGCCTGGCTGGACGGCGTGAAGACCGTCAGCGTCACCTCGGGCGCCAGCGTGCCGGAGGAGCTGGTGCAGGGCGTACTCGAGTTCCTCGCCGAGCGCGGCTTCCCGGACGCCAAGGCGGTGCACACCGCGGAGGAGTCATTGATCTTCGCGCTGCCGCCGGAGCTGCGCCGCGACCTCAAGGCCGCGGGGCGCTGATGGCGCGCTACCTCGACGTCCACCCGGACAACCCGCAGCCGCGGCTCCTGGAGCAGATCGCCGAGGGGCTGCGCGACGACCAGCTGATCGCCTACCCGACCGACTCGGGCTACGCGCTCGGCTGCCGGCTCGGCAACCGCGACGGCCGCGACCGGATCCTGCGGATCCGCGGGCTCGACGACAAGCACCACTTCACGCTGATGTGCAAGGACTTCGCCCAGCTCGGCCAGTTCGTGAAGCTCGACAACTCGGCGTTCCGCGCGATCAAGGCGGCCACGCCCGGTCAGTACACGTTCATCCTGCCGGCCACCCAGGAGGTGCCGCGCCGGCTGCTGCACCCGAAGAAGCGCACCGTCGGGGTCCGGATCCCCGACCACACGTTCGTGCAGGCGCTGCTCGACACGCTCGGCGAGCCGCTGCTCACCAGCACGCTGATCCTGCCCGGCGAGACCGAGCCGCGCAGCCAGGGCTGGGAGATCAAGGAGGAGCTCGACCACCAGGTCGACATCGTGGTCGAGGCCGGCGAGACCCTCGCCGAGCCGACGACGGTCGTCGACTGGTCGGAGGGCTACCCGGACGTCGTGCGCGTGGGCGCCGGTGACCCGGGGCGGTTCGAGGGCTGACGCTGCTGGCCCAGCACGCGCTGGCGTACGGCGAGGATGCCGAGGCAGAGCACGTAGCCGACGATCAGCGCGCCCGCGTGGTGGCCGAGCCCGGAGACGACCGCCTGTATGACGCCGTCGCCCCGGTCGGCGATGACCTCCGGACGCGCGATGCCGAGCAGCGTGAACACCGCGACCATCAGCAGCGGCGGCAGCACGCCGACGGTGAAGAAGTCGGTGGGCCGCACGAGCAGGGCGGTGCCGACGCAGATCAGCACGAAGCTGACGTCGAAGAACCACCCGATGCTGCCGGTGACCGCCTGGTCGAGCACGACCGCCGTCAGCGCGAGGGCCAACCCGAGCGCGACCACCTGTCGGCCCGACTCGTGCCCCTGCTCCCAGAGGGTGCGGCGCTGCGTCACAGGGCCACCGTATGGTCGCCGTCCTCCGGGTCGTCGGCGGCGCGCCGTTCCACGACATGCAGCTCGGTGGGTGGTAGGGACCGGCTGGTGGACTCGACCTGGCGCGGTGCCGGCAGGTCACCGAACCGACGGGCCGCGACCAGCACCCGCGACTCCAGGGAGCCGACG
This sequence comes from Nocardioides caricicola, assembly GCF_039541135.1. Classification (NCBI taxonomy): domain Bacteria; kingdom Bacillati; phylum Actinomycetota; class Actinomycetes; order Propionibacteriales; family Nocardioidaceae; genus Nocardioides; species Nocardioides caricicola. Next base: position 185,259 of record NZ_BAABFQ010000009.1, on the reverse strand, counting down.
GTCTGGTTGTAGTGGCCGACCGCGGCGTTGAGCGAGCGACCGAGCTGGTCGAGGTGGCCGGTCATGCTGGCCAGCCGGCTGTGCAGCTCGCGGCCGAGCCGGTGGATGTCGCGGGCCTGCTCGGCCAGCGTCTCGTGGCTCCAGCCGTGCGCGACCGTGCGCAGCAGCGCGATCAGGGTGGTCGGTGTGGCGAGCACGACCTGCCGGGCGGCGGCGTACTCGATGAGCGAGCCGTCGGTCTCGAGGGCGGCGGCGAGGAACGACTCGGCCGGGACGAACAGCACGACGAACTCCGGGCTCTCGGGCAGCGATCGCCAGTACTGCTTGGAGCCGAGCATGTCGACGTGGGCGCGCAGCTGGCCGGCGTGCCGGCGGAGGTGGTGCTCCTGCTCGGCGGGGTCGTCGGTGGACGTGGCGTCGAGGTAGGCGTCCAGGGGGACCTTGGCGTCGACGACGACCCGGCGCCCGCCGACCAGGCGCACCACGAGGTCCGGGCGCCGCGCGCCGTCGTCGAGGCGGACCTGCTCGGCGAAGTCGCACCGGTCGACCAGACCCGCGAGCTCGACCGCGCGGCGCAGGTGCATCTCGCCCCAGCGCCCCCGCACCTGCGGCTTGCGCAACGCGGTGGACAGCGACCGGGTCTCGCGCTGCAGCGAGTCGACCTGCGCGTCGAACTGCCCCTGCCAGGCGGCCCGGGCGCGGTCGAGGTGGTGCATCTGGTCGCTGAGCCGGTCCAGCCCCTGCATCACCTCGGCCTGGTCGACCAGGCCGGCGGTGTAGGTCGGGCGGGAGCGGGACCAGAGCACACCGACGAGGACGCCGAGGCCGAGCCCGACCAGCAGCGTGAGGAAGATCGTCAGGATGTCCATGCCGCCAGCATGAGGGCGACCACCGACAACGTGCGTCAGGTGAGGTCGAGCAGGACGGGGGCGTGGTCGGAGGGTGCGCCGGTGCCCTGGGCGGGGTCGCGCTCGGCGCGGTCGACGAAGCCGCCGGCGACGCGGGAGGCCAGGGACGGCGAGCCGAGCAGGAAGTCGATGCGCAGGCCACGGTCGCGCTCGAAGCGCTGCCGGTAGTAGTCCCAGTAGGTGTACGACGGGTCGTGCGGCTTCACCGTGTCGACCCAACCGTCCTCGGCGAGGGCGAAGAACGCCGCCCGCTCGGCCGGGGTCACGTGCGTCGAGTTCTTGAACTGCTTCACGTCGAAGACGTCGTCGTCGGTGGGGCAGACGTTCCAGTCGCCGACCAGCACGGTGTCGCGGTCGAGCCAGCCGCGCGCCGCCTCCCGCAGCGCGGCGTACCAGTCCAGCTTGTAGACGTAGTGCGGGTCGTCGGGCTTGCGGCCGTTCGGGACGTACAGCGACCAGATCCGTACGCCGCCGCAGGTCGCGCCGATCGCGCGCGACTCGGGCTCGGCCGGCTCGCCCCAGCCGGGCTGGCCGGGGAACCCGGTCTCCACGTCCTCCAGCCCGACCCGGCTGATGATCGCGACGCCGTTCCACTGGTTGGTGCCGGCGGCGGCGACCTCGTACCCGCGGGCCTGCAGCCCCATCAGCGGCAGCTGCTCCTCGCGGGCCTTGGTCTCCTGCACCGCCAGCACGTCGACGTCGTGCCGGTCGAGGAAGGCCTCCACCCGGCCGATGCGGGTCCGCAGGGAGTTGACGTTCCAGGTCGCGATGCGCACGGCGCCACCCTATGAGTCGCCCAATGGGTCGCCGCTAGCGGTGGATCCTGAAGGTCGCCATCATCCCGTGGTCCTCGTGGTCGAGCATGTGGCAGTGCACCATGAACGGCCCGGTGTAGTCCGTGAACTTCGCCGCGACCACGATCTGCTCGCCGGGGTCCAGCTTCCAGGTGTCCTCGAGGCCGCGCTCCCACGGTGGTGGCCGCCTGCCGTTGCGGCTGACCGTGCGCCACTGCAGCTGGTGCAGGTGCACGTAGTGGGTGATGTCGCTGGTGTTCTTGAGCCGCCACGCCTCGACGGTGTCGAGCTTCACCCGGTGGTCGACGCGGTCCGCGTCGTACGCCTTGCCATTGATCGCCCAGAACGTGCCGCTCTCCTCGTCGCCCTCGAGCGAGAAGTCCCACGTCATCGAGATCTTCCTCGGCGCCCGCACGAGCTCGGGCGTCGGCAGGTTCCGGGGCACCCGGGAGTCGTCGGCCGCGGTCCCGCGGACGCGGAACTGCAGGAGGTTGCCGACCCGCGAGCCGGTGCCCTCGATGCGCTTGGCCCGCGGCACCGTCTTGAGCACGACGTTCTTGCCCGCGAGGCCGTGGAAGTCGACGACCACGTCGGCGCGCTGGCCCGGCCCGAGCAGGATGTGCTTGCGCACGACCGGGTGCGGGAGCAGCCCGTCACCGGTGCCGATCTGGGTGAACGGGCGGCCGTTCGAGAGCGCCAGGTTGTACGACGAGAACGCCGAGCTGTTGAGCAGCCGCAGCCGGTAGCGGGTCGCCGTCGTGCGCAGGTGCGGCGCCACCCGGCCGTTGACCAGCAGCCGGTTGCCGACCGAGGCGTCGTTGGGCGGCGCGTGCGGACCGGTCCAGGCCATGCCGCCCCCGTGCTCCCCGTGCCCGCTGTGCTCCCCGTGGCCGCCGTGCACCATCGACGGCTCGTGCAGCGCGCCGAGCTGGTTGCGCCGGGTGAAGGAGCGGTCGGAGATCATCAGCGGCACGTCGCGCTCGCCCTGCGGCAGCCCGGCGGCGGCCTCGCGAGGGTCCTCGACGATGAACATCCCCTGCAGGCCCATCCAGTTGTTGCGGGTGGTCTTGTCCATCCGGTGGTCGTGGTACCAGAAGAAGGACCCGGGTGCGGGCTTGCCGTCGTCGACGAGGTCATAGCGGTAGGTCCGCGACATCCCGCGCCGGACCAGGAACGTCGTCGGCTGCCCGTCGTAGCGCGACGCGTGGTGGTCGCCGTGCAGGTGCATCGACATCGAGCCGGCCCGGGGCGGGAGGTGGTTCGCGACCGTCACCAGCGTGCGCTGGCCGGCCGGGCGCCGGATCGTCGGGCCGGGCCAGCTGCCGCCGTACGTCCAGGCCGTGGTGCGCCTCCCGCTGGGCAGCATCCGGGACTGCGTACGGCGCATGTCGAGGCGGACGTGGGCGTCGCGGACCGTCCGCGGCACGGCGAGCGGCAGCTCGAAGCGCTGCCGGTCGCCGCCGACGCCACCGGGGCCGCCGGTGACGGTGAGGGTGCCGCGCATGTTCGGGTGGAGGCGGCAGTAGAAGCCGTAGTTCCCGGCCGCGAGGCCGGTCGCGTCCGGGATCTCACGGGTCGCGCCGGGAGGCACGCTGACGTCGAAGAGCGGCCTGCCCCGCGAGTCGGTGACCTCCGAGGTGACCGTGTGCGTGAACCGGTCGCCGTTGACCACCGACAGCTGGCCGTCCTGCGAGATGGTCACCCGCGGCGTCTCGTAGTCGCCGGTCGGGCCGGCCAGGCCGATCCTGATGACCGCGGAGACCGGCTCCTCGCCGTCGCCCGCCGTGCCCGCGCCGAGCCCCGCGGCGGCGATGCCGTCCTCGCGCCCGGACGAACCGACGACCCCCGAGACGTGCACGAACAGGGCCGTGACGAGGGTGGCGACAGCGATCAGGACGAACCCGGTGGTTCGAGGGCGCGGGCGGTTCACCACGGCATCTTGGCGCTTCGGCCGTGCCCTCGGTGGCGAAACGGCCGTGATCGTTTCGCCTGGAGGCCGGCGGTCGCCCTACCGTGATCCAGTGACCGCCCGCCTGACCGCGATCAACCGCTTCCCCGTGAAGTCCTGCCGGGGCGAGTCGGTCGACTCCGCGCTGGTCGAGCCCTGGGGGCTCGGTGGCGACCGACGCTGGATGGTCGTCGACGACCACGGCGCCGCCGTCACCGCCCGCGAGGCCAACCGGCTGCTGCTCGTGGACCCCGAGATCACGGCGTTCGGCCTGCGCATCGCGATGTCCGGCCTGCCGACGCTGGAGGTGGCGACGCCGGACCCCGCCGCGCAGACCCCCGTGTCGCTCTGGTCGTCGCGGCTCGACGCCGTGCCCGCCGGTGCGGAGGCGGACGCGTGGTTCAGCAAGGCGCTGGAACGGTCGGTGCACCTGGTGCACCTCGACGACCCGCGCAAGCGCCCGACGAGCCCCGGCTTCAGCGAGCCCGGTGACCGGGTGTCGTTCGCGGACGGGTACCCGCTGCTGCTCGCGACCGAGGAGTCGCTCGCCGCGCTGAACGACGAGGTCCTCGCCGTGTCGCCGACCGGGCGCGATCCGCTGCCGATGACGCGGTTCCGGCCGAACGTCGTGGTCAGCGGCGTCGAGCCGTGGGCCGAGGACGACTGGCGCCGGATCCGCATCGGCGACGCGGTGTTCCGTGCGGTCAAGGGCTGCGCGCGCTGCGTGATCACGACGATCGACCCCGACACCGCCGTACGCGAGAAGGAGCCGATCGCCTCCCTGGCGCGGGTCCGCCGCTGGGACGGGGCGACGTGGTTCGCGATCAACCTCGTGCCGGACACCTACGACGTCACGATCCGGGTGGGCGACGAGCTCGAGGTGCTCGAGGCCGTGCCGCCCGGGGGCGGCCCGATCCGGCCGGGCCGCTGATTCGGAGCGCCGTCGTCCCGCGCCGTAGAGTGGCCGCCCGTGGCACTCACCATCGGCATCGTCGGTCTCCCCAACGCGGGCAAGTCGACGCTCTTCAACGCACTGACCAAGAACGACGTGCTCGCGGCGAACTACCCGTTCGCGACGATCGAGCCGAACGTCGGCGTCGTGGGCGTCCCCGACGAGCGGCTGGCCAAGCTCGCGGAGGTGTTCGGGTCGGCCAAGATCCTGCCCGCGACCGTCGAGTTCGTCGACATCGCGGGCATCGTGCGGGGCGCGTCGGAGGGTGAGGGCCTGGGCAACAAGTTCCTCGCGCACATCCGCGAGTCCGCGGCGATCTGCCAGGTGACGCGGGTGTTCCGCGACGAGGACGTCACCCACGTCGACGGCGAGGTCAACCCCGCCAGCGACATCTCCACGATCCAGACCGAGCTGATCCTCGCCGACCTGCAGACGGTCGAGAAGGCGATCCCGCGGCTGGAGAAGGAGGCTCGGACCAAGAAGGAGCTCGGCGCCGTCGTCGCCGCCGCGAAGGAGGCGCTCGCCGCCCTCGAGGCCGGTACGCCGATCAGCGCCACCACGATCGACCGCGACCTGATCCGCGAGCTCTCGCTGCTCACCGCGAAGCCGTTCATCTACGTCTTCAACTGCGACGCCGACGAGCTTGCCGACGAGGCGCTCAAGGCCAAGATGCAGGAGCTCGTCGCGCCGGCTGAGGCGATCTTCCTCGACGCGAAGTTCGAGGCCGAGCTGGTCGAGCTCGACGACGACGAGGAGGCCCGCGAGATGCTGCGGGAGATGGGCGTCGAGGAGCCGGGCCTGGAGGTCCTGGCCCGCGTCGGCTTCGACACCCTCGGCCTGCAGACCTACCTCACCGCCGGCCCCAAGGAGACCCGGGCCTGGACGATCCCCAAGGGCGCGACCGCTCCCGAGGCCGCCGGCGTCATCCACACCGACTTCCAGCGCGGCTTCATCAAGGCCGAGATCGTCTCGTTCGACGACCTCATGGAGGCCGGCACCATGCTCAAGGCCAAGGAGGCCGGCAAGGTGCGCATGGAGGGCAAGGACTACGTCATGGCCGACGGCGACGTGGTCGAGTTCCGCTTCAATGTAACCTGAGCGAGCGCCAATCGCCGTCAATGAGCACGCTCGACACGGCCAACTAGATGCCCGTCCGCCCAGATGTCAGAGGCCTAGGATGCGCGCGTGGACCTGACCTACCTGAGCGCATCGGGCTTCGTGGCTCGAGGCGGGCAGGCACCCGCTCAGGATGGCGCATCGGAGTGGCTTGCATGGCACTTCACGCATGTCGACAACTTGCCGGAGATCGTTGCTGAAGGGGCATTGCTTCCGTCCTCGGAGGTCGATCCGGTCGTAAACGTGGCCAATCGAGGTGTCAAGGAGCGGCGCGCCACTATCCGGGTCGATCCTGACGCGGACTACCCGGAGTCCGTCGTCAGTGAGCATGTGCCCTTCTACATCGCTGCCAAGTCACCGATGCTCTACGTCGTCAATCGGGGGCACGATGACTACGACGGAGGTTGTGACGACCTGGTGTTCCTCGGGTTCGTGCTTGAGGACCTCGCGTTGAGTGACGCGGTTTGGTGCGTTAGTGATCAGAACGCAGCGACGAGTCGAGTTGCGTTCACCAGGGACCTGGAGACCCTCGGAACGTTCGTTGACTTCGATTTGTTGTGCCAACGGATGTGGAGGAACACTCTCGACGACCCGGACCGCCAGAGTCGACGCGCCGCCGAGGTTCTCGTGTACGCGGAGTTTCCACTCGAGATGGTGCAGGTTGTAGTAGCGAAGAACGAGCGCACACTTGAAACGGCTCGTGAGGCGTTCGAAGGTGTCGGTGGAGACAGGCAGTATCACGTCGTACGCGAACTGTTCTACTGAAGGAGGGTCGGACAATGGCTTTGGAGAAGACAAGTGGCGACCTTCTCGCTGCTGAGGTGGATGCGCTTGTCAACACGGTCAACTGCGTTGGTGTCATGGGAAAGGGAATCGCGCTGCAGTTCAAGCGAAGGTTTCCGGCCGTGTTCAAGGAGTACGCAGCAGCTTGCCGCGATGGACGCGTAGAGGTCGGCCACATGCATGTCGTCCCGACAGGTTTGCTCGACGGGCCCCAGTGGGTCATCAACTTCCCCACGAAGAAGCACTGGCGATCCCCTTCCCGTCTTGAATACATCCGCACTGGGCTGGACGACCTGAAGCGAACCTTGAAGGAGTACGGGATCGAGTCGGTCGCCATCCCACCCCTTGGCGCCGGCAACGGCGGCCTCGATTGGGCGGACGTGGAGCCACTCATCGTTCAATCACTCGGCGACCTGACTGACGTTCGCGTGGTGTTGTACGAACCGTCCGCCGGCAGGCGCAATGTCGAGGCGCCTGAACAGATCAAGATGACCTGGGGACGAGCGCTCCTCATTGCCCTGCTTGACCGATACGTCGCTCAGCGTGAGTTGGCCGAGCCCTGGGAAGACCAGCGAGGTGCCTCGCATCTTGAGATTCAGAAGTTGATGTACTTCGCGGATCTCCTTGAGCCGAAACTAGACCTTCGCTTTCAGCCAGGACGCTACGGTCCGTACAGCGAGCGTGTGCGGCACTTGCTTCAAGGCATGGAGGGTGCGTACACAGTCGGTCTTGGTGATGGCGCCGATCGGGTCTTGGACCTCAATCCAATTGCGCCGACCGAGCGCGGCCTAGCTGAGGCGAGCAAGTTCCTCGACGACGAGAAGTACGTTCACGTTCCCGTCCTCGTTGATCGAGTTATGGAGGTGGTGAAGGGCTTCGAGGGGCCGTACGGCGTCGAACTGCTCGCCAGCGCCGACTGGGTTTGCCGACGCCAAGCGGCTGAAGGCGTGGTGCAGGCGACGAAGTTGGTTCACGAGTGGACTCACCGAAAGGGCCGGCTCTTCACAGAGCACCACGTAGGAAGGGCTCTGGATCAACTGCACACGTCCGGGGCGCTCATCTAGTCGGCCCCGTGGGTCAGGCGGCCAACGGTCAACCCGGTCGAGTCCTGCTCGAACCAGACCCTGATGTGACTGGTATGAGAACGCTCGCCGTAGCATTCGTCGCGTGGTTCGGATGAGCAGATGAGGAACGTCCGAATCATCGCCCCTGTGTCATCCAGGGGCGGTCGTCGATTTGAGCCTGTTGATGAACTGGCATTGCATGACCTCATCGATGCCTTGGCTTCCTCGTTGCCCGGACCGCGGGGCGACGTGCTGGTGGTTCCGGAGATGCCCAGTCCGCTCGGTCTTCCTGACTTCGTAGCGGTGGTCGGCGGAACCGAATGGCTCGCGCGCCGTAGTGCCGCCGGAATCGGTCCGGTTCTGTCCGACATCGACTGTGCTGTCCTAGCTGCAACGAGCCCGGCAAGGCCGCTGAGGATCGATACCCTGAGCCGTCGCCTCGGCTGGAGCAAGCGTGAGTTGGAGCCTGCCGTCGGCAGGCTGGTCCGTTCCGGAGCGCTAACCCTAAGTTCTGGAGGCGCGGTGACTGTGCACCCCGCCCTCAAGCCGATCGGAACCGTCTTCGCCGTCGAAGCCAAGATTAAGGACTGGCGGCGTGCCGTCCTGCAGGGCCGTACCTACCGGACGTGGGCGAACAACTACATCGTCGTCCTGGGTGATGTCGGTCCGACTGCAGTCGATCGCGCCAGAGAGGGCGTCGCGGAGGACGCTGCGGGGTTGTTCACGCGAGCAGGTTGGGTCGTTCGGCCAGCCGTACGAGATCCGGCAGCGACGCGACGCCTGCAGGGCTTTGAGCATCTATTCGCGGCGATTGGCTCACAGCCATCCTTCTGAAGTCATGAAGACTTCAAGACCCGCTTTAAAGGGCGCGATCCAGCGGGAGGGGCCGAGTCGGGTACCGGTGATCGCCTGGACCGCCGGCCATTCGCCCTCCGCATCCAGGTACATCTGGCGCATTGCCTCTGCTCGGGCGCGCCCGCTCAATGATGAGAGGGCAGTCGCAACGTTGGTTAGGACCGTGGCGTGATGCCGAAATGCCTGCTCAGGTCTGGGGCCGATAGCGGCGGGCGTGAGTCTCGCAGCGAGGGCAGCCTCCTCGGAGACAAGGACCTCGTACTCCCGACTCGTTAGTCCACCAAGTAGACCCGCCAAGGTTGGCCGCTGGTACCAGCCGCCCCCGTCCTGGGTATCCGCGGGTCGTTCCTCGAAGTCCTGGTAGGCACAAATGCGCTGTCGGATGTCCCAACCGGTACCGACGACCTCAGCTCCGGCCGCCAAGGCCGGAACAGCCGCTAGGTCTCCATACGCCACTCGGACCGGTCGGTCCTGGCTGAGTGCGTATGTTGCCCGCATCAGGCCAAAGATCTCGTTCGTCGACGCGCTCGGCGGCATGGAGTTGTCGCCGCGGGTGACTATGAACATCCAACCCGCCGGTTCCAGCTGATCCAGCGCACCAACGTGGGCGTCCAGTTCCGCGCCAGCACTCCAGAACTCTTGATCGCCTGCGACGCTTAGCCAGGCTCCCGTGTCGGCCTCCATCGCCACCTGTGCGAGTTCGAGCGCAGTCTGGCTCCTCGGGGTGTCGGGATACGAAACAAGGACCGTCGGTGCGAGAGCGGGACTGTCCAAGGCCGTTTGGGCCCGGAAGACCCTCTGGACGTGCTCGCGCATGGCCGCTCTGCTGGTGAGGTCGCCCCTCGTTGTTGACCAGAAGTCCCATTCGGCGTAGTGGCGGAAGTCGCCAGCACGCGGCATGTCGAGTGCGTACGTCATCGGGTCAAGCCAGAACTCACCGCCAGCCTCCCGAATAGCTTCGGACGTGGCGAGGGCCGACCGCTTGAATCCGTTGGCCTCGAAAGGAGAGGCGAACGGCGACAGCATCGTGCCCACGCCGTAGCCGCCCGCAACTGCGTGGACAGACCAGGTGACGAGATTGTTCCGGGCAGTGTCTTGGATCAGGACACCCATCAGAGCGCTCCAAACGCTTTGGCGAGAGCCACGCCGTTTCGGTAGCGACGGGCTGGCTGTGGATGAAGGGTGCGCTCGATTAGGTCGGCGAGACCTGACGGCAGATCGGGTCGAAGATCGCGTAGCGGGATGTGGTTCGCCGTGCGCAATCGCTGCATGTATTCGCTGTCATCGCCCTTGTACGGGACAGGAGGATGCCCTGTTGCTGCCAGGTAGACCAAGGCGCCGCAGCCGAAGACGTCTGAAGCAGCCGTGGGAGACCCGGAGAACGCTTGAAGATGCTCGGGTGTCATGAAGCCTCTGGTGCCGGGTTGTCCGCCAATCGTGATTCCACTTCTTAGGGTGTGCTTGGCAAATCCAGGATCCATGACGACAAACGCGCCAGTGGTCAGCCGCTGAACGTTTCCGGGGCTCAGGTCTCGATGGATGACCTTCTTTTCGTGTAGAGCGCCGAGGCCCGCCGCCACATCCCGGCCAAGCGCGACGAGTTCCTCGGCCGCCCACCCGGACCCGCAGTAGCGCAGGTCGGTGCCGTCGAGGTACTCCTCCAGCCAGAACGTCGCCGTCGGTGGGCTTCCGACCTCGTGCAGTTCCGAGGTCACCTTGACAACGTTGGGGTGATCGACGCTCTGCAGCAGCGCGACCTCGCGGCGTGCCCGTTCGAGGGCGGCCGGGTCGGCAGCTTGCCCGAGGTCGATCAATTTGAGGACCAGGTGGGCTCCCGCTGAGTCCGATACAACGTGGACCTGCTTCTGGCCTCCCTGCACAAGGGCACGCACAGGAGTTAGAGCCAGTTGGTCGCAGGCGGTTCCCAGAAGGTCTGCCATGCGGGAAACCTTCGCACAGCACATCCGCGAATCGTCCGAAATTGGGCAACTCCGGGTCCGCTGCCAACGGCTGAGCGCCCCATCTAGCCACCGAGTGCTCGGCGTCTACGCATGAAGAGTGGGTGTGAATGAAGACATGAACCGGGACGCTGACTCCACCCATGCGCCGGACGACGCGCTAGTCGAGTGGGTTGCCCACCTGCTCGCGACCGCTCGACCACTTCTCGAACGGGATCGATCTCGACTCCGAGCAGCTCTGATCCAGTCATCCAGGGCGACGGTTCGGCGGCCCTGAGCGTACCGCCACCGGCGAACGAGCCCGACGTGTGGCGGAGGTCACACGAAATGGGGCGCTTGAAGCCCCGAAACGTCGATCTGCCTCCGCATGTAGAGGGGCGAGGCCAACACGGCTTCACGGCTCACGAGCGTGGCCGTAACTACCTAGTTCAGGAGTTCGACATGAGTAATCTCGGCTTGGATCCGGCGTCCCTGGGTGCCGTCAAGGCGTGGGGTTGTGCCCCTTCGGTGTGGGACGGGGAGCAACGCAAGGATCGCGCGACCGGCTACCCGATCTGGGAGATCGAGTGTTCGTCGGACCTGGGTCGCTTTCCTTTCCGAGTAGCGGCGCAGGCGCCCCCGCTCCCGCTCGGCGTCTACGATGCCGGGCGCCCGGTCCACCTGCAGCGCCCCGCGGTGACGGGCTGGGGCAAGTCCGGCCCCTTCCTGACTGCCACTGCCATCCAGGCGATCGCGGAGAAGTCGTGACCCGGGAATGGGAGCGTGGGGAGGCTCGCGTTGTGCTGACGCCGGCAGTCCTCGATGCGGCGTCGGAAGCGGTCGTAGCGTGGGTGCGTTTCTCGGCACGTCACGAGAACCTGGCCGATCCGGAGGCATGTGCTCGCGAGGATGTCGGTTGGAGCGTCCTCGGCGGTCTGGAGCCCGCCATGTCGGCCTTGGCCGAGGCACTGCTGCAGGCTGAGTTGGGTGCCGCTGCCCGAGGCCAAGCCCCGAGCTCGGAGGGTGAGCCGAGCGAGCAGCGCGAGCCGAGGCGAGGCCGACAAGGGAGGGTGCGCGTGCCGAGGCCGTGGCGCCCTCTCGAAAAGTAAGTGGCGATCGCACACGGAGGCGGGGTGTCGGCTGCGGGTTCAGTGCTCGCGGTCGGCACTCTGCCAAGTGTCCGGCGGGCGCGGCAACGCGAGGCTAGCCGCACTCGCGCGAAGGAGCGAGTCGCCGCGACCGCAGGTCGGCCACGTGAGGTCGCGCCTCGTCGCCCGGCGCCGGTCGTCCATGTGGGACTCAGCCGAGCAGCGCGCAGAACGATGGTCCGCCGTCTTGCCAGCCTGGATACATCACCTCTGACCCGCCCGGTGTGGCTGACCTTCACACTTCCCGGCCGCCTGGACGGCGTCCCAGCAGCAGCGAGTGGCCCGGAGTATCGGAAGGCGCTGAACCGGCTCTTCTCACGCTGGGAGCGGGCTTGGGGGTCTGTGGCGCTCGTGTGGAAGCTGGAGTGGACTGTCTCCACGGATGATCGAATCGCTCCGCACCTTCATGTGCTGGCAACGGTCCCGGAAGACATGAGTTTTGGCGAGTGGCACTGCTGGCTTGCTCGTGCGTGGACCGCTTCGGTAGCCGCGTCCGGCCTGGATCCGGTGGAAGAGTGGCAGTGGTTGATCCACGGTGTCTGGGCACAGTTGGTGGAAGGCGCTGAACCAGCTCGCCGTGCCGCGCGGTACTTCAGTTTCTGGAAACCAGGCCGCTCCGGTCGCAATCAGGACATGCCGCCGCCGAGTTGGCTCGAACCTGGCTGTGGTTTGAGGCGCGTCTGGGGCGTGCGCGGGATGGTTGCCGTCGAGGAGGAGCATCAACTCACTCCGCTGGAGGCCAAGTGGGCGGCTCGACTCGCTCGCCGGTGGGCAAGTGCCAACCTGCCGCCACCACGCTCCCGCCGAAGGAGGGCCTCGGGTCGGCTCACCCACGTCGTCCGACCCTGGCCGCTCTCGTCCCAGGGCGGATGGCTCATCATCCCAGACGGTCGGGCGCCTGCGGTTGGGGAAGCAATCGCAGCGGCCGCGGTTGAGATTGCGAGCCAACGCTAGGCATTGGTCACGGACCGCCACGTAATACAGACCGTCGAGGGGTCGAATGTCTTACGGCCCCTCGGTGCGCTGTGGAGGCGAACCTGAATCAGCGTGTCCAGGACCTGTCGACGGACTCCTAGCGTGGCTAGGTCGAACGCTGCGACAGGATCACGTGAGCTGAGCGTGCGGGCAGTTGCATCGTTGGTCGTCAACCGGAGGCGTCGAGCACTGGCCTCACGTAACAGCGAAGTCACCTTCTCGCGCGCGACGGCATAGCGGTGGCCGTCGATCAGCCCGTCGTCGTAGTCGCGTTCGATGTTCGAGAGGCGTCGGAGAAGATCAGCCGTCTCGCTCGCGGCTCCTGTCGCTTCGTCGCTCACCTCTGGGTCGAGCAGGTCAACCAGATCCGGTGCTCCCAAGCGTGCCCGCACCACCGAGAGGACGGCGAGGTCGACCTGCTTCATCGAACGAATCAGGTGACCTTCCGGGCACCGATAGCGCCCGTTGTGGGAGCGCACTCGGCGATCGCACACGCTGCATAGGAAGAGCCCGCTCCCGAGGTGGCGACGATCTGTGCCAACCCGGTTCATCTTCCGCCCTGGCTCGGCGAGTATGGAATTGGCGGCGTCAAAGGTTGCTTCAGTGACGATTGGTTCCCAGCTGCCGCGGACGCGCTCCCCACTCTCGATCACAACCGCGCCGTGCAGGCTGGCGAGCCCGGCGTATCGAGGATTGAGGAGGATGGTCCGCACCGTCGAAGGATTCCACGACGCCCCGCGTCGAGTCATCACTCCGCGCTCGGCCAGCGATGCGGCGATAGCCCTTAGTGAGTCTCCAGCGATGAAGCGCTCGAAGATCTCACGAACGTGAAGCGCCTCTTCTGGGACGACCTCGCCGCTTCTGTCGTATCCGGTCAGACGGACCCCAGACGGGATTCGCCCACGGGCCACGCGCTGAGCCATCGCCCGCTTCTGCCGCTCAGACTTCCGTTCCACCTCAGCGCGGGCGACGGAAGCCTTGAGCCGGGCGAACAGGCGGCCGCCGTCGGTTGATAGGTCGGCTTCTCCGTTCGCCGTGACCAAGACCAAGTTCCGCTCTTCAGCCGCCTCGATCCAGTCCTCCAACTGGCGTGGCTGCCGCGTCAACCGGTCGAGGTCGTAGCAGATGAGTGCGCTGAATCGGCCGTCCATGTAGTCCTGCGCCATCCGCTCGTATGCCGGTCGCCGAGCCCGGCGATCGGAGGCGCTGATGCTGCTGTCGACGTATGTCTCGACGATCTCCCAGCCACGTATTCGGGCGAGAAGGGTGCAGTCCTCCCGTTGCCGTTCGATCGCCAATCCCTCGCCGGTCGGGTCGAGTGAGATTCGGAAATAGATGGCGCAGCGTCTCTGAGTGTCGTTCACCATGACCTACTAGATGCGTAGACGGTGACCGGAAGCGTGACCCGGTGGAGTTCCGCTTCAACGTGTGAGCCGCCGGGGGGTGGCCGCGGGCCTGTGACGACCGAGCCCGACCCAGCGCGACCGAGACCAGCCGAGATCAGCCGGGCCTCGTGTCATCCGTGTGGAAGCCCTCGCGCCGAGATCGCGTCTCGAGGGGCTCGAGCTCCTGGAAGAAGGTGACCTGCCAGCCGGCCGGCCCCTGGACGCGGGCATTCAGGCTGCGGAACGGCGTCTCGACCGGCGGCGCGATGAGCCGCGAACCGGCGGCGGTCGCGACCTCGACGGCACGGCCGGTGTCGGCGACCTCCAGCGCGAGACGGAGCGTGGGCCCCGTCGCCGGGGGAGCGCCCTCGATCTCGTCGATGTTGCGCACGTGCTGGGTCGAGGCGATCTCGATGGTCGCCGACCCGGCGTGCAGGATCGCCACCCGGTCGTCGCCGGTGGTGGCGAACGCGGGCTGCTCGGGCATGCCGAGGACGTCGCGGAAGAACGTCGCGGCCTCGTCGAAGTCGGCGGCCTCGATGATGAGCCGCAGCTGGGTGGGTGCTGGGGATGCAGGAGAGGTGCTCATGGGACGATCGTGCAACCTGACACCGATGTCAGGTGCAAGCCCGGGAGACGAGGATCACGTCGATGAGGATCGGGGAGCTGGCGGAGCGGACCGGGACGAGCGTGCGGTCCCTGCGGTACTACGAGCAGCGCGGCCTGCTGCGGTCCGAGCGGTCCAGCGGCAACCAGCGTGAGTACGACGAGGTGGCGGTCGAGCGGGTCCACCTGATCCGGAGCCTGCTGGCGGCGGGCCTGTCGACCGAGACCATCGACGACGTGCTGCCCTGCGTGAGTGAGCCGGCCATCCAGACCCCGCGCCTCACCCGGACCCTGCTGGAGGAGCGCGCGCGGATCGACGCGGACATCGCCAGGCTGGAGGGGATGCGTCGTCTCCTCGACGACGTCATCGCCCAAGCGCCGCCGGTGGTCTGACGCGGACCAGCCGGCTACTCGGTGGCGTCGGCGGTGGCGCGGGAGGTGCCCGTGGCGGCCTGCGGCGTGATCCGCGGCGGCTCGAGAGCGGCCATCAGGAACAGCAGGCCGAAGATCCCACCGAGGGTGCCGAAGACGGTCAGCAAGATCATTTCCAGGTCACTCGCCATCGTTCATCCCTTTCGACTGCGTCCCCGCTTCAACGTATCCACGCGGACACCGGTCGAAACCGGCCGGACGGAGTGACGCACGGCTCAGTCGGTGCCGGCGCGCTCGCTGCGCCGCTCGAGGAACACGACGTCGCGCCACGCGCCGGCCATCGGGCCGTACGACATCCGGGCGACCCGCTCGCGGGTCCCGACCGCGCGGAACCCGGCCGCGCGGTGCAGGGCGAGGCTGGCGGCGTTCTCGGGGAACACCCCGGACTGGATGGTCCAGATGCCGGCCGCCTCGGTGGAGGCGACGAGGGCGTCCAGCAGCAGCCGGCCGACGCCCCGGCCGCCGGCAGTCGGGGCGACGTACACGGAGTGCTCGACGACGCCGGCGTACACGCAGCGGTCGGAGACGCCGGAGGCGGCCGCCCAGCCGACCACCCGCCCGTCCTCGACCGCCACCAGCCGCTGCCCTGGGAGCTTCCCGGCGTCGAACTGCTCCCAGGTCGGCGGCTCGCTCTCGAACGTCGCGTGCCCGGTCGCGATGCCGGCGGCGTAGATGCGCTCGACCTCCGGCCAGTGCGCGGCCTCGAGAGGTACGACGGTCACGGGGCCAGCTCGCCGATCAGTGCCTCGACGCGGCCGCGGATCTCGTCGCGGATCGGCCGGACCGCGTCGACGCCCTGGCCGGCCGGGTCGTCGAGGACCCAGTCCTCGTAGCGCTTGCCCGGGTAGAAGGGGCACTCGTCGCCGCACCCCATCGTCACCACGACGTCGGCCTGCTGCACCGCCGAGTCGGAGAGCAGCTTCGGCACCTGCGCCGCGATGTCGATGCCCTCCTCGGCCATGGCGGCGACCGCGGCGGGGTTGACCTGGTCGGCGGGCTGCGAGCCGGCCGACAGGACCTCGATCCGGTCGCCGGCGAGGTGCTGGAGGTATCCAGCAGCCATCTGCGAGCGGCCGGCGTTGTGGACACACACGAACAGCACGGTGGGACGGGACATCACGCCTCCTGAGGAGTGGGGTGGAGCAGCAGGACGAGCGCGGCGCCGATGGCGCCGCCGACGAGCTGCATGAGGACGAAGGCAGGCACCGACGCCGGGTCGATGCCCGCGAAGGTGTCGGAGAGCATCCGGGCCACGGTGACCGCCGGATTGGCGAAGCTGGTGGAGCTCGTGAACCAGTACGCCGCGGTGATGTAGCCGCCCACGGCGAACGCGACGGTCTCGATGCGCGCTGAGCGCAGCGACCCGAACACGACGAGGACCAGGCCCAGCGTCGCGACGACCTCGCCGAGGAGCTGTCCGGAGCCGCCGCGCTCGTGGGTCGAGACCGACACCGCGTCGAGGTCGAACATCAGGTTGGCCACCACGACGCCCGCCAGGCCGCCGGCGAGCTGGGCGACGACGAGGACGCCCGTGGTGACGGAGTCGATGCGGCCGAGGACCCGCTCGACGAGCGTGACCACCGGGTTGAACGAGGCCGACACCGGTTGCAGGGCGAGGATCAACGCGACCAGCACGGCGCCGGTCGCGAGGCTGTTCTCGAGCAGCTGGAGGCCGGTGTCGTCGGGGGAGAGCCGCTGGGCCGCGATGCCGGAGCCGACGACGGCGGCGACGAGGAACGCCGTGCCGACCAGCTCGGCGGTCGCGCGGCGGACGAGCGTGGTCGTCACGCCCCGACGCCGCCGAGGAGGGAGGCGAGGTCGCCGAGCGCGGTGGCGTTCACGCGGTAGTAGACCCAGACCCCGCGCTTCTCCCGGTCGAGCAGGCCGGCCTCGTGCAGCAGCTTGAGGTGGTGGCTGATCGTGGGCTGCGAGAGGTCGAACGCGTCGTTCAGGTCGCAGACGCACGCCTCGCCGTCGCCGTGCGAGGCGACGATCGAGAGCAACCGGAGCCGGACCGGGTCGGCGATCGCCTTCACCAGCGGGGCGATCCGCTCGGCCGCGTCGGCGGACAGCGGCTCGCGGGTCACGGGGGAGCAGCAGGCGACGGCCTCGACCGGCGTCAGCTCGAGGAGAGACTTCGACATGCGTCGATATTGACAGATCTCGATGTCTTGGTCCAGTCTCATCACATCGAAGTTCATCAATGTCTAGGAGGAACCCCATGTCCCGAGTCCAGCTCGCGCTCAACGTCGACGACCTCGACACCTCGATCGCGTTCTACTCGAAGCTGTTCGCCACCGAGCCGGCCAAGGTCCGGCCGGGCTACGCCAACTTCGCGGTGGCCGAGCCGCCGCTGAAGCTCGTGCTGATCGAGAACCCCGGCCAGGGCGGCTCGGTCAACCACCTCGGCGTCGAGGTCGCCGACACCGACACCGTCGACGCCGAGCAGACCCGTCTCGCGGAGGCCGGCTTCGCCTCGATCGAGGAGAAGGGCACGACCTGCTGCTACGCCAAGCAGGACAAGTTCTGGGTCGAGGGCGCACCGAACGGCGAGCGCTGGGAGATCTACACCGTCCTCGCCGACGCCCCGGTCGACACCGTGGAGTCCGCCTGCTGCACCGCCTGAGGGGCGGGTGAGGTCTGCGCCGCCCCGGGTGCCGGGGCGGCGCAGATCGCGGCTCAGCGGACCGGCACCCAGCGCTCCAGTGCGCTCTCCATCGCGGCCAGCTCGATCGGCTTCGAGACGTAGTCGTCCATGCCGGCGGCCAGGCAGCGCTCGCGCTCCCCGTCGAGCGCGCCGGCCGTCATCGCGATGATCGGCGTGTGCCGCGCACCCGCCTCCATCCGGCGGACCTCGCGGGTGGCCTCGTACCCGTCCAGGCCCGGCATCTGCACGTCCATGAACACCGCGTCGTACGTCGAGCGCGCCAGCGCCGCGACGCCCGCGACGCCGTCGTCGGCGACCTCGACGGTGTAGCCGAGCCGCTCGAGCATGCCGATGGCGACGATCTGGTTGATCTCACCGTCCTCGACCACCAGCACCCGGCCGCGTCCGGTGCTGAGCGGCTGCGCCAGCCGCTCCGTCGCCGGCTCGGCGACGGCCCCGGCGGCCCCGGCTGCCTGGAGCAGCGCGGTGCGGAGCTGGGCGAGGTGGACCGGCTTGGTCAGCATCGCCGAGACGCCCGCCCGGCGGGCCTCCTCGGGACGGTCCACGGTGTCGGAGGTGAGCAGCGTGAGCCCGATGCCGGCCAGGGTCGGGTCGGCCGAGATGCGCCGGGCGACCTCCACGCCGTCCATCTCCGGCATCCGGAAGTCCAGCACCGCCAGGTCGTACGGCGTCCCGAGCCGGGCCGCGCCGGCGAGCAGCGCCAGCGCCTCCGGCCCGCTCGAGGCGACCGCGACGTTCATGTCCCACGCGGCGAGCTGGTCGTGCAGGATCATCCGGTTGGTGGCGTTGTCGTCGACGACCAGCACGCGGAGGTTCTCCAGGGCCGGGATCGGCCGCGGCACCGGCGCCTTGTTCTCGGCGAACCCGAGCGGCACCGTGAACCAGAACGTGCTGCCCTTCCCGAGCTCGCTGTCCACGCCGAGCTCGCCGCCCATCGCGGTGACCAGCTGCTGGCAGATCGCCAGCCCGAGGCCGGTGCCGCCGTACTGCCGGGTGGTCGAGGAGTCGGCCTGGGAGAACGGGTCGAAGAGCCGCGCCTGGTTCTCGGGCGCGACCCCGATGCCGGTGTCGGCCACCTCGAAGCGAACGCGTACGCCGTCCTCGTCGCGGCTCTCCAGGTGCGCGCGGATGACGACCTCGCCCGCGTCGGTGAACTTCACGGCGTTGCCGGCCAGGTTCAGCAGCACCTGGCGCAACCGGGACGGGTCGCCGCGCAGCGCGACCGGGAGCTCGGGGGAGCAGTAGGCCAGCAGCTCCAGGTGCTTCTCGCGGGCCGGTCCCGCGACCAGCTCGGCGACCTCCTCGACCACTTGCACGAGCTCGAGGTCGAGCTCCTCGAGGTCGAGGTGGCCGGCCTCGATCTTGGAGAAGTCGAGGATGTCGTTGATGACGGTGATCAGCGCGCTGCCCGCGGTGCGCACGCCGTCGGCGTAGGTCCGCTGCCGGCGGTCGAGCTCGGTGTCGAGCAGCAGCCCGGTGAGCCCGATCACGCCGTTCATCGGCGTGCGGATCTCGTGGCTCATCGTGGCGAGGAACGCCGACTTCGCGCGCGACCCCTCGAGCGCCTCGTCGCGGGCCGCGGCGAGCTCGAGCCGGGTCTGGCGCTCGACGTACAGCAGCCGTGCGGTGCGCCCGAACGCGAGGAGGGCGAGGACGGTCATGACGACGATCGTCTGCATCGGGACGACCGTCGCGGTGCCGGTGATCTCGTTCACCAGCAGCTGCCCGGGCAGGATCAGCAGCGGCAGGACCGCGAAGACGAGCTTGGGCAGCGACAGCCAGGCCTTCCACTCCAGGCTCGGCCGGGCGGGAGGCAGGACGTGGGGGCGGAACGTCGAGACCGCCATCGCGATCGCGCCGAAGGTCCGCAGGATGTCGAAGACGACGGAGACCGCCAGGTCGTAGCCCACGACGATGTAGCCGAGGTCGCCCGCCAGCCAGAGGCAGATCCCCACGGAGAACGAGAGGCCGAGCGCCTGGCGGGTACGGGGGACCAGCAGGGCGCGGATCACGAGCGCGATGAGGACGGCGTCGGCGACCGGGTAGATCGACTGGACGATGCGTTCCAGCTCGGGTGCGGACTCGTCGGTCACGATGTGCTCGACCGACAGGTTCCAGAACAGCACCATGCTGACGACCACGACCGTGAGCACGTCGATGAGGGCGTCGACGTCGAGCCGCAGCCGGTCGCCGTGCCGGGCCGCCGTGACGGCGAGGAGGGCGGCGATGAGGGCGAGGTAGCCGGAGAGGTAGATGGCGTCCGCGGGGGAGACCGTCGGGTCGTCGCCGTTCAGGTACGTCGCGAGCAGCCAGGTGAGGTCGCCGATGCCGGATGCCAAGAGGCTGACCGTGAGCAGCGCGGGGAAGAGCCGCGCCTCGCGCGGGGTCCGGGCGGTCCCGACCCAGGCGACGACCCCGGGCACCAGGACGACGGGGTAGGTCAGCAGGCTGATCGCCTGGTCGGGCCGGAACGCGTAGAGCACGGCCAGCGCCACGAGCACCGCGGCGAGCACGACGACCACGCGGGTCGACACGGATCGACGCACCGGACCTCCTCAGGGCAGCGTGCACGTACCCCTCTCATCGGCCGTTCGGGCGCCGACCTTCGCCGTGAGCGGCGATCGTCCGGTGTGATCCCGGTTGCGCTCAGGGGACGCGGATCCAGCGCGCCAGCGTCTCCTCGATGGTCGCGAGGGCGACCGGCTTCGAGATGTAGTCGTCCATCCCGGCCTCCAGGCAGCGCTCGCGGTCGCCGGCGATGGCGCCCGCGGTCATCGCGATGATCGGCGTGTGCTGGATCTCGCCCTCGATGCGGCGGATCCGCTGGGTGGCCTCGTACCCGTCCATGATGGGCATCTGCACGTCCATGAAGATCGCGGAGTACGACGTACGACGGATCGCCTGGACCGCCTCCATGCCGTCGTTGGCGATCTCGACGGTGTAGCCGAGCCGCTCGAGCATGCCTGTCGCCACGATCTGGTTGATCTCGCCGTCGTCGACGACCAGCACCAGCCCGCGCCCGACGTCGACCGGCTCGGCAGGGAGGTCCGGGCGCGGCGCCGGCACCCGGCGGGCGCCCATCACCTCGTGCAGCGTGGCGTGCAGGCGGGCGAGCTGGACCGGCTTGCTCAGCATGGCGACGATCCCGGCCTCGCGGGCCTCCTCCTCGGTGAGGTTGCCGCCCGAGGTCATCAGGGCCAGGCCGGTGCCGGTCAGGATCGGTGCTGCGTTGATCTGGCGCGCGAGGTCCAGCCCGTTCATCCCCGGCATGGTCATGTCGATGATCGCGAGGTCGAAGGGCTCGCCCTGCCGGGCGGCCTCGATCAGCGTGTTGAGCGCGGTCGCGCCGTTGTCGGCGACGGTCACGTCCATGCTCCACGCGGCCAGCTGGTTGCGCAGGACCAGCCGGTTCGTGGTGTTGTCGTCGACGATGAGCGCACGCAGGCCCTTGAGCCGGTCGGTGCGCCGGGCCGGGACGATCGAGCCGTCCCGGGCGAGCTCGAACTCGATGGTGAACCAGAAGGTGCTGCCCTTGCCCGGCACGCTCTCGACGCCGAGCTCGCCGCCCATCGCGGTGACCAGCTGGCGCGAGATCGCCAGTCCCAGGCCGGTGCCGCCGAACTGGCGGGTGGTCGAGGAGTCCGCCTGGGAGAACGGCTCGAACAGCCGGCCGGAGTCCTCGTCGGCGATCCCGATGCCGGTGTCGACGACCTCGAAGCGGACGGTCACGGCGCCGGGCGCGCTGGACTCGAGGTGGGCGCGGATGACGACCTCGCCCGCGGAGGTGAACTTCACGGCGTTGCTGGCCAGGTTCAGCAGGATCTGGCGCAGCCGGGACGGGTCGCCACGCAGGCCCAGTGGCAGCTGCGGCGAGCAGTAGGCGAGCAGCTCCAGGTCCTTGGCCCGGGCCGGCTCCGTGATCAGCTCGGCGACCTCCTCGACGACCTGGACGAGGTCGAAGTCGATCTCCTCCAGCTCCAGGTGGCCGGCCTCGATCTTCGAGAAGTCGAGGACGTCGTTGATCACGGTCAGCAGCGCGTTGCCGGCGCTCTTCACGCCGTCGGCGTACTGCCGCTGGCGCTCGTTGAGCTCGGTGTCGAGCAGCAGGTCGGTGAGGCCGATGACGCCGTTCATGGGCGTGCGGATCTCGTGGCTCATCGTCGCGAGGAACGCCGACTTCGCGCGCGATCCCTCGAGCGCGGCGTCGCGGGCGGCGGCGAGGTCGATGCGGGCGCGGGCCTCGAGGTGCAGCAGGCGCGCCGTGCGGGCGAACGTGAGGACGGCGAGCAGCGTCATGCCGACGATCGCCTCGGCGGCCGGAAGCGTGCGCCCGTCGACGGCGACCACGTTGTAGAGCACCAGCGCGGGCGGGACCATCAGCGGAAGGACGGCCAGGCCGAGGGTCCGCAGCGGGACCGTGGTGGTGATCTCGGCCGGCGCCTCGGGGCCGAGGCGGACCTCCGGACGGAACGTCGCGCTCGCCAGGAACACCGAGCCGATCAGCCAGATGACGTCGAAGAGCGCCGTCGCCTGCGTGCCGGCCTCGCCGGGAAACGGCACGTAGCCGACGTGGGAGAGCAGCCAGCACCAGATGCCGAGCGCGAACGGAAGACCGAGCGCGTCGCGGCTGCGCCGGGTGCTCGACGCGCGCAGCACCAGGGCGAACATCGCGACGTCGAGGATCGGGTAGCTGGCGGTGATGAACCGCGTGAAGCCGGAGACGGAGCCGTCGGTCACGATCGCGCCGATGGAGATGTTCCAGAACACCAGCACGCTGACGACGACGACGGTGACCGAGTCGATGACCGCGTCGACGTCGAGCCGGGTGCGGCCCCGGCCGGACACCAGCGTGGCGCGCAGCAGCGCGGCGAGGATGGCGCCGTACCCGAGCATGTAGAAGACGTCGGCGATCGAGGCGTCCGGGATGTCGCCGTCCGGGTGGACGAGCCGCGCGACGAAGAACCCCAGCGGCAGCAGGCACAGCCCGGCGGCGATCAGCCCCGGCACCATGCGGGCGCCGCGGGGAGCGCGGACGGTGCCGATCACGGCGACGATCGGGGGCAGCGAGGCGCCGAGGTAGGCGAACCGGGAGATCACGCCCTCGGGGTGGACCAGGTGGATCACCGCGGGCACGACCGCGAACACCCAGAGAACGACCACGGGTCGCGGCCAGCTGGTGGGTCGCACGGGTCCTCCTTCGGGTGCGCAGGGTCCTGGTGCTGCTCCCATCGGCTGACCAGCCCTCATCCTTTGGGGTAATGGACGGGACTGTGTGGAAATCCTGTGCCGCTGCTGTCAGCCGGCTGGGACCCAGCGGGCCAGCACGTCGCGCACCGTCGCGACGTCGATCGGCTTCGAGACGTAGTCGTCCATGCCGGCCGCGAGGCAGCGTTCCCGGTCGCCCTCGATGGCGCCCGCGGTCATCGCGATGATCGGCGTGTGCCGCGCCGTGCCCTCGGCGCGCCGGATCTCGGCGGTCGCCTGGTAACCGTCCAGGCCGGGCATGTGCACGTCCATCAGCACGGCGTCGTACGACGTGCGCGCCAGCGCGGCGACGGCCGCCAGGCCGTCGGCGGCGATCTCGACCGTGTAGCCGAGGTGCTCGAGCATGCCGGTGGCGACGATCTGGTTGATGTCGCCGTCCTCGGCGACCAGCACCCGACCACGGCGCACGGTGTCCGGGGCCACGCCGGGCCCGGTGGCCGGCTGACGGCGGGAACCGGCGACGTCCTGGAGGAGGGTGTGGAGGCGGGACAGCTGGACCGGCTTGGTCACGCTCACCGTGATGCCGGCCGCGCGTGCCTCCGTCTGGCTGATGTCGGGGCCCGACGTGAGCAGCACCAGCCCGGTCGTCGACAGGACCGGGTCAGCCGAGAGCTGCCGGGCCAGCTCCAGGCCGTCGGTCTCGGGCATGCACAGGTCGAGCACGGCGAGGTCGTACGCACGGTCCTGCCCGGCGGCGGTCCGCGCGGCTGCCAGTGCCTCCGCGGCGGAGCTCGCGAGCGTGACCGACATGCCCCAGACGGTCAGCTGGTCGTGGAGGATCATCCGGTTGGTCGCGTTGTCGTCGACGACGAGCACGCGCAACCCACCGAGCAGCTCGGTGTGCCGCTGCGGCGTGACCGACGGGTCCTCGGCGAGCCGGAGCGGCACCGTGAACCAGAACGTGCTGCCCTGTCCGGGCCGGCTCTCGACCCCGATCGTGCCGCCCATCGCGCTCACCAGCTGGTGACAGATCGCGAGGCCGAGGCCGGTGCCGCCGTACCGTCGCGTGGTCGAGGAGTCCGCCTGGGAGAACGGCTCGAACAACCGCGCCGCGTCGTCGGGAGCCACGCCGATGCCGGTGTCGACGACCTCGAAGCGGACCTGCACCCCGTGGTCGGTGCGGGTGTCGAGGTGGGCGCGCATGACGACCTCGCCCGCCGAGGTGAACTTCACGGCGTTGCTGGCGAGGTTCAGCAACACCTGGCGCAGCCGGGACGGGTCGCCGCGCAGGGCGACCGGCAGCTCCGGGGAGCAGTAGGCGAGCAGCTCCAGGCCCTTCTCCTGGGCCGGCTCGGCGATCAGCTCCGCCGCCTCCTCGATCACCCGGACGAGGTCGAAGTCGATCTCCTCCAGGTCCAGGCGCCCGGCCTCCACCTTCGAGAAGTCGAGGATGTCGTTGATGATCGTCAGCAGCGCGTTGCCGGCGCTGCTGACCCCCTCGGCGTACTGGCGCTGCCGGGTGTCGAGCTCGGTGTTGAGCAGCAGGCTGGTGAGCCCGATGACGCCGTTCATGGGGGTGCGGATCTCGTGGCTCATCGTGGCGAGGAACGCCGACTTCGCGCGCGAGGCGTCGAGGGCCTCGTCCCGGGCGGCGGCGAGATCGGTGCGCGCACGGGTCTCCGAGCGCAGCAGCCGCGCGGTGCGCGCGAACGTGAGGAGCGCGAGGGCGGCCATGCCCACGACGATCTCGACGGCATCGGCCCGCTCGCCGGCGAGGTCGCTGACGAGCAGCAGCGCCGGGGGGACCATCAGCGGCAGGATCGCGATGCTGAGCGTGCGCAGCGGCGACCGGAAGGCGACCTCGTCCACCTCCTCCGGCTCGGGGACGGCCTGCCGGCGCCAGGTCGCGCTCGCCATCAGCATGCTGCCGAGCATCCAGCCGACGTCGAGGAAGGCGGAGACCGTGCCCTCGACCTCGAGCACGTAGTAGCCGAGGTCCGCGGCCAGCCAGCAGCAGATGCCGAGCGCGAACGGGATGCCGAGGATCTCGCGGGTGCGCCGCTGCGACAGCGCGCGGATCGCGAGCGCGAGCACGACGGCGTCGGCCACCGGGTACATCGCCCACACGGCGCGCGTGAAGGCCGGCACCGTCTGGTCGGCGAGGATCTCGTTGACCGAGACGTTCCAGAGGAGCAGCAGGCTGACGACCACGACGGTGAGGGCGTCGATCACGGCGTCGACGTCGACGCGGACGCGGTCGCCGTGGCGCACGAGCGTCATCACGAGGAGCGCGCCGGCGAGGCCGAGGTAGCTCCCGGTGTAGACGAGGTCCGCGACGGACACGTCGGGCTCGGTGCCCTGCCAGTAGAAGTACATCCAGATCAGGTCACCCAGCGCGGATCCCGCGATCCCCGCCGTGAGCAGCCCCGGCACCAGTCGCTTGCCGCGTGGGCTGCGCAGGGTGCCGACCAGGCCGACGACCGTCGCGAGGCCGACGACCGCGAGGTAGGTGAGGTCTCCGACGGCGCCCGTGGGACGCGCGACGTGCACCACGATGCAGGCGCCCGTCAGCACCCACACCGCCGCCATCAGCCACGACCAGCTGCGCCCCAGCATCAGGCTCCCCCTTTCGTCACGAGTGTAAAGACGCCGCCGCCGGCCGACCGGCGTTCTGGAATCCTTTAACCATGACGACGAGGCTGCGTCCCGGGGTCCGCGCGATCGATCGAGTGATGAAGGCGAACCCCGCGTTCTCCGTGGCGAGGATGAGTCCCGAGCGGCTCACGAAGGTGCAGTCCACCATCATCCCGGACCGAGGGCCGGCGAACCTATTCCTCGGCCGCCTCCAGCGCGGGGTGGCGGTCCTGACCTCGACGTTCCAGGCCCGGCACGGGGAGCTCCCGCTGCGGATCTACCTGCCGGAGGCCTGGTCGCGCACGCCGCGGCCGGTGGTCGTGAACTTCCACGGCGGCGGCTTCGTGCTCGGCAGTGCCCGGCAGTACGACTGGAGCTGCAGCATCGTCGCCGGCGAGCTCGACGCGGTCGTGGTGTCGGTGGACTACCGGCTGGCACCGACGCACCGCTTCCCGGCCGCGGTCGAGGACTGCTACGACGCCCTGCTCTGGGCGGCGGGCCATGCCGCGGACCTCGGCGGCGACCCGACGCGGCTCGCGGTGATGGGCGACAGCGCGGGCGGGAACCTCGCCGCGGTCGTGGCGATCCTGGCCCGCGACGCCGGGCCCGCGATCGCGCACCAGACGCTGGTCTACCCGGTCACCGACATGACCGAGGCGGTCCAGCAGGACCGGTCGTACGTCGAGAACGTCCGCGGCATCGTGCTGTCGAACGCCGACATGGAGGTCTTCCACGGCCACTACGTCACCGACGACGTCGACCCGACGGACTTCCGGCTGTCGCCGCTGCACGCCGCCGACCTCGGCGGGCTGCCGCCCGCGCTGGTGGTGGTCGCCGGGCTCGACCCCCTGCACGACAGCGGGGTCCGCTACGCGCAGGCGCTCGCCGACGCCGGCAACCGGGTCCGCGTCGAGGACTTCCACCAGATGCCGCACGGATTCCTGAGCTTCCCCTACTTCAGCAAGGGCGCCCGGCCCGCGATGGAGGCGGTCGTCGCCGCCCAGCGCGAGGCCCTCCGCTGACCGCTCCTACCCTGCCTGTGTCGTCGTGCGCAGGTGGGCCGGCACGGTCGCCAGCGCCACGACCGCGAGCAGTGCCGCCGCCGCGAACACGTAGAAGCCCCACGGGTAGGCGATCCCGGCCGTCACCAGCGCCCCGGTGATCGACGGGCCGACGATCGCGCCGACGCGGCCGACGCCGGCTGCGAAGCCGAGCGCGGTACCGCGGATCTCCGGCGGGTACAGGTGGCCGACGAACGCGTACACGAGCACCTGCGCGCTGAACACGAACACCCCGGTCACGAGGACCGCGAGCAGGACCAGCGCGTTGCTCTCCAGCTTGATCGACAGCAGGGCCAGGCACACCGCGGCGATCGCGAACCACGCCAGCACGGTCGGCTTGTTGCCGCGGGAGTCGGAGACGTGGCCGGCCGCGACCAGGCCGATCACCGCGCCGAGGTTGAGCACCAGCAGCAGCGTCGTACCTGCGGTGATCGAGTAGCCGGCCTCGCCCATGATCTTGGGCAGCCAGGTGTTGAGGCCGTAGACCAGCAGCAGGCCCATGAACGACGCGACCCACAAGCCGAGGCTGACGCGCAGGTACGGGCCGCGGACGACCTCGACCGCGCTCGGTGCCGCCGGCGCGGCGGTCTCGCGCCTGCTCAGGAAGGCCTCGGACTCGGGGAGCTTGAACCAGAAGAAGGGCACCGCGACCAGACCCGCGACGCCGCCGATCACGAACATCGCCTCCCAGCCCCAGGCGTCGATGACCCAGAGCGCGAGGAGGGCGGTGAGCACGGCGCCCACGTGGTAGCCGGTCATCGTCCGGGTCATCGCGCGTGCGCCGCGGTCCCGCGGGGCGTACTCGGACATGAGCGCGAGAGCCGAGGGCAGGCACGCCCCGAGGCCGAGGCCGGCGAGGAAGCGCAGCGCGATGAACATGTCCGAGCTGGTCGCGAACGCCGTCGCCACCGTGAGCACCGAGAACCAGGCGACGCAGCCGATCAGGCTCCGGCGCCGGCCGAAGCGGTCGGCGATCGGCCCGATGGCGGTGGCGCCGACGCCGACGCCGACCAGGCCGATCGTGGACGCGGTCGTGAGGGAGGCGTCGGTGAAGCCGAGCGCGCCGGTCGCGCTGAGCGTGGGGATCACGGCCCCCATCACGACCAGGTCGAAGCCGTCGAGGGCGACGGCGATCCAGCAGAGGGCGACGGGCCAGAGCCCGTCGGCGGCGGGGGTGCGCCGGGCCGGGGCGGCGGCGCGCGACGTCGAGGTGGACATGGGCCGTTGGTGCCCGGGTGTTCCCGCGGTCACACACCACCCATTCCGCTGAGCGGAACCGACGTGGTTCAGCCTCGGAGCTTGTCGCCGATCTCCGCGTCGAGACGGTCGGTGAGACCGGCGAGGGCCGCGTCCAGGTCCTCCGCGACCACCACGTCCTCCAGGACCGCTCGGCGGATGAAGCCCGCATCGACCAGTCCGTGGAGGGCGTCGAGGAACGGCGTCCAGATGCCACCGAGGTTCAGGAACGCGATCGGGTCGTCGTTGAAGCCGATGTGCCGCCAGCTCCAGACCTCGACGATCTCCTCCAGGGTTCCGAGTCCGCCCGGCAGGCAGAGGAACGCGTCGGCGAGCTCGGCCATCATCGCCTTGCGCTCGTGCATGGTCTCGACGACGTGCAGCTCGGTGAGGTCGTCGCGGCCCCACTCGCGCTCGACCATCGACCGCGGGATCACGCCGATCACCTCCCCGCCGGCGTCGAGGGCGCCCTGGGAGACGTCGCGCATCAGCCCGTACCCACCACCGCCGTAGACCAGTCCGATCCCGCGCTCGGCGAGACCGCGACCGACGTCGTACGACTGGCGCGCCAGGTCCGGGTCGACGCCGGGGCTCGAGGCGCAGAACACGGCGACGCGGCGGATCGAGCGGCTCACGACGTCAGCCCGCGGCGGCGAGGAGCTTGCGGCGCAGGGTCAGCGCGGCTCGGCTGTGCAGCTGGCTGACGCGGGACTCGGTCACGCCGAGCACCTGGCCGATCTCGGCGAGGGTGAGCCGCTCCCAGTAGTACAGCGCGACCACGATCTGGTCGCGCTCGGGCAGCTCGCGAACGGCGGCCAGGAAGCCCGGCGGGATGTCGTCGTCGGCGCCGGGCAGGTCGCCGGTGGCGCGCGGGGTCTCCTCGTCGTCGACGGAGGTCTCGAAGCTCACGACGCTGGTGTGGGCGGTCTGGCTGTAGACCTTGCGCAGCTCGGCGACGGTGATCGCGAGCTCCTCGGCGACCTCGGAGTCCTTCGGGGCCCGGCCGAGGCTCTTCTCGAGCTTCGCGTACGCCGCGTCGATGTCGCGGATCTTCTCGCGCACCGAGCGCGGCACCCAGTCCGACGCGCGCAGGCCGTCGACGATCGCGCCGCGGATGCGCGACACCGCGTAGGTCTGGAACTGTAGGCCGCGGTCGGGGTCGAACTTGTCGATGGCGTCCATCAGCCCGATCACGCCGTCGGAGACCAGGTCGGCCTGCTCGACCGCCGGCGGGAGGCCGGAGCGGACCCTGCCGGCGACGAACTTCACGAGCGGGGAGTACTGGACGACGAGGCGGTTGCGCGCCTCCAGGTCGCCGTCCTTCTTGTACCGCTCCCAGAGCGCGTCTACGGAGTGCTCGGTGTCCACGGCGGTCACGCTAGCGCGACCGGTCGCGAAGTCAGCAGTCACCCGCCGGAGAGCAGGCGGAGACCGATGGCGGCATCGCAGGGCAGCAGGGTCGTGCCGCCGGCGATCGCCGGGCAGAGCGCGGCGTCCGGGCCCTCGGACAGGCCGAGGACAGGAGCCGGGTCGTACGACGATCCGTCGAGCCGGACCTCGAAGTGCAGGTGTGGTCCGGTCGTGTTGCCGAGGTCGCCGACCAGGCCGACCGGGTCGCCGGCGGCGACGACGTCGCCGGTCTCCAGGTCGGTGCTCGACAGGTGGGCGTACCAGGTCTCGACGCCGCCGCCGTGGTCGATGCGCACGAGGTTCCCGGCCCACGACGGGTGCTCGAGCGTGACGACGCCGGCGCCGGCGGCGTGGACGGCGGTGCCGGTCGCTGCCGCGAAGTCCAGGCCGGTGTGCTGGCCGGACGACCAGAGGTGCCCGGTCTCGCCGAAGTCGGTGGTCAGGACGTAGGAGCCGGGCGCCATCGGCAGGAGGAGCGAGCCGCCCGCGGAGGTCGCAGGGTCCGTGCCGCACCGGCCTCCGACGGGCGCCTGCGCGCGGGACCCGCGCGCGGGCACGCCGGGGCGGCGGATCCCGAGCACCGCGGCGTCGATCGGCCGCACCTCCACGACCCCGGTCTCGGCGTCGGCGACGACCGCCCGGCCGGCGCCGACGTACACCCCGGTGCCGTCGATGCCGTCGCCCTCGGTGCCGAGGACGACGACGTCGCCGGGCAGGGCCGCGCTCTCCGGCACCGCGCGCAGCTCCTCCCACTGGCCGGCGGCGTCCGTGGGCAGGTCGACGGCGGTCCAGGCCTGCGCGACCATGCCGCCGCAGGTGGCGGTCGTCGGGTCGGCCTCGTCGGCCGCACCGACGCGGTGGAACGCCTCCGACACGGCGCGGACCGTCTCGGCGGGCAGCACCGTCACCGGTGCGCTGCCGGGCAGGTCGACCTCGGCGACGCCGGGGGTGAGGTCGTTGTGGAGGTCGCGCACCGGCTCGAGCGGTGCGGGCAGCGAGTCCGGGTCGGCGAGGTCGCGCGCGGTCGGGGGCACGATCGCGGTGCGGGCGACCGCGCGCAGCTGCTGGTGCCAGGCGCGCTGCGCCCTGCGGTTGAGCCGGTCCTGGCGCGCGTCGGGCACGTCGTACGACGCGCTGAACTTCGAGCGCTCGATGGCGGCCTGCGCTGCCTCGTCGGCCGTCCACGCGGCTTCGGCGCGGCGTTGCCGGCGCTCGGCCCGCTCCCAGGCGACGCGCGCGTCCTGGGCTTCGTCGATCGCCTCGGCGAGAGCGGCCGCACCCCGCTCGGCGAGCTCGCGGGCGAGCTCGGCGTTGTCCGCCGCATCCGCGGCGCGGTCGAGGTCGGACGGCTCGGAGTCGAAGAGGTCGCCGACCGCGCCGAGGAAGCCGCCGTCGTCGTCGCCGACCTGCGCGCGCAGGAGCTCGGCCTGGTCGGCGGCGAGCTGCGCGGTCTCGGCGAGCCGGACGCTGTTCGCGCTGAGGGCGGCCACCCGTGCCTGGGCCTCGTCGTACGCAGCCCGCGCCGACTCGGCCGGGGCCGCGGAGATCGTGAGGGTCGGGGAGTCGGGCGTGGACTCGGCCGGACCGACCGGTGCGACGAGGACGAGAGTCGCGGCGAGGCAGGTCGTGGTGCGCTGGAGCCAGGCCATCGAGGTCACGTCACTCGTCGAGGAAGGCGATCTCCTGGAGGAGCGTGAGCGAGTGCCGCTCCTCGGGATCGTGGTGGTCGGGCACCGGCACGGCCGGCACCGCGAGCGAAGGCACCGGGATGGACGGCACCGCGAGCGAAGGCACCGGGATGGACGGCACCGGCGCCGGGGGAGCTGCGAGGGATGGGGTGGTGGCGACGGCAGGTACGGCAACCCCCGGGAAGGCTTCCGTGTCTGTCGTCGCCACCACCACGCTGGGTGCGTCGGGGGCCTGGTCGGCCTCCGGTCGCTGGACCCCGAAGATCGTGCGCACGACCGCGGCCATCTCGAGCAGCAGGCGCTGGGCCTGGTCGCGCTCGAGCATGGTGGCCGGGTCGTGCGTCACGATCTCCATGGCGGGTCCTGGGTGTGGTCGTGCTCAGTTGATCGCGACGAAGGTTCCTGCGGTGGCGCAGGCGCCGCCGGTCGGACCGGTCGTGCTGGACTCGGCGTCGAGACCACCGGCGGTGGAGTCGTAGTAGAAGAACTCGCCGCCGCTGCCGCCCTTGGCGCTGCCGCCGTCGTTGCTCGCGCGGATGCAGTAGCCCGCCGCAGGGCTGCCCTTGATCTCGACGTCGTTGTCGGGGGAGGTCTTGAGGCCGGCGGCCACGAGGCTTGCCTTCGGGTCGGTGCCGAACCCGGTGGCCGAGGGGTTGTCGGTCGTGTAGGTCTCGACCGCGGTGGCCGCGTTCTTGAGGTCCGACTTCATCGAGGAGTCGACACCCTTCTGGCGCTGGTTGAGGAACAGCGGGATCGCGATCGCGGCGAGGATGCCGATGATCACGATGACGACGAGAAGCTCGATCAGGGTGAACCCCTGGTCCTTCTCCTTCAGGGCCTTCTGCATCCGAGCAAGCATGGGCGGTTCTCCTGGGGGGGTGATGGTGCTGCGCTGTCTGTGCCGATCCCTCGGGGGCGGGACTGCCGGCGGTTGTCACCCCAGTTCTCGGAGTGTGACGCAGACGACTTGAGGAAATCTGGAGAATTTTTCGGGCTTCTGTCAGTCGTCGTAGCGAGGCGTGACCTCGCCGAACGTCTTCATGCCCCAGGAGGACCTGACCGGGTCCAGGAAGTACGGCGGCGGCGCGTACCGCAGCCGGCTGTCGTAGTTGTAGTTCTTGTCGTAGCCGGTGCCGGAGCTGGTGCCGACCGCGCCGCGGAACCGCTGGGCGATCGTGCCGAAGATCGTGAGGTCGCCGAGTCCGGAGCCCACGTCGTACTCCTGCACCTCGAAGCTGTGTTGCAGGGTCAGGATCGCCGCCTGGACGACCGGGTCGCGGAAGGTCGTGCCGCCCAACGAGGACGGTCGGCTCATGTTCGAGCCTGGGCCCCAGGCGACGCAGTTGTCGTAGCGGTCCTCCCGGGTGCACACGGTCGTGACCGGGTGGTAGATCTGCACGGAGTTCGACGAGACCAGTCCGAGCGCGTCGGTGCCGTTCTGGCCGCCCTGGTAGGTCACGTTCCCGACGACCACGATGTTGTTGTCGGCCGAGATCGTCACCCTGCCCTTGAGGGTGCCGTCGAGGTACACGGTCCCGTACCGGCAGTTGGCGTCCGGGTTGGTCGAGCGCTGGTTGAAGTCCCCGGCCTGCGGCAGGCTGCCGTTGGTGGTGGTGCTGCCGGTCGCGCTCCAGGTCCCGGTGGCGTCGATCGACCTCGCCGGGCAGGCGCCGCTCGACGGCTGCGGCTGACTCACCGGCACGTCCTGGACCATGATCAGGTTGTTTTGCGGGACGTTCACGACCTGCGGCCAGGAGCTGTTCGGGTTGCCGCACCCCGGGTTCAGGGTCTTGGACCAGCGGCTCCAGACCCGCATCGTTGCCGGCGCCGTGCCGGGCTGCGGGATGAACTGGATGCGGGTCGGGCCGGTGTAGAGGCAGCCGAGGGGCGGCTCGGGGTCCAGGCCCGCGGTGACGTACTTCCGGAGGTCGCCGATGCTCTCCGGGATCTCGACCACCTCCCGGTAGGCGATGCCCTTGTCGAACCTGGGATGCACCGAGGAGTAGCTGTCGAACGTGTAGCACTTGTATGCCTGGGACGGTCCGCTCGCGTCGCGGCAGGCCGGCCGGGACGTCGTGACCGTTCCCTTGAAGTGAGGTCCCTGCCGGCTGGAGTTGTCGCGCAGCAGCATGGTGTCGTTGGTGTGCAGCGGGCCGTTGATGACGTCGTCACCCGAGAAGGCGATGTTGGTGCACGTGGGGTGGTCCGGCCGCTTCGGGTCGGCCCATGCGTAGCGCGCGCACGAGGCCTTCGAGGTGGGATCCGCGTAGTCGGCCGGGTCCCTGGTCTCGTACACCGTGTAGTAGAGGAATTCGCCGAACCCGCCGCGGCGCAGAGTGACCTGGAGACTCCGCGTCGTGTCCCGCTCAGTACCGGAGGCTCGGCCGGTCACGACCAGGTCGACCGTGCCGTCGACCGGGGTGCTCGAGACGTCGACGTCGTAGTGGAACTGCGCATCGGTGGATCCCGGTACGTCGAGCCAGCCCGGCGCGGTCGACGCGTTCCACCCGCACGAGTTGGCGCGCGTCGTCGCACCCTTCAGGGCCTGGTTCTCGCAGTCGACGGTCTGCCAGTAGTTGTCGCTCTTGTTCAGCCGGGCCAGGTAGTCGTCGATGCCGGCCTGCGCGGCGGCGAACGCCTGGTACCAGGCGTTCGACTGCCTCGCGTGCCGCGAGGTCTGGAGCCCGTAGTGGAGCGCGCCGCTCACCACGAGCATGGCGACCGTCATCGCGCCGAGGACCATGATCAGCGCGGAGCCCTCGTCGCGCCGGACCCTCACGACGCCTCCACCAGCACGTTGATGTCCGCGTTCGGCAGCCGCACCCGCTGCACCACCGTGGTCGTCGGGTAGCCGGCGCCGGGCTGGCTCTGCACGGTGATCGAGATGTCGGCGCTCGACACCCGGGGCAGGTCGGCCGCGGGGAGCGACGTGCCGGCGATCCGGGCGCCGTCGAAGTCGTAGTAGGTGAACACGGCGGCGGTCGGCCAGACGAGGCCGCGCGCCAGCGTCCGCACGCTCACGACACAGGCGGGCTCGGTCGCCGGGTTGCAGAACCGGTAGTGGCCCCCGCTCGTCGGTGTGGGCGGGATCGTCGTCTGGCGCAGGATCGCGGTCCCACTGGCCAGCGGGTCCTGGAGCACCTCCAACGTGGTCAGGCTCGGGCCCTGGCCGGTGTTGTCCAGGTTGGCGTAGAACGTGACCCGGGTGCTCGTCGCCTGGACGATCGCGGTGTCGGCGCACCCGTCGCAGGCCAGCGAGTCCAGCTGGTCCGGGAGCACCGCGGTGCGGAGCACCTTGCCGCTGGCCGCCATGCCGACGTCGCCCTGCGTGGAGTTGTCCAGCCGCACCTCCATGCCGGTCGTGGTGCGCAGCCCGAGGATCGCCACCGAGGCGATCATCGTGGTGAGCACGGTGAAGAGCGCGCCGGCGACGAGGACCTCGACGATGCTCATGCCGTCGTCGCGGTGGCCCGGGTGATCGGGTCCGGGTCGCGGCGTCACGAGAGCACCACCACGGGCTCACCCTGGCCGACGACCACGTCGGCCTGCGTGCCCACCGTCCAGGTGCCGTACGGCAGGGTGGTCATCAAGACGCCGTCAGCGCCCGTCGTGCCGAGCTCGATCGTCGCGCCACCGGGACACAGCCGGTCACCGGGATGGGTGGCGACGACGGCCGTGCCGGCGGGGGCGTGCACCTCGACCGCTCCGAGGGCGACCTCCACCGCGGTCGCCCTTCCGGCTTCCGCGGGAACCGGCAGCGACTCCCCGGAGAGGGCCGGGTTGCCGTCCTCGCAGCCGCCCGCCCACACGACGTACCCGCTGGGGAACGGCCACAGGTCGGCCGAGGCCAGCGCCTGTCCGTCGGCGAAGACGCGCGCGCCGATCGGTTGGAGCCCGCTGTTGCCGATCGTCACCGGGAGGTCCTCGGCGCCGGCCGGGAGCTGGTAGCCCGTCGGCGCGACGAGGGTGGGGATGATGCGCGCCGACTGGTCGTACTGGATGGCTCCGCGCCACAGCTGACCGGCCTCGAGGTGCACGGTGGTCTGCGCCGTCGGGTCGCCGGCCAGGCTGACGAATCCCGCGTTCGAGGCGGTGACGGTCCAGTCCCCGGGAGCGAGGTTCTCCAGCAGCGCGCAGCCGTCCGCGGCGGTGACCTGGAGCGGCGCGGTCTGGTTGAGGCTGTTCCGCGCGGTCACGTGCACCCCCGGCTTGGGGTTGCCGGAGCTGTCGATGACCTTGATCCCGATGTGGCTCTGGGTCTGGAGCGCCGAGTACGTGCCCTTGGACGGCGTCATCACCGTGTCCATGGTCACCGGCGGGCGATCACCGAGTGCGGGCCAGCTGACCTTCACCGTGACGTGCAGGTAGGCGAGCTCGTCCGACGTCCCGTCGTCGCACGGGGAGCTGGCACCGTTGCCGACCGCCTCCCACCGGGTGTCGCGGACCACCGTGTACGGCACCCCGTCGATCACGATCGGGGCGTTCGCCTGCCCGCCGGGCAGCTGGTTGGGGTTCGTGGCATCGGCGACGTGCCCCGGCCCTCGGAGGACCGACGAGAACGAGTCCCGGACGATCTCGAGCTCGCGCGAGGCGAGGTTGACCGCCGCTATCCGCGCCTTGTCGTCCCGGGTCACCGAGATCGCGCTGCCCAGCACCGACAGCACCGCTGTCGACATGATCGCGAACAGGCCGAACGCGACGACGACCTCGATGAGGGTCATCCCGTCGTCGCGCCGTTCGCGTGGCTCAGTCCGGGTGCGCACGGTCAGCCGATCAGCTCGAAGACCTTGAAGATCGGCATGTACAAGGCGATGATCATCGACCCGACGACCGCGCCGAGGAACGCGATCATCAGCGGCTCGATCAGCGCGGTCAGCGCCTCGGTCGTCGCCTCGACCTCCTGGTCGTAGAACTCCGCGATCTTCGCGAGCATCTGGTCGATGGCGCCGGACTCCTCGCCGGACGCGATCATCTGCACGACCATGCCCGGGAACACCTCGTGCTCCGCGAGGGGGCCGGCGACGGTCTCGCCTCGCCGTACCGACTGCTGCACCTCCGACAGGGCCCGGGAGATCACGACCGAGCCGGTGGTCTCGGCGACGATGTCGAGCGACTGCAGGATCGGTACGCCGGAGGAGAGCAGCGTGCTGAGGTTGCGGGAGAACCGTGCCAGAGCGAGCTTCTGGAACAGCTTGCCGAACACCGGCAGCCGCAGCTTGAGCGGGTCGACGACGTTGCGCACCCGCTCGGTGTGCCGGTACCTGCGCCAGAGGAACAGGCCGACGACGGTCGCGACCACCAGGAACGGCAGCAGGAACCGCATCGCGTTGGACATGAAGACGAGGACCCGGGTCGGTAGCGGGAGCTCGCCGCCGAGGTCCTCGAACATGCCGGCGAACACCGGCACCACGAACACGAGCAGCCCGACGCACATGATGATCGCCAGGCAGAACACCACGATCGGGTAGGTGAGTGCGGCCTTGATCTTGCCGCGCAGCTTCACCTCGGCCTCGAAGTTGTCGGCGATCTGGCGCATCGAGGTGTCGAGGAACCCGCCGGCCTCGCCGGCCCGGGTCATGCTGATCATCAGCGCCGGGAACACCTCGGGCGACTTCGCGAAGGCGCTGGAGAGGCTCTGCCCGGTCTCGACGTCCTGCTTCACGCCGCGGAGCACGCGGCGCAGCTCCGGGTTGTCCACCTGCTCGGACATGATCGTCAGCGCCCGCAGCATCGTGAGGCCCGCGTCGATCATCGTCGCGAACTGGCGTGAGAACACCGCCAGGTCCCGGGTCTTGACCCGCTTCTTCAGGCCGAGCTTGATCTCGCGCTGGAGGCCGACGTTCGCGGGCCGGACCTCGAGCGGCACGTAGCCCATCGACCGCAGGCGCTCGGCGACCGCGGCCTCCGAGACCGCCTCGACCTTGCCCTCGGTGAACCTGCCGGCGGCGTCGCGGACCTTGTAGCTGTACTGCGTGGCGCCGGACATCGTCACTCCCAGCCGGCGTGGGAGCGCGTCACGCTCGCGCCCACCAGGGTCTCGAAGTCGTCGCGGTGCGAGCAGTGCTCGAGGCCGGCCTCGTAGGTGATCCGGCCCTCGCGGACCAGCGCCGCGAGGTGCGCGTTGAGGGTCTGCATCCCGTCCTTGGCGCCGGCCTGGAGTGAGCCCTGGATCTGCTGGAGCTTGTCGTCGCGGATCATCGCCCGGATGCCCGAGTTGCAGACCATCACCTCGACCGCCGCGACCCGCGCCGTACCGTCGACGGTCTTCACGAGGGTCTGGCACACGACGCCCTGGAGGGTCGCGGCGAGCTGGGTGCGGACCTGCTGCTGCTGGTCGGCGGGGAAGACGTCGACGATGCGGGTGATGGTGTCCTGCGCGGACTGGGTGTGCAGTGTCGCGAACACCAGGTGGCCGGTCTCGGCGGCGGTGAGCGCGACCGAGATGGTGTCGAGGTCGCGCAGCTCGCCGACCAGGATCACGTCGGGGTCCTGGCGCAGCACGTGCTTCAGCGCGGCACGGAACGCGTGGGTGTCGGCGCCGACCTCGCGCTGGTTGACCAGGCAGCCGCGGTGCTCGTGGAGGAACTCGATCGGGTCCTCGATGGTCACGATGTGGCCGCGCCGGGTGCGGTTGATGCGGTCGATCATCGCGGCGAGCGTGGTCGACTTGCCGGAGCCCGTCGGCCCGGTGACCAGGACGAGGCCACGCTTCAGGTTCGTGAAGCTCGCGAGCACCTCGGGCATCCCGAGCTTCTCGAGCGGCAGGATCTCCCACGGGATCAGCCGCATCACGGCGCCGATCGCCTCGCGCTGGCGGAAGATGTTGACGCGGAACCGCGCATGGCCCGGTACGGCGTACGCGAGGTCGAGCTCGAGCTCCTCCTCGAACACCTTGCGCTGCCGCTCGGTGAGGACGCCGTACAGCATCGTGCGCAGCTGGTCGCCGGTCAGCTCGGGGTAGCCCTCAAGCGCCGTCATCTCGCCGCGCAGCCGCACGGTGGGTGGCGCGCCGACGGTGAGGTGCAGGTCGGAGCCGCCGAGGTTCAGCACCGCGACGAGCAGGTCGTCGAGCACCAGGCGGGTCGTCACCTCGGTCGGCGGGGCGGCGACCACGGGAGGGGGAGGTGCGGGGGCGACGACAGGGGCGACGACAGGGGCGACGGGCGCAGGGGTGACGGGCGCAGGCGCGACCGCCACGGGCGCGACCACGGTCGGTGCCGTGGCCGGGCCCCGGTCTCCGGCCAACGGCAGGCCGAATCCGTTCCGAGATGGGTCGGTCACATCGGGGTCTTCGGTCTGGACCGGTGCCGACTTGAGGCTCAGGTCACAGGTGGTTGCGAGACGGCGGTCGGTCAGGCGACCACGCGGAGGATCTCCTCGATCGACGTCCGGCCCTGGGCGACCTTGGCCCAGCCGTCGGCCTTGAGGGTGGCCATGCCCTGCTCGCGGGCGGCCCGCCCGATCTCGTCGGTCGACGAGCGGTCGACCACGAGCCTCGAGATCTCCTCGGTCACGGTCATCACCTCGTGCAGCGCCATCCGGCCGCGGTAGCCGGTCTGGGAGCACGCCGAACAGCTGCCGGGGCGGTACAGCACCGGCAGCTCGCTGCCCTCGGCCCACGGGAAGCCCACCTGCAGCAGCTCGGTCGGCTCGGGCCGGTAGGCCTCCTTGCAGCGCTCGCACAGCGACCGGCACAGCCGCTGCGCGACGACGGCGTCGAGGGCGGAGCCGACGAGGAACGGCTCGATCCCCATCTCGACCAGCCGGGTCACGGTCGACGGGGCGTCGTTCGTGTGGATGGTCGAAAGGACCAGGTGGCCGGTGAGCGCGGCCTCGACGGCGATCTGCGCGGTCTCGTGGTCGCGGATCTCACCGATCAGCACGATGTCGGGGTCGGCCCGCAGGATCGAGCGCAGCGCCGAGGCGAACGTGAGGCCGGCCTTGGTGTTGGTCTGCACCTGGTTGATGCCGGGCAGCCGGTACTCCACCGGGTCCTCGACGGTGATCACGTTGACGTCGGTGCGGTTCAGCTGGTTCAGCGTCGCGTACAGCGTGGTCGACTTCCCCGAGCCGGTCGGACCGGTGGCGAGGATCATCCCGTAGGGCTTCGAGTACGACGCCCGGTAGCGCGCGTAGTTGTCCGGGCTGAAGCCGAGGTCGTCGAGGCCGAGCTGGGTCTGGGAGGTGTCGAGGATCCGGAGCACGACCTTCTCGCCCCACACGGTCGGCAGTGTCGCGACGCGCAGGTCGACGCGGCGCCCCTCGTGGTTGACCGACATCCGGCCGTCCTGGGGGACCCGGCGCTCGGCGATATTCATCTCCGCCATGATCTTGAGCCGCGAGATCACGCCGTTCTGGATGTTCTTGGGGGAGCGGTGCGCGTCGTGCAGGACGCCGTCGATGCGGTAGCGCACCCGCATGTCCCGCTCGGTCGGCTCGATGTGGATGTCGGACGCCCGGTCGCTGATCGCCTGGTTGATCAGGAGGTTCACGAACCGCACGACCGGCGCCTCGTCGGAGACCTCGGTGAAGCCGGCGAGGTCCTCGGCGACGTCGGCCTCGGGGACGAGGTCGGAGCTGATGTCGAGCAGCTCGCCCTCGGCGCGGTAGACCTGGTTGATCCGTGCCTCGATGTCGGCGCGGTTGGCGATGGCGAAGCGCACCCGGCTCCGGGTGATCCGGCTCAGGTCGTCCTTGAGCTCGATGTTGCCGGCCTGGCGGATGCTGACCGCGACGACGAGCTCGCCGTCCTGCAGGGCCAGCGGCAGCACGTGGAGCCGGCGCGCGAAGTCGGCCGGCACCAGGCTGACCGCCGTCACGTCGACGGCGAACTCGGAGAGCTCGACGTACTCGAGCCCGGCCGACGTGGCGGCGGTCCGTACGACGGTCGGCCGGTCCACCCAGCCGCCGTCGATCAGGGCCTCGACCACCGTCTGGCCGCGCTCGGCGGCGAGCCGCGTGGCCTCGTCGAGCTGGGCCTGCGTGACGGCGCCCGCGTCGAGCAGCGCGCGCACGGTGTCGCCGGACGGCTCGGACCGCAGGGTCATCGGTCCGGGATCGCGGTGAGCGCCGCGGCGGGGTTCTCGCGGTAGCGCACGATCAGCTCGGCCGTCGCCTCGTCGATGCGCTGGTGCAGCGCGCGGCGGTAGTCGGTCAGCTGGGACTCGGCCTCGGTCAGCCGGGCGACCGCGTCCTCGACCTGCTCGGGGTCGTGCGGGTCGACGTCGGTCGCCCACATCCGGGCCAGCTCGGGCAGCTCGGGCAGCGGGTCCGAGGCGTGCACGGCGACGAGCGCCTGCCGACTCTGGCCGGTCCCGGTGTCGCCGAGCACGCGCACCAGCTCCTCCAGCGTCAGCGGGTGGTCGGACTTCGACTCGGCGGCGAGGAGGTCGAGCCGGGCGTGCACGAGCCGGCGCCAGTACGACGCCCGGTCCTCCTCGGCCTCGAGCTTGTGCCGGTAGTCGCGCAGCTGCGCGAGGTCCAGGTCGGCCAGCACCTCGGAGGGGACCGCGCTGGTCACGGTGCGACGGCGTTCGTTCATGGCGTGGTCTCCGCATCGACGAGGGCCGGGTCGACGCCGGCGCGTTTGAGCATGACGGTGAAGTCGTGGGTGTTGGAGCTGACCAGCTTCGCATCCGCGATCGAGACGCTGCCGTCGAGCACCAGGGTCACGAGGTGCTGGTCGAACGTCCGCATCCCGGAGTACGCGCCCTCGGCGACGATGTCCGCGATCGTGTCGGTGCGCTCGGGGTCCGCGACGGCCTCAGCGAGCCGGGGCGTGTTCACGGCGATCTCCATCGCCACCGCGCGGCCCTGGCCGTCGGCGCGCGGCACCAGCCGCTGGCACACGATGCCGCGCAGGGACGCGGCGAGGCCGAGCCGGACCTGCTTCTGCTCGTGCGGCGGGAAGAAGTCGATGATCCGGTTGACGGTCTCCTTGGCGTCGGTCGTGTGCAGCGTCGACATCACGAAGTGGCCGGTCTCGGCGGCCGACAGCGCGGCGCGGACCGTGTCGGCGTCGCGCATCTCGCCGATCAGGATCACGTCCGGGTCCTGGCGCATGGCCGCCCGCAGCGCGACGCCCCAGTCCGCCGTGTCGGTGCCGAGCTCGCGCTGGTTGACCGAGGCGACCTTGTCGCGGTGGATGACCTCGATCGGGTCCTCGATCGTCAGGATGTGCACGGGGCGGACCTCGTTGACCGCGTCCACCATGCCCGCCAGCGTGGTGGTCTTGCCCGAGCCGGTCGGGCCGGTCACCAGCACCAGGCCACGCGGCTCGAGCGCCAGGGACCGGATCACGTCGGGCATGCCGAGGTCGGCCAGCGAACGGGGCTCGTCGCCCACGAGCCGCAGCACGCAGCCCACGGTCCCGCGCGAGCGGAACGCGTTGGCCCGGAACCGGCCGATGCCCGCGACCGCCAGGGCGTAGTCGGCCTCGTTGGTCGCGAGGAACTGCGCCTCGACCTCGGGCGTCATCGTCTCGCGGACCACCGCCTCCAATGCGTCCGCGGTGAGCGGCTCGGCGTCGAGCGGCACCAGCGAGCCTCGGATCCGCACCCGCGGCGGTCCGCCCACCTTGAGGTGCAGGTCCGAGCCGTGGTTCACCACGACCGCCTGCAGGAAGGGAGCGATCCGGAGGCTCGTCGCCGCCGTCTCCCGAGAGCTCGTCACGCGCCTTGTGTACCACGTCCGAGAGGCGCTCCAGGACCGTCCACGAAATGTCCAGGTCAGGGCTCAAGTCGCCGCGTGTCGGGACCGAAGACACCGGGAGACCCACCCCTTGGCATATCTCGGAGACTTCAATGCCACGCACCTTGGTCGGACTGGACATCGGCAGCTCCGGTGTCCGAGCCGCGGAGTTCGCTCCCGGCCGCCGGCGCCCGACGCTGCGCCGGTACGCCGAGGTGCCACTCGCGCCCGGCGTGGTCCGCACCGGCGGCGTCGTGGACGGCGCCGCACTGACCGAGGCGCTGAAGGCGCTGTGGTCGCGGGGCAGGTTCCGCACCAAGACCGTGACCCTCGGCATCGCGAACGCCGGGGTCCTCGTCCGCCAGCTCGACCTCGACTGGATGCCGTCGGCCGACTTCCGCAAGGCGCTGCGCTACCAGGTGCAGGACGTGCTGCCGATCTCGGTCGACGAGGCGAACCTCGACTACCACCAGCTCGAGGAGCTCGAGCTGCCCGGCGAGAACGGCACCACCCGCCGGGTCTCGCGGATCCTGCTGGTCGCCGCCTCCCGCGACATGGTCGACGGCTTCGTCGACGCGACCCGCCGGGCCGGTCTCCGCGCCCGCGGCGTCGACCTGCTCCCGTTCGCGCTGGTCCGGGCCCGCGCGCCGCTGGCCGGCGCGAGTGCCGAGAGTGAGGCGATCGTGGACGTCGGCGCCGACGTCGTCTCGTTGGTCGTGCACGTCGGCGGCACCCCCCGCTACGTCCGGATGATCCCCGGCGTCGGTGGAGACGCGATCACCACGGCCGTCCAGGAGCGCTACGAGTGGTCCTGGGAGGACGCCGAGCGCACCAAGCGGTACGTCGGCCTGCCGGGGCACGCGCACCTCGACCCGCTGCAGCAGAGCGTGGTCGGACAACGCTCCGACGGCCTCGACCACGCGGCCCAGCAGGTGGTCGCCGCGGCGGCGGGC
The DNA here is from genome assembly GCF_039541135.1 of Nocardioides caricicola. NCBI lineage: Bacteria > Bacillati > Actinomycetota > Actinomycetes > Propionibacteriales > Nocardioidaceae > Nocardioides > Nocardioides caricicola. Next base: position 142,812 of record NZ_BAABFQ010000009.1, on the reverse strand, counting down.
ACGCTCGCGGACGAGATCGCCACCACGCTCGACTTCTACCGGGACTCGACGGCCGACGGCGCCGGTGTGGCCCGCGTCGTGCTGACCGGCTCCGGTGCGCTGCTCGGCGGCTTCGACGAGCTGCTCGCCGACCGCGTCGGCGTCCCGGTCGAGACCCTCGACGTGGGGGCCCGGGTCAAGGTCCCCGGCCGGATGCGGCTCAGCAACGACGACCTGGTGGCGCTCGCCGTACCGGCCGGCCTGTGCGTGGGGGCCGCCTCGTGAGCACCCTGCCCCTCGTCAACCTGCTGCCCGAGTCGGCGTTCGAGCGGATGGCCGCGCGGCGGCTGCGGCGCCGGTTCGTCGCCGCCGGCGTCGTCTTGGTGCTGCTCGTCGGCGGGGCCTGGGCCTACCAGCACGTGCGCGTGGCGGACGCCGACAAGCTGGTCGCCATCGAGGCGGCCACGACCTCGCGGCTGATCTCGCAGACCGAACGGCTCCAGCCGGTGCGCGTGTATGTCGACGGCGTCGCCGTCCAGCAGGTGACCGTGCAGGCCGCGATGGCCGACGACGTCCAACTGTCGGAGGTGCTCGAGGGGATCCGTGCCGCGACGCCGGTCGGCGCGGAGCTCGCGACGGTCGCCATCACCGTGACCGGCCACCCCGAGCCGGTCGACCCGGCGGCGCCTCCGGCCGCGGACCCCGCCAGCGCCTGCCCCGGCCCGGACCCCTTCAACACCCGGGTCGTCGTCGGGTGCGTGACGCTCTCGGGCACCGCGGCCAGCCGCGCCGAGGTCGGCGAGATGGTGGTCAGCCTCGGCGCCGACGGGCTGTTCGTCGAGCCGTTCATCTCGACCACCACCACCGGCGAGACCGACGAGGTGGCGTTCAGCGGATCGGTCGGGCTCTCGGAGAAGGTGTTCAGCGAGCGCTACGCGCCGCGACAGCCGGCAGGGGAGAGCTGATGGACCTCGGGACCCCCACCGCCACGAAGGTCGTCGGAGCCGTGTCGCTGCTGGCCGTGGCCGCCCTCGGCTGGACGCTCGTGGTCGGGCCGGAGACCAGCACGCTGGCCGAGCGGCGCGAGCAGGTCGACACGACCCGGGCGCAGAACCAGGTGCTCGCCACCCAGCTCGCTGCCCTGGAGCAGCAGGCCGAGAAGCTCGGCGCCACCCGCCGGATCGCGGCCGCGCTCGCCGAGCAGTTCCCGCCGACCGCGGACCAGCCCGGCCTGTTCGAGGCCGTCACGACCGCCGCGGTCGACGCCGGCATCGGGGCCGACGGTGTCACCACGCTCAGCCCCACCCCGCCGACCATCGGCGCGGCCGACGACCCCGCGGCCGCTCCCGCCGCCGACCCGGCGGCCGCCACGACCGGGACCGGTGGCCAGCTCGCCCGGCAGACGGTCACGGTGTCGATCACCGGCAGCTACGACCAGACCCAGCGGCTGCTGGAGAACCTCGAGCAGATGCCGCGCGCCTTCCTGGTGCGCACCGTGAGCCTCGCCGGCGACCCGACGACCGGCATCTACACCACGACCGTCGGGGGCGACATGTTCGTGATGCCCCCGGTCGCCGACCCCGGGAGGTCGCTCAACCTCGCCGCCAGCACCGTCACGTCGGAGGATTGACCATGAACCTGTCGCTGCGCCGCCGTCACGCCGACCTGCCCGAGGAGCACCCCGAGGAGCACCCCGAGGCGGTCGAGGTCCCCGAGGAGCTCCCCGGCGAGGCCGCGACCGTGCGTGCCCTGCGCGCCCAGGTGCGCGCCCTGGAGCAGGCGTTGGAGGCCGCGCCGGACGTCCCGGTCGCCCGGGCCGTCGCGCCCTCGGACGCGGCGTACCGCCGGCGGGTGCTGCTCGCGGTCCGTGCGGTCGCGGCCCGGGCCGGCGACCACGACGACCCCCGGCACGCCGCGGCCCGGGTCGTGGCCGCGGTCGAGAGGCTGGACGCCGACGGCTTCGCCCGCCCGGCGCTGCCCGGCATCGCGACGCGCGCGATCGCCGCCCCGCCGCCCCTGGCCGCCATCGCGAGCACGCCGGTGGTGATCGAGGAGCCCGCCCAGCAGGAGCCGGGTGAGGAGCTCGTGCTGCCCGTCCCGCCGCCCGCGCACGAGGAGCCCCGCCGCGCCCGGCGCCGGCTCCGGCACACGGCCGCGTGATGACCACCGCGCAGGAGTACGGCGAGCTCTCGCGCCGCTACGCCGCGGCCGGCGACCCGCGGATGGCACAGCTGGCCGCCTGGGCTGCCGACGTGCACGTGCTCGAGGAGCTGCTCTGGAGCAACGGGCTCGGCCAGGCGCCCGACCCCGCCGCCCAGCTCGCGGTGATCGGTGAGAGCGTCGCCGCGTCGATCGAGGCGGCCGCGACCGGGCTCGTCGACTCCGGGCCGACCGGGCGTGACCTGGTCGAGGTCGCGCGCGCCGCGCTGGTCTCGACGTTCGACCCCTCGGTGCACCAGCTGCTGACCGGCGGGTTCGGCGACCTCGACCACCTCGACCGCGGTCCGGGCCGTGGCGCGGTCGACCCGGAGGCGCGCACCGCGGCCCGGCTCTCCGGTCTCGCCCCGTCCGACCTGCTCGCCGAGCTGCGGGTCGCGGCCGCCGACTGCCGCGCGATCGCCGAGATCCTTCTCGGCGACGGCGACGTGGAGGCCGGCGACCGGCTCGCCCGGCAGGCCCAGGCCGCCGGGTTCGAGGCGCAGCTCGTGGCGTCCGCGATCCGCGGGGGCGACGAGGCGCTGGTCACCGTCGACCTGCGCTGGGACCTCGCCGGCGAGGACCCGGCGCCGGAGCGGCTCACGGCCGTGCTCGGGTGGGCGGAGCGAGCCTCGTGACGACGGCGTACCTGACGCTGGTCGGGGTCCTCGGCCTGCTGATCGGGTCGTTCCTCAACGTGGTCATCCACCGGGTGCCGGCCGGGCTGTCGCTGGTGTCGCCGGGCTCGGCCTGCCCGGCCTGCGCGCACCCGGTGCGGGCGTTCGACAACGTGCCGGTGCTGTCCTGGCTGGTGCTGCGCGGCCGCTGCCGCGACTGCGCTGCGCCGATCGCCGCGCGCTACCCGCTGGTCGAGCTGGCCACCGGGCTGCTGTTCGTCCTCGTCGGCTGGCGCTTCGGCCCGACGCCGTACGCCGCCGCCGCGCTGGTCGTCACCGCCGCCGGCATCGCCCTGGTGATGATCGACCTCGACCACCGCCGGCTGCCGTTCGGCGTCACCGGCGCCATGGCGGTGGGCACCGTCGTGGCGCTCGGCATCGACGCCGCGCGCTACGGCACCGCCCCGGTGCCGACCGCGCTCGCGGCGTGCGCGCTCTGGCTCGCCGTGTACGGCGGGATCTGGCTGGTGACCGCCGGCCGCGGGATGGGTCTCGGCGACGTGGCGCTGGCGCCGGTGCTCGGCCTCGCGCTCGGCTGGCTCGGCTGGGGTCCCGCGCTGGTCGGCCTCGGCGCCGGATTCGCGATCGGCGCGGTGGTCGGTGTGGTGCTCGTGCTGGCCGGCCGTGCCGCGGCCGGTTCCCGGGTCCCGCACGGTCCGTTCCTGGTCAGCGGGGCGGCGCTGGGGATGCTCGCCGGCGGACCGCTCGGTGCGGCGTACCTGCGCCTGGTCGGACTGTCCTGAGGCCCTCAAGTCGCGGCGCGTCGGCACCGATGACCTGGACACGCATCGCTCGGACCTGCGCGAGTTCGCCGGGTCGGGTGGCGCTGACTTGTATCTTCTCCAGGAAGCGGAAGGACCGCGTTAGATGAGCTGGAACGGCCTCGCGGAGAGCACGCCGTCCGGGGGGATGATGCGCGAGATCGACCAGGGCCGGTTGCTGACCAGCATCGCCGCTGCGTCGGACGACTGCATCCTCTCCCTCGACGAGCACGGCTCCATCGTGTGGGCCAGCCCGGCGACCGAGCACGTCCTGGGCTGGCGGCCCGAGAGCCTGTTCGGCCGGGTCCTCGACGACCTCTTCACCGCCGACGGCGCCGACATGCGCGCCGTGGCGGTACGCCGGCTGATGGCCGGCGACCGCGTCCAGCCGTTCGTCGAGACCGGGCGCCGGCGCGACGGGGCGACGTTCAAGGTGCAGGTCACCCTCGGCCCGGTGACGGGCAGCGACGGGACCCCGTGCGGCGCGGTCGTGATCCTGCGCGACGTGACCGCGTTCCTGCGCGAGCAGCGCGAGCTCGCGCTCGCCCTCGAGATGTCGCGGGCGCACTTCGACCAGGCGGTCACCGCCCAGGCGATCCTCGACCTCGAGGGCAAGCTCGACTCGGCCAACCCCGCCTGGTGCGAGCTGTTCGGTCGCGGCGAGGGCTGGTTCGCCGACTCCAACCTCGCCGAGCTGATCCACCCCGACGACGTCGCCGCCTTCGACGCGGCGCTGCTGCGGCTGCGGGCCGGCGGCGTGGAGTCGATCAGCCACCGGGGCCGGTTCCGCGGCGCCGACGGCCACGACCTGCCGCTGGTGCTCGACGCGGCGCTGCTGCGCGAGCCGAACGGGACGCCGTACGCCGTCGCCGCGTCGGTGCGCGAGGCCGGACCCGAGGACGACCCGCAGCCGCTGACCGAGGTGCTGCACCGGCGCGGCTGGGACACGGCCGCGATCCTCGACGAGGACCTCACGCTGACGTTCGCGTCCGCCGCGCTGGACCGGCTGCTGGGCTACGAGCCCGACGACGGGGGCGCGCACCTGGGCTGGGAGTACATCCACCCGACCGACGTCACCGCCGTGGTCGACCTGCTCGCCCGGCTGCTCGCCGAGCCGCACCGGCAGGACCGGGTGGTGCTGCGGCTGCGCGACGCACAGGACCAGTGGCGCTGGGTCGAGGTGACCGCCGCCAACTGCCTGGCCGATCCCGAGATCGGCGGCCTCGTCGCGAACGTCACCGACATCTCCGAGCGGGTGCGCACCGAGGAGGCCCTGCGGCTCTCCGAGGCGCTGCACCGCGCCATGGTCGAGACCGCGCCCGAGGGCATCATCGCGACCTCACCCGAGGGCACCGTGATCTTCGCCAACGAGACCGCCGCCGAGATCGTCGGCCGCTCGGTCGCGGAGATGCACGGCGAGACGCCGCTGCGGCTGTTCGGTCTCGCCGACGACGCCGACGACAGCGAGGTGCACGACGTGGTGCACCAGCTGCCGGACGGGCGCGAGCGCACGCTCAAGGTCTCGCTGCGGCCCCTCAACAGCCGCAACAACCGCCTCGGCTCGCTGATCACGCTGTCGGACGTCACCGACGCGCGGCAGGCCGAGCGCGCCCTGCTGCGGCGGGCGCTGCACGACCCGCTGACCGCGCTGCCCAACCGCTACCTCTTCCTCGATCGGCTCGAGACCGCCGCCGCCCGCCAGCGCCGCTACGAGGGCCGCGAGACCGCCGTGCTCTTCATCGACCTCGACGCGTTCAAGCAGATCAACGACACGTTCGGCCACCAGACCGGCGACGACGTGCTGCGCGAGGTCGCGAACCGGCTGCAGGCCTCGGTGCGCGCGACCGACACCGTCGGCCGTCTCGGCGGCGACGAGTTCGCGGTGATCTGCGAGGACACCGGCGTCGAGGAGGCGCTGATCGTGGCGCACCGCATCCTGGACGCGTTCGCGACGCCGGTCCGCGTCGACGAGCTCGACCACGAGGCCAGCCTCAGCATCGGCGTCGCCCTGGCGCCGTACTACCCGTTCGATGCGGTCCTGCGTCGCGCCGACGAGGCGATGTACCGCGCCAAGCAGAGCGGTGGCCGCCGGATCGTGGTCGCGGGCCGCGAGGAGTAGCGCGGTCCGGTCGCTGGTCGGCGTCGTCGCTCGCGGTTTCACCGGGTGTGTAGGCGAAGCTGCACTTCCCATGGCGTGCAGGCCGTGGGAAGTGACGGTTCACCAGGGCACCCTGGTGAACCTGGGACGGCGCGACCGCAGCAGCGACTACGCCGACGCGGAGTCGTCGAGACCGAGCTGCTGCAGCGCGCGCTCGCCGTGGCCGGCGCAGTCGGCCGGGTGGTCGCCGTACTCCAGCGTGAGCTGACCGACCGTGTGCAGGCGGCGGCGCAGGTCGGTGGAGACGCGCAGGCTCAGCAGCGGCTGGGTGACGTGGCCGAGCTCGGCGTGCACGCCGACCAGGTCGCTGGTGGAGCCCAGCGAGCGCAGCGCGGTGCCGACGACGTTCTCGAAGCGGGTGGTGTCCAGGCGACCGTCCGCGCCGCTGACCTTGCGCAGCGTCTCGTAGGCGTCGAGCTCGACGAGCTGCCCGTTGGCGATCGCGGTCGCGTGCAGCGAGCCGAGCGAGCGGGCGAACGCCTCGCGGCGGTCCGGGGTGCTGACGACGAGCCAGCCCTGGCCGGCCTCGAGCCCGCCGCGCAGGCAGCAGGCGGTCTCGTGCTCGACGGGGGCGGCGGCCTCGAGCACCCGGCGGCGCGGGCTCGCCACGCGGCGCTCGCCGCTGAAACGGGCGGACTGGGGATCGCGCAGGCGGGCGACCCGGGCGCGGGCGCGGTCGCCGAGCAGCTTGTCCGGCAGCGCGGACATCGGTACGGCGCCGCTCCACAGGAAGCCCTGGGCGCTCTCGCAGCCGAGCCGGCGCAGCAGGTCGCGCTGCTCCACGGTCTCGACGCCCTCGGCGACGGTCTGCAGCCCGAGGCCGTTGGCCAGCCGCACGATCGCCTCGGTGATCGCGAGGTCCTCGGGGCGCTCGGCGGCGTCGCGGACGAACGAGCGGTCGATCTTCACGACGGTCACGGGCAGCTCGCGCAGGAAGCTCAGCGACGAGTAGCCGGTGCCGAAGTCGTCGAGCGCGACGCCGACACCGAGGTCGCGCAGGCCGTCGATGGTGGCGCGGGCGGCGTCGCGGTTGTGCAGCAGCGCGGTCTCGGTGATCTCGAGGACGAGCGAGCCCGGCTCCAGGCCGGAGCGGCGTACGACGTCGTCGACCACGTCGACCAGGCGCGGGTCGTCGAGCGAGCGAGCGGACAGGTTCACCGCCACGTGCATGGTCGGCGGCACCAGGCCGGCGTCGATCGCGTCGACGGTCTCGTGGCAGGCGCGGTCGAGCACCCAGCGGTCGAGCTCGGCGGCGATGCCGTGGGTCTCGGCGAGCGGCACGAAGACGCCGGGGGAGACGGTGCCGAGCTCGGGGTGCTCCCAGCGGGCGAGCGCCTCGACGCCGACGACCTGGTCGGACGCGAGGCCTATGACGGGCTGGAAGTGCACCTCGAGCAGGTCGTGCGCGATCGCCTCGCGCAGGTCGCTGGCCAGCCGGTTCTGCTCGCCAGCGCGACGGGTCAGTGCCGGGTCGAACAGCTGGCTGCGGGCGCGGCCGCGGGCCTTGGCCTCGGTCATCGCCGCGTCGGCGTGCTTGAGCAGCAGCTCGGTGTCGAACTCCAGCGGCGGGGCGACCGCGATGCCGATGCTCGCGCCGACGCGCAGGCCGCGGCCGTCGATGGCGATCGGCTCGGCGATCGCGGCGAGCACCTGCTCGCTGAACTCGCCGGCCTCCTCGACGCCCACGTCGGGGCAGACGAAGACGAACTCGTCGCCGCCCACGCGGGACACGATGTCGGTCGGCCCGGCCAGCGCGCGCAGCCGCTCCGCGACCCGGGCGAGGACCCGGTCACCGAGCACGTGGCCGTAGACGTCGTCGACGGCCTTGAACTGGTCGAGGTCGATGTGCAGCACGGCGACCTCGCGGTTGCCGTTGCGCGCGTCGGAGAGCGCCTGCGAGAGACGGTAGGTGAGGTACGAGCGGTTCGGCAGCCCGGTCAGGGCGTCGTGCATGGTCACGCGGACCAACTCGGCCTCGAGCTCGAGGCGGTCGCTGATGTCGCGGGCCACGATCACCGCTCCGGCCAGCTCACCGTCGTCGTCGGCGAGCGGGGTCACGTTCATGGTGACCTCGGCCAGCCGGCCGTCACGGGTACGACGCAGGGTGTCCAGGCCGAGGACCGACTTGCCCTCGTGGATCATCGCCATGATCCGGCGCGGCTCGTCGGAGCCCGGGGGGTGCAGGCTCGAGACGTGCGCGCCGACGATCTCGGCGGACGGGTAGCCGTACAGGAGCTCGGCGCCGTTGTTCCACCCGGTGACGACACCCTCGGTGGTGGTCGTGAAGACCGCGTCGGTGACCGACTCGACGATGCCGGAGAGGCGCTCGACGCGGCTCTCGGCGGCGCGCAGCGCGAGCCGCATCCGGCCGTGCTCGACGGCGCGGCCCAGCGGGCGCAGCCAGTCGCGGAGCAGGTCGCGGGGACTCAGCACGAGGTCGGCGGTGTCCTCGAGCTCCTGGTTCGCGGGCTCGGGGTCGACGACGACGAGGGCGGCGCAGCCGGATGGTGCGCGCAGCGCCTTGGCCAGGTCGGCGGCCGAGAGGCCCGGACCGCCGGCGTCGACGAAGACGCAGTCGAAGGCACTGGTGCTCAGGGCGCGCAGCGCGGCGGAGAGCGTGAGGGCGTGGGTGACCAGCAGGGAGTCGCCGGCGGCGTTCACCGCGCGGGCGACCGCGCCGTTCTCGCCGGTGCCGGCCGTGACCACGAGAACCGTGGGCAGGGGGCTATGCGGCGGTACTGCTCCACGCTGCATAGTCGACCTCCCGAGATCTCTCATCGGCACGCTTCGGAAGTACTTGAGGGTTGAACCGCGCGTGAAGAGTGTGACGGTTGTGACGACGATCCGCGGGATTTCGGACGAACCGGTCCAGACATGCCCGAGGTCGGGCTCGTGGGAGGATCCCGGCCGTGGACACCGATGTGATCGTCGTGGGTGCCGGCCTCGCCGGCCTGGTTGCGGCCGCCGAGGTCGCGGACGCCGGCAAGCGGGTGCTGCTGCTCGACCAGGAGGGCGAGCAGTCCCTGGGCGGACAGGCGTTCTGGAGCCTGGGCGGGCTGTTCCTCGTCGACAGCCCCGAGCAGCGCCGGATGGGCATCAAGGACTCCCGAGAGCTGGCCATGCAGGACTGGCTGGGCAGCGCGCAGTTCGACCGCGAGGAGGACCGGTGGCCGCGCCGCTGGGCCGAGGCGTACGTCGACTTCGCGGCCGGCGAGAAGCGCTCGTGGCTGCGGGAGATGGGTCACCGCATCTTCCCGGTCGTCGGGTGGGCCGAGCGTGGCGACGGCCGCGCGGACGGCCACGGCAACTCGGTGCCGCGCTTCCACATCACCTGGGGCACCGGCCCCGGCGTGGTCGAGCCCTTCGAGCGCCGCTGCCGCGAGCACGCCGCTGCGGGACGACTCCGGTTCGGCTTCCGCCACCGCGTCGACGACCTGCTGCTCGACGGCGGCACCGTCGTCGGCGTCCGCGGCAAGCTGCTCGAGCCGACCAGCGTCGACCGCGGCCGGCCCAGCAGCCGGGTCGAGGTCTCCGACTTCGAGCTCCGCGCGCAGGCCGTGATCGTGACCAGTGGCGGCATCGGGGGCAACCACGACCTGGTCCGCAAGACCTGGCCCGCGCGGCTCGGCACGCCGCCGAAGACCATGGTGGCCGGGGTCCCCGCGCACGTCGACGGGCGGATGCTCGGCATCACCGAGGCCGCCGGCGCCCGGGTGATCAACCCCGACCGGATGTGGCACTACGTCGAGGGCATCCGGAACTGGGACCCGATCTGGGAGAACCACGGCATCCGGATCCTCCCGGGCCCGTCGTCACTCTGGCTCGATGCGACCGGCAAGCGGCTGCCCGCGCCGTACTTCCCGGGGTTCGACACCCTCGGCACCCTGAACCACCTGCGCACGACCGGCTACGACTACTCGTGGTTCGTGCTGACGCAGAAGATCATCGAGAAGGAGTTCGCGCTGTCCGGGTCGGAGCAGAATCCCGACCTCACCGGCAAGGACGTCAAGCTGCTGCTGTCGCGGGTGAAGGCCGGCGCGCCGGGACCGGTCGAGGCGTTCAAGCAGCACGGCGAGGACTTCGTGGTCGCCGACGACCTGGCCGAGCTGGTGCGCGGCATGAACAAGATCGGCGACAAGCCGCTGATCATCGAGGCCGAGCTGCGCGACCTGATCGAGGCGCGCGACCGCGAGATCGACAACGAGTTCACCAAGGACGCGCAGATCACCGCGATCCGCGGCGCCCGGAACTACCGCGGCGACAAGCTGATCCGGGTCGCGACCCCGCACAAGCTGCTCGACCCCAAGGCCGGCCCGCTGATCGCCGTACGTCTCAACGTGCTGACTCGCAAGACGCTCGGCGGCCTGGAGACCGACCTCGACGGCCGCTGCCTCACCGCGTCCGGCGACCAGCTGCCCGGGCTGTACGCCGCGGGCGAGGTCAACGGCTTCGGGGGCGGCGGGATGATGGGCTACAACGCGCTCGAGGGCACGTTCCTCGGCGGCTGCCTGTTCTCCGGACGCACCGCCGGACGCGCCGCAGCCGCCGCCATCTGACGTCGAATCGGGACTTCCGGTCCGTTGAATCGGGAGTTCTGGTCAGCGCGCCGACCGGAACTCCCGATTGAAGCGACCGAAAGTCCCGATTCAACGTGGTGCGCGGCGGTGGATGAAGGATTTACCGGCCGGAAACACGCGTGCCGAAGCACGAAACCCAGCGTCAGTAGCGTCCCGCCCACCCGAGACGCACACCTGGGAGGACCTCTTCATGGCAGTACTTCCGCACGCCCGCCGCCTGGCCCGGCGCCCCAAGACCGCGACGACCGCCGTGTCGCTCGTCGCGGTCCTCGCGCTGGCGCTCGCCGGCTGCGGCTCCGACGACGACGAGTCGGACGCGACGTCGGGCAGCGACGCTGCCGACGCGTCGTACGGCGAGATCAGCATGCAGTACTCCTGGATCAAGAACGAGGAGTTCGCAGGCGAGTTCTACGCCGAGGAGAACGGCTACTACAGCGAGGCCGGCTTCGACGCCGTGAACGGGATCTCGGGCCCCGACACCGGTGTGGCGAAGCTGCTGAGCGGGACGGTTCAGGTCGCGCTGAGCGACGCGGCCTCCGTCGGTGCCGCCATCGCCCAGGAGGAGGCGCCGCTCAAGATCATCGCCGCCACCTTCCAGAAGAACCCGTTCACGATCCTGTCGCTCAAGGACGGGGCGGACATCGCGACGCCGCAGGACCTGATCGGCAAGAAGATCGGTGTCCAGGACTCCAACGCCAGCGTGTTCGCCGCGATCCTCAACGCCAACGGGATCGACCCCGACGACGTCGAGGTCGTGCCGGTCGACTTCGACCCGACGCCGCTGATGGAGGGCGAGGTCGACGGCTTCATGGCCTACCTGACCAACGAGGCGATCACCGTCGAGCAGGCCGGCTTCGAGATCACGAACCTGCCGTACGCCGACAACGGCGTCCCCTACGTCGCCGAGACCTACACGGTCACCGACGAGTACCTCGCGGACAACGAGGACCTGCTGAAGGCGCTGCTGATCGCCGAGATCAAGGGCTGGACCGACGTCTTCCGGCAGCCCACCGACGCCACCGTGGAGCTGATCACGAAGTACTACGACAAGGCAGCCTCGGAGAACTCCGAGGGTCTCGAGTCGGTCTTCGGCGCGCTCGACCCGACGAAGACCGCCCTGGGCCTGGAGGCCGAGAAGGAGCTGATCTCGACCGCCGACACCGAGGCGAACGGGCTGTTCACGATCACCGAGGAGCTCCAGCAGCAGACGGTGGACTCGCTCGCCGCGGCCGGCTGGGACGTCTCGGTCGAGGACCTCTTCGACACGTCGATCATCGACGAGATCTACGAGGAGAACCCGGACCTCAAGGACTACCTCCCCTGAGGGCCGATGACGACTGACAACACCCTGGCTGCCGGTGCCCGCCTGGGCACCGGCATCCAGGTCACCGGGCTGGGGAAGACCTTCAAGGGCCGGGGCGGCCGCAGCGTGGTCGCCCTGCAGGACACCGACCTGCACACCGACCAGGGCTCGTTCCTGGCGCTGCTCGGCCCGTCGGGGTGTGGCAAGTCGACGATCCTCCGCATCCTCGCGGGCCTGGAGGAGCCGTCGACCGGACAGGCGGTCGTGGACGGTCGGACGCCGACCGAGCTCCGCCGCGACAGCGAGCTGGGCATCGCGTTCCAGGACCACGCGCTGCTGCCGTGGCGCAGCGTGCGCAAGAACATCCGGCTGCCGTTCGAGGTCGCCGGACGCACGGTCGACCGCGCGTACGTCGAGGAGCTGATCGACCTCGTCGGGCTGCGGGGCTTCGAGGACGCCAAGCCCGCTCAGCTCTCGGGCGGCATGCGGCAGCGTGTCTCGATCGCCCGCGCCCTGGCGCTCAAGCCGTCGGTGCTGCTGCTCGACGAGCCGTTCGGCGCGCTCGACGACATGACCCGGCAGAACCTGAACCTCGAGCTGCTGCGGATCTGGACCGAGAAGCCCGCCACGACCCTGCTCGTCACGCACGGCATCAACGAGGCGATCTTCCTGTCCGACCAGGTCGCGGTGATGAGCCCACGGCCGGGACGGATCAAGGAGATCATCGACGTCGACCTGCCGCGGCCGCGCACCCCGGACCTCATGCGCACCCCCGAGTTCCACGCACTGGCCGACCGTGCCTCGGAACTGCTCTTCGGGGCCGACGGACGGGCAGCCGCCGAGTCATGACGCGTCGACAGGTCCCCGGCTGGCTGTCGGCCCTCATCGGGACCGCCGTGCTCGTCGTGGTGTGGTGGGTCGTCTCGCTGGCGTTCGTGCCGGAGGAGGGCACCACCTACACCCCGGTGCCCTCGCCGTTCGCGGTCATCGCGCAGCTGGTCGAGGACGGGCTCGCGGCGTACTGGCCGTCGTTCCAGGTCACCATCACCGAGGCCGCCTGGGGTTTCGTGTGGGGCAACGGCCTGGCGCTGCTGCTCGCCGCGACCGTGCTGCTGGCGCCCCGGCTCGAGCCGGTCGTCGTCCAGGTCGCCGTGGTGAGCTACTGCCTGCCGCTCGTCGCGGTCGGCGGCATCGCCATCGTGATCCTCGGAGGCGCCGAGCAGCCGGGCGACCCGTCGAAGACCGCGGTCTTCCTGGCCGCGCTGGCGGTCTTCTTCACCACGGTCGTCGGCGCGCTGCTCGGGTTCAAGGCGGCCGACCGGGCCAGCCTCGACCTGGTCCGCGTGTACGGCGGCACCCGCTTCACGCAGCTCCGCAAGGTACGACTCGTCGCGGCGCTGCCCGCGATCCTCAACGCGCTGCAGGTCGCTGTGCCCACGGCGTTCCTCGGCGCGGTGCTGGGGGAGTACATGGGCGCCACCGATCGCAGCGTGGGCATCCTGCTCATCCGGCTGCAGGGCAACCTCGACTCCGAGCGGGTCTGGGCGGTCTTCCTGCTCTGCGCGGTCGTGGCCCTGATCGGCTACGCCGCCCTCGGCCTGGTGTCCCGGCTGGTCACGCCGTGGGTCTCGGGAAGGACGCAGCCATGAGCCACGTGGCCGTCGCCGACGTCTCGCAGCGCCTGCGCCGCGAGCGGACCGGTGCGTTCGCCCGATCGGTCGCCCGGTCCCTCGTGAACACCGCGGTCACCCTCGGCATCGTGCTGCTGCTCTGGCAGGCGGTGATCAGCCTGACCGACGTCTCGCCGTACGTCGCCAAGGGGCCGGCGGACGTCTGGCGCTTCCTGTTCGTCGAGGAGGGTGCCGCCGAGAACCGCGCCGAGCTCATGGAGCTGACCTGGGTCACGCTGCGCGACGCGGCGATCGGGTTCGTCGTCGGCATGACGACCGCGATGGTGCTCGCCGTGCTCTTCACGCTGTCGAAGACCGTCGAGGCCGGCGTGATGCCGCTCGCGCTGCTGCTGCGCAGCGTCCCGCTGGTGTCGATCGCGCCGGTGATCATCCTGGCCACCGGTCGCGGCACCCAGGCGTCGGTCGCGGTGATCGGCACGATCGTGGTCCTGTTCCCGGCGCTGGCGTCGATGCTGTTCGGGCTGAGCCGGGCGAACCCCGAGAGCCTGGACCTGGTCCGGGTGTACGGCGGCGGCAGCTGGTCCGCCCTGCGCCGGGTCGCGATGCCGGGCGCGTTGCCGTCGGTGTTCGCGGCCGCCCGGGTCTCGGTCCCTGGCGCGGTCACCGGCGCGCTGCTCGCCGAGTGGCTCTCCACCGGCACCGGCATCGGGGGCATGATCCAGAAGTTCAACGCCTCGGCGCGCTTCGACGAGCTGTGGGCCTCGGTCGCGATCATCACCGTGATCACCCTCGTGCTGTACAACCTCGTGCAGCTGGCGGAGAGCGTCGTGCTCGCCCGGATGGGGATGGCGGACGCTCAGTGAGCGCCCGCGAGGTTCAGCCCGATCACGCCGCCGACGATCATCACGAGTGAGATCGCCTTGACCGCGCTCATCGACTCGTCGAGGTAGAGGTAGCCGATGACGGCGACCACGGCGGTGCCCAGGCCCGACCAGATCGCGTAGGCGACCGACACCGGGACGTTGCGCACGACGACGGTCAGCAGCCAGATGCTCACGGTGTAGCCCGCCAGCACCGCGAGGGTCCAGCCCGGGTTGCGAAACCCGTCGGCCTTGGGCAGCAGGGAGGTCGCCACGACCTCGATCCCGATCGCGACGACCAGCAGCACCATTGCGCCGAGCATGACGCACCTTTCTGTAGCAGTTGCTACAAATGTAGCAGTCGCTACGATTGGAGGTATGAGTCGTCGCGAGGAGCTGCTGGAGCGGGCCACCGACCACGTGCTGCAGCACGGGCTGATCGGGCTGACGCTGCGCCCGCTCGCGGCCGCGATCGACACCAGCGACCGCATGCTCATCTACCACTTCCAGAACCGCGACGCCCTGGTCTCGGCGGTCGTCGCGCACTCCGGTGAGCGGTCAGTGGCGTACGTCGACGCCATGCCCGGCGCGCCGTCGGTCCGGTCCGCGGTGAACCGGCTCTGGACGGCGTACGGCGAGGAGCCGCTCAACAGCTGCCTCGACGTCTACGTCCAGGCTGCGGCCAGCGGGCTGTTCGGCAGCGAGCCGTACCTCAGCGAGGCGCGCGCGAGCAACGCGCGCTGGGCCGATGCGCTGGCCGGGTACCTGGTGCGCAGCGGCGCCCCGGCGCGGCGGGTCGGGCGCATCGTGACCCTGGTCGACTCCGCGCTGTACGGCTTCCACCTCGACCTCGCCACCGACCGGCCCGACGAGCTGGCGCGCGGCGTCGACGACCTGGCGCGGGCCGCGCAGGCGCTGGCCGGCTGACCTCAGAGCAGCAGCGAGAGCCCGGCGCCCGGAACGTCGTTCTGGCGCGGGAACGGCACGCCGACCTGCTGCTCGACGGCCCCGAACGCCCGGAGCCCCTCGGTGAGGCGGTCCTTGGCCACGGCGAGGTCGGCGCGCTTGCCCTGGACCGACTCGAGCGCCGCCGTCACCGAGGAGGGATCGGCGACGGAGGCGTCGGAGACGTCGACCGGGGTGAGCGTCGTCGCGCCGTCCAGCGTGACGTTGTCCTCGGTGGCCGGTCCGTCCTTGAACGTCAGGTCGTGGCCGGCGAGCACGTCGAGGCCCTTCCAGCTCGCGGCGGCCTGGATCCGCTGCACCTCGACCTGCAGGTCCTCGAACTTGGCCTGCAGTGCGCTCTGCGCGGTCGGGCTCAAGGGGGTGGCGGCGCCGCAGAGCGCGGCGATCAGGTCCATCCGCCGCAGCAGCGAGGCGACGTCGCCGTAGGCGCTGTCGGCGGTCTGCACGACCGCCAGGCCGTCCTGGGCGCTGCGGGCGCCGGCGCCGAGGCTCCCGGACACGACCGTGAGCGGCGCGACCGCCACCTCGTCGGTGGCCTCCGGCGGTCGGGGTGCCGCCGTCGCGTTGCCCAGGAGCGCGACCTCCCAGAGCTGCTGCAGCCGCGACGAGTCCTGGACCCCCATCTCGTCCGGGTTGATGCTGAGACTCATCGACGCTCCTCCTGAATGCCGAGCCACACCGCGTCCGTCCGTGGACGCGTCCCACCTACCACGAGGTATCGGTCGATCCGGGCCTCGACTTGAGGGTCAGTACTCGACGCGGTCCGGCTTCGCCAGCCAGGCCGCGAACGGCGCGAAGGATCCGTCGCGCTCGCCCTGGTGCACCGGCATCGGCCAGAGCTCGCGGTCGCGGTCCATCAGCTCGTAGAACTCGTGGTCGTCGAAGCCGCCACGGGCCGCGTCGTGCCGGTCGGCGGCGTACACGACCCGGTCGAGCCGGGCCCACAGGCAGGCCGCGACGCACAACGGGCACGGCTCGCAGGACGTGTAGAGCACCGACCCGGCGAGCGAGAAGTCGCCGAGCTTCGCGCACGCCTCCCGGATCGCCACCACCTCGGCGTGCGCGGTCGGGTCGAGGTCGCGCGTGACGCGGTTCGTCCCGACGGAGACCAGCTCGTCGCCGCGGACGATCAGCGCCGCGAACGGGCCGCCGTCCTCGGCGACGTTGTCGACGGCCAGCGACACGGCCTTCTCCAGCCATGCCCTGTCGTGCGCCTGGTCGGTCACTTCTCCACCTCCGAGAGTCGGGTGTACGCCGCGGTGATCCCCGAGGCTCGGTCCCGGGCGGACCGCCCGGACGCGGACAGCACGCCGTCCGCGAGCACGCTCGCCACGCTCATGGCTGCTGCATAGCTGTCGAACGCGAGCGTGCTCGACACCGGGCACTCGATCCAGTGCGCGGCCCGCGCCGCGTGCTGGCGGGCGGTCCCGTCGGCGAGCAGCACCACCGTGGCGCCGGTGCTCGCGGCCTCGGCGAGGAAGTCGCCGAAGCCGGCCGGCCGACGCCGGAAGCCCACCGCGAGCACGGCGTCACCGGCCTCGAGGTCCGCGAGCTCCTCGCCGACGACCTGCCCCGGCAGCGGCGCGAGGCGCACGTCGCCGCGTGCGTGCGTGAGCTGCTGGCGCAGGTGCAGCGCGACGGGATGGCTGTTGCGCCAGCCGACCACGAGCACCCGCCGGGCTGCCGCCAGCAGCGCGACGACCTCGGGGATCGCCGGGCTGTCCAGCGCGGTGCGCACCGCGTCGGTCTCGTGCGCGAGGTGTGCGGCGAGGCTGGGCGTGCCGTCCACGCGGCGCGGCTCGCCGGCCGAGCGCAGCTCGCGCAGGTGCTCGCGCACCTCGTCGAAGTCGGTGAACCCGAGGTGCCGGAACAGCCGGCTCATCGTCGCCTTCGACACCCCGGCCAGCTCGGCGAGCTCCGCGGAGCGGTACGTCGCCAGCTCGTCCAGGTGCTCCAGCAGGGTCTGGGCCGCCCGCTGCTCCTGCGGCGACAGGGCGGCGTACCGCTCGGTGATGCGCTCGTCGATCCTCATCGCGCCTCCACCGCCGCGGCGACCCGCAGGACCGCGGCCTCGAACGCGTCCAGCGCCGCGGCCACGTCGTACTCGCGCACGTCCTCGTCGGGGTGGTGGCTGATGCCGTCGTGGCAGCGGACGAACAGCATGCCGACGTCGGTGGTGAGGCCGATCGCCATCGCGTCGTGCCCGGCCCGGCTCCACAGGCCCATCGGGTCCTCGTCGCCGGTGCTGCGGATGCCGTCGCAGACCGCCTCCTGCAGCCACGGCGCGCAGGGGACCGCGGGTGCGGTGTGGTGCTCGACGACCTCGAGCCGCAGCCCGCGCGCCGCGCACAGCGTCTCGATCTCGCCACGCATGGCGTCCCACATCGCGTCCCGCTCGGCGTCGGTCGCGGCCCGCAGGTCGAGGCTGAGGTCCGCGCGGCCGGGGATCACGTTCACCGCGCCGGGTTGCACCTCGATCCGGCCGACGGTCGCGATGCAGCCGTGGTCTCCCGTCGCGCGCGCCATCCGCTCGATCGTCGTGATCGCCTCGCTGGCGCCGACCAGCGCGTCGCGCCGCCGGGGGTACGGCGTCCCGCCGGCGTGGCGCGCCTCGCCGATGATCGAGAGCCGGAACCGCCGGGCGCCGGCGATCGTGGTGACGTAGCCGAGCGAGCGGTCCGCGGCCTCGAGGAACGGCCCCTGCTCGATGTGCGCCTCGAGGTAGCCGACCAGCTCCTCGGGCGCGCGGGCGGCCTCGCCCACGCGGCGCGGGTCGAGCCCGAACTTCGTGAACGCCTGGTGCAGCGTGACGCCGTCGCGGTCGCGCAGGTCCCACCACTCCTCGCGCCAGTGCCCGGCCACCGCCGCGCTCCCGAGCAGCGCGGTGCCGAAGCGGGTGCCCTCCTCGTCGCTGAACCCGATCACCTCCAGCGCGAACGGCAGGTCGGCGTCCCGCAGCCGCTCGGCGACCGCGATCGCGAGCACCACGCCGAGCATCCCGTCGTACGACCCGGCGTCCGGCACGGTGTCGAGGTGGGAGCCCAGCAGCAGCGCGGGAAGCCCGGGGGTCCGGCCCTCGCGGCGGCCGCACTGGTTGCCGGCGGCGTCCTGCCAGCTGCGCAGCCCGGCCTGCTCCATCCACGTCGCCGCCAGGGCGTTGGCGGCGGCGTGCTCGGCCGACAGGTGGACCCGCTCGAGCCGCGGCGGGTCGGACGTGATCCGGTCCAGCAGCACGCAGCGGTCGAGGACCTCGCGGGCGGTCGTCATGCGTAGACCTCCTGGGCCGCCGCGACGCCGCCGCCGCGACCGAGCACCTTCTCGAGCGCGTCGAGCGTCGTCAGCACGGCCTCGGAGCGGGCGTTGTAGCCCATGGTCCCGATCCTCCAGACCCGGCCGTGCAGCGGACCGAACGACGTCCCGATCTCGATCCCGAAGTCGTCGAGCAGCTCCGCGCGGACCCGGTCGCCGTCCACGCCGTCGGGGATCTCGACCGCGACCACGTTGTGCATCTTGTGCTCGACGTCCCCGAACACCTCGAGCCCGAGACCGCGCACCCCGGCGAGCATCGCCCGGCCGTGCAGCTCGTGGCGCGCGATCGCGGTGTCGAGGCCCTCCTCGACGAGGAGCCGCGCGCACTCGTGCGCGCCGTACAGCATGGTGGTCGCCTCGGTGTGGTGGTTGAGCCGCCGCGGTCCCCAGTAGTCCATGACCTGCGCGAGGTCGAAGTAGTTGCTGGCGATCCGGGTGCCGACGTCGGTGTCGGAGTCGTCGCGGATCCCGGCCTCCACGTGCTTGCGGGCGTTGATCAGGTCCGCCGCCCGTGGGGAGATCGTGATCGGCGCGCTTCCCGACGGGCCGCCCAGGCACTTCTGCAGCCCGGCGGTCGCGATGTCGAGGCCCCACGCGTCGGTCTCGAACTCGTTGCCGCCGATCGACGCCGTCGCGTCGCAGTAGAGCAGCACGTCGTGCCGCCGGCAGATCTCGCCGATGTCCGCCAGCGGCTGGCACATCGTGGTGCTGGTGTCGCCCTGGACGATCGCCAGCACCTTCGGGCGTACGTCGCGGACCGCGGCCTCGACGGCGTCGGGCTCGAACACCTCGCCCCACGGCACCTCGATCGTGTGCACCTCGGCCCGGCAGCGCTCGGAGATCTCGGCGAGCAGGTGGCCGAACCGGCCGAACACCGGCACCAGCACCCGGTCGCCCGGCTCGATCAGCGACACCAGCGCGGCCTCGATCCCGGCGCGCGACGTGCCGTCGACGAGGAACGTCTGCTCGTTCGCGGTACGGAAGACCTGGCGGTAGAGCGCCATCGTGTCGTTCATGGCAGCGGTCATCCACGGGTCGAACTGCCCGACGAGCTGCTTCGACATCGCCTGCAGCACGCGCGGGTCGGCGGTGATCGGGCCTGGCCCCATCAGCAGGCGGCGCGGCGGGTCGAGCGCGGTCATGCGGTCCTCCTCAGCTGCTGGCCCCAGCCGGTCGCTCCGGCTCGGCCGCGGACCAGGGTGTCGACGACGCGGCCGACGTAGCGCTGGCCGTCGTACGCCGAGATCGGGTTGCGGTGCGCGAGCTCGCGCGCGTCGACGACGAGCTCGGCGGCCTCGTCGTACACCACCAGGTCGGCGTCGGCGCCGGCCTCGATCCGTCCCTTGCGCGTCAGCCCGACGAGGTCGGCCGTGCCGCGCGACATCCAGTGGCTGACCTGCTCCAGGCCGATCCCGCGCGTCCGCGCCTCGTGCGTGACGGCGGTGAAGCCGACCTGCAGCCCGGCGACGCCGCCCCACGCCTGCTGGAGGTCGCCGTCGCCACGGGACTTCTCGGCCTCGGTGGCGGGGGAGTGGTCGCTGACCACGACGTCGACGATCCCGTCGACCAGCCCCTGCCACAGGGCATCACGGTTGCCGCGGTCGCGGATCGGCGGGCAGCACTTGTACGCCGGCGCCGCGTCCGGGATCGACTCGGCGGCGAAGCACAGGTAGTGCGGGCAGGTCTCGACGGTGACCGGCAGCCCCTCGGCCCTGGCCTCGGCGAGCTGGTCGAGCGCGCGGGCGCTCGACAGGTGCAAGACGTGCACGCGGGCGCCGGTCTCGCGGGCGCCGTCGAGCAGCAGCCCGATCGCCTCGGTCTCCGCGCGATCGGGCCGGGAGAGCAGGAAGTCCTGGTAGGCCCGGCTCGGGGGCGCCGGTGCGGCGGCGAGCACCGCGGCGTCCTCGGCGTGCACGATCATCAGCGCGCCGAGGCGCTCCACCTCCGCGAGCGCGTCGCGGAGCTCGGGCGGAGACAGGTGCGGGAACTCGTCGACCCCCGACGGCGACAGGAAGCACTTGAAGCCGAACACCCCCGCGTCCCACAAGGGCTCGAGATCCGCGACGTTGCCGGGCACCGCGCCGCCCCAGAACCCGACGTCCACCGCCAACTCGCCGGACGCCGCTTCCTGCTTGGCCCGTAGCCCCTCCAGCGTCGTCGTCGGCGGGACGGAGTTCAGCGGCATGTCCACGATCGTCGTGACGCCGCCGGCCGCCGCAGCGAGGGTCGCGGTCACGAAGCCCTCCCACTCGGTGCGGCCGGGCTCGTTGACGTGCACGTGCGTGTCGACCACCCCGGGCAGGACGCAGGGCACGTCGAGCACGGTGCCCGCCACCTCGCCGTCGTACGGCGCGACCGCGTCGATCCGGCCGTCCCGGATGACCACCGTCGCCGGCACGAACGCGTCGGCCACCAGCACCCGCCGGCTCCTGAGGGCATCCACCGTCATTCAGGCTCCCGGCGGACCGTCGCCTGGATGAGCCCGTACGGCCGGTCGGCGGCGTAGAACACCTCGCCGGGGTTGTCGAGCTCGAACGGCGCGAGGTCGACGAGGAAGTGGTGCTTGTTGGGGCAGGACAGGCTGATCTCGGTGACCGCGTCGTACCGCTCGAGCACGGCCTTGCCCATCTCGAAGATCGTCTGCTGCAGCGCCAGCGAGTGGTGGTCGGCGAACGTCGCGAGCAGGGTGTCGCGGACACCGGCGTACGTCGCGTCGTAGTCGATCCACGAGGCGGCGTACCGCCACGTCGCGGTGATGCTCGTCGCGAGGATCCGGTCGGTGGTCTCGGCGAGCGTCGTGTAGTGGTCGCGCGGGAAGCCGTGGAACTCCGAGTCGGTGGTCTTGAGGACCGTGCAGTCCTTGAGCCCTGCGACCACGACCTCCTCGTCGCCGTCGACCTCGACCGTCGCGGTGCGGGTCTCACGGCCGCTGCGGACGAAGGAGTGGTCCCCGTCCTCGATGCGCTCCCAGGCGTACTGCTCGGCGCTGAACGTCCCGCCGGTCACCTGGTCGAAGCCGTCGACGAAATGGTGGGCGAGGGTGAGGAGGAACGTCTCGGGCGCGCCGACGCCGTGCTCGCGCGCGAACGCGTAGACGGTGTTCTTCTGGGTGTCGGTCGCGACCACCTGGCTGTTGTCGCCCTGCGTGTGGCAGGCCTCGAAGTCACCGCGCAGCTGCGTCGTGACGTTGAGGTCGCTGATGGTGTGCCGGTCGGCGGACCTGTCGACCCGGACCAGGCGGACCTCGGCCTTGCCGTACTGGTTGGCGCCGAGCACGATCCGTCCGGCCATGTCAGCTCCCCAGGTAGGTCGAGTAGGAGTACGGGCTCAGCAGCAACGGCACGTGGACGTGCGGGCGGTCAGCCGGGACCGAGAAGGTGACCGTGACCTCCGGGTAGAACGCGGAGCGGGCGCCGGTGTCGAACGTCAACCGGTGCGTCCCAGGGCCGAGGTCGACGTCGAAGCGGCACCGTCCGTCGGCGTCGGTGCGGCCCTCCGCAGCGCCTCCGTCGAGGACCACCGCGATGTCGGCGGCCGGTGCCCCCGCTGCCGTGTCGAGCACGTGCGTCGAGAGCGTCGTCACGCGAACAGTCCCTTCAGCCGCAGCACGGCGATCTCGCGGAGCTGCCCGGCGGTGACGCCGAGCTCGGTCTCCGGGTCGTTCTCGAGGCGCTCCTCGAGGAGCGCGAGGATCTCGTCGGCGTCGCGACCGGCCGCGCGCACGAGGAAGATCCGGTCGAAGCGTTCTTCGTACGCCGCGTTGCCCGCCGTCAGCCGCGCCTGCACGTCGGCGTCGCGGCTGACCCCACCCTGCTCGCGACCCGACATCGCCGCGCTGGTGCCACTCCCGGTGTGTCGCTCGCCGATCCGCGGGTGGTCGGCCAGCGCGGCCTCGACCTCCGCTCCGCTCCACGTGCGGGCGTGGGCGTCGGCGAGGATCAGCAGCGCGCCGACGTCGGAGTAGGGCCGCCCGGCGACCAGGGCGTCGACCCACGAGTCGATGTCCGCGCACGGGCGCACGGCCGCGGCCGCGTCCTCTGGCGTCATCGCGTTGAACTCGTCGAGCAGCACGTCGCGTCCTCCGGCGTCCGGCGAAACAATCGTTTCACCGGACGCTACTGGTTTCACGGTGGTTGAGGAAGGCGCTCTCGCGCTTGTCTCGAAACCCCGCCGGCGCCGATGTGCACCGTTTGTGCGGCTCTGTTTGACTGCAGGCCATGTTCTCGACCCGACGCACTCTGGCCGTGACCGCACTCTGCGCCGCAACGCTGCTGACCGGCTGCAGCGGCAGCGACGGTAGTGACGGCGGCGACGCTGGCGACAGCAGCGCCTCCGCGAGCGAGACGCCGGCGTACGAGGCGCCCTGCACGGCCACGGTGGAGATCACCGGCAAGGCCGAGAAGTCGTGGGAGGGCGGAGCCGACCTGACCGAGGGCGGCGGCGGGGTGACGTACTCGACGGCCGACGGCGACGCGAACGTGCTGGTCAGCTCCGGGGTCAAGAAGCAGCCTGGGTCGGTGACGGTGGCCGTCGCCGGCGACATCTTCCAGTCGAAGCCGAACGCCAAGGGCATCAACGCCGACCCCGACGGCAGCGGGGCCGAGGTGGACACGGACGTGACCGGGACGATCAAGAACAAGCCGGTCACGCTCCAGGTGGTGGCCACCTTCACCTGCGAGGACTAGAGGAACGCGACCGCCAGCAGCGCCGCGCCGATCACCACGGCCGCCACCATGAGGTAGCCGAGGGTGAACGCCGGCAGCGGTTGCCCGGTCCGCATCGCCCGCTCGACCCGCGCCCAGCGGGCCAGGGCGAGCGCCGTGGTCAGCCCGCCGAACAGGACCAGGGTCACCGCGAGCGTGGACCGGAGCCAATCGGTCTCCGGCACGCCGATCGCGTGGAGGGCGATCCCGCCGGCGACCAGCGCCAGCGCGGTGCGCACCCACGCGAGGAACGTCCGCTCGTTGGCCAGGGAGTAGCGCGGATCGGGCTCGTCGCCCGCGTCGTAGACCCACCGCGGGTGCCGGTCTGTCACACGGCAACTCTAGAGTCGCGCCGTGACCTTCGAGTTCGATCGCCAGATCGCGGTGTCCCGCGAGTCCAAGCACGCCTACACCGCCGACCTGTACCCCGGCTGGGTGGTCGGCGGCGGACTGAACGGCGGCTACCTGCTCTCCGTGCTCGGCAACGCGATCAAGCGGACGTTCCCCGACAAGCCGGACCCGGTCGCGCTCTCGGCGTACTACCTGTCCGCGTCGAAGCCGGGCCAGGCGCGGATCGAGATCGAGCCGCTGCGCGACGGTGGAACCATCTCCACGGTGTCGGCGTCGCTGACGCAGGACGGCGTCGCGCGGATCACCGCCCTCGCGTCGTACGGCGACCTCGACAAGCTGGGTGACGACGTGGGCACCACCGCCGAGCCGCCGAGCATCCCGCCGGTCGACGAGTGCGTGCCGAACACGTTCGCGCCGCCGGAGCTGCTCAAGATCGCACCGCTGATGCAGCGCTTCGACATGCGCTTCCACCCGCAGCACGTCGGGTGGGCGGTGGGGTCGCCGAGCGGGCGCGGTGAGCTGTGCGCGTGGTTCAAGCTCGCCGACGGCCGCGAGCCGGACCCGATCTCGCTGCTGACGGTCGTCGACGCCCTGCCGCCGGTGACGTTCGACCTCGGGGTGATCGGCTGGGCCCCGACGATCGAGCTGACCGCGCACGTCCGTGCGAAGCCGGCGCCCGGATGGCTCACGGTCCGGCACGCGACCCGCAACCTGGCCGGGGGCATGTTCGAGGAGGACTGCGAGGTGTGGGACTCCGCGGGCCGGCTGGTCGCGCAGAGCCGGCAGCTCGCGCGCCAGCCCCGCGGGATGAGGTAGCGCGGGTCAGCGAGCGACGTCGGCGTCGTGGATGGCCGGCCCCTGGGTCAGCCACCACTTCGCGGCGCGCTGGGTCTCGGGGTCGGGGTGGTCGGCGAGCTCGCCCAGCTCGGGCGCTCCGGCCATCCCGAGCGCGAACAGGGTCGCGTGCCGCTCCAGGCTGCGCCGCTCGTCGTACCCGGCCGTGATCGCGCGGTTCTGTTCCGAGGTCATCGCGCCCCCGAGGCCGGCGTTGACCAGCGCCCGGGCGCGGATCGTGGGCCGCTCCTCCTTGGCCGCGAGCTCGACGACGCGGTCGCGCCGGCCACCGTCGCCGAGACGCATCAGCACCGTCCAGGCCCGCGCAGCCATCAGGTCGTTGGTGTCGGCGGCGAGGTCCAGGAGCAGCCGGGCTGCGGCCGGGGCGTACGGCGACGCGGCGATCAGCAGGGCGGCGTGGTGGCGCCGGGGCTTGTGCGAGTGCAGCAGTGCCTCGCGCAGCAACCGGCGCAGCATCAGGTCCGGGTCCTGCGCCTGGTGGGTGGGGGTGGCGGCCTGGATCGACGGAGCGAGCTCGGCGACCACCGACGCGGCGCGGGCGGACGGGACCAGCTCGTCACCCTGGCGGGCCTGCTCGACGAGCCCGTGCGCGCGGCGGGTCCGCAGGCCACCCGTGACCTGCTGCCAGGAGGAGGCGGGGAGCCGGACCGCGAGGTCGAAGGAGTCCAGGCGACCGTCGAGCGACTCGCCACGGCGCAGCGCGCCGAGCACGTGGGACTCCAGCCGGGGGAGCGCGGCGTCGTCGAAGTGGCCGCGGGCCAGCTTCACCGCGGCGACCGACGACGCCGCGCGACGCAGGTAGATGTTGTCGGTGTCCGCTGCCAGCATCCGCAGGGTGAGCGCGGCGGCCGCGGGGTCGGGCACCTCGCTGAGCAGGTTCAGGACCGGCGCCACGACCTGGGCGTCGGGGTGGGTCACGAAGCGGCCGATCGCCATGATCAGGTGCCGGCGCGCGTTGGTGTGCCGGATGAACGCCGCCGCGGCCTCGTAGCGGCGTACGTAGCCGGCGCCGACCGCGGACCCGAGCTCGGTGACCAGCTCGTGGCACAGCGCGGTCCAGTCCTGCTCGCGCAGGAACACCCGGTCGAACCGGCTGAGGTGGTCGGCGAGACGCAGCCAGTCCGCCCCGGTCGCGTTGCCCGCCTCGGTCAGGTCGATCAGCCGGTTCAGCTCGGCGTCGGACATCTCGGTGTCGCTGAGCGCGTTCTCGCGCGGGGTCGGCCCGGAGCCGAACGAGCGGCGGAGCCCCGCGGCGACCGAGACCAGCGAGCCCGACGACAGGCCGAGCACCTGCTCGTACGTCGCCACCACCCGGCTCGGCAGCGGCTGGAGGCCGGACTCCCAGCGCGACACCCGGGACGCATCGACCGCGACGCCGTTCTCCCGCAGGGCGGCGATGAACCCGTCGCGACGGGCCAGGTCGGGGTCGGGGCCGAGCACCCGGTTCACGCTCAGGAGCCAGGCGATCCGCTGGTCGCAGCCCACCTGGCCGGAGGCGACGGTGTGCGGGTCCTCAGGCAGGCGCTGCGGACGCCCCCGACGCCGGGCTGGCGCGGGCGTGAGCTCTGCTGGCATGATCCCCCGATCGTCGGGCTGCACTGGTCGTGCTCCCCGTCCCATCTGCCTCTTTTATTGCAGTTTTCGATCGACACCGCAAGAACAGCCCCGTGGAGTGCCAGGCATCCCCTAGTCTCTCCCACGGCGCTCGGAGATCCGTGTCCGTGTGTCGACACACGAAGCTCTCGGGCTTCATGTAAGGAGCCGGGAGACATTCCCGCTCATTCACTCCGGAAGGAAACACAGCATGAACAGCAGCGGCATCAAGCGGGGACTGGCGGCTACCGCCGTCTCCGCACTGGCGATCGCGGGCATTCCGCTCCTCGCCTCTTCTGCGTCCGCCGAGCCGGGCGACGAGATCGTCCTCGGTTCGGTTGGCCCGACCCTTAACGGTGGCACCACCGGTGGTGTTGTCGTCCTCAAGACGAAGAACATCTCCGAGGCCCAGGCTGAGGGCGACCCGGGCGCCGCGAACACCGCGGCGTTCCAGTTGAGCAACACCAACCTCAACGGCAGCCCGACCAACGCCAACCAGGCGGTCTCGCTCGTCGGCGTGCCGGTGTGGGTGGAGTCGGGCACTGCCAACGACTCCAACAAGACCGACGGTTACGACGAGGTCACCCTTCGTGTCGCCGTGACGACCTCCGACCCCGGTGCGGCGGCGGCCTACGCGATCTACATGGACGACGCCACTACCGGTGGCGACGACCAGACCGTTCAGGCTTCCGAGGCTCGCGTCCAGGTCTCGCAGACCACCTCGGGTGCACTCGCCTCGGTCGAGATCGCTCCGGCCTCGCAGACTGTCGCCGCGGGCAACACCTCGGGTGACTACACCGTGACGCTGAAGGACTCCGCTGGTCGGACCACGCAGCTCCAGGGCACCCCGGCCGAGACGATCGGCATCTCGACCGACCACGCCTCGATCGACACGAACGACGCGGACGACACGATCTCCGCCGCCGAGGCGCCGCTGGGCACCTTCAAGTTCAAGGCGACCACGACGGGTGCGACCCCGACCGGCGCTCACACGATCACCCTGGACCCGTCGCGCGCCGGCGTTCCCAACGCCACCGCGAGCCTGACGGTTGGCGCGGCTGCCTCCCTGACCGACGCGATGGTCGACATCGTCACCGCCGCGGACTCGTGGAACGGCTTCGGCAACAACCCGGACGTCGACGGCGACAACACCCAGACCCTGGTCCGCGTGGACCAGGGCAGCATCAAGATCGACATCAAGGGCGGCGCGGGCAACGCCGGCGCCACCGTCACGCTGAACCTCGACGGCCACGCGGGCCCCAACCAGATCACCTTCGGTGGTCAGGCGACGTCCACGGTCTCCACCGTTCTGGACGCCCAGGGCAACGGCTCGATCACGATCACCCCGGACACTGGCACGGTCCAGGAGAACGAGGAGATCGCGGTCTCGGGTAGCGGCTTCACGGAGGACCTGGTCTTCCAGCGCGCCGCCGGTTCCGCCGTCGTCATCGGGCAGGACATCTACTTCTCGGCGCTCAAGGCCACCACCACGGTGACCGGCACGGTCGTGGACCAGTTCGGCAACCCGATCACCACCGGCTTCGTCTCGGCCTTCCGTGACGCGGTTGCTCCGAACGCGGAGACGCCTCCGGGTCAGATCAAGCCGGTCGGCGCCGACGGCACGGTGTCCTTCGACTTCACCGACACCAACGCGGCCGTCGGTCAGTCGGACACCGTGACCCTCGCGTGGGTTCCGGACCAGTTCACCCCGATCGGTCAGGCCAAGACCGACACGGCCACGATCAAGTACACGGCCACGGGCCAGGGTGCTGACTTCAACACCTTCCTGGACACCAAGAACACCGGTGTTCCGACCTACAAGGCGTCCGACGTCACCGTCGCTCCGCTCGCTTCGGACGGCGTGGCAGACACCGACGCCACCGAGTTCGTCGCCATCGAGCTCCTGGACGGCGAGGCGGGCCAGGCTGTCACCCTGTCGGTCGACAACGGTGCGCTGATCGTCGACGCCACCGCCGGTGGCGACACTGTCGCGGAGGGCAAGTCGAGCGTCACCGTCAACACCGACGGTGGTGGCGACATCCTTACGGCGGAGGGCCTGCGGATCATCGGCACCAAGTCCGGTGTGACCACGCTGACCATCACCTCGGCCAACCGCACCGAGACGGCGCAGTTCACCGTCTCCGCGCAGACCGACACCACCACGGCCCGCAACGTCGCGGTCGAGGGCGAGGACACGGTCGAGTCCGGCACCACGCAGGTTCCGTTCACCGTCACGGTCACCGACGCCTTCGGCAACGGTGTTCCGAACGTCGCGGTCTCGTCGCTCAACATCCAGGTGACCGGCCCCGGCCAGTTCCAGGACAGCAGCGGCGTCACCAACGCCGCCGGTGAGCTCACCGTCAACGTCCGTGCGGACGCTGACGCCGAGGGCGAGGTCGGGATCACGGTCACCGGTCTGCCGAACGCTGTGACCAACCAGTTCGGTGCGGGCGCCAACCAGCTCGACTCGGCTGCTGCTGCCAACTCGGCTCCGGGCTTCACCGTCTCGGCCAACCAGGCGTCGGCCACCACCGTGATCGAGGCTGCCGAGCCCGAGCCGGTCGACCCGAAGCTCGTGGTGTCGGGCAAGGGTGGCAAGACCGACAAGGTCAAGGCCAACGCCATCGCTGACGCCGCCGGCGCCAAGGCCACCCTCTGGGTGGGCGGTGTCAAGAAGAAGACCGGCACGCTCAACGAGTCGGGCAACTTCACGTTCTCCATCAAGGACAAGAACGGCAAGAAGGCGACCAAGTACGTCGTCAAGATCTCGGCGACCGACCTGACCACTGCGGACAAGGCCAGCGCGAAGATCAAGTGACGATCTGATCGTCCAACGGGCGGGTTCCGGGACAGCTGAGTGACTGTCCCGGAACCAGCCTCGCAGGGGGCGCTGCTCCCGCAACCCCCGAGCAACAACTGAAGCAACAAGTCGGGACACACAGACGCGGTCCGGGCCATTCTCTGTTTGCCGCTGCGCGAGAATGGTCCGGACCGCCTGTCTCACCCTAGGGCAAACGGTCTCGAACACTCGGTAAGCAAGCGCCACCTCGGTGGCGCTTCTTGCATGTCTGGACCAGCCAGGATCAGCCAGGATCAGCCGAACCGGCGGCGCCTGACGGAGACGACCCAGCGCCGCCCCGGGTGCTCGGTGACCGTCCACAGCCGGTCGGACGCCGGGTCGTAGGCCAGGTCCTCGGGACCCACCGGCACCGCGTTGCGGTGCTCGCGCAGGCCGCCCTCCGGACCGCTCCACACGGTCCCGAGACGCCGGGTGCCGTTGGAGGCGGTGACGTACCACCGCCCGTCCACGTGGGCGACGCCCTGCGCGCGACGTACCCCGGCCTCGTGCACGGCGATCGGGCCGTCGGGGAGCCCGCGCCCCAGCCGCTTCGTGGCGGTCGCGTTGTCGTACTCCCCGAACACCAGCGCCTCACCGTCGAGACCGACGAACGAGAACCGGAACGGCTCCGACGGCGCGAGCCGGTGCCGCACCGGGAGCACGTAGCCGTTCGCGGTGCGCACGACGTCGCCGGTGTCGCACACCCACAGCCCGGCCCTCGTGGCGGCGACGTACAGCGTCGTGCCCCGCCAGGCCAGACCGCCGGCGTGCACCCGCAGCGGCTCGTAGCCGTCGGCCGTGGGGCGGACGAGCTCGACGTGCCGGTAGCGGCGCGAGCGCAGGTCGAGGACGCTGACCCGGCTGCCGCCCTCCGTGGAGTACCACGACACCAGCACCTGCGCGGGCTCTGCGCCGACCGAGATGCCCTGCGGCCACCAGACCGGGTCCCGCTGGTCAAGGGTCTCCCACGTCCAGGCTCGGTGCGGGGTCCGGCAGGGGGCGACCGTACGACGCAGCCGCCGGTCCAGGTCGTCGAGCACCGCGGCGAGACCCACGCGGCCGGGCAGGGCGTCGACCTGCGTGCCGTGGTCGTCGGTGCGGGTGAGGTGCACGCGGGAACGGTAGCGTCGTGGCGTGCGGAGCGTGGTGGGTGCGGCGATCGTGCGGGACGGCCAGGTGCTCGCCGCGCGGCGGACGTTCCCCGCGCAGGCCGCGGGCCGCTGGGAGTTCCCGGGCGGCAAGGTCGAGCCGGGGGAGAGCCCGGAGCAGGCGCTGGTGCGCGAGGTCGCCGAGGAGCTGGGGTGCGTGGTCGCGGTCCGGCGCTGGCTCCCGGGGCAGGTCGCGATCGGGGAGCGGCACGTCCTGACGGTCGCCGTCGCCGAGCTGGTCACTGGCGAGCCGACGCCGACGGAGCACGACGCCGTGCGCTGGCTCGGGCCGACCGAGCTCGGCAGCGTCGACTGGCTCGAGCCCGACCGCCCCTTCCTCGAGCACCTCGGGCTGGGAGAATGACCCGGTGCGCGGCATCTTCTTCGACGAGGACGACGCCCGGGCCGTGGTCGCCCGGCTGGTCGCCGACGGCTACGACGCCCACACCGAGCGCGAGCGGCTGTCCGGCGAGGACGATGACGAGGACCATCCCTGGGCGGTCCTGACCGACGCTCCCGAGCTGGTCCTCGAGCTGCTCGTCGACGAGTACGACGGCTGGCTCGACCTCGGCGAGGAGCCGGCGCCGCTGCCGCCGCTGGATCTTCCGACCGGGCCGCGGAAGATCAAGCGCCCCCACGACGTTTGAGAGGGAGTGTCTGCCCCTCTCTCTAGGATCGAGACCATGACGTCCGACCAGCGCCTCCTGCTCGTCCACGCCCACCCCGACGACGAGTGCATCGGCAACGGTGCCACCATGGCGAAGTACGTCGCCGAGGGTCGCGGCGTGACCCTCGTGACCTGCACCGCCGGCGAGATGGGCGAGATCCTCGTGCCCGAGCTCGAGCACCTCGCCGCCGACCAGGAGGACCGTCTCGGCGAGCACCGCAAGGGCGAGATCGCCGAGGCCATGAAGGTCCTCGGCGTGACCGACCACCGCTGGCTCGGCGGCTTCGGCACGTTCCGCGACTCCGGCATGAAGTGGCACGAGGACGGCCACGCCGTGGCCGCCGACGAGGTCCACGAGAACGCCTTCTGGAACGCCGACCTCAACGTCGCCGCCGACCACCTCGTCGAGATCATCCGGGAGGTGCGCCCCCAGGTGCTGGCGACGTACGACCCGTTCGGCGGCTACGGCCACCCCGACCACATCCAGGCCCACCGGGTCGCGATGTACGCCGCGCAGCTGGCGGCCGTGCCGTCGTACCGCAAGGACCTCGGTGACCCGTGGGAGATCGCGAAGATCTACTGGAACGCGATGTCGGAGAGCCGGATGCGGGCCGGGCTGCGCGCGCTGCGCGACGCCGGCGACGCGACCAGCTTCGAGGGGATGGACCCCGACGGCCCGCTGCCGCCGTTCGTCACCGCCGACGAGAACCTCTCCGCCGCGATCGACGCGCAGGAGCACGTGGACCAGAAGCTCGACGCGCTGCGCGCCCACCGCACCCAGGTGACCACCGACGGCCCGTTCTTCGCGCTCTCGAACAACGTCGGCAGCACCGCCTGGGGCATCGAGTACTACCGGATCGTCAAGGGCGAGCTCGGCCCGCTGGGCGAGGACGGCCTCGAGACCGACCTGTTCGCCGGACTCTGAGTGAGGAAGGCCCTGGCGGCGGCCGGCCTGCTGCTGGTCGGCGCCGCGACCGCGATCGCCACCGTCGGGCTGCACCAGATCTGGTGGGGCTTCGTGCTGGCGTTCACGGCGACGTTCGTGACGGCGTACGCACTGCCGCCGGGCTGGTGGTCCCGGCTCGCGTTCGTCGCCGGCTGGGCGGCGATGCTCGGCTGGCTGACCGTCCCACGCGACGCGGGGGACTACCTCGTGAGCTCCGACCTGGCCGGCTACTCCCTGCTCGGCCTGGGCGTCGTCCTCGTGGTGTTCGCGGTCGCCACCCTGCCGCGACCTAGGATGCGTTCGTGACCTCGCCCGAGACCTCGCCCACTCCCGAGAAGGCCGGCGCCAAGGTCATCCTCCTCATGCTCGCCGGCCTGGCCCTGCTCTGCCTCGGCGGCTACTTC
This sequence comes from Nocardioides caricicola, assembly GCF_039541135.1. Classification (NCBI taxonomy): domain Bacteria; kingdom Bacillati; phylum Actinomycetota; class Actinomycetes; order Propionibacteriales; family Nocardioidaceae; genus Nocardioides; species Nocardioides caricicola. The sequence goes on along the minus strand of NZ_BAABFQ010000009.1, from coordinate 110,889 downwards.
GCGGCGTACGCCGCCGCCGGTGACAAGACACCGCGCGGCACCACGATCTCCGGGGTCGACGTCGGGGGCCGCTCCGCCGAGGAGGCGGAGGCGGCGCTGGTGGCGGGGCTGGCCGACCGCGTGGAGCGTCCGGTCGCGGTGAGCGTCGACGGCGCCACCAGCGAGGTCGAGCCGAGCGCGGCCGGCCTGTCGGTCGACTACGCCGCCTCGATCGACGAGGCCGGCGCGGAGAAGAGCTGGAGCCCGGGCCGGCTCTGGACCTACTGGACCGGCGGCGACGACCTGGACGCCGTGGTCGTCGTCGACGAGGCCGCGATGGAGGATGCGCTCGCCGGGCTGACCGACGACGTCGGCACCCCGCCCGTCGACGGCGCGGTGTCGTTCGAGGACGGCGAGATCGAGACGACCGAGCCGGTCGCCGGCGAGGCGGTGGACCCGGGGGACGCCCGCGCGGCGATCACCGACGCCTACCTCGCGGAGGACGCCGAGGCGGTCGAGCTGGAGCTCACGCCGGCCGAGCCGGAGATCGACGACACCGACGTGCAGCAGGCGCTCGACGAGTTCGCGAACCCCGCGATGTCCGGCCCGGTCACGCTGGTGTTCGGCGACTCGCCGGTCCAGCTCTTCCCGCGCGAGTTCTCGAACGTGCTCGCCCTGGAGCCCGAGGGTGGCGAGCTCGTGCCCAGCCTCGACGAGAAGCTGCTCACGAAGCTCGTCGACCAGGGGGTCGGCGAGGACGGCGCACCCGTCGACGCGACGGTCGAGCTCGTCGACGGCAAGCCGAAGGTGATCCCCGCGAAGCCCGGCGTCACCTACGACCCCGAGGACGTCAGCGCGACGTTCCTCGAGCTCGTCACCAAGCCCAGCGGCGAGCGTGAGATGAAGGTCGAGGCGACCGTCGCGGAGCCGGACTTCACCACCGCCGACGCCCGCGCGCTGAAGATCAAGGAGCGGGTGTCGACGTTCACGACGTACTACCCCTACGCGGAGTACCGCAACATCAACATCGGCCGGGCCGCCGAGATCATCGACGGCACCGTGCTCAAGCCCGGCGACATCTTCTCGCTCAACGACATCGTCGGTGAGCGCACCCGCGAGAACGGCTTCACCGAGGGCTTCATCATCAGCAACGGCATCTTCAAGGAGGACCTCGGCGGAGGCGTCTCGCAGATGGCGACCACGACGTTCAACGCGATGTTCTTCGCCGGTCTGAAGGACATCGAGCACAAGCCGCACTCGTTCTACATCGACCGCTACCCGGTCGGCCGGGAGGCCACCGTGGCCTGGGGGTCGGTCGACCTGCGGTTCCAGAACGACACGCCGTACGGCGTCCTGGTCCACGCGACCGTCACGCCGAGCACGCCGTCCTCGCAGGGCGTGGTCACGGTGTCGATGTACTCCACGAAGTACTGGGACATCTCGACCACCACCTCGGACCGCTACAACTTCCGGCCGCCGGCGACCCGCACGCTGGACACGCCGGACTGCTACCCGAACACCGGGTACAGCGGGTTCGACGTCGACGTGACCCGCACGTTCCGCAGGCCCGGGTCGGACGAGGTCGTGAAGACCGAGAAGTTCCACACGGCGTACACGCCGTCCGACACCGTCATCTGCAAGCCGCCGAAGGGCTGAGGCCGCAGCGGCGGTGGTTTCGAGGCTCGCTTCGCTCGCACCTCAACCACCGACTCGCCGAGGTGGCGGGGGTGGTGGTTTCGAGGCTCGCTTCGCTCGCACCTCAACCACCGACTCGCCGAGGTGGCGGGGCTCGCTTGGCTTGCACCTCGACCAGGAGCTCGGTGGTTGAGGTGCGAGGAGCGCTAGCGACGAGCCTCGAAACCACCGCCGCCGTGACCGCCCCTCGGCCCGCTCGTTGAGCGAGCATGCGCCGCGCCCTCGGACTCCTGCTCGTCTCGCTGCTCGCCGTCGTCGGGCTCTCCACGCCCGCCGACGCGGACCCGCTGCCGTTGCCGACCTCGCCGTTCGGCGACCCGACCGGCGCGAACGACTGGTTCTGCCGGCCGTCCGCCGATCGTCCGACACCGGTGGTCATCGTGCACGGCACGTTCGGCGACAAGAAGAGCCTGCTCGACCGCCTCTCGTCGGCCATGGTCGACGACGGCTTCTGCGTCTACTCGCTCGACTACGGCAACCGCGGGACCGGCGACATCGCAGCATCGGCCAGGCAGCTGAAGAAGTTCGTGCGCAAGGTCCTCGACGCCACGGGCGCGGCGCAGGTGTCGATGGTCGGGCACTCGCAGGGCGGCATGATGCCGCGCTACTACATCAGGTTCCTCGGCGGTGCGAAGGTCGTCGACGACCTCGTGGGCCTCTCGCCGTCGAACCACGGCACGACGCTCACGGGCTCGGGCTCGCCCGGCTCGGCGACCGGTGGCTTCTGCACCGCGTGCACGCAGCAGGCGGCCGGCTCGCCGTTCCTCACCCGGCTCAACGCCGGTGACGAGACCCCGGGCCTGGTCAGCTACACCCAGATCACCACCCGGTACGACGAGGTCGTGGTGCCCTACACCTCCGCGTACCTCGCCGAGGGCCCGCGCACCACCAACGTCACCATCCAGGACCTCTGCCCGGCCGACCTCGCCGAGCACGTCCTCATCCCGATGAGCCGCACCGCGATCGCGGTCACGCTCGACGCGCTCACCCACGCCGGCCCGGCGGACCCGGCCTTCAGGCCCGCCTGCGGTCTCTGAGCGCGCGGGCGAACGGCGGGTACGCCGGCAGCCGCGGCGCGAGGGTCGCCTGGAACGCGTGGTAGACGTCGGGCTTCCCGGCCCACGTCCCGGCCGCCGGCCGGTTGTCCGGCCCTAGCTCGTGGTGCCACGAGCCCCGCTCGCGGTCGACGAGGTACGCGTCGGCGTACCCCCACCAGCGCTCGTGCCACTCCCGGTACGCCGGGTCGCCGGTGAGCCTGTCGAGGGTCGCGGCCGCCGCCAGCGCCTCGGTCACCACCCAGTGCATCCGCTGACGCACGACCGGTGTCGCGTCCCAGTCGACCGTGTAGACGAACCCGTCGGCGCCGTCGACCGCCCACCCCTCGCGCACGCCCGCGTCGAACAGCGCGGCGGCGTCGTCGAGCATCCATGCGGGCGCGGCGTCGCCGAGGCCCGCGCGCAGCGAGAGCGTGAGCCGGCTCCACTCGAACCAGTGGCCGACCGTCGCGCCGTACGGCCGGAACGGGTGCGCGGGATCGTCGCGGTCGTAGTCGGGGAGCGGGTTCCACGCCGCGTCGAAGTGCTCCGGGATGCGCCAGTCGTGCTCGCGCGCGAAGCCGTGCACGACCCGGGTCACGATCCGCTCGGCGCGGGCCAGGTCGCCGACGGCGAGCAGCGCCTCGACCGTGTGCATGTTCGCGTTGACGCCGCGGTAGTCGTCCAGCGTCGTCCACGCCTCGTCCCACTCCTCGACGACCATCCCGGCGTCCTCGTCCCAGAAGTGCCGGTCCAGCACGTCGAGCGCGTCGGCCAGCAGCGCGTCCGCGCCGGGTCGGCCGGCGACGGCGGCCGAGGACGCGGCGAGCAGCACGAACGCGTGCTCGTACGCCGTCTTCGCCCGTGTCACGGGCCCGTCCGGGCCGACCGCGGCGTACCACCCGCCGTTGACGTGGTCGCGGAACCGGCCGGTCAGCGCGCTCACCCCGTGGTCGACGAGATCGCCGGCCCAGTCGTGGCCCATCAGGTGCGCGAGCGCGAACACGTGGGTCATCCGGCAGCTGATCCACAGCTCCACCGGGCGCTCCGGCTCGAGGGCGCCGTCCTCGGACAGCCAGCCGAAGCCGCCGTCGGGGTGAACCGACCCCCGCGCGAACGCCAGCAGCCGCTCGCCCTCCTGCTCGAGATCCATGGGCGCCAGCCTAGGGAGTCGTACGCTGCGCGCGTGCTCGTCCACTTCCGGCTGACCTCGCCATCCGACCTGACCGGGGCCCTCGTCGACGCGCTCGGGAAGCGCGAGTGGGTCACGAACGTCACCCTGCAGCCGGGCGTCGTCGTGCAGCCTCCGGGCGACCTCGTCGAGTGCGACGTCGCGCGTGAGAAGGCCGGTGTGCTCCTCAACGAGCTCAAGGAGCTCGGCCTGGACCGGGCTGGCGGCATCGTCGTCACGACGCCCACCGGGACCCCGTTCGAGGCCGCGCGGCGCCTCGAGGCCGCGGCACCGGGCCATCCCGACGACGCCGTGATCTGGGAGGCCGTGGAGGCGCAGGCCGCGTCGGGGGCGGTGCCGACGGTGTCGTACCACCTGTTCCTGGTTCTGGCGGTCGCGCTGGCCGCGATCGCGGTGATCACGGACTCGGCGGTCCTGGTCGTCGGCGCGATGGTCGTGGGTCCCGAGTACAGCGCCGTCGCGGCCGCGAGCGCCGGCATCGCGCTCGCCCGGTGGGGCCTGATCGGCCGGGGGCTCCGGCTGCTCACCTACTCCTTCGCGTTCGCGGTCGCGGTGGTCACGGCGCTCTCCCTGCTGGCCCGCGGGACGGGCTTGATCACCGCGGACGAGATCACGCGGCCGCGGCCGAACACGGGTTTCATCTGGCACCCCGACGAGTGGTCGTTCATCGTCGCGTTGCTCGCGGGCGCGGCCGGTGCGCTGGCCCTCGCGGTGTCGCGGTCGGCGACGATGGTCGGCGTCTTCATCAGCGTGACCACCGTGCCGGCCGCCGGGAACCTCGCGCTCGGCCTGGCGTTCGGCGACACCGGGGAGATCCGCGGCTCGCTCGCCCAGCTCGGGGTCAACATCGCCGGCATGGTGCTCGCCGGCGCCGCCGTGCTGCTGCTCATGCGATGGCGCTGGGCGTGGCTGACCCGCTGGTCGGAGCGGTTCTTCGGGCGGCAGGCCGACCTGGGCGTCTAGCTCAGGAGTGCGGCGGGGCCAGGTAGCGGTACGCGTGGTGCGTCGCGAAGCCCAGCTGGTCGTACAGACCCAGCGCGGGTGCGTTGTCGGCGAGGACCTGGAGGTACGCCGTCGTCGCGCCGCGCTCGGCGCCCCACTCCAGCAGCGCGTCCATCACCGCGAGCCCGAGGCCCTGCCGCCGGTGCTCGGGGGAGACCTCGATGCCACGGAAGCCGACCCAGTCGTCGGCGTACGCCGCGACGCCGCTGGCCCGGTCCCCGATCCGCACCGTGACCAGGTCGCCGGCCTCCTCGAAGGACGGTGGATGAGGAAGGCGCTCGGGCGCCCGTCTCGACACCGCCCGCCGAGCCGAGGCGACGGACGCGATCTGGAACAGCGTGTCCGCGTCGTGGCTCTCCAGCACCCAGCCGTGGCCGCGGAAGAGGGCGTCCTCGTCGGAGTCCGGCAGGACCGCGGCGATCGGGCGGCTGCCGTGCCCGGCGTAGAACGCGAGCACGCGGTCGTAGGCGTCGTCGACCCCGGACGGGCCGGCCGCCAGGACCGAGTTCGCCCGGCGCGCGGTCGAGGTCGCCGAGTGCCGCAGGACCCAGTCGCCGAGCGGCGCCGTCTCCAGGTCCGGCCAGAGCGCGAGGGCGCGCCGCTGCGCCTCCTGGGCGGAGACCCGGTGCCGCGCCGGGGGCCGGGGCGGGACGGGCTTTCCGGAGACGATGTGGGCCGTCTCGATCGTGACCGACGTACCGTCCTCGCGCTGCACCACGCAGGTGCCGTCGGCCCAGGAGAGGCAGACGCCGAGGACGTCCGTGAGCGCCGGACCCCCGCTCGGACCGGTCTCGCCGGGGAGCACCCGGCGGACCACGATGCGCTGCCCGACCACGTGCGGACCAAGCATGTGCTTGGCCACATCGTGGGGTGCGTCTCCAGAAGCCACGCGGGGATACTAGGCTGTGCCCGAGCACCTGCTCCCTTGAGCTCCAGGAGGAATCCGGTGACCTACGTCATCTCCCAGCCGTGCGTCGACCTGAAGGACCGGGCCTGCGTCGACGAGTGCCCCGTCGACTGCATCTACGAGGGCAAGCGGATGCTCTACATCCACCCGGACGAGTGCGTCGACTGTGGTGCGTGCGAGCCGGTCTGCCCGGTCGAGGCGATCTTCTACGAGGACGACGTGCCGGAGAACTGGAAGGACTACTACAAGGCGAACGTCGAGTTCTTCGACGACCTCGGTTCGCCGGGTGGTGCCGCCAAGATGGGTGAGATCGACAAGGACCACCCGATGATCGCCGCGCTCCCGCCGCAGGAAACCGACCACTGATCGGCCGACCGACTGCGCCGGTCTCGTCCCGGCTCCCGGACTTCCCCTGGGACCGCCTCCTCCCGACGGCGGAGCGGGCCCGCGCCCACGCCGACGGCATCGTCGACCTCTCGATCGGTACGCCGGTCGACTCGACCCCCGAGGTCGTCCAGGCCGCCCTGCGCGCCGCCGCGGACTCGCCGGGGTACCCGCTCACGATCGGGCGCCCCGAGACCCGCCAGGCCTGCGTCGACTGGCTGGCGCGCCGCCACGGCGTGACCGGCCTCGGCCTCGACGGCGTGCTGCCGGTGATCGGCTCAAAGGAGCTGATCGCCTCGCTGGCCGGCCACCTCGGCCTCGGCGCCGGTGACCTGATCGGCTACCCCGAGCTCGCGTACCCGACGTACGAGGTCGGCGCCGCGCTCGCCGGCGCCCGCGCGGTCGCGACCGACTCGCTCACGTCGTTCGGCCCGGAGACGCCCGCGCTGCTCTGGATCAACTCGCCCTCGAACCCGTCCGGCAAGGTGCTGCCGCTCGAGCACCTGCGCAAGGTCGTCGAGTGGTGTCGTGAGCGCGGAACGATCCTGGTGTCCGACGAGTGCTACCTCGAGTGCGCGTGGGACGAGACGCCGCTCTCCGTGCTGCACCCGGACGTCTGCGGCGGCTCCCACGAGGGCATCCTCGCCGTGCACTCGCTCTCGAAGCGGTCGAACCTCGCGGGCTACCGGTGTGCGTTCGTCGCGGGCGACCCGGCGCTGGTCGGCGAGCTGCTCGCCGTCCGCAAGAACCTCGGCCTGCAGATGCCCGGCCCCCAGCAGGTCGCGATGGTCGCGGCGTTGGACGACGACGACCACGTCGTCGAGCAGCACGCTCGGTACGCCGCTCGTCGCGCCAAGCTGCGCGAGGCGTTGCTGTCGGCGGGCTTCCGGATCGACCACTCGGAGGCATCGCTGTACCTGTGGGCGACGCGCGACGAGGACTGCTGGGACACGGTGGGCTGGCTGGCCGAGCGCGGGATCCTGGTCGCGCCCGGAGCGTTCTACGGCACGGCCGGCCGCCGGCACGTGCGGGTGGCGTTCACGGCGACCGACGAGCGCGTCGACGCCGCGGTCGCGCGGCTGTCCTCAGGGGGCTAGGCCGAGATCGGGTGGTCGCGGCCGTCCGGAGTCAGGTAGTGGCCGTCATCGAACAAGATGACGCCGTTGCAGAGCTGGCACCAGCCCTGGTCGCTGCGGTCGGCGACCACGTGGGCGGTACAGCAGTCCGAGTCCTGGGTGGTCGGACAGCGCGGTGTGTGGTTGCACATGTCGTCCTCCGTGTGTTGCCTTTCACATCGGACGCCGCCGACGTGGGCTGAGAGATTTTGTCTGTCTCCCAGCATGCGCCTCCCCGCCGACAAATGTGGGGCACTTTCCACAGTCAGTCGAAGACGTCGACGTGCACGTGGTCGCGGTGCTCCAGGACCGCCCGGTCACCCGGTCCGTCCGGCGCGTCGTAGTCCCGCCAACCGTCGTCCGAGCGGCTCCCGGACGTCCAGATCCGGTCGTCGAAGATCACCGTCTTGATGCCGAGCCGGTCGGCCTGGGCGACGAGGTACTGCGCGATCGCCCAGCCGCGGGTGGTGTTCTCCGCGTTCACCGGCCGGACGAAGATGTCGATCGCGCGGCCGTCGTAGTGCGCCGAGCCGGGCATGTGGCCGGTGGTCACCCCGCCGGGCGCGAAGCCGCCCAACGGGTTGCCGAACAGGCCGTCGACCTCGCGGCGCACGACCGCGGCGCGGTGCGTGAGCCCAGCGTCGTTGAGGCGGTCGGACTCGGAGTCGGGCTCGTCGGTGTGCGTGCAGCTGAACGCCGCGGGGGAGTTGCCGGTGAGTGCGGAGGCGAGGATCCGGCCGTCGGCCTCGTGGTCGGCGTACGCCTCGGGGAAGGCGGAGCGCTGCACCTCCTGCGCGGCGTCGGTGACCTCCATGGTCTCGTAGCCCTCGACCTCGGCGAGCTCGTCGTAGAACGCGTTCGCGGAGTAGTACGGGTCCAGGACCTGCTCGGGGCTGCCCCACCCCTGGGACGGCCGCTGCTGGAACAGGCCGAGCGAGTCCCGGTCACCGCTCTCGATGTTGTAGAGCTTCGACTCCTGGTACGCCGTGGCGAGCGCGATCGTGGCCGCCCGCGCCGGCATGCCGCGGCCCACCGAGATCGCGGTGATCAGCGCGGCGTTCTCGGCCTGCTCGGTGGTCACCTCGACGGTGCGGCCGCCGACGGTCGCGGTGCAGTCGTCCGGGCCGAGGTCGAGCAGCGGCGTGACGTGGTGGTGCACGCCGTACCCGACGGCGGCGGCGACGCCGACCCCGACGAGCGCCACCAGGGCCGCGCCCGTCCGCACCTTCATGCAGCCATTTTGCGGGGGAGGGGAAAACGGCGACGAATCGTCAGTTGGCGTGCAGGTCCGCGTTCAGCTCGATGCCGCCGCTGCGCCACGGGACCGCCTCGACCGCGCCGGTGACGGAGTTGCGGCGGAACAGCACGTTCTTCGCCCCGGAGAGCTCGAGGGCCTTGACGACCCTCGGCTCGGCGCCCGGGTGGAGCACGGTGACCTTGGTGCCCGCGGTGACGTAGCAGCCGGCCTCGACGACGCACTCGTCGCCAAGGGAGATGCCGACGCCGGCGTTCGCGCCGATCAGGCAGCGCTCGCCGACCGAGATCACCTGGGTGCCGCCGCCGGACAGGGTGCCCATGATCGAGGCGCCACCGCCGACGTCCGAGCCGTTGCCGACCACGACGCCGGCCGAGATCCGGCCCTCGACCATCGACGCGCCGAGCGTGCCGGCGTTGAAGTTCACGAAGCCCTCGTGCATGACCGTGGTGCCCTCGGCCAGGTGGGCGCCCAGCCGGACCCGGTCCGCGTCGGCGATCCGCACGCCGGCGGGCAGCACGTAGTCGACCATCCGCGGGAACTTGTCGACCCCGAACACCGTGAGGTGCCGGCCGTTGGTGCGCAGCCGGGCGCGCACGAGCTCGAAGCCCTCGACCGCGCACGGGCCGGCGCTGGTCCACACGACGTTGGCGAGCAGGCCGAACTGGCCCTCCAGCGACACCGAGTGCGGGGTGACCAGGCGGCTCGAGAGCAGGTGCAGGCGCAGCCAGACGTCCTCGGTCGTGGCCGGCGCGGCCTGGAGGTCGGCGATCTCGACGAGCAGCACCTCGCGGGTGACGCCACGGTCCTGGTCGGCCCCCTGCAGGACGGTCAGCTCCGCGGGCGGCAGCGCGTCGTCCGGTCGCTCGCCGAGCGCCGGCGCGGGGAACCAGACGTCGAGCACGGTGCCCCTGGCGTCGAGGGTGGCGAGGCCGTAGCCCCAGGCGGTCGTCGGCTTGTCGCTCACGGGGCAGCAGTCTAGGAGCCCGGCGGGCGTCCGCCGACCGAGCCCGCTCCGACGGACAGGTGAGGTAAGGCTAACCTTACTTTCATGACACATCTTCTGCGGCGCCTGGCCGCGCTCCCGGTCCTGCTCGTCCCGCTCGTCCTCGCCGGGTGCGGGGACGACTCCGACGCCACGGCCGCCGCGCCGACGCCCACCCGTGGCGGAGGTCCGCTGGTGGTGGAGCACGTCTACGGGAGCACCGAGGTGAACGGCGTACCCGAGCGGATCGTCACGATCGACGTCCAGTGGACCGACACCATGCTCGCGATGGGCGTGGAGCCGGTCGGCTACACCCTCGACTCGTACATGCCCGACTCCACCGTCCCGTGGCAGGAGCTGCCGGCGGACGCCGAGGCGCTCGAGCTCACCGACGGCGTCCCGATCGAGCAGATCGCCGCCCTGCGTCCCGACCTGATCGTAGGCAGCTTCTCGATCACCGACCAGCGCACCTACGAGCTGCTCTCCGAGATCGCCCCGACGATCCCGAACCTCGACGACAGCCAGGTGCAGCCCTGGCAGGACCTGGTCGCGCTCGCCGGCGACGTCCTCGACGAGGAGGAGCGCGCCGAGGAGGTCGTGGCCGAGGTGGACGGCGCCGTCGCGGACACGGCGGCAGAGCTGCCGGGTCTCGAGGGCAAGACCTTCGTGCTGGCGCAGTACGTCGTCGGTGACTCGCTGTACATCGTGGCCGACGTGGCCGACGGCTCGACGGTCTTCTTCGAGCAGCTCGGCATGCAGATGTTCCCGGCCGTGCGCGAGGAGGGCGAGAAGTCCGGCGACGCGCGGGTCCAGGCGAGCACCGAGCGGGTCGACCTGCTGCGAGCCGACCTGCTGGCCTTCCTCGTCAACGGCGGTGACGAGTCCGATCTCGCCGACATCCCGGGCTTCGAGGACCTGCCGGGGAGCGTCGCCGTGCTCGACTACCCGACCATCGTGGGCCTGAACACGCCCACGCCGCTGTCGATCCCCTACGCACTGGAGGAGCTGCGTCCCTACCTGGAGCAGGCGGCGGGCTGACCTACACGCCGGTACGCCCGTCGATCGACTCGCGGAGCAGGTCCATGTGGCCGAGGTGGCGGGCGTACTCCTGCAGCACCTGGATGAACACGTCGCGGATCGACTCGATCCGGTCGCCGGGACCGATGACGACGTCGAGCGCCTCGGTGGGCAGGCCGTCCAGCCAGGAGTCCGCCTGCGCACAGGTCTCGCGCCAGGTCGCGAACGCCTCCTCGACGACGGCGGGGTCGGCGACCGCGCCGTCGAACTGGGACTCCCAGTCGCCGTCGACCACGAACAGCTGGGTCTCCTCGGGGTGCTGCTGGAGGACCCGGCGGAACCAGTGGTGCTCCAGCTGCGCGAGGTGGCGGACGAGGCCGAGCAGGCTCAGCGTGCTGGGCGGGACGGCACGCCGGGCCAGCTGCTCGGCGTCGAGGTCGGCGGTCTTGCGCTCGACCGCCGTACGGAAGTCGGCCAGCCAGCGGCGCATGGTCTCGAGCTCGGTCACTGTCCGGTCCTTCCGTCGATGCACTCACGCAGCAGGTCCGCGTGGCCGCAGTGCCGGGCGTACTCCTCGACGAGGTGGACGGCGATGTCGCGCACCTCGGTCGGCTCGCCGTGCACCGGCACCTGCCGGCCCCAGTCCTCCTCGGCGGCCAGCCACGCGTCCGCGGCGGCGACCTCGCGCCGCCACGACTCCCAGGCGTCGGCGACCACGGCCTCGTCGGCCACAGCGCCGTCGAAGTCGAGGTCCTCCTGGTCCTCCGCCCAGTACAGCCGCGGCAGGTCCAGGTCCTCCTGCAGCACCCGGCGGTTCCAGCTGTGCTCGACCTTCGCGAGGTGCCGCACGAGCCCGAGCAGCGACATCGTCGAGGGTGGCACCGACCGGGCCGCCAGCTGCTCGGCGTCCAGCCCGGCGCACTTCATCTCGAACGTCAACCGGTAGTTGCGCAGGTAGGTCAGCACGGTGTCGCGCTCGCCATGGGTCGCTCGGTAGTCCCGCGGGTCCTCACTCATGGGGGCTACTCGACCATCTGGCGGTGGGTGGGGGCAATCGCGATAGTCCCTCACGTCTTGGCTGCCGTTCTCGGCGTGTCGACAGCCAAAACGTTAGGGACTATCGCCGGTGGCACCAGCCCATCTCAGGTGCCCCTGTGGATGACGCCAGCAGGACCGGCCGCGACCGTCCGAGGATGCGGGCGTGTTCCAACCGCCCGAGCTCCACCCGAATCGGCCCGGGGTCGTCGCCCCGGTCCGGGTGGACCCGCGCGGCCGCACCGGCCCGACCCGGGCCGAGGCGAGAGGCGAAGGGTGGCGCCGCAGCTCCTGGGGCCTCTACGTCCCGTCGTGGGTGGACGACCAGTCGGTCGAGCAGCGGATCGTCGAGGCGGCCGCACACCTGCCGGCGTACGGCGGCGTCACCGGCTGGGCGGCGCTGCGTTGGCTGGGCGGGCGGTGGTTCGGCGGCACCGATGGCCGCGGCGCCCTTCTGGACGTGACGCTCACGACCGGGGACCTGCATGCACGCAGCCGCCCCGGCGTCGCGATCTGCGAGGAGAAGGTCGATCCGCGCGAGCTCCAGGTCGTCGACGGCCTCCGGGTCACGAGCCCGGTCCGGTCGGTCTGCTTCGCCATGAGGTACGCCGCGTCCGTGCGCGAGGCAGCCGCGGTGCTCGACATGGCGGCGTACTCCGACCTGGTCTCGATCGACGAGCTCCAGGACTACGCCCTCGCCCATCCGGCCTGGACCGGGATCCCGCAGTGCCGCGACGCGATCCCCTACAGCGACGAGAACACCTGGTCGTGGACCGAGTTCGACATGCGATGGATCTGGTCGGTGGACATCGGGTTCCGCCGTCCTCTGTGCAACCGTCCGGTCTTCGACCTCGCCGGCCGGCACATCGGGACGCCGGACCTCCTCGACCCCGTGCTCGGCGTCGTCGGGGAGTACGACGGTGGTCTGCATCTCGCCGGCGCCCGGCGTGCCAAGGACATCCAGCGCGAGGCCGACTACCGCGCCGTCGGCCTCGAGTGCGTCACGATGGTCGCACCCGACCGCCATGACCCGACCGCGTTCAGCCGGCGCCTCCGCGAGGCGTACGCCCGGGCTCGGGTCCGCGCCGGCCGGTCGGAGGCTCCCCGCTGGACCATCGAGCCTCCGCCCTGGTGGATCCCGACGACCAGCGTCGCGGCCCGCCGTCAGCTCACCGAGGACCAGCGCGCTCGACTGCTTCGCTACCGGATCGCGGGGTGAGCTCGCAGGGCGCGGAGGTCGGCTGTGCGGGGAATGGGCGATAGTCCCTCACGTTTTGGCTGCTGGTTCCGGCGTGTCGGCAGCCAAAACGTTAGGGACTATCGGACGCCCGCGCCCGACCCTCTCCTCCTAACCGATTAGCGAGCCGCCGAGCCAACGCCGTACGCTTCGACCACAGGCGTCTGAGCCGTCATCAGCGGCGAGCCCCGGGAAGAACAGTCCAGCCGCGAGGCAGGGCCCAGTAGAACCCGGCGGGTAGGCCCGTCACAGCCGTGAACGAGTGGCTCCTCCGCGAGAGCTGGGAGCAAGCAGGGTGGTACCGCGGCTGACGTCGTCCCTGTGGTGAGTCCAGACCGACACCGCAGGAGATGCCCACGATGAGCTACCCGAAGAACGACTCCGGCAGCGTGCCCTCGAGCCCGCGCTTCCCGGAGATCGAGGAGCGCATCCTGGAGTTCTGGGAGAAGGACGACACCTTCCAGGCCAGCATCGACCAGCGCGACCCCGGCGAGAACGGCGCGAACGAGTTCGTCTTCTACGACGGCCCGCCGTTCGCCAACGGCCTGCCGCACTACGGCCACCTGCTGACCGGGTACGTCAAGGACCTCATCCCGCGCTACCAGACCATGCGCGGCAAGCGCGTCGAGCGCCGCTTCGGCTGGGACACCCACGGGCTGCCGGCCGAGCTCGAGGCGATGCGGCTCAACGGCATCAAGACGACCGACGAGATCCTCGAGCTGGGCATCGAGAAGTTCAACGAGGCCTGCCGCGCGTCGGTCATGAAGTACACCGGCGAGTGGCGCGAGTACGTCACTCGCCAGGCCCGCTGGGTCGACTTCGACAACGACTACCGCACCATGAACGCCGAGTACATGGAGTCGGTGATCTGGGCCTTCCAGCAGCTCTACGACAAGGGCCTGGTCTACGAAGGCTTCCGCGTCCTGCCGTACTGCTGGAACGACGAGACGCCGCTGTCCAACCACGAGCTGCGCATGGACGACGACGTCTACCAGATGCGCCAGGACCCGGCCGTCACCGTCGGGTACGACGTGACGACGCCCGGCGAGTTCCAGGGCGCCAAGCTGCTCATCTGGACCACGACCCCGTGGACGCTGACCAGCAACCTCGCCGTCATGGTCGGCGAGGACATCGACTACGTCGCTGTGGATGTCGAGGGCACCCGCTACATCCTCGCCGAGGCGCGGGTCGCGGCGTACGCCCGCGAGCTGGGTGACGAGCCGACCGTGACGTGGCGGGGCAAGGGCGCCGACCTGGTCGGGCTCGTCTACACGCCGCCGTTCTCCTACTACCTCGGCCACGAGAGGGCGTTCCGCGTCGTGCCCGCCGAGTTCGTGACGACCACGGACGGTACGGGTCTCGTGCACACCGCCGGCGCCTTCGGTGAGGACGACAAGGTCGTCACCGACCGCGAGGGCATCGAGCCGGTCATGCCGGTCGGCAAGGACGGCAAGTTCACGTTCCCGGTCGTGGAGTACGAAGGCCTCCAGGTCTTCGATGCCAACCACCAGATCATCGAGCACCTCAAGACCGGCGGTGGCTCGATCACCGAGGGCACGGTGCTGCTGCGCCGGGAGACCTACGACCACAGCTACCCGCACTGCTGGCGCTGCCGCGAGCCCCTGATCTACAAGGGCGTCTCGTCGTGGTTCGTCGAGGTCACCGCGTTCAAGCAGCGGATGCTCGAGCTCAACCAGGAGATCAACTGGGTCCCGGACCACATCCAGGACGGGCAGTTCGGGCGCTGGCTGGAGAACGCCCGCGACTGGTCGATCACCCGCAACCGGTTCTGGGGCTCCCCGGTGCCGGTGTGGAAGTCCGACGACCCGACGTACCCGCGCATCGACGTGTACGGCTCGTTCGAGAAGCTCGAGCAGGACTTCGGCCGGCTGCCGCGCAACGCCGCGGGTGAGCCCGACCTGCACCGCCCCTACATCGACGACCTCGTCCGCCCGAACCCCGACGACCCGACCGGGAAGTCGATGATGCGCCGCGTGCCCGACGTGCTCGACGTGTGGTTCGACTCCGGGTCGATGAGCTTCGCCCAGGTGCACGTGCCGTTCGAGAACGCCGACTGGTTCGAGCACCACTTCCCGGCCGACTTCATCGTCGAGTACATCGGCCAGACCCGCGGCTGGTTCTACACGCTGCACATCCTGGCGACCGCGATCTTCGACAAGCCGGCGTTCGAGAACTGCATCAGCCACGGCATCGTGCTCGGCTCCGACGGCAACAAGATGTCGAAGTCGCTGCGCAACTACCCCGACGTGCGCGAGGTCTTCGACCGCGACGGCGCCGACGCGATGCGCTGGTTCCTCATGTCGTCGCCGATCCTGCGCGGCGGCAACCTGGTCGTCACCGAGCAGGGCATCCGCGACTCGGTGCGCCAGGTGCTGATCCCGCTGTGGAACAGCTGGTACTTCTTCCAGCTGTACGCGAACGCTTCGTCGTACGACGCCACTCGGCGGACGGACTCGAGCGACCCGCTGGACCGCTACCTGCTGGCCAAGTGCCGGCAGTACGTCGACGAGATGACGACCGCGCTCGACGCGTACGCCGTCGCGGACGCGTGCGACGCGACGCGCTCGTTCCTCGACGTGCTGACGAACTGGTACATCCGTCGTTCCCGCGACCGGTTCTGGGGCGACAACGCCGACGCGTTCGACACGCTCTACACGGTGCTCGAGATCGTCTGCCGCGCGACCGCGCCGCTGATGCCGCTGACCACCGAGGAGGTCTGGCGCGGGCTGACCGGTGGCCGCTCGGTGCACCTCGCGGACTGGCCGCTGGCCGACGAGCTGCCGGCCGACGACGCGCTGGTGTCCGCGATGGACGCCGTGCGCGAGGTCTGCTCGGCGACGTCCGCGCTCCGCAAGGCCGGCAACCTGCGCAACCGGCTGCCCCTCTCGACGCTGACCGTCGTCGTCGACGACCCGGCCGCGCTGGCCGGGTTCGAGGCGATCGTCCGCGACGAGGTCAACGTCAAGCAGGTCCGGCTGGTCGCGACCGACTCCGACGAGGCCGCGTCGTACGGCGTGGAGCAGAAGCTGACCGTCAACGCCCGGGCCGCCGGGCCGCGCCTGGGCAAGGACGTGCAGCTCGCGATCAAGGGCTCGAAGTCCGGCGACTGGTCGGTGGCCGACGACGGCACCGTCACCGCCGGTGGCCTGGTGCTGGAGGAGGGGGAGTACTCCCTCGAGACCGTCGCCGGCTCCGCGGACAGCGGCGTGGCGACCGGCGTGCTGCGCCGCGGCGGCTTCGTCGTCCTCGACACCGAGGTCACGCCGGAGCTCGCCGCCGAGGGTGTCGCCCGCGACCTGGTCCGCCAGGTGCAGCAGGCCCGCCGCGACGCCGGCCTCGAGGTCTCCGACCGGATCACGCTGACCATCGCCGGCTCGGCCGAGGTGCAGGCCGCGGCCCGCACCCACGAGGAGCTGATCACCAGCGAGACCCTCGCGACGTCGTACGACGTCGTCGAGGGTCCCGAGGGTGAGCCGACCGTGACGGTCGCGAAGGCCTAGCGGCTCAGGTTCCGGTAGGCCCGCGCCGCGAGCGGCAGGAACACCGCCGTCAGCACGGCCGGCCACGCCAGCGCGACCAGCACCGCGTGGTCGGCCAGCAGGCCGTCGGTGATGCCGGTCGGGTTGCCGAACAGCTCGCGCGCGGCCGCGGCGGTCGCCGAGACCGGGTTGAGCTGCGCGATCACGCCCAGCCAGTCCGGCATGGTCTCCGGCGCCACCAGGAGGTTCGACGTGAACGCCAGCGGCCACACGAGCACCTGCACCGCCATCAGCGCGCCCTCGCCGCGCATCACCAGGCCGAGGTAGATCCCGATCCACAGCACGGCGAACCGCAGCCACAGCAGCAGCGCGACCGCGAGCGCGGCATCGGCGGCCGAGCCGTCGATGCTCCAGCCCACGACCAGGCCACCGACCATCAGCACCGCGAGCTGCGCGGCGGAGTTGGTGATGTCGGCCGCCGCCCGGCCGAGGGGCACGGCGACGCTGCTGATCGGCATCGAGCGGAACCGGTCGGTGATGCCACGCTTCGTGTCCTCGGTGACCGCCGCCATCGTGGTCTCGACGCCGAACAGCATCGTCATCGCGAACATGCCCGGCAGCAGGTAGTCCAGGTAGTCGCCACCGCCCGGCACCTCGATCGCGCCGCCGAACAGGAAGCCGAAGACCAGCAGCAGCATCACCGAGAACGCGATGCCGAAGATCGGCGTCCACGGCTCGCGCTGCCAGTGCTTGAGGTCGCGCTGGGTCATCACCCAGCTCTGCCTGAGTGTCGTCACGGGTGCGTTCATCGGCTGATCCCTTCGGTCAGGTGGAGGAAGACCTCGTCGAGCGTCGGCCGTCGCAGCTGCACGTCGTCGACCTCGAGGCCGGCGGCGTCGAGCGCCCGGACGACGCGCAGCAGCGCGGCGGTCCCACCGTCCGGCCCCGCCTCGACCACGACCTGCCCGGTGTCCGGATCGGCGGGCGCGCCGAGCGCCCCGGCGACGACGTCGACGCCGGCCGCGGTCACGATCACCCGGTCGCCGCCGAGCCGGTCCTTGAGCTCGGCCGAGGTGCCCTCGGCGATCACCCGCCCTGCGCCCATCACGGTGATCCGGTCGGCGAGCTGGTCGGCCTCGTCGAGGTACTGCGTGGTCAACAGCACCGTGGTGCCCTCGGCGACGACCTGGCGCACCGCCGCCCAGACCTCGTTGCGACCGCGCGGGTCCAGCCCGGTCGTCGGCTCGTCGAGGAACAGCAGGCGGGGTCGCCGGATCAGGCTGGCGGCGATGTCGAGGCGCCGCCGCATGCCGCCGGAGTACGTCGCGACCTTGCGGCCGCCCGCCTCCGTGAGCCCGTACGACGCGAGCAGCTCGTCGGCCCGGCGGCCGGCCTCTCGTGCCGACATCGCGTGCAGCCGCCCGAGCAGCACGAGGTTCTCCCGGCCGAACAAGACCTCGTCGAGCGCCGGGGTCTGGCCGACCAGGCCGATCGAGCGGCGTACCGCCGCCCCCGCACGGCGGACGTCGTGCCCGGCCACCCGGACCTCGCCCGCGTCGTACCTCGTGAGCGTCGCGAACGAGTGGACCGCCGTGCTCTTGCCGGCGCCGTTGGGCCCGAGCAGCGCGTGCACCGTCCCGGCGCCGACCTCGAGGTCGAAGCCGTCGAGCGCCTGGGTGTCGCCGTAGCGCTTGCGGACGCCCTGGGCGATCAGTGGGGGTTCCATCCCGCCTCCTTAATCGTACGATGTACGGATAAGAACGGACGGACCCTAGCATTTGTTCCGTACGATGTACGAGAAAGTAGGATCGCGCTGTGGCCGACCCGACGCTCCCGCTGCTGTGGCGCCACGTGCTGCCAGCGGACGACGGTGCGCCGAAGCGCGGGCGACCGCCCCGGGTCAGCGTCGACGAGGTCGTGGACGCGGCCATCGAGCTCGCCGACCGCGACGGGCTCGCCGCCCTGTCGATGCGCACGCTCGCCGAGCAGCTCGGCATCGGCGCGATGACGCTCTACTCGTACGTCGCCAGCCGCGACGACCTGGTCGTCCTCATGCTCGACCAGGTGCTCGGGCGCACCGAGCTGCCGCCGCTGACCGGCGACCTGCGCGCGCGGCTGACCCAGGTCGCGGAGGTGCAGCTCGCGGACTGGCGCGCGCACCCGTGGCTGCTGGACGTCGTCGGCGTCCGGCCGTGGCTGGGCCCGCACGCGGCCGACCGGTACGAGTGGCAGCTCTCGGCGGTCGAGGGCGTCGGGCTCGACGACATCGAGATGGACCAGACGATCACCCTCGTCGTCGGCTTCGCGACCAACGTCGTCCGCGCCGAGCACGCCGTACGCCAGGCCGAGCGCCAGTCGGGCCAGACCGACCTCGAGTGGTGGGAGGCCAACAGCGACGAGCTGGGCCGGGTGATGGCCGGCCGCGACTACCCGCTCGCGGAACGGGTCGGCTCGGCCGCCGGCGAGGCCTACCAGGCCGGCACCGACCCGCGCCGCGAGCTCGAGTTCGGGCTGGGCCGCATCCTCGACGGCATCGAGGCGTACGTCGCCCGCCCGCGCTGACCGTTTAGGACGCCACTGACCGGGCATCCCGATGCCATGACCGTCTTCCAGGTGGTCCCTTCGGACATGACCGCCGCGTCGCACGCGGTGTCGGCCGCGGGCGAGGGTGCCCGCGGGCACGGGTCGTCGAGCCACCTGTCGACCGCGGGGTCCGCGATCCCCGGCGCGACGTCGGTCGGGCTGCTGTCCGACCTCGGCACGAGCTGGGACGACGAGGTCGACGCGTGGGCGGACAGCGCGGCGTCGTACGCGAGCTCCCTCGCCGCCGCCGGCGAGGACGCCGCCGGCACCGACGCCGGCGTCGGTCAGGGCTTCAACGGCCTGCTCGGGCTGCTGCCGGGGAGCGGCTGATGCCGGTCGGGTACGGCGAGGTGAAGAGCTGGAGGGCCGCCCCGCTCGGCCAGGCCGGCGACGGGGTCCGCGCCGACGCCAAGGTGCTGGAGGAGAGCAGGGACCAGGTCGAGGCCCAGGCGATCCCGGCGTCGTGGACGGGGCTGGCGCGCTACGTCGCCGAGTTCCGGCGCGACGCGCTGGTGCGGTCGATGACCACCCACCTCGAGGGCAAGCGCCAGGTGCAGCGGGCGCTCTACGACGCCGAGACCCTGGTGACCGACATCGAGCGGCTGGTCGCCGACGTCGAGGGCCAGGCGAAGGCCGGCCAGTTCGAGATCGGCGACGACGGCTCCGTGACCGACGTCAGCGAGCCGCGGACCTTCGACAGCCGGTGGGAGGCCGAGGAGCACGCCACCGTCCGTCGCAACCAGGCGCAGGCGCTCGCCGACGACGTCACCGCGATCCTGGTCCGCGCCGCCGCCGCCGACGCGACGATCGCCGACAGCATCCCGAGCGGGCACGTCCAGGACGTCGACGAGTACGGCACGGCCGACCCCGACGTCGCCGCCCGTTGGGCCCAGCTGTCCGACACGGAGCGGCGCGCGGTCATCGAGCAGATGATCGAGGAGCTGTCCGAGGACAGCGGCCTGGAGATGCCGGAGATCGTGTGGGAGGACGAGTCCTGGGGCTCGAACGGCTCGTGGAGCGACGGTGAGCCCGGCACCCTGCGCCTCAACGAGGGTCTGCTCGACGACCCGCGCCTGCTCCACACCGTCGCCCACGAGGTCCGTCACGGTCGTCAGCACGAGGCGGTCCGCGACGAGAACGACTGGCAGTTCCCCTGGGAGAGCGACCCGTTCGACGAGCACCGCGACGACGGCATCACCGCCGACCAGGCCAACTCCTGGGAGGACAACTTCGAGAACTACCAGGATCCCGACGACCCGGGCGTGAGCTACGAGGACTACTTCACCCAGCCCGTCGAGGACGACGCCCGCGACGCCGGCCGGGAGTACCTCGACGGTCTCACCGAGGCCGAGATCGACCGGCTGCTCGAGGAGGCGCGATGACCACCGTCGGTGACCTGGTCGGGCGCTACCTCGCCGACCGCAGCCCCGCGGCGCTGGCCGAGGTGCGCCGGGCCGTCCGCGGCTCCGGCAGCTTCGACCCGGGCCTCGTCGTGAGTGAGGCCGACGGCCTGGAGGACCTCGAGCGGCTGATGCCCGGAGCCCTGCTCAGCCCGTCCGCGCACGCCGCGCTCGCCGCCGCCCTGGCGCGGGCCGGCCGCACGGACGAAGCCGCCCGCGAGCGGCTGCTCGCGGAGGTCGCGCTGGCCGGCATCCTCGCCACGGGTGACGGCTCCCGGGAACGGCCCTGGTCGGTGCTCCGGGTGAGCGACGAGTACGACGTGCTGCGCTCGCTGCGACGACGTTCGACCGAGCAGTCCGTCGAGCGCGACGGGCGGCGCCACCTCGACCGCCACGTCTGCGACGACGGCAGCGAGGCGTGGTTCGACGTCACCGAGCTGTTCCCGCCCGACTGACCGCCCGCGGAACCCGGCCCGGCGGCACCGCGTCCGACCGGTGACGGGCCATGACGAACGAAGGACGACGATGCGCACCCGATCTCGGACGGCCGCTGCTGCTGCGGCGCTGCTGGCCCTGGCGGTGCTCGCCGGGTGCGGCGACGACCCGGAGCCGACCGCCGAGGCGCCGACCGCCGAGGCGCCGGCCGCGGGCGACCTGGCGGGTGGCGCGGTGCTTCCGGACCAGCTGTCGGTGAGCCCCGACGGGGCGCAGGTGCTCGCCGACTGCTGGGAGGGCATCTGCCGATGGGACACGGCAGACGGCAGCCTCACGGAGGTCAGCGGCGGCAGCCACCTGGCGATCACCCCGGACTGGAGCCTGCTCGCCGGCGCCGACGGCCCGACCGTGCTGCTCGTCGACGCCGACACCGGTGACACGACCGCCGAGCTGGACGGACTCGCCGGCGAGGAGGCCACGGACGGCTCGGTGGTCCAGGCCGTCGCCTTCAGCCCCGACGGCGAGCTCGTCGCGGCCGCCGGTGCCGAGCCCGAGGTGCGGATCTGGGGGACGGACGGCGCCGACGTCGCCACCATCGCCACGGAGTCGGAGGTCCACGCGCTCGCGTTCAGCCCCGACGGCACCCGGGTCGCGACCGCCGGCGGGGGACCGGTCGAGGTGTACGCCGTACCGTCCGGAGAGCTGGTCGGCACGCTGCCGCGGTCGTCGGGGGAGAGCGACGGTCTCGCGTGGAGCCCGGACGGTGCCTGGATCGCGGGGCCTGGGCCGGGTGGCGCTCCGGCGGTCTGGAACGCGGCCGACCTGAGCCTCGAGGCGGTGCTCGACGGGCGGTTCCTCCAGCAGCTCACCTTCGCCCCGGAGTCCCGGACCGTTGCGTTCACCGACCGGGAGGACGACACCGTGCGGCTGTGGACCCCGGTCGACAACGGGGTGCGCGAGCTCGTCGGTCACACCGACGACCCGGTCGCGGTGGCGTTCGCGCCCGACGGCCGCACGCTCTACTCCGCCTCGGCGCGCGACGGCGTCCTGGCCTGGGACGTCCGGGCCGAGAAGCTGCGCGACGAGCTCGAGCTGCCGCGCGGCTAGCCCAGGCCGAGCCGGCCGGCGAGGCGGTCGAGCGAGCCGAGCACCTCGTCCTCGGACTTGTCCGGGACGCCCCAGATCAGCTCGGTGGCGCCCTGCTCGGCCCAGGCCATCAGGTCCTCGGGGTTCGGCTTGAACGCGATCAGGATCCGGATCTCCGGCGCGCCGTCGCGGCCGGCCTCCGCCCACGCCTTCTTCAGCGCCTCGATCTGGCCGGAGATGTCCTGCTGCGTCGGCGTGGTCATCCAGCCGTCGGCGTTGGCCGCGATCCACGCGAACGTCTTCGGGCCACCGCCGGCGCCGATGATCAGCGGGATGTGGGCGGCCGGCTTGGGGTAGGCCCAGGACGGCCCGAACGACACGAACTCGCCGTCGTACGACGCCTCCTCCTGCGTCCAGAGCGCTCGCATCGCCTCGACGTACTCCTTGAGGACGGTGCGGCGCCGGGCGGCCGGGACGTGGTGGTCGGCGAGCTCGTCGGTGTTCCAGCCGAAGCCCGCGCCGATCTCGACGCGACCGCCGGAGAGGTGGTCGAGGGTCGCGATCTGCTTGGCGAGCGTGATCGGGTCGGACTCGACCGGCAGCGCGACCGCGGTGGAGAGCTTGATCCGCGAGGTCGCCTGGGCGACGGTCGCGAGGGAGACCCACGGGTCGAGGGTGCGCAGGTAGCGGTCGTCGGGCAGCGTCTCGTCGCCGGTCCCCGGGTGGGCCGCCGTGCGCTTGACCGGGATGTGGGTGTGCTCGGGCACGTAGAACGTGTCGAAGCCCCGCTCCTCCGCGGCCATGCCGAGGGTGGCCGGCCTGATGCCGCGGTCGGAGGTGAAGAGCACGAGTCCGTTGCGCATGCGCTCACTCTAGAACAGGTTCTAGTTCTGTGGGCTGGTCATCTTCCGTCGAGAGACGCGAAACGGCCCCGAGTCGGCCCCTGGAAGGGCCGTTTCCCGACTCTCGACGGTCCGGGCACACCGCTCGGCTGGTTGGATGGCCCCATGCAGCTCGACCTCACCGCAGACGCCGTCACGCTCACCGAGCAGCTGGTCAACATCGAGTCGGTCAGCCTGCACGAGCGGGAGATCGCGGACGCGGTCGAGGAGGCGCTGGGCGCGCTGTCGCACCTGACGGTGGAGCGGGTCGGCCACACCGTGGTCGCCCGCACCGACCTCGGGCGCGGCGAGCGGGTCGTGATCGCGGGCCACCTCGACACGGTGCCGGTCAACGACAACCTGCCGGCCCGCCGCGACGGCGCGCTGCTGCATGGCCTCGGCACCTGCGACATGAAGGGCGGGGACGCCGTGCTGCTGCGGCTCGCGGCGACCGTGCCCGAGCCGGTCCGCGACGTCACCTACATCCTCTACGAGGCCGAGGAGATCGACGCGAAGTACAACGGCCTGCGCCTGCTCGCCGAGGCCCGCCCCGACCTGATGGCCGCCGACTTCGCGATCCTCATGGAGCCCTCGAACGCCGTGGTCGAGGCCGGGTGCCAGGGCACGCTGCGCGTCGAGGTGCGCACGACCGGCGAGCGCGCCCACACCGCGCGCAGCTGGCGCGGGGTCAACGCGATCCACGGCGCCGCCGAGGTGCTGCGCCGCTTGAACGAGTACGACGCGCGCACGCCGGTGATCGACGGCCTCGAGTACCACGAGGGCCTCAACGCGGTGTTCATCCGTGGCGGCGTCGCCGGCAACGTGCTCCCCGACGAGTGCGTGGTCGAGGTGAACTTCCGCTTCGCCCCGGACCGCTCGGAGGCGGAGGCCGAGACGTTCGTCCGCGAGTTCTTCGACGGCTTCGACGTCACGCTCACCGACTCCGCCCCCGGTGCGCTGCCCGGGCTCGACCTGCCCGCCGCGAAGGCGTTCGTCGAGGCGGTCGGCGGCGAGGTCAACCCGAAGTTCGGGTGGACCGACGTCGCCCGGTTCAGCGGCCTCGGGGTGCCCGCGGTCAACTACGGCCCGGGCGACCCGATGCTCGCCCACAAGCAGGAGGAGCACGTGCCCGTGGAGCACATCACCCGCTGCGAGGACCGGCTCCGACGGTGGCTGACCTCGTGAGGGCCCGGTTCAAGGGCCCGATCATCCAGCGCCGCAACCAGATCGACGACTCGACCACCGACCAGCGGCTGCTGGACTCGCGCGGCCCCAGCGACTGGGTCCACACCGACCCGTGGCGGGTCCTGCGCATGCAGGCCGAGCTGGTCGAGGGCTTCGGTGCGCTCGCGGAGCTGGGTCCGGCCATCTCGGTCTTCGGCTCCGCCCGGCTCGGGCCCGAGCACCCGTCGTACGCCGTCGCCGAGACGCTCGGCCGGCGGCTGGTCGAGGAGGGCTTCGCGGTCATCACCGGCGGCGGGCCCGGCGCGATGGAGGCCGCCAACAAGGGGGCCAGCGAGGCCGGCGGCGTCAGCGTCGGGCTCGGCATCGAGCTCCCGTGGGAGTCGGGCCTCAACGACTGGGTCGACGTCGGCGTGCACTTCCGCTACTTCTTCGCTCGCAAGACGATGTTCGTCAAGTACTCCCAGGGCTTCGCGGTGCTGCCCGGCGGCCTCGGCACCCTCGACGAGATGTTCGAGGCGGCCACGCTGGCCCAGACCGGCAAGATCACCAGCTTCCCGATCGTGCTGATCGGCACGTCGTACTGGCAGGGCCTGGTCGACTGGATGCGCGACACCCAGCTCGCCGAGGGCACGATCCGGCAGGACGACATCGACCGGCTGGTGCTCACCGACGACGTCGAGGAGGCGGTCGCGCTGATGGTCCGCAGCCGGGAGGATGAGTCCTCGTGATGTGGTTCTTCGCGATCCTGGTCGTGCTGGCGCTCGGCGGCATCGCCCTGGTCGCCGCCGGACGCGGCGCCCCGCTCGCCGAGGTGTACGACGACCGCCCGGACTCCAGCGTCCCCGCGGAGGGTCCGCTCACCGCCGACGACCTGCGCCGGGTGCGCTTCTCGCTGGGCTTCCGCGGCTACCGGATGTCCGAGGTCGACGCGCTCCTCGACCGGCTCGCCAGCGAGCGCGAGGAGGCCGACCGGGAGCAGGGCACCGAGCGGGGGCGTGGCGACGAGCCCACGGCGTAGGGCACACTTCGCTCCGTGTCGACCGAGGTGATCGTCTACGTCCTGACGGCTCTGGCTGCCGTCGTGGTCGTGCTGACCCAGGTCCGGCTGGCGCGTTCGGACAGCGGCGCCGGCCGCCACGACCTCGGTCACGGGCTGGTCCACGCGCACACCGTCACCGGCGTGATCGCCCTGGCGCTCTGGGTCGCGTTCCTGGTCGCGCCGGAGGACTCGGTGCTGGGTGGGGACGCGGTCGGCATCGCCGCGATCGCGTTCTGGTGGATCGTGGTCGTGCTCGGCCTGCTGATCCTGGCCCGCTGGCTGCCGAGCCGGGGCAAGCACTCCTCCGGCGGCCGCGAGGACTCGTGGTCGGAGGGTCCCGGGCTGTCGATCCTCGCGCACGTCGGGATGCTCGTCGGGGTGGGCGTCTTCACCTGGGCCTACCTCAACGCCCTGGTCTGACCTAGGCTCCCTGCCCATGCGTCTCGGGATCCTGCTCACCTCACTCGCCCTGTCCTTCCCCCTGTCCCTGGGCCTCGCTGCTCCGGCATCGGCGCTCCGCGCCCCCGACGAGCGCCCGGCGGTCGTGCAGAAGGTGGTGATCGGGAAGTCGGCCCAGGGCCGCCCGATCAAGGCGTTCCGGCTGGGGGAGCGCGGCAAGCCCAAGGTGCTGCTGATCTCGACCATGCACGGCGACGAGAACGACACCCGCCGGATCCTGACGAGCCTGCGCGACCGGCGCCCCATCCACGGCCTGAACCTCTGGGTCGTCCCCGTCTACAACCCCGACGGCCTCGCGCACGGCACCCGCAAGAACGGCCGTGGCGTCGACCTCAACCGCAACTACCCGTACCGGTGGGCCGACCTCGACGGCAGCTACGAGTCCGGACCGCGGGCGGGCTCGGAGCCCGAGACCCGCGCGATGATGCGGTTCCTCAAGAAGATCCGGCCGCGCTGGATCGTCAGCTTCCACCAGCCGTTGTACGGCGTCGACACCGATACCAAGGACGAGCGCTTCGCTCGGCGGGTCTCCGACAAGCTCAACCTGCCGCGCAAGTCGTTCACGTGCGGCGGGGTCTGCCACGGCACGATGACCGGCTGGTACAACCACCACTTCCGCGGCTCCGCCCTCACCGTCGAGTACGGCGCCAACCCGGCCCGCCGGCTGATGCAGGAGACCGTGCCCCGCCAGGTGCTGTCGATCTGGGGCGCGGGCCGCGGCTGACGGCGTCAGCGGCCCTCGAAGACCGGCTTCTCCTTCGCCACGAACGCCGCGACCGCGGCCCGGTGGTCGGCGGTGGCGCCGGTCTTGGTCATCATCGCGCTCTCCAGCTCCAGGGACTCCTCGAGCGAGTGGCCGGCGGCGTACACGACCGACTGACGGATCGCGCCGAGGGCGACCGTCGGACCGGCGGCGAGCCGCGAGGCGAGCGCGCCCACCTCGGCAGCGAGCTGGTCGGCCGGGACGACCTTGGTGGCCAGCCCGAGGTCCAGGGCGTCGGCCGCCGAGACCGTCGACGGGAAGTAGAGGAGCTCGAGCGCCTTGGCTCGTCCGACGAGCCGCTGCAGGTGGTAGCTGGCGCCGGTGTCGCAGGAGAGCGCGACGTTCGCGAACGCCAGGTTGAACCCGGCGGTGTCGGCGACGATGCGCAGGTCGCAGGCGAACGCGAGGCTCGCGCCCGCGCCGGCGGCGACGCCGTTCACCGCGGCGATCACCGGCTTGGCCATCGTCGCCAGCGCGGTGACGGTCGGGTTGTAGTGGTCGTCGACGGTGGTGAAGAGCGCGTCGCTGCCACCGTTCTCCAGCAGCTCGATGTGCTCCTTGAGGTCCTGGCCGGTGCAGAACGCCTTGCCCGTGCCGGTCAGCACCACGCAGCGGACCGCGTCGTCCTCGGCGACCTGGCGCACGGTGTCGCGCAGCAGCTCCTTGGTCGCGATGTTCAGGCTGTTGTACGCCTCGGGCCGGTTCAGCGTGATCGTGGCGACGCCGTCGGTGACGTCGAGCAGCACGGGGTCGAGCAGCACAGGGGAGTCGGTCATGCGCTGCAGTCTGTCAGGCGCCCAGGCAACGTGCGACGAACCGGTCGGTGCCGGGCTTGAGCCGGTTCGCCTCGCGCGCGAACAGCTGCGCCGCCTCGTGCCCCGGCCAGTCGTCGGGCAGCAGGTCGTCGGGCAGCCCGGGGTCGGCGAACAGGAACTTGCGCCACTCGTGGACCAGGTGGAAGCGCGCGGCGAACGCCGCCTCGTCCTCGTCGTCGTGCGCCGAGAAGTGCTGGTCGACGAGGTCGCCGGCCGCCTGCAGCCACCCGTCGTACGACGCCCGCAGCCCGTCGAGGTCCCACGCGCCGGTCGGCTCGGGGTCGAACCGGTCGGCACGGGCCACCCGCACCGTCGCGCCCTCCCGCTCGACCATGGACGCCAGCTCGGCGCGCGGGTAGGGGCTGACCCAGACCCCGTCGCTCAGCTCGGCGTACCCGAGGAAGGTCAGCCCGGCCCGCAGCCGCGCCCGCGCCGCCCGGCTCTGCGGCGCGGAGACGAAGGCCAGGTGCCAGTGGCCGTCCCAGTCCGGTGCCTCGCGCCGGTAGATCCGGTTGCCGGCCTCGTCGAGGCGGCGGTTGGCCCGTTCGCTGGTCCGGTAGCCGCGTCCGCCCGCGAGCTGGACCGGCTCGAGCCAGCCCTGCATCACCATCCGGGAGATCGCCGTGCGGACCGCCGGAGCGGCGATCCCGACCGGGTCGAGCATCCGGACGACGGCCGCCACCGGAGCCTCGCTGCCCCGGCTGCGCAGGTGGTCGCCGTACACGTCGAAGAGCGCGGAGCGGGCCTGCATGACAGGAGTCTGCCAGCCGGATCGGGGCTCGGACCTCGCCCTGTGCTCCACGTCACCGCGCGATGGGGGATAATGGTCCACACATATGGCGTGGGAGGGCTCTTTCTGGCTCCCTCCTGGCTCGAGAACGGAAAAGGAAGGTGCGCGGATGGCGGCGATGAAGCCGCGGACGGGCGACGGTCCGCTGGAGGTCACCAAGGAAGGACGCGGCATCGTGATGCGCGTCCCGCTCGAGGGCGGTGGCCGCCTCGTTGTCGAGCTCAACGCCGAAGAGGCCGGCGCACTCGGAAACGCCCTCAAGGACGTCGTCGGCTGACGCCGTGACGACACCCGTTCGCCCCCAACTCCCGGCGCAGGTTTCACCTCCCGAGTTCGCGCTCAGTGAGGTGCTGCCGCACGCCGTCGTGGGGGTGGACGTGGTCGCCGTCCCGGTGCTGCCGGGCGACGACGACGAGACGGTCGTGCTCGGCCCGGGAGCCGAGGAGCTCGCCGACCGGATCGGCGTGGACCTGCTCGGCGTCCTGGAGCTGAGCTCGGCGACCGGCGAGGCCGGCGAGGTCACCTCGGTCCCGGTGCCGCTCGGCAGCCCCGAGAACCCCGCGCTGCGCCTGGTGCTGCTGGTCGGCGTGGGTGCGCAGCGGCCCGACGACCTGCGCCGCGCCGGCGCGGCCGTCGGCCGGGCCTGTCGCGACCGCGACGCGGTCGCCACCTCGGTGACCGCGATCGCCCCGGAGGACGGCGTCGAGGCGTTCGTGGTCGGTGCGATGCTCGGCTCGTTCAGCTTCACGTGGCGCTCCGGCCCGCCGCAGCACCGGCCGGTGGCCCGGGTCGTGCTCGCCGACCTGCCGGGCTCCCTGGCGCCGGTGCTGACCCGCGCGGTCGCCGTCGGTGGCGCGGGCTGGCGCTCCCGGATGCTGTGCACGGTGCCGTCGAACCTCAAGAACCCACCCTGGCTGGCCGAGCAGGCCGTCGAGATCGCGGAGGAGGCGGGTCTCGAGGTCACGGTCTGGGACGAGAAGCGGCTCGCGGCGGACGGCTTCGGTGGGCTGCTCGCGGTCGGCCGCGCGTCCGCGACGCCGCCGCGCCTGGTCCGCATGGACTTCGCACCGCGCAAGGCCGGCCGGCGTACGCCCACGGTCGCGCTCGTCGGCAAGGGCATCACCTTCGACACCGGCGGGCTGTCCATCAAGCCCGGCGAGGCGATGGTGAACATGAAGCGCGACATGACCGGTGGCGCGGTCGTGATGGCGACGATGGCGGCGCTCGCCGCCGTCGACTGTCCGGTGCGCGTGGTCGGGCTGGTCGCCGCCGCCGAGAACGCCGTCGGCGCCTCGTCGATGCGACCCGGCGACGTGATCACCCACTACGGCGGGCGCACCAGCGAGGTCACCAACACCGACGCGGAGGGCCGGCTGGTCCTCGCCGACGCCCTGGCGTACGCCGTGGAGGTGGTGCGCCCCGACGTGGTCGTCGACGTCGCCACCCTCACCGGCGCCATGAAGGTGGCCCTCGGCCAGCAGGTCGGGGGCTTCTTCTCGACCGACGAGTCGCTCGCCGCGGCCCTGCGCTCGGCCAGCGTCGCGGCCGGGGAGCCGTTGTGGCGGTTCCCGCTGACCGACGCCTACGAGAGCAAGCTGGTCTCGAGCGTCGCCGACTCCGACAACGCGCCCAACGGCCCCGGTGCGATCACCGCGGCGCTGTTCCTGCGGCACTTCGTCGGGGACGTGCCCTGGGCGCACCTCGACGTCGCCTCGGTCGGCGACGCGCCCGCCGACTCCTACGAATGGACGACCGGGCCCACCGGTTTCGGCGCGCGGGCGCTGCTGCAGTGGCTCGGGTCGGAGCACCCGACAGAAGGGATCGGCCGATGAACGGACTGACGGTGCGATGGTCGCTCGCCGACGCCCCGGACGGTGTCGAGGAGGAGCTCGCGTCGTACGTCGCGGGCACCTCGCACGCCCGCTTCTCCGCGATGGAGGGCCTGCACCTCAAGGTGTGGCGCTGCGTCCCGGGGGAGTGGTTCGAGGGCTGCTACGTGTTCGACACCGACGAGGAGCGGGCCGCGTTCCAGGCGGAGTTCACCGAGAACGCCGCCACCGTGCCGGGCTCCCAGATGGTCGGCAGCCCGCCCATCCTGATCGAGGCGTGCGAGATCGTCGCGATCGCCGAGGGTGGCGCCGGGTTCCGCGCCGCGGCCCGGTTCTAGCCGGCCTCGGGACTCCACTCCTTCTTGGCGACCAGCAGGCCGTCGCCGACGGGGAGCAGCACCGGCACCAGGTCGTCGCGCTCGGCGACCTGGCGGACGAGCTCGCGGATCGCGACCGTGCTCTCGTCACGCTGCGCCGGGTCGGCGACCCGGTCGTGCCAGAGCGCGTTGTCGAACGCGACGACGCCGCCGGGACGCAGCAGCCGCAGCGCCTCGTGGAGGTAGGCGGAGTACTCCGCCTTGTCGCCGTCGCAGAAGACCACGTCGTAGTGGCCGTCGGTGAGCCGGGGCAGGACGTCGAGCGCGGCACCGGCGATCGTCCGCACCCGCTGGCTGGCGATGCCCGCCTCGGTGAACGTCTGCCGGGCCAGGCGCTGGTGCTCGGCCTCGATGTCGACGGTGGTGAGCACGCCGTCGGCGCGCATGCCGCGCAGCATCCAGAGCCCGGAGACGCCGGTGCCGGTGCCGATCTCGACGACCGCGCGCGCGTCGAGGACCGAGGTGAGGAAGCGCAGGGTGGCGCCGCCGCCGGAGCCGATCGGCACGACGCCGACCTCCTCCGAGCGCGACCGAGCCGCGACCAGGACGTCGTCCTCGGCGACGTACTGCTCGGCGTAGGACCAGCTGGCGGGCTTGATCGGCGTGGTGATGGCGGGCCTCCTGGGGCGGACGTGCGACCTCACCGTATCCCCGGCGCCCGGTCGAGTCGTGGTGACGCGCGGGAACACCGGGCCGGCACTGATCGTTGGTCCTCACGTAAGCAGCCCGAAGCCGGGGCTCAGGAAACTCTCAGCGAAGGTTCGTAGGTTGAGGAAGAGCAAGCGAGTCGAGGAGGCTCCCATGACCGACGCACCGCTGAGCAGTGCCGCGGTGCCGTCGTGGGAAGAGATCGTCGAGCAGCACTCCGATCGCGTGTACCGCCTCGCCTACCGGCTGACCGGCAACCGGCACGACGCGGAGGACCTCACCCAGGAGGTGTTCGTCCGCGTGTTCCGCTCGCTGTCGACCTACACCCCCGGCACGTTCGAGGGCTGGCTGCACCGCATCACCACGAACCTCTTCCTCGACCAGGCCCGCCGCAAGCAGCGGATCCGCTTCGACGCCCTCTCCGACGAGCGCGCCGACCGGCTCACCAGCTCGTCGCCGACCCCGGACGCGGCGTACGCCGACCGCACCTTCGACGACGACATCGAGCTGGCCCTGGCGACGCTCCCGCCGGACTTCCGCGCGGCGGTCGTCCTGTGCGACGTCGAGGGCCTCAGCTACGAGGAGATCGCGGAGATCCTCGGCGCGAAGCTCGGCACCGTGCGATCCCGCATCCACCGCGGCCGGGCGATGCTGCGCAGCGCGCTCGCGCACCGCGCGCCCGGCGACGGCCGGGCCCGGTACGCCGGCCCGCTGCTGTCCGGACAGGGTTCGGCCTCGTGATGGGCCACCTCGGGACCCGGACGAGCGCGCTGCTCGACGGTCAGCTCTCCCCGGAGGAGACCGAGCGCGCCTGGGAGCACGTGCACGGGTGCCACGCCTGCCGTGACCTCGTCGAGCGGGAGGGCTGGGTCAAGACCCGGCTCGCCGGACTGACCTTCGAGGTGGCCGCGCCGTCGACCCCGGACTGGCTCAAGGGCTCCCTGATGGGTGCCTGCGACTTCGCCCCCGCCGGCGAGGCCTACCTGCAGCCGAGCCTCGACCACCGGCGCCGCAACGTCGGCATGGTCGCGATCGGCAGCGGTGCCGTCGGCGCCGCCGTGATGGGCGTGCTCGTCTTCGGCATCGCTCCGGCGTCCACGCCCACGATCGAGCGGCCCGCGCCGGCCTCGATCAACCAGACCGAGCAGCCGCGGCCCCCGGCCGCCACGCAGCCGACGGCGTTCGCGCGCATGCGCCGCTGAAGGTCGTCAGGCCGCGACGGAGCTGGCGTGGCCGGTGGCCCACGCCGAGACGGCGAGGTGGATCGCCCCCGGGGTGATCCGGTCGACCGGGACCACGAGCGCCGGCGGCGCGTCGTCGTGGATCACGACGAGCACGCGCCCGTGCAGCCACTCGTTCCAGGCCTGCTGCTGGTGCCCGCGGTACTCCGCGTCGCGGTGAGTGACCACGTCGACCCGGGTGCCGTCGTCGAACCGGCCGCCGATGCAGGTCGACCCAGCGTCCCAGGCGTGCTGGGGGTACCAGTCGCCGTGGGACGCGGTGTGGGTCGCCAACGTGGTCATGTCCAGATGATCGGCACTCCGGGTCCGCACTTGAGAGCCCGGGAGGCGTGGATTGTGGGCCACGGGTCAAGATAGGGACGTGAGCCAGGACGACCCGCGGGACGGCACCGAGCCGACGCAGCCGATCGCGCCCCAGCAGCCGACGACGCCGCCGCCCTCGTGGGCGCCGCCGCAGGCGTGGGGCGGCTACCCGCCGCCCCCGCCGACGCAACAGCTGCCCTACGCGCCGTACGCCGCCGCGCGCCCCCCGGCGCCCCGCGGCCGGGTGTCCGGCTGGATCTGGCCGGTCGTGTGCGTGCTGGCGCTGGTGCTCGGCATCGCCGGCGGTGTCGCCGGCGCGGCGGTCTACGAGCGCGCGAGCGACGGCGACGGGTTCGTGGGCGACGGCCTGGCCGGCGTCGACACGGTCTCCGAGGCACCGCTGCCGGTGGAGAACGGCTCCGTGGCCGAGGTGGCCCGGCGGCTGCTCCCGAGCACGGTGCAGATCGTCGCGGAGTACGAGGGCCAGGAGGCCGGGGCGTCCGGGTCGGGCTTCATCCTGGACCGCCAGGGCCACGTCATCACCAACAACCACGTGGTGGAGGGGGCCGACGAGGACGACGGCCCGATCGAGATCGTCGACCAGGACGGCAACCGGTACTCCGCCACGGTCGTGGGCCGGAGCCCGGTGTACGACCTCGCGGTGCTCTTCGCGCCCGAGGCGCGCGGCATGGAGCCCGCCGCGCTCGGCGCCTCCCGCTCGCTGCTCGTCGGGGAGGAGGTCGTCGCGATCGGCTCGCCGCTCGGGCTCAGCTCGACGGTGACCGCGGGCATCGTCAGCGCCAAGGACCGGCCGGTGACCACCGGTGACTCCAGCAGCGAGTCGTCGTACATCAACGCGGTGCAGACCGACGCGGCGATCAACCCCGGCAACTCCGGTGGCCCGCTGGTGAACCTGCGCGGCCAGGTGGTCGGCGTGAACTCCGCGATCGCCACCACGGGCGGCGGCGGCATCACCGGCGAGCAGTCCGGCAACATCGGCGTCGGCTTCGCGATCCCGATCGAGCAGGTGCGGGTCACCGCCGACCAGATCCTGCGCACCGGCGAGGCGAGCTACCCCGTCATCGGCGCCAAGGTCCGCACCGGCGGCCGGACCGACGCCTCCGGCGCGGAGATCGACTCGGTCGAGCCGGACACCCCGGCCGAGCGCAGCGGCCTGCAGAAGGGCGACGTGATCACCGAGATCGAGGGGCAGCGGGTGACCGACGGGATCGCCCTGATCGTCGCGATCCGGACCCACCAGCCCGGGGAGACCGTCGAGTTCACCGTGGAGCGCGACGGCGAGGAGCGCACCATCTCGGTGACGCTCGGCGAGCAGGTCGGCTGACCGGCCAGCTAACCGGCCAGCTAACCGGCCAGCTAACCGGTCAGCTGGTCGTCTGGTCCGCGTCGGACTCGACGTACGGGTGCTCGTCGACGAACGCCCGGGTCTCGGCGTACATCCGCGCGATGTACTCCTCGAGCTGGGCCGACTCGACGCGCCACTGACCCCGGCCGCCGATCTTGATCGCCGGCAGGTCGCCGCGGCGCACGAGCGCGTAGACCTGCGCGCTGGAGGTGTTGAGGACCTCGGCGACGTCGGCGAGCGTGAGGAAGCGGGGGGTGCCGGCCATGGCCCCATCGTCGCACCCTCGCGGGTCCGCGTGGCGACCCGGCGGGTGGCTGTGGAGGACGGGTTTCGGATCGGGGCGGGGAGGCCATCATCACCGCGTGAGTCTCGGGACGGCGCGGGCGCCCGTGGACCGGGCGGCCGGCCCGGTCCCGCCGGCCACCCGTGCCGCGCGGCCGGGCTGGCGCGACCCCCGGCTGTGGGTGGGCGTGCTGCTGGTCGTCGTCTCGGTGGTCGCGGGTGCGCGGCTGCTGGCCGCCGCCGACGACACCGTGTCGGTCTGGGCGGTGTCGACCGACGCCGGGCCGGGGTCGCAGCTCACCGCCGACGACCTCGTCGCCCACCGGGTCCGCTTCGCCGACGCCGACCAGCTGGCCGGCTACTTCACGGTGGACGACGAGCTGCCGGCCGACCTGCGGCTGCTGCGTGGCGTCGGCGCGGGCGAGCTGCTGCCGCGGGCCGCCCTCGGCGCCGCGGACACGGCGCCGGACACCGTCGAGCTGCCGGTGGCGGTCGATGCCGACCAGGTGCCGGGGTCGGTGCGCGCCGGCTCGGTGGTCGACGTCTACCTGCGTGACCCGAGCGCCCGCTCCGAGGCGTCCGACCCGGTGCTGGCGCAGGCCACGGTCGTCGACGCCCCGGCGCTGGAGGACGGCTTCGGCACCGTCACCGGCCGCCGCCAGCTGGTCGTGGCGGTCCCCGCGGGCGACGCCAGCGCCTTCCTCGCCGCCCTCGGCCGGATCGAGAACCCGGTGCTGACCGTCGTCCGGTGGAGCTGACGTGACCGACCGCGCGCTCGTCCTGATCGTCGCCTCGGGCGCGGCCTGGGAGACCGGCGCGCTGCGGGTCCTCGGCGAGCACCCGGGCGTGGTGGTGCTCAAGCGCTGCGTGGACGTCGACGACCTGCTCGCCGCGGCCACCGCGGGCCAGGCCGATGCCGCCGTGCTCGGCATCGACGCGCCCGGTCTCGACCGGACGGCCGTCGACCACCTGCGCCGGCACGGGATCCGGCCGGTCGCGATCGCGGCCGGCGGCGCGACCCTCGACGGCGGGCGGCTGCGCGCCGCCCGGATCGGCATCCACCGCGTCGTCACCGACGACGACCTCGGGGCCCTGCCCGACGCCGTCACCACCCCAGAGACCCCGGCGACCGCCGTCCGTCCGCTGCCGGACGGTCCGCCGCCGGTCGGCCCGCCACCGGTACACGGGCCGGTGGCGGGTCCGGGGGGCCGGGTGACTGCCGTCTGGGGCCCGGCGGGCGCCCCCGGGCGCACCACGGTCGCGATCGGGCTGGCGGCCGAGATCGCGCGCCGGCAGCGCCGCACGATCCTCGTCGACGCGGACCCGTACGGCGGAGCGGTCGCCCAGCAGCTCGGCATCCTCGACGAGGTCTCCGGGCTGCTCGCCGCGGCTCGGCTGGCCGGGTCCGGGCAGCTCGCCGAGCGGTTCGCGGCGGTGCAGCGCGGCCTGGACCAGCACCTGAGCGTGGTCACCGGGCTGCCTCGCGGGGATCGCTGGGTGGAGGTGCGCTCCGGCGCGGTCGAGCACCTCCTGGAGCTCGCGCGCGAGCAGGGCGAGGTCGTCGTGGACACCGGCTTCAGCCTGGAGGACGACCCGGGCTCGGAGTACGCCTCACGGCCCGGACGCAACCAGCTGACGCTCGGGTCGCTCGAGGTGGCCGACGAGGTGGTCGTCGTCGGTGCCGCCGACCCGGTCGGCCTGGCGCGGCTCGGCCGCGCGCTCGTGGAGGTGCGCGACCTCCTCGGGTCGCGCCCCGTGCACGTGGTGGTCAACCGGATGCGCCCGACGCTCGGCTGGTCCGAGCGCGACATCGCAGGCATGGTGACCGGCTTCGCCCGCGTCGCCGGGCTGCACTTCCTTCCCGACGACCAGGCGGCGGTCGACCGGGCGCTGGTGGCCGGACGGACGCTGGTCGAGGTGGGGGACACGCCACTGAGCCGGGCGCTCGGGCGGGTCGCCGACGTGCTCGCCCCTTTACCGGCCTGATCGCGTCCGGAAATAGGGTGCCCGATCCACTCAGGGCGGGCCGAAATCTGCCGATTTCTGTCCTCGTGTGGCACCTAGACGATCTCGAGCCGATGGCCTCGGAGATGGAGAGTGCCCTGCTCTACCCGGACGGGCGGACCAGGGCGGTATCTCCGCTCCTGGGGTCCGTCGTGCCTGCGCTCCTGCCCCGCCTCTCGCGCGAGGAGCTGACCCTGCTCGGCCAGCTGCGGGGAGCGGTCAGCACGACCGTGCTCCCGCCCGGGGCGCCCGGCGACATGTTGGTGCGCCAGATCCGGGTGCGCCGCAGCCTGCTGCACTACTACATCGACCAGTTCCCGTCCCTCGACGACCTCGAGCGGGCCGGCGTCGACGCGGTCTGCGACATCGCGACCGTGCTGCACCTCGAGCCCTGGACCGACCCGTCGGTCCTGAGCCACACGCTGCGCCCGCTGCGCCAGATGGTCGGGCCCGAGGAGGAGCTGGGCTTCGGCCCGGAGTACAGCCGGGTCCTCGACGTCCTCGGCGGCATCATCAAGACCACCACCGAGCTGGAGCGCACCGAGGCGGTGCGCCGCGCCTGGCTGTCGCACCCGCTGCGCTACTGGGACGGCATGGCCGACCAGCTGCTCGCCGCGGCCGCGATGACCCACCGCCAGGTCTCGCTGCGGATGGTGCACCGGGTCACCGGGGTGTCCAGCGAGTCGGTACGCCGCAGTGCGGTCTTCCGCTCCGCCCGCCTGCGCGCTGCCGCGATCATCCTGGCCGACGTGCTCGACGCCTCGGTCGTCGCCGCGGCCAGCGCCCCGTGGGACGCCGGCCTCGACGCCGGCCGCGAGGCGGCGTAGCCGCTAGGCGCTCGCCTGCAGGGCCTTGACCTCGTCGCGTGCGGCCACGACCGCGGCGCGCTGGCGGTCCACGACGTCGCGGAAGCCGGCGCTGAGGTCCTTCTGGAGGCCCTTCTCGTACTCGCTCACGGCGTGGTCCTCGCCCGTCGCCGCGGCCTTGAGGACCGCGCTGGGGTCGTCACCGGTCAGGGCGTCCTTGAGCGAGATCCACCCGCGGTGCAGGGCGCCCGCGACGGAGCCGCTCTCGTCGACGTCCTCGCCGTAGTCGTGACCCAGCGCGACGATCTCGCGGCGGAACTCGGCGCGCTGCTCCGACAGCCGCTGCAGCGTCGCTGCCCACTCCGGGTGGTCCCCGTCGCGCACCTTCTCGGCCGCGCGGGCGAAGCCCCGCTCGCCGTCCTTCAGCGTCTCCACGAGCTCCTTGGCGACCGCGTTGTCGTCCGACATGTGTCTTCCTCCCTGACGATGTGATGGCCATGAGGCCGTACCCGTCAGGCCGAGGCGCAACCCCTACGCCGCGAACAGCAGGTACAGCCCGCCCGCGGTGAACGCGATCATCGCGAACAGCAGCGGCAGCTGCCCGGTGAGCTGGTGCCGCTTCGGCAGGATCCGGATCGCCCGCTCGTGCGCCGCGATCACGCCGAGCACGTGGCCGAGCACGACCGCCAGCACCTTGGTGTTCGCCAGGAACGTCGGGTGGTAGCTCAGCCAGGTGAACAGCGGCAGGTCGGCGGTGCCGAACCAGTTGCTGCCGTTGCTGAACGGGTCGCTGGCGTAGATCAGCGTCAGCCAGCCGACCTCGACCAGGTAGCTCAGGTAGTGGGCGACGATGTAGCCCACGATGATCGGGATCATCGAGTGCGCGAACTGGTTCGGCAGCTCCACGCGGCGTAGGTCGTCGCCGAGCCCGGTGAGCACGCACCCGAGCGCGAAGACGGCGCCGGCCGCGACGCAGAACGCCAGCAGCCCGATGTTGTTCAGCAGGTACGGCGAGGTGTCGCCGCCCTGCACGAACTTCACCCAGCGGGTGGAGTCCTGGAACGAGTCGAACGCCGTGCTGCCGAACAGCACCGCGACCACCGCGACCAGGCCCGGCCGCACCGGCGTCGTGTCGAGGTTCGCCAACGGGCTGCGGATCACCAGCTGCTCACCGCGCCGGCCCCAGACCGACATCCGCGAGACCAGCGTGGAGTAGACCTCGAAGGGGTCGGCGCGCTCGTAGAAGCGGTTGCCGAACAGGGCGCCGCCGACCAGCATCACCGCGACGTACGCCGCCGCCCAGAGCCGCACCGGGCCGAGCTCGGTGGGGTAGGGGTAGACGAGCTCGAGCCAGACGAACGCGAAGAGACCGAACGCCGCCGGCCAGTTGCCCAGGCGCTCCGGGTACTCGAACAGGCCGCGGTCCGGGTCGCTGCCGGAGATCTTCGCGAAGCC
Organism: Nocardioides caricicola; assembly: GCF_039541135.1. Taxonomy (NCBI): domain Bacteria; kingdom Bacillati; phylum Actinomycetota; class Actinomycetes; order Propionibacteriales; family Nocardioidaceae; genus Nocardioides; species Nocardioides caricicola. Next base: position 72,805 of record NZ_BAABFQ010000009.1, on the reverse strand, counting down.
GAGGTTGATGGTGCGGACCGGGCTGATCGCCTTCCAGACCGGGCCGAAGAACAGGGAGAGCGGCACCAGGCCGACCCACCACCACACGTAGACGATGCCGAGGATCGGGTTGATCGCCAGGTCCTTGCCGAACACCGCGACCATGACGGCGTAGAGGAAGATCGCGAAGCCGACGACCCGCCAGGTGATCCGCCACGCGCGGGAGTCGACGATCGCGGCGAGCCCGGGCGGTGCGACCCGCCCGCTGGTCGCGGCGTCGTACCTCGGGGTGCGCCACGCGATCGCGAGGACGGTGAACGAGATGACCAGGGCAGCGGTCGCACCGGCGATCGCCAGCTCGGGCGAGATCGGCAGGTCCTTCGCCCCGCCCAGCCCGTGGGCCAGCGTGATGCCGTCAGGCGATGCCACCTCAGCGGACTTCGAGCTGGACGATCACCAGCTCGAGCGTGTGCGACTCGACGTCCACCGTCCCGGGCTGGTCGATGCCCTGGATCGTCACGGTGGTGGTGCCCTCGGTGTACTCCAGCTCCTGCTCGGGGTCGGAGTGCACGTGGATCTCGCCGGGCGCGTCGGCGGTGACCTCGAGCTGGACGTCCTGGCCGCGCTCGACCTCGACGCGGTCGCCGTTGGGGGTGACGGAGTCGCCGTCGAACGTGACCTCGATGACCTTGGGGTCGCTGGTGCCGGACGGGGTCTCCTCGTCACTGCCGCACGCGGTTGCCAGGGTGAGAGCGCTCATCAGCACCGCGGTGCTCGCCAGGACTCGGCGCATCGTCGTCGTTCCTTCTGCTCGGTGGACCGTCACGTCTGCCAGAATCCCACGTTGTACGAAACTCCGGCACGCAGCCCCGGTGGATCGACGAAAGGGCGAGAGATGAGTGAGCGGCTCCGGCCGCGGGATGTGGCCCTCCTGGCCGAGGAGTCCCCGTCTGCGCCCCGGCACAACGCGACCGTCGAGATCTTCGAGGTCGGCAGCTCGGGGTTCGACTACGCCCGGCTCGTCCAGCTGGTGCAGGAGCGCATCTCCTTCGTGCCCCGCTACCGGCAGCGGATCCAGGCCGTCCCGGGCCGGATCGCCAACCCCGTGTGGGTCGACGACGAGAACTTCGACATCGGCTACCACGTACGCCGCTCCGCCCTGCCGCGGCCCGGCACCGTCGAGCAGCTGCGCGAGCTGGTGTCGCGGATCGTCTCGCGGCCCCTGGACCGCAACCGCCCGCTGTGGGAGATCTACGTGGTCGAGGGTCTGGCCGACGGCCAGGTCGCGCTGCTGTCGAAGTCCCACCAGGTGCTGGTCGACGGCATCGAGACCGTGGACCTCGGCCAGGTGCTGCTCGACCAGTCGCCGGAGACCAAGGAGCTCGGCGCCGACGCCTGGCGGGCCCGCGGCCGCCCGTCGCCGTTCACGCTGATGGCCGGCGCGCTGCGGGACTCGGTCACCCAGCCGGACACCGTCGTCGACACCGTCCGCAGCACCACCGGCTCGGTGCTGCGCGCGGCCTCCACCGGCTTCCGCACCGCCGGCCAGGTCGTCGACGCGCTCGCCAACCGCAGGCCCAGCCCGGACTCGCCGATCATCGGGCCGCTCTCGCAGCAGCGCCGTGTGGTCACCGTGCGCACCGACCTCGCCGCGCACCGCAAGGTCCGCGAGGCACACGGCGGCTCGGTCAACGACGTCGTGCTGGCCACCATCACCGGGGCGCTGCGCGCGTGGCTGATGACCCGCGGGGAGTCGATGCGCGGCATCCGGCAGGTGCGCGCACTGGTGCCGGTCTCGGTGATCGACGAGGAGCTCGAGGCGACCTCGATGGGCAGCCAGGTCACGGCGCACTTCGTCGACCTCCCGGTGTGGGAGCCCAACCCGGTGGTCCGGCTGCACCAGGTGTCGTACTCGTTCCAGGCGCACAAGGAGGGCGGCCGCGGCGTCGCCGCCGCCCGGCTGGCCAGCCTGTCCGGCTTCGCGCCGGCGACGTTCCACGCGCTCGGGTCGCGGGTGGCCGCCGCCGAGCGGCGCAGCTACGGGCTGTGCATCACCAACGTCCCCGGGCCGCAGGTCCCGCTGTACGCCGCCGGCGCGCGGATGGTGGCGACGTACCCCGTGCCGCCGCTGCACGAGGGTCACCCGATCGCGATCGGCGTGACGTCGTACGACGGCTTCGTCTACTACGGCATCACCGCCGACCGCGACATGATCGCGGACGCCGACCTGCTCGGGCCGTGCCTGCAGGAGGCGCTGGACGAGCTCGTGGACTCGGCGTCCAGCGGCCGGGGTCGGGCGCCGCGGGGCCGGAAGAAGCGCAAGCCGACGGAGACCTCGTGACGATTCGTGCCTACCTGCCCACCACCCTCGCGCTGCTCGCCGAGCAGCACGCCGAGGGCCACGTCGTCGTCACCGACGACGTCGTCATCGCGACCGAGGACGACGAGGAGTCGGAGTACGACGCGCTGATGACCGCCGCCGACGCGTCCGCCGCCCTGCTCCCGGGCCCGGGCCGTCGCGTGGTCGTGGTCGCGGAGCTCGACAAGGCCCCCGAGCCCGGCTGGACGATCCCGCTGAAGCGCGTCGTCGCGGTGCACGCCGACACCGAGGACCGGCCCGCGGGCGCCGACCCCGACGACGACCTCGGCTGGTTCGCGACGCAGGAGATCCCCTTCCTCCTCTGAGGCGTCCTGGGATCGCCGGACGAGTGCCTCAGGTTCTTGCAGCTTGGTTCCGATAGGCGATCGGGCGGGCTAGCGTCGCGGCCACGGCGACGGCATGGGGCCGTCGCACGACATCTCGGGGACGTACATGAAACGCAATCGACCTGCTCCAGCCAAGCGCCGCCACACGTGGGCAACTCTCGCGGTGCTGACTCTTCTGACGCCGATCCTGGTCACCGCCCAGGCTCAGGCCGCACCCGCGACGCAGGAGGGCGAAACTCCGGCGGCGGCCGTCGGGCAGCAGCGCGGAGGCAATCCGTTCGGCTGCCGCGCCAAGATCGACTACCTCGGCACCGAGATCGGGACGGGCAACCGGATCGAGATGAGGGTGGTCGCCACTTGTAATCGGACCCTCGACGAGCTTCGCGTGTCGGGTCTGATCCAGCGCCGGGACGGACAGAACGGTCCCACTCGGAACTGGAAGCAGTGCAGCAACACGAACTACTGCACCGTGAAGGTCCTCGCCGACAACCCGTCGGGCAAGCAGAACTGGACCGGCAGAGTCACCGACTGCGTGGGGGACGTTTCCTGCACCACCATGGTGCGCGACGGCAGTACTGCGAGCTTTGCATCAATGGGTTGGCCCTGCCCGACCGGCGCCACCTGTTGGAGCCCTGGCCTGTCGGTCGAGTACCTCGACGCGAAGTAGTTCGAACGGTGATGGTCGGTGTGGCCTCGTCCGAGGCCACGCCGACCCGCGGTTTGGGGCACGCGACGGCACGGTGAGAGCATCGCAATCATGGACGCTGTCACCACCCCTCCTGCCCCGATCAACGAGCCGGTCCTCACCTACGCGCCCGGCACTCCCGAGCGTGAGGCCCTCCAGGCCGAGATCGCGAAGCTGGAGCGGAAGCAGCGCGACTTCAAGGCGCACATCGGTGGCCGCAAGAAGGCCGGCGGCGGTGCGGAGATCAAGGTCGTGCAGCCGCACGACCACCAGCACGTGCTGGGTGTCCTGAAGAACTCCACGCAGAACGACGCGCGCGCCGCGATCAAGGCCGCGGCCGACGCGGCGCCGGGCTGGCGCGAGATGGACTTCGACGACCGGGCCGCGATCCTGCTCAAGGCCGCGGACCTGCTCGCCGGCCCGTGGCGCCAGCGGCTCAACGCCGCCACCGTGCTCGGCCAGTCGAAGACGGCGTACCAGGCCGAGATCGACAGCGCCTGCGAGCTCATCGACTTCTGGCGCTACAACGTCCACTACGCCCGCGAGATCCTCAGCGACCAGCCGATCGCCAACAGCCCCGGCGTGTGGAACCGCACCGACCACCGCCCGCTCGAGGGCTTCGTCTACGCGATCACGCCGTTCAACTTCACCGCGATCGCGGGCAACCTGCCGACCGCGCCGGCGCTGATGGGCAACACCGTCATCTGGAAGCCCTCGCCGACCCAGCAGCTCGCCGCGTCGCTGACGATGGAGCTGCTGGAGGAGGCCGGCATGCCGCCGGGCGTCATCAACATGCTCCCCGGCGACGGCCTCGAGGTCTCGCAGGTCGCGCTGGCCCACCCGGACCTCGCCGGCATCCACTTCACCGGCTCGACCCCGACGTTCCAGCACCTGTGGCGCGAGGTCGGCAACAACATCTCGAACTACCGGGCCTACCCGCGCATCGTCGGCGAGACCGGCGGCAAGGACTTCGTCGTCGCCCACCCCTCGGCCGACCCGGACGTCGTGCGTACGGCGCTGATCCGTGGTGCGTTCGAGTTCCAGGGCCAGAAGTGCTCGGCCGCGTCGCGCGCGTACGTCGCGCGGTCGGTGTGGAAGAAGATGAAGGACTCGCTGCTCTCGGAGATCGAGTCGATCACCATCGGCGACCCGACCGACTTCTCGAACTTCATGGGCGCGGTGATCGACGACCGCGCGTTCGCCAAGCACAAGAAGGCGATCGAGCGCGCGAAGCGCCAGCGCAAGCTGGAGATCCTGGTCGGCGGCAAGACCGACGGCAAGGTCGGCTACTTCGTGCACCCGACGGTCGTCGAGGGCGGCGACCCGACCGACGAGATGTTCACGACCGAGTACTTCGGCCCGATCCTCGCGGTGCACGTGTTCGAGGACGCCGACTTCGAGAAGGTCGTGCGCGGCATGGAGTCCATCGCGCCGTACGCCCTGACCGGCTCGATCATCGCCCAGGACCGCCGCGCGATCGCGTGGGCGCAGAACGAGCTCCGCTTCGCGGCCGGCAACTTCTACATCAACGACAAGCCGACCGGCGCGGTCGTCGGACAGCAACCGTTCGGCGGTGGCCGGGCCAGCGGCACCAACGACAAGGCCGGCGCCGCCGTGAACCTGCTGCGCTGGACGTCGCCGCGCTCGATCAAGGAGACGTTCGTCCCGCCGACCGACTACCGCTACCCGTTCCTCGGGTGATGGTCCCGCTCCACCTCGGTGCGCTGCACCCGGTCGAGCAGGCGCTGACCGTGGTCCTGGCGATCGGTCCGTTCGTCGTGCTCGGCGGCGTCATCTGGTGGCGTCGCCGCCAGGACGCCGCCGAGGCCCAGCAGCAGGCCCAGCAGCAGGCCCAGGAGCAGGCTCAGCGCAACACGTAGTCGCGGCCGACCTGTTCCTCGGCGCGCAGCGCCTTGCGCAGCAGGTCGGCGATCAGCTTCTCGATCTTCCCGCCCACCAGCGGGATGTTCACGGTGATCTCGACGTCGACGGTCTCGGTCGTCGTGCCGCCGTCCTCGTGGAGGTCGATGGAGCCGACCACCTGGCCGGGCTTGCCCGGGATCGTGACCTCGAGGTCGGCGTGGTCGTCCGATGTCCACGCCTCGCGCTGCAGGAGGGGGATCTCGTCCCCGACGAACTTCCGGGCGAAGCCCGGGATGCCCTCGGCCGGCTGCACCTGCGAGATCACGACGACGACCGCGTCGCCGACCTGCTCGAACGAGACCGACCCGTCGGAGCCGCCCTGGGCGGTGACCACCGCCTCGCGGTACGCCGCGTCGTCCAGCATCGCCGAGACCGCGGCCAGCGACGCGTCGTACGTCATCGTGTGCGTGAGCCGGGTGCCCATCAGCGCTCACCCGCCAGCCACGCGACGCCGACGCCGTGCTCGGCCTCCATGCCCGCGGTGATCCTCTCCGCGAGCAGCTTCTCGAGCTTCCCGCCGATCAGCGGCACCTTGATCTTGAGGTCGAGCTCGACGACCTCGCGGGTGCCGTCGCCCTGCTGCTCGAGCGTGATCGTGCCGCGCACGTCGGACGGCTTGCCGGGCGCGTCGATGCGCAACGTCCCGCCCAGGGGGTCGGTCCACTCCTCGCGCTGGATGGCGCGGGTCGAGTCGCCGGCGAACGTGCGCGCGAAGCTCGGCAGGTCGTCGGTGCGCTGCTCCTGGTCGATGGTGAGCGTGAAGCGCTCGCCGTCCCGCTCCACCTGGACGTCGGCAGAGATCACGCCCTGCGCCGCGCAGGCCGCCTCACGGAACTTCGGGTCGGCCAGCATCTCGAAGACGTCGGCCGGGGACGCGTCGTAGGTCAGCTCGTGTCGGAACTTCATGCGGACATAGTCTCCTGCTCATGACGGTCGAGAACTTCGTCTCCTTCGGCGAGCAGGGTGCCCAGCTCACGTACGGGTCGTACCTGCGTCTTCCCCAGCTGCTGGACTCCCAACACCTCGAGTCCGACCCGCCGGCGCACGACGAGCTGCTGTTCATCACGATCCACCAGGTCTACGAGCTGTGGTTCAAGCAGCTGCTGCACGAGGTCTCGGCCGCCCGCGACGCCATGCTGGGCGGCCAGGGCGGGGGCCGGCTGTGGTGGGCGCAGCACCTGATGGCGCGCGTGCACGTGATCGAGCGGGTGCTGGTGCAGCAGGTCGACGTGCTGGAGACGATGACCCCGCAGGACTTCCTGGAGTTCCGGCAGCGGCTCGCGCCGGCCAGCGGCTTCCAGTCGGTGCAGTTCCGCGAGCTGGAGTTCATGTCCGGGGCCAAGGACCCGCGCTACCTCGACCGGTTCAAGGGGATCACCGAGGCCGAGCGGCAGCACCTCGACGCCCGGCTCGCGGAGCCGACCCTGTGGGACGCGTTCGTCGCCGTGCTCGCCTCGTTCGGCCTCGCCGCGGGCAGCGACGAGGAGGTCTCGGCGTCGATGCGCACCGTCGCCCACGACCGCGACCAGTACGCCGTGGTCTGGGCGCTGGCCGAGGCGCTGCTGCAGCACGACGAGCTCGCCGCGAGCTGGCGGGCGCGGCACGTGGTCATGGTCGAGCGGATGATCGGCAGCAAGTCCGGCACCGGCGGCTCCAGCGGCTCGTCGTACCTCCGCTCGCGGCTCCCGGTCCGCTACTACCCGCTGCTCTGGGATCTTCGCAGCGAGCTGTAGGCGAGCCCGACTGGTGAGTAGCGCACCCGGGGACCTAGTGTCGGGAGCGTGTCAACGACGACGCATGAAGTAGACCTGTCCGAGCTCCTGTCCGAGGCCGTCGAGGTGGCCCGCAGCAGGAGCGCCACCGGTGGACCGCCGCCCGACCGGGTGGCCGCGATGCTGCGGGCCTACTACCGGCACCTCGCGGCCGAGGACGTCGGGGACCGCTCCGCGGTCGACGTGTACGCCGCGTTCGCGTCGCACTACGAGCTCGCGGCGAACCGCCCGCAGGGCACCGCCCGCGTGCGGGTGCTGACCCCGTCGCCGGGCGAGCACGGCTGGTCGGCCTCCGGCCACTCGGTGGTCGAGGTCGTCGTGGACGACATGCCGTTCCTCGTGGACTCCCTGACCATGGAGCTGTCGCGCCAGATGCGCGACGTGCACCTGGTGATCCACCCCCTCTTCGACGTCACCCGGGACATCACCGGCGCGGTCCAGGAGGTCCGTCCCGTGGCGCACGACGGCGGCCCGGGCGCCGACCTCGACCTCGAGGACGGTCGCGAGTCGTGGATGCACGTGGAGATCGACCGGATCCCCGACGGCGAGGACACCGCCGAGATCGAGGCGGCCGTCCAGCGGGTGCTGCGCGACGTCCGGGAGGCCGTCGAGGACTGGGACAAGATGCACGGCCAGGTCTCCGACATCGTGCACGAGCTCCAGACCGACGCGCCCGCCACCGTCGACGCCGAGGAGGCCCGCCAGGCGGCCGCACTGCTGCAGTGGCTCGCCGACGACCACTTCACGTTCCTCGGCTACCGCGAGTACCACCTCGAGCGGGACGGCGACGACGAGTACCTGCGCGGCGTGCCCGGCACCGGCCTGGGCATCCTGCGCCCCGACCAGGACCTGTCCAGCACGTCGGGGCGGCTGCCGGCGGCGGCCGCCGCGAAGGCGCGCGAGCAGACCGTGCTCGTGCTCACCAAGGCCAACTCCCGCTCGACGATCCATCGCCCGGCGTACCTCGACTACGTCGGCGTCAAGAAGTTCGAGGACGGCCAGGTCGTCGGCGAGCGCCGCTTCCTCGGGCTCTACAGCAGCGCGGCCTACACCGAGTCGCTGACCCGGATCCCGCTGCTGCGCGAGCGCGCCGAGGCGGTGCTCAAGGAGGCGGGGTTCCCGCCGCAGAGCCATGACGGCAAGGCCCTCATGGACACCCTCGAGACCTACCCGCGCGACGAGCTGTTCCACACGCCGGTCGACGAGCTGGCCCCGATGGCCATGAGCGCCATGCACGCGCGTGAGCGCCGGCGGCTGCGGCTGTTCACTCGCCGCGACACCTACGGCCGCTACGTCTCCGTGCTCGTCTACCTCCCGCGGGACCGCTACAACACCGCGGTCCGCGAGCGGTTCTCCCAGATCCTGCTGGAGAGCCTGGGCGGCGACTCGGTCGAGTTCACCGTGCGGCTCACGGAGTCGACCACCGCCCGGGTGCACTTCGTCGTCCACCCGCCGAAGGGCTCCGCGATCCACGACGTCGACACCGTCGACCTGGAGCGCCGGCTCGCGGAGGCCTCCCGCTCCTGGCGCGACGACCTGTCGGCAGCGCTGCTCTCCGAGTTCGGCGAGGTCGCCGGCACCCGCATGGCCCGGCGCTACCTCAACGCGTTCCCCGAGGCGTTCAAGGAGGACTTCTCGCCACGCATCGCCGCGCTCGACCTCGGCCGGCTCGAGGAGGTCCCGCTCGACGAGGACGGCGCGGGGATCCTGGTGTCGCTGTACCAGGACCTCGACTCCGGTCGCGGCGACGCGCGGCTCAAGGTCTACCGGATCGGCCCGCCGCTCTCGCTGTCCGAGCTGCTGCCGATGCTGTCCTCGCTCGGCGTGGAGGTCGTGGACGAGCGGCCCTACGAGCTCGACGGGCTGGAGCGGCCCACGATCATCTACGAGTTCGGCCTGCGCTACCACCGCGCCGCCCTCCCCGACGACTCGCGTGAGCTCGTCGAGGCCGCGATCCGCGCGATCTGGGACGGCCGCAACGAGATCGACGGCTTCAACGCGCTCGTCCTCGGGGCCGGCCTCACCTGGCGCCAGGCCACGGTGCTGCGTGCCTACGCGAAGTACATGCGGCAGGGGAACTCGCCGTTCGCGCTCGACTACATCGAGGGCGCGCTGCTGCAGAACGTCGACATCACCCGGCTGCTCGCGCTGCTGTTCGAGATCCGCTTCGACCCGCGCGCCGACCACGACCGGGCTCCTGACATCGAGCAGCGCATCCTGCGGGCGCTCGACGACGTCGCGAGCCTCGACCACGACCGCATCCTGCGCTCGTACCTCGCCCACATCCGGGCCACCCTGCGCACCAACTACTTCCGGCCCGCTCCGGACGGGGGCGTGCGCTCGTACATCTCCTTCAAGATGGAGCCGTCCGGCATCCCGGACCTGCCGCAGCCGCGGCCGCGCTACGAGATCTTCGTGTACTCGCCGCGGGTCGAGGGCGTGCACCTGCGGTACGGCGCGGTCGCGCGCGGTGGCCTGCGCTGGTCCGACCGCCGCGACGACTTCCGCACCGAGGTGCTGGGTCTGGTGAAGGCGCAGATGGTCAAGAACACCGTGATCGTGCCGGTCGGCGCGAAGGGCGGGTTCTTCCCCAAGCAGCTGCCCGACCCGAGCGTCGACCGCGACGCGTGGCTGGCCGAGGGAGTCGCGTCGTACAAGACGTTCATCTCCGGCCTGCTCGACATCACCGACAACCTCGTCGACGGCGAGACCGTGCCGCCGCCGGACGTCGTCCGCCACGACGGTGACGACTCCTACCTCGTCGTCGCGGCCGACAAGGGCACCGCGACGTTCTCCGACATCGCCAACAGCGTCTCGCAGGACTACGGGTTCTGGCTCGGCGACGCGTTCGCGAGCGGCGGCTCGGTCGGCTACGACCACAAGGCGATGGGCATCACCGCCCGGGGCGCCTGGGTCTCGGTCCAGCGGCACTTCCGCGAGCGGGGCATCGACTGCCAGACCGAGGACTTCACCTGCGTCGGGATCGGCGACATGTCCGGCGACGTGTTCGGCAACGGCATGCTCTGCTCCGAGCACATCAAGCTGGTGGCGGCCTTCGACCACCGCGACATCTTCCTCGACCCGGACCCGGACCCGGCGGTCTCCTTCGCCGAGCGGAAGCGGATGTTCGCGCTGGCCCGGTCCAGCTGGCAGGACTACGACCGTGCGCTGATCTCCGAGGGCGGCGGCGTCTACTCGCGGGCGCTCAAGAAGATCACGCTCAACGACGCGGTGCGTGCCTCCCTCGGCATCGACGCGTCGGTCGAGTCGATGACGCCGGCCGAGCTGATGAAGGCGATCCTGGTCGCGCCGGTGGACCTGCTCTGGAACGGCGGCATCGGCACCTACGTCAAGGCGTCGGGCGAGAGCCACGCCGACGCGGGGGACAAGGCCAACGACGCGATCCGCGTCGACGGACGCGACGTCCGGGCGAAGGCCATCGGCGAGGGCGGCAACCTCGGCTGCACCCAGCTCGGCCGCATCGAGTACGCCCGCGAGGGCGCCGGCGGCGTCGGTGGCCGGATGAACACCGACTTCATCGACAACTCCGCCGGCGTCGACACCTCCGACCACGAGGTCAACCTCAAGATCCTGCTCGATCGCGTGGTCAAGGCCGGTGAGATGACGCTCGAGCAGCGCAACACGCTGCTCGCCGAGATGACCGACGAGGTCGCCGAGCTGGTCCTGGCCGACAACTACGACCAGAACATCGCGCTCGCGAACGCCGGCGCCCACGCGGCGTCGATGCTGCACGTGCACGAGGAGTGGATCCGCAGGCTGGAGCGAGACGGCGTCCTCGACCGCGAGCTGGAGGGCCTGCCGACCCGGCAGGAGGTACGCCGCCGCCTCGACCAGGGCGAGGGCTTGAGCAACCCCGAGCTCTCGGTGCTGATGTCGTGGACCAAGATCGTGCTCGCCGACGAGCTGCTCGACTCCGACCTGCCCGACGACCCGTACCTCGACCTGGACCTGCGGGCGTACTTCCCGACCGCGGTCCGTGAGGGCTTCGAGCCGCAGGTCCACGACCACCCGCTGCGCCGCGAGATCATCGTGACCCAGGTGGTCAACGACCTCGTGAACGGCGCGGGCATCACGTTCTGGCCGCGGCTGGCCGGCGAGACCGGGGCCAGCGCCGCCGAGCTCACCCGCGCCAACTTCGTCGCGCGCGAGATCTTCGGGTCGCTCGGGCTGCGCCAGGAGCTGAAGGCCCTGGACAACAAGCTCGACGCGGCCGTCCAGACCCGGATGCGCCTGGAGATGCGGACGCTCGTCGAACGCGCGTCGCGGTGGCTGGTCAACAACCGGCGGCCGCCGATGGACAGCCAGGCGACCGTCGACCAGTTCGCGGGGCCGGTGCAGCAGGTGATGGCCCAGCTGCCCGACCTGATGACCGGCCGCGAGCTCGGCGGCTACCGCGAGCGCCTGGACCGGCTGGTCGCCGACGGGGTGGACGAGGACCTCGCGAGCCGGGTGGCGGTGCTGCCGACGGCGTACATGCTGCTCGGCGTCATCGAGACCGCCGCGCGCGAGGGGCTGGACCCGGCGGGCGTCGCCCGGGTGCACTTCACCCTCGGCGAGCGGCTCGGGCTGCCCGGGCTGGTGCAGCGCATCCTCGCGCTCCCGCGCGCGGACCGCTGGCAGACGATGGCGCGCGCCGCCCTGCGCGACGACCTGCACGCCGTGCACGCCCAGCTCACCGCGCAGGTGCTCGCGACGACGTCGGCCGAGGAGCCGGCGCCGGCCCGGATCGCGGCATGGGAGGCGGCCGACGACGTGGTGGTCCCGCGCGCGGCCGCGACCCTCGAGGAGATCTGCGCCGACGACCAGGCCGACCTGGCCCGGCTGTCGGTGGCGCTGCGCGTGGTGCGCGGGCTGCTGGCGACCGGTTAGGGCCCGGACCCAACCCGGAGCGGCTCGGGCTGCATCTGAAGGGTGTGGAAGCAGTGGCGGAGACCGACGGGTTCGACGAGTTCTTCCGCGCGACCTGGCCGCGCCTGTTCCGTACCGCGTGCGCGGTCGCGGGTGACGCGGCGTCCGCGGAGGACGCGCTCCAGCAGGCGTACGCCCGGGCGTACGCGTCCTGGCGGCGCGTCAGCGCGGCGGAGCACCCGGAGGCCTACGTCCGCAGGATCGTCGTCAACGAGATCCTCGGGACCCGGCGCCGGGCGTGGTGGCGGCGCGAGCGTCCCACCGACCTCTCCGGCGAGACCGGGCCCGCGACCGCGGTGGTGTCGCCCGAGGCGGCGATCGTCGAGCGCGACCGGCTGTGGCGGGCCGTGCTCGAGCTGCCGCCCCGGCAGCGCGCGGTCGTGGTTCTCCGCTACTACGAGGACCTGTCGGAGGAGGAGATCGCCGGCACCCTCGGCTGCTCTCGCGGAACCGTGAAGTCCCAGGCCTCCGCTGCCCTCGCCAAGCTCCGGCAACACGCCGGGCTGACCCTCGACTCGAACGGAGAACGCGCATGAGCACCGATCTCGCCGAGCAGATCCGCGCCCTCGTGGACGCCCTGCCCGTGCCTCCCGGAGACCTGGACGCCGTACGCCGCGGCGGTGGCCGGATCCGCGCACGCCGCCGGGTGGCCGCTGGCGCCGGGGTGGCCGCCCTGGTGTGCGCCGCGGTCGCGCTGTGGCCCGGTGCCGACGACGGCGCCCGCAGCGAGCGGGGCCTCGAGCCGGTCGGCCCGCTGGACTTCAGCCAGGGCCTGCGGGCCTATGCCGACCCCTACAACGAGATCCACCTCGGCGGCCGCACGTTCCCCGCCGATCAGCTGGGCGACCTCGACGTCGACGGCGCTGCGACGCCGTACGGCGTGGTGTTCTACGACGACGGCCTGGTCAGCCTGCTGTCCGAGTCGGGGGACATCACCGCGCTCGAGCCGGCCTCCACGCGCGGTGACTACCACCCCACGCCGATGGCCGACGCGCAGCAGCCGCTGGTGGCGTACGGCGTGACGATCGACGGCACGCCGCACGTCGTCGTCCACGACTTCGAGGATCCCGACGAGCCGGTCGCGACCAAGGCGGTGTCCCAGGACACCGAGATCGAGGGGATCGACGGTGGCCGCGTCGTGCTGTGGAGCCCCGACGGCAGCCAGGTGTGGGACCCGCGCAGCGGCGACGTCACCGACCTCGGTGGTCCGAAGACCCGGATCGCGGACTTCCGGGGCGGCGTCGTGCTGCACTTCGGCCCCGCGCCCGACGGGCCTGCCGCGGCGGACCTCCGCCTGGTCTCCGGCGCCATCGACGCCCAGCTCACCCACGACGGCGGCCATGTCCTGTACTGGTCGAACAAGCTGGAGTCGACCGACGGCAGCGCGCCGATCGTGCTCGACGAGAAGGCGACGTTCTTCACCGTCGACACCGACGGCTCGATCCTGGCGGCCGCGTTCGCGAAGGGCGGTGGCGCCGAGGTCTACGACTGCGAGGTCCCGTCGGGGCGCTGCGAGGACCTCGGCCACCTGCCGCTCACGGGCGGTGACCCGATGTTCATGGGCAATGACATGTGACGTCGCTACCCTCGGCGCGTGACCGATCTCGCCCGGGCCGGAGTGGCCGACACCGTCCGTCTCATCGCCAGCGGGGAGCACACGGCGCGCCAGGTCACCGAGCAGGCGCTGCGCCGCATCGCTGACCGCGACGACGAGCTCAACGCGTTCTCCGTGCTGCTGGCCGAGGAGGCGCTCGCGGAGGCCAGTGCCCGCGACGCCGCGCAGAGCGCCGGCGCGCCGCTCGGGCCGTTGCACGGCGTGCCGATCGCGATCAAGGAGGAGCTCGACGTCGAGGGCGTCGTCACGACGTTCGGTGGCGAGGGGAACTCGACGCCCGCCGCAGCCGACGGCGAGGTCGTGCGCCGGCTGCGGGAGGCCGGCGCGGTGATCGTCGGGAAGACCGCGATGCCGGAGTTCGGCGCGTTCCCGTTCACCGAGTCCGACGCCTTCGGCATCACCCGCAACCCGTGGGACCCGACCCGCACGCCCGGCGGCTCCAGCGGCGGTACGGCGGTGGCCGTCGCCGCTGGCATGGTGCCCGCCGGGATGGGCGGGGACGGCGGCGGGTCGATCCGGATCCCCAGCGCCAGCTGCGGGCTGTTCGGCCTCAAGCCGCAGCGCGGGCGGGTCACGACCGCCCCGCACCCGCACTTGTGGTGGGCGCTCGGCACGGCCGGCCCGCTGACGCGCAGCGTGCTCGACAGCGCGCTGGTGTACGACGCGATCCGGGGCAACGTCGAGGGCGACCTCTACACCGCGGGCGGCGACGAGTCGTTCGTCGACGCGGTGGGTCGCGAGCCCGGCCGGCTGCGGATCGGCTGGACCACCAAGGCCGTCACGCTCGGCGTCAAGCCCGACCCGGTGCACGTCGAGGCCGTCCAGGAGACCGCTCGCCTGCTCGACACCCTCGGCCACGACGTGCGCGAGGTCGACCCGCACTACCCGGACCCGACTGCGGCGTTCGTACCGCAGTTCTTCGCCGGCATCCGCACCGAGGCCGACCTCGTCGAGCACTACGACCGGCTGGAGCGACGTACCCGCGAGACCTACCGGCTCGGCTCCTGGGTGACGCCGAAGGTCATCGAGTGGGCGCTGAAGCAGACCGAGAAGATCTCCCGGAAGGCGAACCGGGTCTTCGACGACGTCGACGTGCTGCTGACGCCGACCCTCGCGCACCGTCCGCCGGAGGTCGGCCGCCTCGACGGCGTGGGGACCGTGCGCGCCGCGCTGCGGGCGATGCCGTCGATCGCGTACGTCGCGCTCTGGAACGTGGCCGGCAACCCGGCGGCCTCGGTGCCGTGCGGCGTCGCCGCGGACGGTCTGCCGGTCGCCGTGCAGCTCGTCGGCCGCACCGACGACGAGGCCACGTTGTTCTCGCTGTCCGCCCAGCTCGAGCAGGCCCGCCCGTGGCCGCTGACCGCGTCGTGAACGCGATCGAGGTCACCGACCTCACCATGACGTACGGCGACCTGCGCGCCGTCGACGGCGTCGGCCTGTCGGTCGCGGAGGGGGAGTTCGTCGGCATCCTCGGCCCCAACGGTGCGGGCAAGACCACGCTGCTGGAGATGATCGAGGGCCTCCGCAAGCCCGACTCCGGCAGCGCGTCCGTGCTCGGTCTCCCGGTCTGGCCCCGCAACGCCGCACTGCTGCCCCGGATCGGCGTGCAGCTCCAGGCCTCGTCGTTCTTCGAGCGGTTGACCGCGCGCGAGCAGATCCACACGTTCGCGGCGCTGTACGGCGTCGCCAGGGCCCACGCCGACGAGTGGCTCGAGCGGGTCGGGCTCGCCGAGAAGGCCGGGGCGCGGGTGGAGGACCTGTCCGGCGGCCAGGCGCAGCGGCTCTCGATCGCCTGCGCACTCGTGCACGACCCGGAGGTGGTGTTCCTCGACGAGCCCACCGCCGCGCTCGACCCGCAGGCCCGGCGCAACCTCTGGGACCTGCTCTCGGGCATCAACGACGCGGGCCGCACCGTCGTGCTCACCACGCACTACATGGACGAGGCCGAGGCGCTGGCCGACCGGGTCGCGATCATGGACCACGGACAGATCCTGGTGTTCGACACCCCGGCGGCGCTGGTGCAGCGGCTCGACGCCCCGACCCGGATCACGCTCGCCGACGGCGAGGTGATCACGACCCGGGAGCCCACGGTGGAGATCGCCCGGCTCGCCGAGCTGGGTCGCCTCGACGGGGTCCAGGTCCAGACCGGCACCCTCGAGGACGTCTTCCTCGACCTCACCGGCCGGGAGTACCGCGCATGACCGCGTTCCTCGCCCTGTCGGGTGCGATCCTGCGCGGCTTCGTCCGCGACCGGACCGCGGTGTTCTTCGCCGTCGTCTTCCCGCTGATGTTCCTGGTGCTCTTCGGCGGGCTGTTCTCGGACCAGTCGGTCGGCAAGGTCGACATGATCGTCGTCGGCGACGTGTCGCTGGTCGAGGACCTGCCGGCGGGAGCCGACGACACGTTCGAGGCGACGTTCGAGGTCACCCGCTCCGACGACCTCGACGACGCGATCGCCCAGGTGCGCAAGGGCGATGCGGACGTCGCGGTCGAGCAGCAGGGCGACACGCTCGTGGCGCACTACACGCGGACCGACCCGGCGAAGGCGGGCATCACCGCCGGGGCGCTCCAGGCGCTCGTGGACGGCACCAACGTCGCCGTGACCGGCCAGCCGCCGACGTACTCGCTCGAGGTGGAGTCGGTCGAGGACGACTCGCTCAGTGCGATCCAGTACTACACGCCCGGCCTGCTCGGCTGGGCCGTCGCGATGAGCGCGGCCTTCGGTGCGGCTGCCACGCTGCAGGGCTGGCGGCAGAGCAAGCTGTTGCGCCGGCTCCAGCTCGCGCCGGTCTCGACCCGCACGGTCGTCGGCGCCCGGGTCTCGGTCACCGTTGCGGTCGCGCTCACCCAGATGGCGATCTTCATCGGCGTCGGCGCTCTGCTCTTCGACCTGACGCTGACCGGCGCCTGGTGGATGGCCGTCCCGCTGCTGGTGGTCGGCACGCTCTGCTTCATGTCGATCGGCCTGCTGGCCGGCGCGATCACCAAGACCCAGGAGGGCGCGGTGAACGCCGCGAACTTCCTGGTGCTGCCGATGGCGTTCCTCAGCGGGTCGTTCTTCCCGCTCGAGGGAGCGCCGCAGTGGCTCCAGACGTTCTCGAACGTGTTGCCGCTCAAGCACCTCAACGACGGCATGCTCGACGTCATGGTCCGCGGGGAGCCGTGGACCGCGGCGCTCGGCCCGATGCTCTACCTCGCGGTCTTCGCCGTCGTCGTCACGCTGGTCGCAGCGCGGCTCTTCCGGTGGGAGACGACGTGAGCCTCGCCGGCCGCACGGTCCTGGTCACCGGCGCGTCCTCGGGGATCGGCGAGGCGACCGCCCGGCTGGTCGCGACCGAGGGCGCGCACGTCCTGCTGGTCGCCCGCCGCGAGGACGAGCTCGACCGCGTGCGTACGACGATCGAGGTGGCGGGCGGTCGCGCGACGGCGTACCCCTGCGACCTGACGAACTACGCCGCGATCGACGCGCTGGTGGAGCGGCTGCTCGCCGAGCACGGCGCGGTGGACTACCTCGTGAACAACGCCGGCCGCTCGATCCGGCGCTCGGTGGCGCTGAGCTACGACCGGTTCCACGACGTCGAGCGCAGCATGGCGATCAACTTCTTCGGGCCGGTGCGGCTCACGCTCGGCCTGCTGCCCGCGATGCGGGTGCAGAGGTTCGGCCACGTCGTGAACATCGTGACGTGGGGCGTGCAGATGAAGGCGCCCAAGTTCAGCGCCTACATCGCCTCCAAGACCGCACTGGACTCGTGGAGCCGGGTGGCGGCGCGGGAGGCGTACGCCGACAACGTGACGTTCACGAACATGCGGTTCTCGCTCGTGCAGACCGCGATGACCGCGCCGACCGAGGCCTACCGCGGCCACGGCGCGACGCCGGAGCAGGCGGCCCGCAAGGTGCTCAAGGCCCTGCAGAAGCGGCCGATCCACGTGAACACGTTCGCCGGCAACGTCGGTGAGCTGATGAACCTGCTGGCGCCGCGGCTGACCGAGTGGCTGTTCCACCGGTTCGACCGCAGGTTCCCGGACTCACGGGCGGCGCGCGGCGACGACGCCCCAGCCGCTACCCGCCCGCCCGGCGGAGCAGGATCCGGCGCTCGTCCTCGTTCCGGGTGAGCGCGGCCGCATCGCGGAACGACCGCGCCGCCTCCTCGGTGCGGCCGGCGAGCTCGAGCAGGTCCCCGCGCACGGCGGGCACGAGGTGCCAGCCGGGTACGCCGGTGACCGCGTCGATGATCGCCAGCCCGGCCTCGGGCCCGAACGCGCGCCCGTGCGCGACGGCCCGGTTCACCTCGACCACGGGGCTCGGGAACGCCCGGGCGAGCACGTCGTAGAGCCCGGCGATCTCGGCCCAGTCGGTGTCCTCGGCGCGCCGAGCCCGCGCGTGGCAGGCGGCGATCGCCGCCTGGAGGACGTAGCTGCCGACCGGCGCGCCCCGGCGGGCGAGCTCCTCGGCCCGGTCCAGGGCGGCCAGGCCGCGCTGGACCAGCAGCTGGTCCCAGCGGCTGCGGTCCTGGGCCTCGAGCAGCACCGGGGTGCCGGACTCGTCGTACCGCGCCCGCAGCCGCGAGCCCTGGATCTCCAGCAGCGCCTGGAGACCGTGCACCTCCGGCTCGTCGGCCACCAGGTGGGCGAGCACCCGGGCCAGCCGCATCGCCTCGAGGCAGAGGTCGGGGCGGGTCCAGTCGTCTCCGCCGGTCGCGGAGTACCCCTCGTTGAAGATCAGGTACACGACCGCCATCACGTCCGCGAGCCGCTGCTGCCGCTCCGCCCCGACCGGCATCTCGAGCTCCGCGCCGCTGTCGGCGAGCAGCCGCTTGGCGCGCGAGATCCGCTGGCCCATGGTCGCGTCCTTCACGAGGTAGGCCCGGGCGATCTCCTGGGTGGTGAGGCCGCCGACCAGGCGCAGCGTCAGGGCCGCACGCGACTCCGCCGGCAGCGCCGGGTGGCAGCACAGGAAGGCCAGGCGGAGCACGTCGTCCTCGATGTGGTCGACCGCCGCGGCCAGGTCGGGGACCTCGGCCTCCTCGAGGCCGTGGGCCAGCTCGGCGGTACGCCGGCGCAGGGTGTCGCTGCGCCGGAACTGGTCGATCGCGCGGCGCTTGGCGACCGACATCAGCCAGGCGCCCGGGTTCGCGGGGACGCCCTGGCCGGGCCACTGCTCGAGGGCCGCGACCAGGGCGTCCTGCGCCAGGTCCTCCGCGAGGTCGACGTCGCGGGTCATCCGGGCGAGCGCGGCCACCAGCCGCACCGACTCGCGTCGCCAGACGGCGGTGATCGCGTCGTGCGTGGGTCGATCGGTCACTGGCTGCCGAACATCTGGCGCACCTCCACCGCGCCCTCCCAGCCCGGCCAGTGCTCGAGGTGCAGCTCGAGCACGCGGCGGGCGCCCTCGACGGCCTCCTCGTGCGAGCGCACCTCGGTGATCGCGTACCCGCCCGCGACCTCCTTGCCCTCGGCGTAGGGACCGTCGACCTGGGTGATGGTGCCGCCGGCGAGCCGGATCTCGGTGCTGTCGCGCATGCCGGAGAGCCCGCCGGCCTCGATCATCGAGCCGTCGGCGAACGCCGCCTGCATCTCCTTGCCCATCGCCTCCACCAGGGCCGGCGGCGGGTCCCCGACGTCCTCGGTCATCTTCACGAACGTGATGTAGCGCATCTGCCTCTCCTGTGGTCCGGGGTCGCTGTCACCCAGGCGTCGGGTGAACTCTCCCCGTTTCGACAGGAGGCGTGAAGGCCTTCAGCGCACGCTGCTCAGCTCACGGCTGCGACGTACGCGAGCTTGAAGCCGGTGCGGCCGCCGAGGTTCGGGTAGATCAGCGAGGTGTAGGCCAGGTCGTCGCTCGAGACACCCGCGACCCACCACGGGGACACGCCGGGGATCGGGTCGGCGACCGGCTTGCCGGTGGTCGCGTCGAGGAACGCCCGCGACGCGCCGTCCACCCAGAGCAGGTCGCCGATCGGCTGGACCCGCAGCAGCACGCGGTTGCCCTCGAACGACTTCGGCAGGAACCGGGTGTCGGTGATGCCGTTGGCGCGCATCCGCTCGAGCCCCGGCCGCTTCCACGTGGCGTCGTAGCCGCCCCAGACCTCCTTGAACAGGCCGGTGGCGACCATGCCGTTGCCGGACCTGGCCAGGTCGTAGACCGGCCCGTTGATCATGGGGTCGAAGGACGGGCGGACCTTGCCGTTGGTGGGGTCGATCTTGATGACGGCCGACAGGAGCCGGCGGCCGTCGAAGCTGCCCGCGGCGAGCAGGTCGCCGCCCATGCTGCTCAGCTCGGTGATGTAGCCGCGCCGCTGCACGAGGAAGGAGTCCACCTTCGTGCCGCTGGGGCCGTAGACGTCGATCCGGTTGCGCGGGAAGCGGTGGTCGTTCTCGAGCCGCCGGGCGACGTACAGGCGGTTGCCGATGGTGGTGATGCCGGTGAGGTTCTTGACCCGCAGCGACCGCTCGGCGAGCCGTGCTCCGGTGTCGGGGTCGAGGGCGACGACGTCGTCGGTCCAGTCGTAGAAGAACGTGCCGTTCTCGGCGGCCGTCGCGGACGGGTCGTAGCCATAGTGGTTGGTGTCCGCGACCCACACCGCCCCGGCGCCGACGAACAGGTCGCCCCAGGTGTTCTCGTCCGCCCGGAAGCCGGGGATCGGGTCGAGGGTCTTCGCGTCGAACGCCGCCACCCCGCTGGTCCGCACCGCGTCGGTCATGTAGAAGTGGCCGCCGACGTACACGTCCGGCCCGGACTGCTCGACCGCGTTGACCTGGAGGTCGTACGACGGGAGCTCGATGTCGACGGGCTCGCCGGTCGTGGCGCCGACCACGGTCAGCCCGCCGCGGAAGCTGCCGGCCGCCCAGAGCTCGTCGCCGTTCAGCGCGAGGTCGTACACCCCGGACGGGACGTCCGGGAGGTTGCCGGCGGTGGGGATGTCCGCGTCGAAGGTCGGGTCGAGCGCGCCGGTCCCGGGGTCGACCGCCACGAGGCGGCCCGGTTGCCCTTGGATCAGGGTCCGGTCGCCGCCGACGTAGAGCCGGTCCTCGGTGTAGAGCAGCGTGTGCACCCGGCGCAGCGCGTCGACCGCCAGCGGGGCGCCGGTGTCGAAGCCCGCGTCCTTGGCGCCGGTCTCCGGGTCCAGGGCGGTCACGGCGGCGGCGCCGACGTACAGGGTGTCGGCGCCCAGCTCGAGCGCGTGGATCGGGGTGTCGGTGGTGGCGGAGAAACCGGGGATGGCCGCGCCGGTGGCCGGGTCGAGGGCGTGGAGGCCGTCGGAGGCGACGTACAGCCGGGCCGGGCCGTCGGCCGGTGGGCTGAACAGCATCTCCGTGACCCGCTTCGGCTGGGGTGCGTCGAACGGCAGCACCGCGCCGTCGTCGGTCGAGACCGCCGCCAGCCGCTCGCGCTCGGTGCCGTCGATGCTCTCGAAGGACCCGCCGACGTAGAGCGTGTCCTGGACCAGCGCCATCGCGCTCACCAGGCCGTCGGTCTTCGGGAGGAAGTCGGTGTCGAGCTCGCCGCTGTTCAGCACGTGGGCCAGGCCGCCGGCGGGCTGGCCCCCGATCCGGGTGAAGTCGCCGCCGAGGTACCAGCCACCGGCGCCGTCCCCGACCACCACCGAGACCTGCCCGTCGGCGATCTGGGGGCTGGGCTCCGGGGAGCCGTCCGCGGCGCTCAGGGCTGCCCCGGGGCCGGCGTAGCGCCCCACGGTGTCGAAGTAGCCGTAGGCGTAGACCCGGTCGCCGGCGCGGGCGATCTGGTAGATCTCCTCGTTGGCGACCACCGCGCCGGCCGGCAGGTCGTCGGCGGTGTCCGGGAGCGCTTCCGCGGCTCGCGGGGCGGTCGCGGGAGCCGGCTGGGCCGATGCTGCCGGGCTCAGCCCGAGGGCGGCGATCACGGGGAGCGCGAGGAGGGCGCGGCGGGGGGCCATGCGGCGACCGTAGAGGTTCATGGATTAGGCCACGGTGGATACGGGGACATGTGACTGAACGGTCTAGGCCAAGTCTCGGAGGAGCCTGATGATCCGCATCGCCGCCACAGCGGTCCCCACTGCCCTGCTCACCGCCGTCGCGCTCGCACCGGTCCCGTCGGAGGCGGCGCCCGCTGAGGCGCGGCCGGCCGGGCTCACCGCCGGTCGCTACCAGCACCAGGCGTTCGAGGCGACGAACCGGGTCCGGCGCCAGCACGAGCGGGCCGGGTTCCGCGCCCAGGACTGCCTGCAGCGGTTCGCGGAGCGCCAGGCGCGGCGGATGGCCCGGCAGGACCGGATGTTCCACCAGGAGCTGCGCCCGATCCTGCGGCAGTGCGGGCTCACGACCACGGGGGAGAACGTCGCCTACGGGTTCCCGACCGGCCGGTCGGTGGTCAACGACGGCTGGATGAACTCCGAGGACCACCGTGAGAACATCCTCGACCGCGACTTCCGGCTGATGGGAATCGGTGCGCGGCGCAGCGCCGACGGCACCTGGTACGCCGCCCAGGTCTTCGGCGGCAGGACTCGCTGAGACCGTGAGCGGCGTACCGGGGTCAGTCGTGCGAGCGGTCGGAGACCGTCACGTCGGGTCGCCCGACGTCGCTCGCACTGGCCAGCTGGGCCACCGAGAGGAGCGAAGCGGCCACGAGCCCGGCGACCGCGACCGCGCCGACGATGCGCGCACGGTGGCGTCGCAGCGCGGGGGTGGGGCGGACTTCGATGATCATGGCGTGCTCCCGAGAGCGGTGGTGGGGAATGGTGTCGTGCGGTCGAGCCGCCGGCCGGGAGGGGCCGGTGAGAAGAGCGTGGCAGGACCGCAAGAATTTCGGACGAAATCCGTGGCTCAGGTAAATGCGCTGCAGAAAACTGCAGAAAAGTGCATTCCGGGCCGTGTCTACCCCCGACCGGTGCGTGCTTGGGCAGGCGATGACGCCTAGGCTGAGCACCGTGCCCCTCCGCGTCCTCCTGGTGGATGACGTCGTCGAGGTACGCCGGCTGGTCCGCACCTCCCTCCGTTTCCGGGGCGGGTTCGAGGTCGTGGGTGAGGCTGCCGACGGCCCCGAGGCCGTCCGGCTCGCCTCGCGGCTGCGTCCCGACGTCGTCGTCTTGGACCTCGACCTGCCCGAGATCGCCGGCGCCGACCTGCTGAGCCAGGTGCGCGCCGCCGCCCCCGAGGCGAAGATCGTGATGCCCGAGGAGGGCGGCCTGGGCCGCCTGGTCGAGCTCATCGAGTCCCTCGAGGAGGACGACGAGGACGACACGACCGCCGCGGTCATCGACCTGCCGCACGAGCTGAGCAGCGTGAGCCGGGCGCGCGAGTTCGTGCGCGAGCGCTCGGCCGAGTGGGGGATCGACGAGCCGCTGGACGACGCGCTGCTGGTGGTCAGCGAGCTGGCCGCGAACGCGCTGACCCACGCGGGGTCGTCGTACCGGGTGCGCCTGTCGGCCACCGCGGAGGCGCTGCGGATCGAGGTCGACGACGACGGTGCCGGCACGCCGGAGCCCCAGCCGCTGAGCGAGACCGACGAGCACGGCCGGGGGCTGTACCTCGTCAGCGCGCTCGCCTCGTCCTGGGGGATGGGGGCCGCCGAGGGCGGCGGCAAGCGCGTCTGGGCCGAGCTCGCGCTCCCGGCGCCGCGGGCGGCCGGCCGGGCCGAGTAGGCCGACCGGCTCCGGACCCGTAATCTTGCTCCTTGTGGCGGGCACCGATTACGACGCAGAGATCAAGCAGCTCCAGGCGACGATGTACACCATCGAGCAGGTGCTCGACGTGGACGCCATGCGCCGGGAGATCGCCGACCTGAGCGAGCGGGTCGCCGCACCGGACCTGTGGGACGACCAGGAGAACGCCACCCGCGTCACCGGCCGCCTCTCCGCGATCCAGGGCGAGCTCGACCGCTTCACCTCGCTCAGCAGCCGGATCGAGGACCTCGGGCTGATGGTCGAGATGGCGCAGGAGGAGGGCGACGCGGACGCCCTGTCCGAGGCCGAGACCGAGCTCGAGCGGCTGCGCAAGTCCGTCGAGGCCCTCGAGGTCCGCACCCTGCTGTCGGGTGAGTACGACGCGCGCGAGGCGATCGTCTCGATCCGCTCCGGCGCCGGCGGCGTGGACGCGGCGGACTTCGCCGAGACCCTGATGCGGATGTACACGCGCTGGGCCGAGCAGCACAACTACCCCGTCGAGGTCTACGACGTCTCCTACGCCGAGGAGGCGGGCATCAAGTCCGCCGAGTTCGCGATCCACGCGCCGTACGCCTACGGCACGCTGTCGGTCGAGGCCGGCACCCACCGCCTGGTCCGGATCAGCCCGTTCGACAACCAGGGCCGCCGGCAGACGTCGTTCGCCGCGGTCGAGGTGGTCCCGGTGCTCGAGCAGACCGACGAGATCGAGGTCGACGAGAACGACCTCCGCGTGGACGTCTTCCGCTCCGGCGGTCCCGGCGGCCAGTCGGTCAACACCACCGACTCCGCCGTACGCCTGACCCACATCCCGACGGGCATCGTGGTCAGCTGCCAGAACGAGAAGTCGCAGCTGCAGAACAAGGCGTCCGCGATGGTCGTCCTCAAGGCGAAGCTGCTCGCGAAGAAGAAGGCCGAGGAGGCCGCGCTCAAGAAGGACCTCAAGGGCGACGTGGCCGCGACCTGGGGCGACCAGATGCGCAACTACGTGCTGAACCCGTACCAGATGGTCAAGGACCTGCGCACCGGCTTCGAGGTCGGCAACCCGCAGGCGGTCTTCGACGGCGACGTCGACGGCTTCATCGAGGCCGGCATCCGCTGGCGGCGCGGGGCCGAGAAGGCCGCCTCGAACTGATCCCGTCTCGCGACAAGTGAGTGGGGATTCACGCAGCCGGCAACCTGTTCTAGGGTCGGCCCATGAGGCGCGACCACTGGAAGCGGCGCAACGACTCGCTCGACCCGGCGACCGACTACGTCGAGATCAGCAGGAACATCGTGATGCACGAGTTCCCCTGGGACATGAACCAGGCGCTGAGCTTCGCGCTGTTCCGCACGTACGCCGTCCCCGGTATCGGTCGGCTGCTCCACGACACCGGTGAGTTCACCGGCGACGTGCAGAAGAGGTACGACGACACGGCGCTGCTGCTCGAGCCGCCGACCCGGGTGGGCTTCGAGCACCCGGAGGCCAAGGCCGCGATCCGCCGGATCAACGCCATGCACCGGGCCTACGACATCCCCAACGACCAGTTCCGCTACGTGCTGAGCACGTTCGTGGTCGTCCCGAAGCGCTGGATGGACGACTACGGCAAGCGTCCGTTCACGGCCAACGAGGTCGAGGCGTCGGTGCAGTACTACCGCACGCTCGGCCGGCACATGGGCATCAAGGACGTCCCGGAGACCTACGCCGAGTTCGAGGAGCTGATGGACTCCTACGAGGCCGAGCACTTCGCCTACGACGAGGGCGCGCGCCGCGTCGCCGACTCGACGCTCGCGCTGATGCAGACGTTCTACGCCAAGCCGCTGCGCAAGCCCGCCGGGCTGTTCGCCCGAGCGCTGATGGACCAGCCGCTGCGCGAGGCGTTCCGGTACGACGCCCCGCCGGTCGCCGTGCAGCGGCTGAGCCGGGCCGCGCTCCGGGCCAGGGGAGTGGTGCTGCGCGCGTTCCCGCCTCGCCGCGAGCCGAAGCAGATCGAGGACATCTCCTGGATCCGCAGCTACCCGAACGGCTACGACATCGAGCAGCTCGGCACGTTCCCCGTCCCGGGCGTGAAGGGCTGCCCGGTCCGCCACGAGGAAGGCGTCAGCGGCCCCTGACCTTCTTCGAGGCCTTGCTGTACGGCCCGGCGCCGACGTCGTTGATCGCCCGCACCCGGAAGCTCCAGATCCCGGCCGTCTTCAGGCCCAGGGTCGACGACAGCTGATCGGCCGGCAGGATCTCGGTCGTGCCGGTCTGCAGGGCCCTCCCGGACGGGCTCCACCGGGTTCCCTTGATGACGTAGCCGACGACCGGCGAGCCCCCGTCGTCGGCAGGCGGGATCCAGCGCACGCTCGCGGTGATCGCGCCGCCGAACCCGCCGCTGCCGGCGCCGATGATGACCGGCTGCCCCGGCACGTCGGCCGTCGTGAACGTCGTCGTCGCCGGCGCGCCGGCGCCCGCGCCGTTGACCGCCACGACGCTCACGTCGTACGTCGCACCGCGCTCGAGGCCGGTCGCCGCGTAGGAGAACGTCGCAGCGTCGACGGTGTCGGTGAAGCCGCCGACCGTGACCTCGTAGCCGGTGACCGGGCTCTCGCCCTCGTCGGCCGGAGCGCTCCAGCTGATCACCGCGGTGCCGGACGGGCCCGGCGCGGCCGACAGGTCCTGCGGGGCGCTCGGGGTGTCGCCGTCGCCGGGGTCGACCTCGCAGCCGGTGACGCCCAGCGTGTACGCGCCGACGCTGGCGTAGTCGTCGTAGCCGTTCCGCGGGTTGCCGTTGCCGACCCCGTCGACGGCGGCGACGTACTGGCCGGCGGCGACGGAGGTGTTGATCGTCGCGTTCATCCCGGACGCCACGTGGGCGTCGACCCTCGCCGACGGCGGGTTGTTGATCGCCACCTGGGTGCCGCCCGCGTCGTACAGGCGCAGCTCGATGTCGAGGTTCGTGCCGACGGCGACCCCCGTCGCGGTCACCTTCACCGTGCCCGAGCACTGCCCGAGTGCCCAGAAGTCCTTGTCGGTGCGGTT
>NZ_BAABFQ010000009.1:0-46498 GCF_039541135.1 Nocardioides caricicola | reverse complement strand
TGGCCGAACCCACGCTGTTGCCGGCGTCGTCGGCGCGCGGGCTCAGCCCGGCGGCCTGGATCACCGCGAAGTCGTCCTGCTGGTTGTCGGCGTCGGCGTAGTCGCCCTTGCTCCACTGGCTGATCGGCTGGTGGTCGGAGTTGCCCATGATCGGCGCCCAGGGGGCGTGGCCGGGGTCGTAGCCCTCCTCGCTGTTGCCGTCGTGCTCGAGGTTGAGGTTGTGGCCGACCTCGTGCGAGACCGTCTCGGCGATGCCCTTGGCGTTGTCCTGGTAGTACTGCGGGAACACCCACACGGGCTGCGACCTCCCGCCGACCTGGTCGAACACGTCGAGGTAGGCGATGCCGACGCACTGCCCGTCGCAGAGGTTGTCCACGGCGTTGCTGGGCGTGATCAGCGCGCGCGAGCCGAAGACCTGGTCGCCGGAGCCGCTGCGGGTGATCCGGTCCGCGCCGAGGTCCTCGGTGGTGACGTCGACGTCGAACGGCGCGAAGTCCTCCGCGACCCGCTGCCAGACCTCCTGGATCACGGCGCGCTCGTCGTCGTTGAACGACCCGGCGTTGCCGTCGAGGGTCCAGGCGGGGTGGCTGCCGTTGGGCAGCCCCTCGCTGTTCCAGGCGGAGCCGGACACGGTCGCGCCGTCGAAGTCGAGGAGGATCGTCCGGTTCGACCCGGGCTGGCTGTGCAGCCGGAACGTCTGGCTCAGCGGGAACTGTGGCGCGAGCCGCGGTGCGGCCCGCTGCGCGCGCAGGGCGGCAGCGCTCGGCACCGGCTCGGTGTAGTAGACGCGCCCGTTGCTGTCGATCGCCGCGGTCGGGTCGTCCTGGACGATCGCGGCGTACCGCGCGGCCTCGCGATCCGTGCCGGCCGCCTGGCCCGAGGTGCTCGTCACACCCAGCACCGCTGCCGCCGCCGCGAGCGCCGTGGCGCACGCCACAGCCCGTCGCATCCTCGTGCTCATCCACCCCACCTCCGGTTCCGGACGCTATCGGTGCATCGGCAGTCCGTCCGCGGAACCGAGGACTCTTCACCCGGCGCTCCCACCCGGGACGGGTCCGCAGGCGGCGTGGGGCCACCGACTACCCTCGATCCGGTGATCCGCTTCGAGAAGGTCGTCAAGGCCTACCCCGGCCAGGCGCGCGCCGCCCTCGACCAGGTGTCGGTCGACATCGACAAGGGGGAGTTCGTCTTCCTCGTCGGCACGTCGGGCTCCGGCAAGTCGACGTTCCTGCGCCTGGTGCTGCGCGAGTACCGCGCCACGTCCGGCCGGATCTACGTCGCCGGCAAGGAGATCAACCGGCTCGCCAGCTGGAAGGTCCCGCGGATGCGTCGCCAGATCGGCACGGTGTTCCAGGACTTCCGGCTGCTCCCGAACAAGACCGTCAGCGAGAACGTCGCCTTCGCGCTGCAGGTGATCGGCCGCTCCCGCTCCGAGATCAACAAGCTGGTCCCCGAGACGCTGGAGCTGGTCGGTCTCGACGGCAAGGGCGACCGGATGCCCGACGAGCTGTCCGGCGGCGAGCAGCAGCGGGTCGCGGTCGCCCGGGCGTTTGTGAACCGGCCGATGATCCTGATCGCCGACGAGCCCACCGGCAACCTCGACCCCACGACCTCGGTCGGCATCATGAAGCTGCTGGACCGGATCAACCGCACCGGCACCACCGTGCTGATGGCCACCCACGACGCCGGCATCGTCGACCAGATGCGCAAGCGCGTCATCGAGCTGGACGACGGCCGGGTCGTGCGCGACCAGGTCCAGGGCAGCTACGGCTTCCAGCACTGACGGTCCAGTACTGAGCCGCGCCCCCGTACGACGCACTCCACCGAAACGAGTCCCCGCACCCATGCAGCTTCGCTACGTCTTCTCCGAGCTCGGCCAGGGCCTGCGCCGCAACCTGTCCATGCACGTGGCCGTGATCCTCACGCTCTTCGTCTCGCTGACCCTGGTCGGGCTCGGCGTGCTGCTGAACCAGCAGGCCGAGAAGGCGGCGGAGCAGTGGGGCTCCGAGCTGCAGATCACGGCGTTCCTCTGCAAGGACCGCGACGACAACCCAGCCTGCGCCGGTGAGGTCACCGAGGCGCAGAAGGAGCGGATCGCCGCGGTCGTCGAGGAGAACCCCGAGGTCGACAGCTACCGCTTCGAGACCAAGGAGGAGGCGTTCGAGAAGATCAAGGAGCTCCTCGGCGCCGAGAAGTTCGAGGGACCGAACCCGGCCGCGACCGCCGAGGACATGCCCGAGTCGGTCTGGATCACGCTCAACGACCCCGACGAGTACGAAGGGATCGAGAGCGCGATCATCGGGCTCGACGGCGTCTCCAGCGTGCGTGACCAGCGCCAGATCGTGGGCCCGGTGCTCCAGGGTCTGAACGTCATGCGGATCGGCGCGCTCGGGATCGCGGCGTTCCTCGTCGTCGCGGCGCTCCTGCTGGTCGCGAACACGATCCGGCTGGCGGCCTTCGCACGCCGCCGCGAGATCGGCATCATGCGCCTGGTCGGGGCGTCCACCCTCTACATCGCGCTGCCGTTCCTCATGGAGGCCCTGGTGACCGCGGCGATCGCGGTGGTGGTCGCCGTGGGCGCGCTCGGGGCGTTCATGTGGTTCGGCGTGCACCAACAGCTCGAGGACCTCGTGGGCTTCATCCCCTGGATCGGGATGGAGGAGTTCACCTACGCCGCGATCGTGGTCGCGATCCTCGGCCCGGTGCTCACGCTGCTCCCGACACTCGTGTTGACGCGCAAATACCTCAAAGTCTGATCCGCGCGGGTTACCGTCGTCGCGTTCACTTCCCCGAACACGAAGGCAACACGGTGCGTCACTTCCCCCGTACCGCTCGCCAGCGCCTTGCTGCGGCCACTGCGGCCTGCACGCTCGCGCTCGGTGCGCTGGCTGTCCCGCTCGCCAGTGCCGACCCCAAGGACCTGAGGCACCGCCAGCAGCAGGCCCAGGAGCAGGTCGAGCACGCCGAGCACGCCCTCGACGAGTCCAGCGACCGGCTCCAGGCTGCGCGCAGCGCGCTGGAGCAGGCGGTCTCCGACCTGGCCGCCGCCCGCGGGACGTACTGGGCCGCGCGCGCCAAGCTGGACGCCGCGAAGGTCCGCGACCAGGAGATGCAGGAGCGGCTCGAGGTCGCCGAGCTGCGCCTCGAGAACGCGCAGGCCGACCTCGCGGAGGGCCAGGACGCGCTCGCCGACCAGCGGATCGCGCTCACCGACACCGTCACCGACATCTACGAGCAGGGTGACCCGCAGCTGCTGGCGTTCGCCACCATCCTCGAGTCGCGCACCACCGCCGACCTGACCCGCCAGGCCGAGCTCAGCGACGTCATCGTCGGCCGCGAGGCCCGGGCGTACGACGACCTGCACGCCGCCGAGGTGCTGCTCCAGGTCCGCGAGAACGAGGTCCAGGCGGCCCGCGACGACGTCGAGGAGCAGCGCGAGGCGGCGGCCGAGCACCTGGCCACCATGCAGACGCTCACCGCCGAGGCCGCGACCGCGAAGCAGGCGGTCCGGACCCAGGTCGAGAACCGCCGTACCGCCAGCGTCGAGGCCCGTGCCGCCCGTCAGCAGGACCTCGCGGCCCTGCGTGTGGCCAAGCAGCGCGAGGCGCGCATCAAGCAGCTGATCCTGGCCGCGTCGCGGCGCGCCACGGGCGGCTACACCGGCTCGACCAACGGGCTGCTGATCCGCCCGGTCCCGGGCGCGGTGACCTCGTCGTTCGGCTACCGCGAGCACCCGATCTACCACTACTGGGGCATGCACGACGGCACCGACTTCGGCGTCTCCTGCGGCGAGCCGATGCGCGCCGTCGCGGGCGGCACCGTGATCGCGGCGTACTTCTCCACCGTCTACGGCAACCGGCTCTACCTCAGCCTCGGCCAGATCAACGGCAAGAACGTCACCGCGGTCTACAACCACGCGACCGGCTACCGGGTCGGTGTCGGCGACCGCGTCAACCAGGGCGAGACCGTCGGGTACGTCGGCTCCACCGGCTGGTCCACCGGCTGCCACCTCCACTTCACGATCCTGGTGAACGGCGACCCCGTCGACCCGATGGCCTGGCTCCCCTAACCCCCCGACGTCGAATCGGGACTTCCGGTCCGTTGAGTCGGGAGTTCCGGTCCGTTGAGTCGGGAGTTCCGGTCTCGGGATCGACCAGAACTCCCGATTCGAGTGACCGAAAGTCCCGATTCAACGTGGTTGCGGCGCACTGAGAGAATGGGTGCATGGCCAAGGAGACCGGGCAGAAGATGGTCGCGCAGAACAAGAAGGCGCGGCACGACTACCTCATCGAGGACACCTACGAGGCCGGCCTGGTCCTCATGGGCACCGAGGTGAAGTCGCTGCGCCAGGGCCGGGCCTCGCTGGTCGACGGGTTCGTGGACATCGAGGGTCACGAGGCGTGGCTGCACAACGTGCACATCCCGGAGTACTCCCAGGGCACCTGGACCAACCACTCCGCGCGGCGCAAGCGCAAGCTGCTGCTCAACCGCGTCGAGATCGACAAGATCGAGCGGCGGGTGAACGAGAAGGGCCTCACCGTCGTCCCCCTCGCGCTCTACTTCAAGGACGGCCGGGCCAAGGTCGAGATCGCCCTGGCCAAGGGCAAGAAGTCGTGGGACAAGCGCCAGGCCATCGCCGAGCGGACCGCCAACCGGGAGACCGAGCAGGCGATCGGCCGGCGCATGAAGGGCATGCGTGACTGACCCTCACCCCGACGTCCCGCCGGTCCGGGCGTTCTGGGAGGGGCTCGGCCTGCCGGGGCTGTTCGACGTGCACGTGCACTTCTTGCCGCCGAACATCCAGCGCGCGGTCTACGCCGTCTTCGACGCCGCCGGGCCGAAGATCGGCCGCGACTGGCCGATCCGCTACCGGCAGGACCACGCCGAGCGCGTCGAGATCCTGCGCGCGATGGGGGTACGGCGGTTCCCGACGCTGCCGTACGCGCACAAGCCGGGGGTCGCTGCCTACCTCAACGACTGGGCGGCGGAGTTCGCGCGGGACGTGCCGGAGTCGCTGTGGTCGGCGACGTTCTACCCCGAGCAGTCGGCGCCGTCGTACGTCGCCGCCGCAGTCGAGGCCGGCGTCGAGGTGTTCAAGCTGCACCTGCAGGTGGGGGAGTTCCACGTCGACGACCCGCTTCTCGACGGCGTGTGGGGTGTGCTCGAGGACGCCGGCACGCCGGTCGTGCTGCACGCGGGCTCCGGACCGGTCGGCAACGAGTTCACCGGTCCGGCGTCGACCGAGCGGCTGCTGCGCCGCCACCCGCGGCTGGCGCTGGTGCTCGCGCACATGGGCGCGCCGGAGTGCGCGGAGTTCCTGGCGCTCGCGGAGCAGTACGACGAGGTCCGCCTCGACACCACCATGGTGTTCACGGACTTCTTCCCGGCCTACCCGCCCGACCTGGTGCCCCGGCTGCGCGACGTGTCGCACAAGATCCTGCTCGGCAGCGACTTCCCGACGATCCCGTACCCCTACGCCCACCAGTTCGAGGGCCTGGCGCGCCTCGACCTCGGGGACGACTGGCTGCGCGCGGTCTGCTGGGAGAACGGCGCCCGGCTGTTCGGGGTCGCGGCATGATCTTCGTCGTGCAGCGGCACCGCGCGACCACGCTGCACTACGACCTCCGGCTGGAGGTCGACGGCGTCCTGGCGTCGTGGGCGCTGCCGAAGGAGCCCACGACCGATCCGCGCGTGAAGCGGCTCGCCGTCCAGGTCGACGACCACGAGCTCGACCATGCCGACTACCAGGACGAGAACAAGTCCACCTGGGACCGCGGCACCTACGACAACCTCACGGAGCCCGATGCCGCGGGCGCGATCGCTGCCGGGCACATCAAGGTGCGCCTGCACGGATCCCGGCTCGACGGCGTCTACGCGTTGACCCGCACCTCGATGAACGGCGATCCACGGAACTGGATCATCGTGAAGGTCGCCGATCCTCAGGTCTGAGTCGTTCCGGCCGATGTCGGAGATGTGCTGGACCGCGTGCTGCTCCCTGTCCTCGTCGCCTCCGCGGTGACGGTGGCCGGTGTCGTCGGCGGGAACGTCGTCGACCTGCGCGTCGCGTCCACGGCGGTCGAGCAGCAGGCGATCGGCGTCCCCGAGCCCCCGGTGACGCTCACGGCTCCGCCCCCACCGGCCGACCCGGCCCCGGTCCTGCCGGGAGCGAAGCTCCGGCTGCGGCCGACCCCGACCGCCACGCCGTCGGCCGACCCGGTGAAGGCGCCGGCTCCGTCCAGCGGCTCGGTCGTGGTGCCGCGCGCCGCGCCGCTGCCGCCGGTCCCGACGCCGACCCCGCCCAGCGCGCCCTCGACCGTCTCGATCACCCAGGCGAACCTCTACCAGGGCATGTCCGCGAGCGCCTTCGCCCAGGACCTGGCCACCGTCGCCTCCACGCAGCCGGACTTCATCACCCTCAACGAGGCCGGTCACCGCGGTGACGCGGAGATCCGGCCGGCGGGCTACGCGTCGTACCGGGCCACCGGCTCGCCGTACCTCGCCGAGACCCCGGTCCTGTGGCGCACCGACCGCTGGACCCAGGTGGACACCGGCTACCGCTGGCTCACGACCCGCAAGGTCAAGTGGGGTGAGCGGGCCGTCAACTGGGTCACCCTGCGCAACGCGTCCGGCCAGGTCGTCTCGGTCGTCTCCGCGCACCCGGCTCCGACGCTGAAGCGTACGGCGGGCCTGCTGCCCGTCTTCGTCGACGGCCTCGCCGACGTCGTCCGCGAGCTCGCAGCCAGCGGCCCGGTGCTGGTCGGCGGCGACTTCAACGCCGGGTACCACGGACCGCTCTGGCCGGGCGCCGGCCTCGCTGCCGCCGGCCTGACCTCGACGTACGACGTGTTCGGCGTCCCCGACGGGGGGACCGGTGACCACTTCGGTCACACGATCGACTACGTCTTCCACACCGCCGGCCTCACCCCGACGGCCCAGTCGACGCGCGAGCTCAGCTCCGACCACGACGCCGTCCTGGCGACGTTCTCCCTCGCCGGCTGACGGCCCGTCCGGCCGGGCTGTTCGGTCCCGGATCGGGGTGACCTTCGACCCTGCTGCACCCGCACCGCGCGGAGTGGACTGGGGCCGTGCTCGAGACCGATGTCCGCCCCGACCGGGCCACGCCGTACCGCCTCTGGATCGCCGCGTGCGCGGCGGCCGAGGCGCTCGGCATGACGGCCGCGGCCGCGGCGGCGATGGTGGCCGACACGATGACGGGTCCTGCGGCGCTGAGTGTGGTCGTCGCCGGGGGCCTGGTCGAGGGAACGGCGCTGGGCACCGCCCAGGTGACCGTCCTCGCTCGTGTCGCGCCTGCGTTGTCCCGAGCGCGGTACCTGGTGGCGACGATCGTCGTCGCCGGGTTGGGCTGGGCCGCGGCGTCCGCTCCTGCCGTCCTGCGCGAGGGAGGCGGGGACGAGCAGCCACCTCTGCTGCTGGTGATCGTGGCGGCGGGCGCCCTGGGTGCGGTGCTGGGCCTCGTGCTCGGCCTCGCCCAGGCATACGCCCTGCGCGGCGCCGTGCGGCACCCCCGGAGGTGGGTGGTGGCGAACACCGCGGCCTGGCCCGCGACCATGGCGCTCATCTTCGTGGGCGCCACGATGCCGGACGCCGGGTGGGCGGCCGCGAGCGTGCTGGTGACCGGTGCCCTCACCGGTGCCGTCGCCGGCACGGCGCTCGGCCTGGTGACCGGGCTCTTCGTGCCGACCCTCTCGGGAGTGTCGGCGTCGAGCCGGGCGGTGCTGGCGCTCCTCTCCTCCTCGCGCCCTCCGGGGTTGCAGCGGGCCCTCATCGGCTTGGGCCTGCGAGGCAGGAGCTCGGGGCGCTGGTACCGCTTCCCGGTCCAGTACGCCGTGGCGCCGGGCGGACTCGCCCTGCTCCCCGGACGACCCTCACGCAAGACCTGGTGGCGCAACATCGACCCCGTCGCCACCCGGGTCGAGGTGCTCCGTGAGGGCGTCTGGGCGCCGGCCTCCGCCCGGCGCCTCGGGCCTGGCGACCTGGAGTACGACGCGGCGCTCGCGGCGTACCTCCACCGGTGGCCGGACACCGCGCCGGCGGCCGACCAGCCGCTGGTCCTGGTGCAGCTCGGAGCCGCCTGGGGGAATCCCTGATGCCCCGGCGTGGTTGAGCCACGTAGACTGGTGTCACAACTCAAGAGGGGCTGATCGGTTTCGACTTGGGACGTTAGTTCCAGGGGAAGCGGGTCGAGGAGCCAGCGTTATCTCGTAAACGATCGCTGGAAACCAATAACTGCCAACGCTAAGCGCAGTTCCTTCGCTCTCGCCGCCTGAGCGGTGATCGAAGCGTCAGACCGGGTATCCGTCTCCGGCCCGGACCCTGGCGTCATCTAGGAGACTTGCTGCTCACTCCGTGTCGCGGAGGGTGAGCGGGACTATTCCGTGACTGAGCCTGTCGGGGACGTGTCCGTGCGAGCCCCGGGGCCGAGAAAAGCGACATCACGGACTGCACCCGGAGAAGACCTGGATCGGCGCTCGAGGACCGGGGTTCGATTCCCCGCAGCTCCACCGCATCAACCTCTTGAACCAGAGCCTCCCCGGCCCGCCGGGGAGGCTCTGGTGCTTTCCGCCGGGTGCTCGGTGCGGGCCCACCGGACTAGAGTCATGGCCCGTTCGGACTAGTCGAGCCCTCGGGTCGGACCATTACGGACGAGTAGCCGTTGTTTTCTCGCGAACGCGCGTCATGGGCGGTGGGGAGGCCCGTTTGGTCTGCGATGACGACCCACACCGCACCCACCGAGCCCCTTGCCCGCGACGACGCCGACGAGCTCGCCGTCCGCTACCTCCCGATCGTGGGATACCTGGTCCGCGAGACCATGTCCCGAGTGCCGTCGTACGTCGACGAGGACTCCCTGCACTCGGCCGGCAACCTGGCGCTGGTCGCCGCCGCCCGGGCGTTCGACCCGGCGCGCGGGGTGCCGTTCGACCGGTACGCCTCCACGCGGATCCGGGGAGCGATCGTCGACGAGCTCCGCTCCGTCGACTGGGCCTCGCGCTCGGTGCGCCGGCGCAGCCGTGAGCTGGCCGACGCCCGCGCCCGCCTGACCGCCACCGGCGGCGGGACCCCGGGCGACGCGGTGGTCGCCCGCGAGCTCGGCGTGAGCGTCGACGAGGTCGTCAAGATCGACGCCGACGTCGCCCGCGCGACCGTGCTCCCGCTCGAGACCGGCCCCGACTTCTCGTACGCCGACACCCTGCACGCCCCGGGTGACGGACCGGAGGCCAGCGCCCTGAACACCGAGCGGCTCGAGTACCTCGTCGACGCGATCGCCGAGCTCCCCGACCGGCTCGCCACCGTGGTCCGCGGCTACTTCCTCGAGGAGCGCCCGATGGCCGAGATCGCCGCCGAGCTCGGGGTCACCGAGTCGCGCATCTCCCAGCTCCGCGCGGAGGCACTGGTGCTCCTGCGCGACGCGCTCAACGCCGCCCTCCACCCGGAGCTGCTGGCGGTGCCCGAGACCCGGCCCGCGGGTGTGGTCGGTCGCCGCCGCGCCGCCTACGCCGACGCCGTCGCCGAGCGGCACGCGCAGCGGGCGGTCCGCCCGTCGAGGCGGGCCCGGCAGGTCGCCACGGTCTGACTAGAACCCGTCGACCGGGCTCCAGACCCGGCGCTGCCCGATGCTGAGGCCCTCGTCGTCACCCACGGCCGCACCGCGCACACCGGGCAGGTACGTCGAGGTCCAGCTCCGCAGGTCCGGGGTCGCCGCGACGGCGACCCCGCCGCGACAGGTCATCACGACCGCGAAGCCCTGCGGCCCGGCCTCGTACCCCTCCTGCCACCGGCACCGGCTGCCCGGCGGTGCGCCGTCGAGGAGGACCGGGTCGCTCCAGCGCTCCTCGCCGAGCAGGTGGCTCTGCACCTGGATCCGCTGGCCGTCGGGGGAGCCGAACGTGACGTCGTTCCAGTGCACGAAGCCGATGCTCGACGAGTCGCAGCACCCCCGCACGTCGATCCGGTCGAACCCGCTCGCGTCCTCGGTCGTGGTCGTCCAGCCATCACCGTCGTCGACGAACCAGAAGGTCGCGCCCCGGTGGTTGGACGGGTTCACCTGCACCCAGCTGTCGCTCCAGGTCGCGAGGTAGGTGCGGCAGTCGGACGGCCGGTTCCCGCGCAGCGGCTCGGTCCGCCGGTCCGCGACGGTGAGGCCGGCCGAGCCCGGCTCGCTCGTGTAGAGCGCGAACGTGCAGGAACCGTGGTCGGGAGCGGAGCCGACCATCCGCAGCGACCCGTCGGGTGCGAGCACGGGATCGGACGGCGACGCCCGGCGGTAGTCGAAGCCCGGATGGTTCTCCCAGCGCTCCTCGTGGAAGCCGGCCGACGCGTCCCAGAACAGCACGCCCTCCGCGGACTGCCCGAGGTAGGCGCTGGACCCGTCCGGGGTCACCTGGCCCTCGGTGGCCCAGGAGTCCGTCGCGTCGCACGCCAGGTCCCGGCACACGACGGCGACGTACGACGCGCTGCTGTCACTGTCGTCGTGGACGTCGGAGGTGTAGGTCTCCACCACCGCGACGGTGCCGCCGCCGTACCGCACGGTGTTCTCGATCGCGAGGTTCTCCCGGTCGTTCCAGACCGTCTCCGGCGCGGTCCAGCCGTGGCCGTCGGGGTCTCGCCACTGCACGACGAGCCGGTGCCCGTCCGGGGATCCGAGCGCCAGCTGGGCCTCGCCGTCGGGCAGGTCGACGTAGACGTTCGGCTCGCCGCGGTCGCCGTAGCGCTGGAGGGTGTGGTCGTACGCATCCTCGCCGTGCCACGCCGACCAACCCGCCACCGCTCCGGCGACCACGGCCAGGAGCGCGAGCGGGCCCACCACCCACCCGAGACGACGCATGCCTCCAGCCTAGGCGGGGCCGGCTGCGTCGGACCCGCGACAGGACTGTTACCCGTTTGGGCCTTGACCGGGTGGCCCGGTGCACACAGGATCACTCACGTCCCTGGTGTTTCGGGGGCACCCGGTCGGCTCGGTGTCGATCGTCCGGTTTGCTCTGTGAATCGAGGAAAATCTTGTCTGTGTTCCATCTCGGGCGGGTCAGGCTTGCTGCGCTGACATTGACGCCCATCGTCGCGCTCTCGAGCGCCCTGGCGGTGGCGCCCACGTCGTCCGCCCTGTCCACCGCGGAGAAGGACGTCGCCCCGGTCGACGCGGCGCGCGCCGCGTTCGGCGGCGATGCCCTCCCCGAGGCCGGGGTGTACAACGTGATCCTCAAGGCTCCGCCGTCGGCGTCGTACGCCGGAGGCCGCAAGGGCTACGCCCGGACCGCGCCCGCGGCCGGCGGGTCGTTCAACCCCCGCGCCGCCGCGGTGCAGCAGTACGAGCGGATGCTGGCCAGCCAGCAGGACCGCGTCCTCCAACGTGTCGGTGACCCGAACACGATCTACCGCTACACCACCGCCCTCAACGGCTTCTCGGCCCAGCTCACGGGCCCCCAGGTCCTCGCGCTCCGCAAGGACGCCAGCGTCCTGACCGTGAACCCGCAGGAGCGCGTCCAGGCCACCACGGTGCACACCCCTGAGTTCCTGCACATGAGCGGCAAGAACGGCCAGTGGGCCAAGAACGGTGGTACGGCGAAGGCCGGCAAGGGCGTCGTCGTCGGCGTCATCGACACCGGCATCTGGCCCGAGAACCCGTCGTTCAAGGGCAAGAAGGGCCCCGTGAGCGTGCCCGGCTTCTACGGCACCTGCGAGGCCGGTGAGGAGTTCCCGGCCACGACCTGCAACTCCAAGGTGGTCGGCGCGCGCTACTACGACGCCTACACCGAGGGCAAGGAGCTGGCCGAGACCGAGTACCGCTCGCCGCGCGACGGTGGCGGCCACGGCTCGCACACCGCCGCGACCGCCGCGGGCAACTACGGCGTGAAGGTCAAGATCGAGGGCCAGGACTTCGGCCGGGCCTCCGGCATGGCGCCGGCCGCCATGATCTCGGTCTACAAGGTGCTGTGGAGCTTCGAGGACGCCTCCCAGGACGGTGGCAGCGACGTCGACATCATCGCGGCGATCGACGACGCGGTCAGCGACGGCGTCGACGTCATCAACTACTCCATCGGCAGCACCGGAGGCGGCGACGCGTTCACCGACGCCAGCAACCTCGCGTTCATGAACGCCTCCATCGCGGGCGTGTTCGTCGCGACCTCGGCCGGCAACGACGGCCCGGACGCCACGACCGTCGGCAACAACGGCCCGTGGATGACGACCACGGCCGCCAGCACGTCGTACAACTACCAGGGCGGCGTCGTGCTCGGGAACGGCGAGAAGTACGTCGGCGCGATGGTGAGCGACAAGGCCGTCCCGACCAGCCCGTTCGTCTACGCCGCCGACGTCGAGGTCGCGGAGTCCGAGGACGACGGCCTCTGCGGTCCGGACTCGCTGGACCCCGCGAAGGTCGAGGGCACGATCGTCGCCTGTGACCGTGGCGTCTACGACCGGATCGCCAAGAGCGCCGAGGTCGCCCGGGCCGGTGGTGTCGGCATGGTGCTGCTCAACACCAGCGACAACAGCATCGACGCGGACTTCCACTCGGTCCCGACCGTGCACCTGAACGTGCCGGACGCCGACGAGGTCTACGCCTACGTGACCGAGGACGAGAACCCGACGGCTCGGATCAACCCGAACCTCGCCGACGACACCCCGGTGCCCCAGATCGCCGGGTTCTCCTCGCGCGGCCCGGCCGCCACGGACGCCGGTGGCGGCGACGTCATCAAGCCCGACATCGCCGCGCCCGGCGTGAGCGTCGTCGCCGCGGTCGCACCGCCCAGCAACCACGGGCACAAGTGGGACCTCTACTCGGGCACGTCGATGGCGTCCCCGCACATCGCCGGCCTGGCCGCCTTCATCCACCGGCTCAAGCCGTACTGGACGCCGGCCATGGTCAAGTCGGCGATGATGACGACGTCGTACGACCTCAAGGACGAGGAGCCGAGCCCGTTCGCCCAGGGCGCGGGTCAGGTCGACCCGCGCAAGTTCCTCGACCCGGGCCTGGTCTTCGACGCCCGGGGCGCCGACTACCTGAACTTCCTGTCCGGTCAGGGAGTCACGACGGCGACGGGTGCGCCGCTCACGCCGAACCCCATCGACGCGAGCGACCTCAACCTGCCGTCGATCGGCATCGGTGACCTGGTCGGCAACCAGACGGTGACCCGCCGGGTGACCAACGTGTCGGGCAAGGGCGAGACCTACACGATCAGCTCGACCGGCCTCGACGGTGTCACCGTCACCGCCACCCCGGCCTCGATCACGGTCCCGGCCGGCGCGACGCGGAGCTTCGAGGTCACGCTGGCCTCGGCCGACGACGTCGCCTATGGCGAGTTCACCTCCGGCAAGCTGCTCCTGACCGGCAGCCGTGGCCACAAGGTCCAGCTCCCGGTGTCGGTCAAGCCGGAGGCGCTGGTCGCCGACGACGAGGTCGTGGGCACCGTCCCGAACGGCACGGCCACGGTCG
This sequence comes from Nocardioides caricicola, assembly GCF_039541135.1. Classification (NCBI taxonomy): domain Bacteria; kingdom Bacillati; phylum Actinomycetota; class Actinomycetes; order Propionibacteriales; family Nocardioidaceae; genus Nocardioides; species Nocardioides caricicola. The sequence continues at coordinate 33,051 of NZ_BAABFQ010000009.1, read as the reverse complement.
AGGGTCTGGCGGGCTTCTCCGGCAGCATCGACCTCAAGCCCTCGGGCCTGGTCGGCTCGACGCCGGTCGTCCAGGACCTGCCGGCCGGTGGGTTCAACCCTGACGCGCCGAGCGCCGACGCGGACACCTTCAAGTCCACGGTGGTCGTGCCGGCCGGGTCCTCGGTCCGGTTCCGCACCGACGGTGACCCGGACGACGACCTGGACGTGTGGGTCTACCTCGACGGCCAGCTGGTCGGCGCCTCGGCCACGGCGAGCTCCGACGAGGTCGTCACGGGGATCGGCGTCCCCGCAGGGACATACGACGTGTACGTGAACGCCTTCGCCGCAGGCGAGGGGCCGGCCACGATGCGCTACGACCAGTGGGTGGTCGCGGACGGTGCCGACGCCGGCAACATGGTGCTCGACCCCGACCCGCTCCCGGTCGAGTCCGGTGAACCGTTCTCGTACACCGCGACGTGGACGGGTCTCGCCGAGTCGCAGAACTGGTTCGGCTACGTCACCTACGGCGATCGCGACATGCACACGATCGTCCAGGTCGACTAGCGGCGAGCACTCAGCAGCAAGAGCGACGGCCCCGTTCCGCAGCCTGCGGGACGGGGCCGTTGCCTGTCGTGCCTACGGCCTGCCGGCCAGGATCGCGGCGACGGCGTTCTGCAGGTCCTCGACGACGTGCGCCGCAGGGGCCGGCCGGGCCGGGGTGCCGACGTTGCCGCGGACGAACTCCAGGTCACCGAGGACCCGGAAGCAGAGCGAGGTGGCCTCGGCGATCCGGAACCGGACGCTGGAGAGCCGGAGGTCGGGGTCGATGCGGCGCAGCACCCGCCCGATGCGGTTGGCCTGGGGCGCGAACGTCTCGTTGAGCAGGCTCCACCCGGGCTCGCGGCGCGAGCCGGCGATCTCGCCGACCAGGCGGATCCAGGCGTCCTCGCCGCGCAGCGCGAGCGCGGCGACCGGCTCGACGAGGGTGGCCGCCAGCTCGTCGACGTCCGGGTGGTCCGCCGACTCCAACGCCGCGAGGCGCTCCTCCCGGTCGGCGCGGATCGCGTCGCTACGGCTGCGGATCAGCTCGGCGAGCAGGGCGTCCTTGGAGCCGAAGTGGTAGTTCACGGCGGCGACGTTCGTGCCCGCCTCGGCCATGATCGCGCGCAGCGAGGTCGCGCCGTACCCACGCTCGGCGAACAGCCGTTCGGCGGTCTCCAGGAGGACGTCGCGCTGGCTCACGACCTGATTCCATCACACGATGGTTATTCCATCACTTGATGGAATCGCTGTACGGTCTCGCCATGACGGAGCTGCCCCTGATCGTGCACAAGCGGACCTGCCCCCTGTGTGAGGCGATGTGCGGCCTGAAGGTCCACGTCCGGGGCGACCAGGTCGAGAAGATCACCGCCGACCCGGACGACGTCTGGTCCCGGGGCCACATCTGCCCGAAGGGCACCACGCTCGGGACGCTGCACCACGACCCCGACCGGCTGCGCCGCCCGGTCGTGAAGCAGCCGGACGGCACGTTCAAGGAGGTCAGCTACGCCGAGGCGTACGCCCGCGTCGACGAGCTCCTCGGCCCGGTCATCGCCGAGCACGGGATCGAGGCGGTCACGGCGTACGTCGGCAACCCGCTGGCCCACGCGCTCGACCTGAGCCGGTACGTCGGCATCCTCATCGGGATGTCCGGGATCCCGATGATCTACTCGCCCGGGGTCGTGGACCAGTGGCCCAAGAACGTCGGCGCCCACCTCATGTACGGCGGCATGTGGAAGATCCCGGTCCCGGACCTCCAGCGCACCGACCTCTTCGTCGTCATGGGCGCCAACCCGCAGGCCTCGCAGGGCTCCCTGATGGCCTGTCCTGACGTGATGGGCGAGATCGGCGCGATCCAGAAGCGCGGCGGCAGGGTCGTGGTCGTCGATCCCCGGCGTACCGGCACCGCGGCCAAGGCCAGCGAGTGGATCCCGATCGTGCCCGGCACCGACGCCGCGTTCCTCCTGGCGATGGTGCAGGTGCTGTACGCCGACGGACTGGTCGACCTCGGTCACGTGCTCGGCCACGTCGAGGGCGGGCAGGACGCGGTCGACGCGCTCGGCCGCCTGGCCGAGCCGTGGACCCCCGAGCGTGTCGAGTCGCTGACCGGCGTCCCGGCGGAGCGGACCCGTGCGCTCGCCCGGGAGCTCGCCACCACGCCTCGCGCCGCGCTCTACGGCCGGATCGGGCTCTGCAACCAGGAGTTCGGCACCCTGGCGAGCTGGCTGGTCGACGTGGTCAACATCCTCACCGGCCACTTCGACGTCGAGGGCGGGCTGATGTTCCCGCTGCCCGCCGCGTGGACGGTGAGCGACCTGCCGATGCCCGACCTCGAGAAGGGCGTGCCGAACTTCGGCCGCTGGCGCAGCCGGGTCCGCGGTGCGCCCGAGGTGCTGGGTCACGTGCCGGTGTCGTGCCTGCACGAGGAGATCAGCACGCCGGGGAAGGGACAGATCAAGGCGCTGTTCACGGTCGCCGGGAACCCGGTGCTCTCGTCACCCGAGGGGGACCGGCTCGACGCCGCTCTGCCGCAGCTGGACGCAATGATCAGCCTCGACCTCTGGATCAACGAGACCACCCGGCACGCGGACGTGATCTTCCCGGGCCTCTCGGCGCTGGAGTCGGACCACCACGACGACATGATCTGGATGTTCGCGGTGCGCAGCGGTGCGAAGTTCTCCCCGGCGGTCTTCGAGCCGGTCGAGGACCGGCCCGGCGAGTGGGACACGCTGATCCGACTGGCCGGGGCGTGCCTGGGCACGCCGATGGCCGACTTCGACGTCGCCGCGATCGACGACGGCTTCTTCGACGTGCTCGCGATGGCGCACGGCATCGACGGCGAGGCCGCGCGCCGGCACTACACGGAGGGCGGGCCGCTGCGGCTGCTCGACCTGCAGATCCGCTCCGGCCCGTTCGGCGACCGGTACGGCGAGAACCCCGACGGCCTCACCCTCGCCAAGGTCCGCGAGCACCCCGACGGCATCGACCTCGGCCCGATGGTCCCGCGCCTGGCCGACGTCATCGACACCGAGAGCGGCCGGCTCGTCCTGGCGCCGCCGTACATCACCGCGGACCTCGCACGTCTCGAGCGACGCCTGGGCCGGCCCCGACCGGAGCTGGTCCTCGTCAACCGCCGGCACCTGCGCTCGAACAACTCCTGGCTGCACAACGTGCCGCAGCTGATGAAGGGCAGCAACCGGTGCACGCTGCTGATGCACCCCGCGGACGCAGCCGAGCGGGGCCTGGCCGACGGCGACCTCGTCTGCGTGACCTCGGAGAGCGGTGCGATCGAGATCCCGCTCGAGATCGACGACGGCATCATGACCGGCGTGGTCTGCACACCGCACGGATGGGGGCACGGCGCGGACGGCGCCCGCCTCTCCGTCGCCGGCGGCGCACCGGGCGTGAACACCAACGCAATCTCCCCGGGCCGTCTCGTGGACGAGATCTCCGGCAACGCCATGGTCAACGGCTTCGAGGTCTCCGTCGCCGCGGTCGGGGACAAGTTCTCCAGATCGGTCGCAACCTCCGGCTGATCCGCGTCGTCTCCAGACCATGGACATTCGACTCGGGACCAAGAACCTGTCTGCTCTGCTCCTCGTGGGCGCCGTCGCGCTGACGCTGAGCTCGTGCGGCGCACCTGCGCACGCGACCGCCGTCGCCGACAACGAGAACCCGCGGCTCATCGTCTACGCCGGCGGTGAGTCGCCGGGCGTCGAGGTGCAGGAGCGAGCCGACGCCAAGGACCTGCGCGGTGCGCCCAGGGCGTTCAAGCGCTTCATCGGGAACAAGGCGCAGCGCCTCACCGACCGCTCGAGCTGCACCGACGGCTACGTCGGGGTGACCGTCGAGCGGGTGCGCACCGACGGCTACTCCGTCGGCGGCGTCAACGACTGCGGTGGCTACCGGGCGCTGTGGGCCGAGGTGGACGGCCGGTGGACGGAGATCGCCGGCTCGCAGGACGTCTGGAACTGCGGGGTGCTGAAGCGGAACGTCGTGCCGAGCAGCATCGCGGGCAACCGGTGCTACGACATCCGGGCGCAGCGGGTCCGGCACTACCACCAGCGCTGAGGGGGCCAGGCGCGATAGTCCCTAACGTTTTGGTCGGCGACACGCCGTACGGGGCAGCCAAGACGTGAGGGACTATCGCCCCCGCCTCCGGACCGGTCACGCCCCGGAGGACCTTGGTCCCTTTACATCCCGGTAACACGGTCCCTAGGTTGACTGCATGTCTCGGACCAATGGGGTGGACGGGCCTGGGAGCGATGCGCTCCTCAAGGCGGGGCGGTTCTTCACGAGATGGGACGAGACCGACGACGGTCGCGCGGTGTTCCGCGAGGGCGGCCGCGCGGGCGACGTCTTCTACCGCGACCGGTGGAGCCACGACAAGGTCGTCCGGTCCACGCACGGCGTGAACTGCACGGGCTCCTGCTCGTGGAAGGTCTACGTCAAGGACGGGATCATCACGTGGGAGTCGCAGCAGACCGACTACCCGAGCGTGGGCCCGGACCGCCCCGAGTACGAGCCCCGCGGCTGTCCGCGTGGTGCGGCGTTCTCCTGGTACACCTACTCGCCGACCCGGGTGCGCTACCCCTATGCGCGCGGCGTTCTCGTCGAGATGTTCCGCGAGGCGCGCGAGCGGCTCGGTGACCCGGTCGCCGCCTGGGCCGAGATCGTCGGCGACCCGGAGAAGCGCCGGAAGTACCAGCGGGCGCGCGGCAAGGGCGGCCTGGTCCGCGTCAGCTGGCGCGACGCGGTCGACATGATCGCCGCCGCGCACGTGCACACCATCAAGACCCACGGCCCGGACCGGTGCACCGGCTTCTCGCCGATTCCGGCCATGTCGATGGTCAGCCACTGCGTCGGCACCCGCTTCATCCAGCTCATCGGCGGCGTGATGACGTCGTTCTACGACTGGTACGCCGACCTGCCGGTCGCCAGCCCGCAGGTGTTCGGCGACCAGACCGACGTCCCCGAGTCCGGCGACTGGTGGGACTCGACGTACCTGATGATGTGGGGGTCGAACGTCCCGGTCACGCGGACGCCGGACGCCCACTGGATGGCCGAGGTGCGCTACCGCGGGACCAAGGTCGTGACGGTCAGCCCCGACTACGCCGACAACACGAAGTTCGCCGACGAGTGGATGCCGGCCCAGGCCGGCACCGACGCGGCGCTCGCGATGGCGATGGGGCACGTCATCCTCAAGGAGTTCCTGGTCGAGAAGCGCACGCCGTTCTTCGTCGACTACATCCGCCAGTACACCGACCTGCCGTTCCTCATCCGGCTCGAGGACCACGAGGACGGGCTGGTGCCCGGCAAGTTCCTCACCGCCCAGGACCTCGCCGGAGAAGGGCAGAGCGCCGCCGACGAGGACGCGTGGAAGACCGTGCTCATCGACGGCGCCACCGGTCAGCCGGTCGTGCCCAACGGCTCGATGGGCTTCCGCTACGCCGAGTCCGGCAAGGGGAGGTGGAACCTCGACCTCGAGGGCGTCAGCCCCACCCTCACCCTCGCCGGCGCCGAGGCCGAGAACGTCGAGGTGCTGCTGCCGGCGTTCACCGAGGCCGACGGCTCCGGCTCCGTGCTGCGCCGCGGCGTGCCGACCCGGACGGTCGGCGGCCACCGCGTCACCACCGTGTTCGACCTGATGCTCGCGCAGTACGGCGTGGGCCGCGCGGGACTCCCGGGGGAGTGGCCCACCGGGTACGACGACGCGAGCACGCCGTACACCCCCGCGTGGCAGGCGGAGCGGACCAGCGTCCCAGCCGAGCAGTGCATCCGGATCGCCCGCGAGTTCGCGCGCAACGCCGAGGAGTCGGGCGGCCGCTCGATGATCATCATGGGCGCCGGCATCTGCCAGTGGTTCCACGGTGACGCGACGTACCGCGCGATCCTGTCGCTGCTGATCCTCACCGGCTCGATGGGCCGCAACGGCGGCGGTTGGGCGCACTACGTCGGGCAGGAGAAGTGCCGCCCGATCACCGGCTGGATCTCGCTCGCCAACGGCCTGGACTGGAGCCGGCCGCCGCGCACGATGACCGGGACGTCGTTCTGGTACATGCACACCGGGCAGTGGCGCACCGACGGGTACTCCGCCGACTCGCTGAGCTCGCCGCTCGCGCGCGGCCACCTCAAGGACCTGCACACCGCCGACGTGATCGCCCAGTCGGCCGCGAAGGGCTGGATGCCGTTCTACCCGCAGTTCGACAAGAACTCGCTCGACGTCGGGGCCGAGGCGGCGAAGACCGACGACCCGGCGCAGTACGTCAAGGACTCCCTCGCCGACGGCAGCCTGAAGCCCGCGATCGCCGACATCGACGCGCCGGAGTCCTGGCCGCGCACCCTGGTGCTGTGGCGGTCCAACCTCTTCGGCTCGAGCGCCAAGGGCAACGAGTACTTCCTCAGGAACCTGCTCGGCACTCACTCCAACGTGCTCGGCAGCGAGAACCCCGCCACGCCTCGGCCGCAGGGCGTCGCCTGGCACGAGGACCCGCCGGAGGGAAAGCTCGACCTCCTCGTCTCCGCGGACTTCCGGATGACCTCGACGACGCTGCTGTCGGACGTCGTCCTTCCGGCCGCGACCTGGTACGAGAAGCACGACCTGTCGTCGACCGACATGCACCCGTTCGTGCACGCGTTCAGCCCGGCGATCGACCCGCCGTGGGAGTCGCGCACGGACTTCGAGGCGTTCCACGCGATCGCGCAGCGACTGTCGGAGCTGGCCGAGGACCACCTCGGCACCCGCACGGACCTGGTGTCGGTGCCGTTGATGCACGACACCCCGGCCGAGACGCCGAAAGACCCCTACAACACGACGCCGGCGTACCACGTGGTCGAGCGCGACTACACCGCGATCGCCGAGAAGCTCGCCTCCGTCGGCCCGCTCGCCGACAAGCTCGGCTTCACGGTCAAGAACGTCACGTACGACCTGAAGGAGCAGGTCGCCGCGCTCGCCGGCACCAACGGCGTGATGTCCCACGGCGCGGGGGCCGGGCGGCCCGCGATCGACACCGACAAGAAGATGGCCGAGGCGATCCTCCGCTTCTCCGGCACGACGAACGGCGCGCTCGCCGTGCAGGGCTTCAAGACGCTCGAGGAGCGGGTGGGCAAGAAGCTGCACGACCTCGCCGAGGGTTCGGAGGAGAAGCGGATCAGCTTCGCCGACACCCAGCTCGCACCGGTGCCGGTCATCACCTCGCCGGAGTGGTCGGGCTCGGAGACGGGCGGACGGCGCTACGCGCCGTTCACCGTGAACATCGAGCGGCTCAAGCCCTTCCACACGCTGACCGGCCGGATGCACTTCTACCTCGACCACGACTGGATGACCGACGTCGGCGAGGCCCTGCCGACGTACCGACCACCGCTGGACATGCAACGGCTGTTCGGGGAGCCGGCGCTCGGCCCGGACGGGCTCGAGATCACCGTGCGCTACCTGACGCCGCACTCCAAGTGGTCGATCCACTCGGAGTACCAGGACAACCTGTTCATGCTCTCGCTGTCGCGAGGTGGCCCGACGGTCTGGATGAGCCCGCAGGACGCCGCCGCGATCGAGGTCCGCGACAACGAGTGGGTCGAGGCCACCAACGCGAACGGCGTGCTGGTGGCACGGGCGATCGTCAGCCACAAGATGCCGGCGGGCGTCGTGTACGTCTACCACGCGCAGGAGCGCACGATCGACGTGCCGAAGTCCGAGGCCACCGGCCGCCGCGGCGGCATCCACAACTCGGTGACCCGGCTGCTGGTGAAGCCCACGCACCTCATCGGCGGCTACGCCCAGCTGTCCTACACGTTCAACTACCTCGGCCCCACCGGCAACCAGCGCGACATGGTCACCACCATCCGTCGCCGCTCGCAGGAGGTGACCTACTGATGCGCGTCATGGCCCAGATGGGCATGGTGATGAACCTCGACAAGTGCATCGGGTGCCACACCTGCTCGGTGACGTGCAAGCAGGCGTGGACCAACCGCGCCGGCACCGAGTACGTCTGGTTCAACAACGTCGAGACCCGGCCCGGCCAGGGCTACCCGCGCCGCTACGAGGACCAGGAGCAGTGGAAGGGCGGCTGGGAGGTCAACAAGCGCGGGCGGCTGCAGCTCAAGACCGGTGGCCGTCTCAAGCGGCTGCTGTCGATCTTCGCCAGCCCCGTCCAGCCGGAGCTCAAGGACTACTACGAGCCGTGGACCTACGACTACAAGACCTTGATCGAGGCGCCGCTCGGTGACGACTTCCCGGTCGCCCGGCCGAAGTCGCTGATCACCGGTGAGGACACCCAGGTCACCTGGTCGGCGAACTGGGACGACAACCTCGGCGGCGCCTCGGAGATGGGTCACCTCGACCCGATCGTCGAGCGGATCCGCAAGGAGTCCGAGGACAAGATCAAGTTCGAGCTCGAGCAGACGTTCATGTTCTACCTGCCGCGGATCTGCGAGCACTGCCTCAACCCGTCGTGCATGGCGTCCTGCCCGTCGGGTGCGATCTACAAGCGCGAGGAGGACGGCATCGTCCTCGTCGACCAGGACCGCTGCCGCGGCTGGCGCCAGTGCATCACCGGCTGCCCGTACAAGAAGATCTACTTCAACCACAAGTCCGGCAAGGCCGAGAAGTGCACGTTCTGCTACCCGCGCATCGAGGTCGGCATCCCCACGGTCTGCGCCGAGACGTGCGTCGGCCGGCTGCGCTACCTCGGGCTGTTCCTGTACGACGCCGACGCAGTCACGGCGGCCGCGTCGGTGCCGGACGAGAAGGACCTCTACGAGGCGCAGATGGACCTGCTGCTCGACCCCGAGGACCCGGCGGTCATCGCCGCCGCCCGCGAGCAGGGCATCCCGGAGGACTGGCTGGACGCCGCCCGGCGATCGCCGGTCTACGCGCTGGCGAAGAAGTACCGCGTCGCGCTGCCGCTCCACCCGGAGTACCGCACGATGCCGATGGTCTGGTACGTCCCGCCGCTCTCGCCGATCGTCGACCTGCTCTCCAAGCAGGGCCACGACGCCGAGGACCAGGGCGTGCTGTTCGGCGCGATCGAGGCGCTGCGGATCCCGTCGGAGTACCTCGCCGAGCTCTTCACCGCCGGTGACACCGACGTGATCGACGGCGTGCTCCGCAAGCTCGCCGCGATGCGCTCCTACATGCGCGGCATCAACCTCGGCCGCGACCCCGACGAGTCCATCCCGGAGTCCGTCGGCATGACCGCGGAGTCGATGTACGAGATGTACCGGCTGATGGCGATCGCCAAGTACGACGAGCGCTACGTGATCCCGAAGGCGCACGTCGAGGACGCCCACGAGCTCGAGGAGATCGGCTGCTCGCTCGACTACGAGGACGGTCCGGGCATGTACGACTCCGGCCCGTTCGGTGAGGCCAGCGGACGTCCGGTGCCGGTCGCGGTGGAGAACTTCCACGCGCTCAAGCAGCGCCAGACCTCGGACGAGCCGGCCGGCAACGAGGACCTGCGCGGGCGCGTCAACCTGCTGAACTGGGACGGCAACGGCACCCCACCCGGGCTGTTCCCCGCCCCCAAGGGTCCCGCCACGCGTGAGGAGCCGACGTCGTGAGGACGCGGGTCGTGCGCCAGGTGGCGTCGTACCTCCTGGCCTACCCGGACCAGCGCCTGCTGGACCAGGTGCCGGTGCTGCGCGCGGCGCTCGCCGAGCAGGGGGTGACCTCCCTGGACGCGTTCCTCGACGAGCTCGAGGCCACGCCGCTGCGCGAGCTCGAGCGGCGCTACGTCGACGTGTTCGACCTGTCCAAGCGGCACGCGCTGTACCTGTCGTACTGGACCGACGGGGACACCCGGCGCCGTGGCGAGGTGCTCGCGGGGTTCAAGGCGGCCTACCGCGCCAGCGGGTTCCTCGTCGACACGTCGGGCGAGCTGCCCGACTACCTGCCGATGGTGCTGGAGTTCGCCGCGGTCGCCGACCCGGTCGCCGGCGAGGAGCTGCTGCGCCAGTACCGCCCCAGCCTCGAGCTGCTGCGGATCGGGCTGGAGGAGGACAAGACGCCGTACGCCGGCGTGGTCGCCGCGGTCTGCGCGACGCTGCCGGGGCCGTCGCCCAAGGACCGGGCCGCGGTGCAGGCGATGGTCGACAGCTCGCCGCCGACCGAGACCGTCGGGCTCGAGCTCGTCCAGCTGGGACCGATCGGGGGATACCGATGAACGTGCTGCTCTGGGGCGTGCTGCCCTACCTGGTGCTCGCGACGCTGGTGCTCGGCACCATCTGGCGCTACCGCTACGACAAGTTCGGATGGACCACGCGCTCCTCGCAGCTCTACGAGTCGCGACTGCTGCGGATCGGCTCCCCGCTGTTCCACTTCGGGATCCTGATGGTCTTCATCGGCCACGTCGGCGGCCTGGTGATCCCGGAGGACTGGACCGAGAAGGTCGGCATCTCCGAGAGCCTCTACCACTTCAACGCGCTGCTCTTCGGCGGCATCGCGGGCGTGTGCACGCTCGCCGGGATCCTCATCCTGATCGTCCGGCGCCGCAGGACCGGCCCGGTCTTCATGGCGACGACCACCAACGACAAGGTGATGTACGTGCTGCTGGTCGGCGCGATCACGCTCGGCCTGTGGACCACGCTGGTCTCCGTCGGCGCCGGCCACGAGGCCCACAACTACCGCGAGACCGTGTCTCCGTGGTTCCGCTCGCTGTTCGTCCTGCAGCCCGACGTCGACGCCATGGCCGCGGCGCCGATCCAGTTCCACGTGCACGTGCTCGTCGCGATGCTGCTGTTCGCCGCGTGGCCGTTCACCCGCCTCGTCCACGCCTTCACCGCGCCGGTGCACTACCTGTTCCGGCCCTACATCGTCTACCGGAGCCGGGACGCCCGGACCCCGGCGCCCACCGGCCGTCCGCGCGCGGGCTGGAGCCCGGTCGGCACGCCCGATCGAGACAGGAGTCCCCGATGAGTGACACCGCCGTCACCCCCGAGCTCAAGGCCGGCCAGACCAAGAACCTCGCGCTGGCCACCCTCGCCTTCGCGATCAGCTTCTGGGCCTGGAACATGATCGCGCCGCTGGGCGTGCGCTACACCGAGCAGCTCGGGCTGACGTCGGGGGAGAAGTCACTGCTGGTCGCGATCCCGGTGCTGGTCGGCTCGCTCGGGCGGATCCTCGCGGGCGCGCTGACCGACAAGTTCGGTGGCCGGCTGATGTTCACCGTGCTGCTGCTCGCGACCGCGCCGTTCGTCCTGCTCGTCGCGTTCGCGGGCAACCAGGACTCCTACGGGCTGCTGCTGCTCTTCGGCTTCTTCCTCGGCATCGGCGGCACCACGTTCGCCGTCGGGATCCCGTTCGTGAACGCGTGGTTCACCGCGGACCGGCGCGGCTTCGCGACGGGTGTCTTCGGAGCCGGCATGGGCGGCACCGCACTGTCGTCGTTCTTCACGCCGCGGTTCGTGAACTGGTTCGGGTACGGCGTCACGCACCTGATCATCGCGATCGCCCTGGTCGTGGTCGCGTTCATCGTCTGGTCGCTGATGCAGGACTCGCCGGCCTGGTCACCGAACCCGGACCCGTTCGTGCCGAAGCTGGCGGCCGCCCTCAAGCTGCCGATCACCTGGCAGATGTCGTTCCTGTACGCCGTGGCGTTCGGCGGGTTCGTCGCCTTCTCGACCTACCTCCCGACCTACCTGAAGGACGTGTATGAGTTCGATCTCACCCAGGCCGGCACCCGGACCGCGGGCTTCGCGATCGCTGCGGTCATCTGCCGCCCGATCGGCGGCGTGCTCTCCGACAAGGTCGGACCCCGCGTGGTCGCCGCGGTCGCCTTCGCCGGCGCCGCGGTGATGGCCGTCGTGGTGGCGCTGCAGCCGGCACCCGAGGTCCCCGCCGGCCTGACGTTCGTCGTGATGGCGGCCTTCCTCGGCCTCGGCACGGGCGGCGTCTTCGCCTGGGTCGCGGCTGCGGCGCCCAAGGAGCGGGTCGGCAGCGTCAGCGGCATCGTCGGCGCGGCCGGTGGTCTCGGCGGCTTCTTCCCGCCGCTGGTGATGGGCGCGACGTACAACGAGGAGGACCACAGCTACACGATCGGTCTGGCGCTGCTGTGCGTCACCGCGATCGGGGCGCTGCTGTTCACGCTCTTCGGGATCAAGAAGAAGGCCCCCGTCGCCCGGGACGTTCGTCCCTAGCAGGGCCGGAGCGCGGTCTGGCGTCATGGAGGCATGACCACACGACCGACCGACATCACCGACCTGTACCTCGCGCCCGTCGCGCTGCGGATCGACCGCCAGCTCGCCGAGCTCGCACCCATGTCCGAGGACGGCATCCTGATCTGGATCGCGCTGGCGACCGACCACCAGCCGGGCACGTTGGAGGAGCGACGCATCCTCACGCTGCGCGCGCTGCAGCACGAGGTCGACACCCACCAGTGGGAGCTGCAGCACGACCCGCGCGGGATCCGGCTCAGCCACGGCGGCCACGCTCTGGTGCTGGGCATCCCGGACTCGCTGCGCGCGTTCCTGGACGGGACGAGCGCGACCTGAGGACTTCGCCGTGTGACGTCCGACCCATCTAGGCCGGTCAGCCATTCGGCTCCGGGTGTGGTCGGGCGCCCCTAGTGTGCGAGCGTGCCTACTGTTCCCACGCGTCTCACGAGTGTCGTGGCCGCGACCTCCGTCCTGCTCCTGCTTGCCGCCTGCAGCGGGGGAGGGAGCGACGACTCGTCGGACAGCTCGGGCGACCCCGGCCACACCGGCCGGGAGGGCGACGGGTGGACGGTGCTCCACTACTCGATGGGCGACACCAACCTCGAGCCGTTCATGGTCGGCGACGTGAACGAGCTCGGTGAGGTGGGCTCCAACGACAACCTCCACATCCGCGAGTTCATGGACCGCTCCGCGGAGTACGGCGAGGACCCGCTGCTCGACCAGGGCGACTGGGTCGGCGGCCGGACCCTCGACCTCGGCGAGCCGGGCACGAGCGAAGTCGTCGAGGACTTCGGCGACATCGACTCCGCGGACCCCGCGGTGCTGGCGCAGTTCATCGCCGACGGCATCGAGGCCAACCGCGCCGGGCACTACGCCCTGATCATCTCCGACCACGGCGCCTCGTGGCCGGGCATCGGCCCGGACGAAGGCACCGCCGACTACAACGTGCTCGACCTGGCCGAGATCACCGAGGCCATCTCCACCGGTCTCGAGGAGGTGGGCGTCGACAAGCTGGACCTGCTCGGCTTCGACGCGTGCCTGATGGCCAACTACGAGGTGGCCAGCGCCGTGGCGCCGTACGCCGACCGGCTGGTCGCGTCTCAGGAGCTCGAGCCCGGCCACGGTTGGGACTACACCACCCTGCAGCTGCTCGCCGACGACCCGGACGCCACCGCCGACGAGCTGGGCGAGGCCCTGATCGACGGCTTCGAGGGTCAGGCCGTCGAGTGGGGCACGGAGGACTCGATCACGCTCTCGATGGTCGACCTGACCAAGATGGACGACGTCGACGAGGCCGTCGAGGCGTTCGCCGACACGATGAGCTCGGAGTCCGGCGACGTGGCCGCCGCGGTCGGCCAGTCCGAGGCCACCACCCTCGGCTTCGGCAAGAGCCCGGACGAGACCCAGGACAAGCACCTGCGCGACCTCGGCCTGCTGGCCGCGGCGATCGGTGATGCCGCTCCCGAGGTCGCCGACCAGGCGGAGGCGGTCGTGTCCGCGCTCGACGAGGCCGTCCTCGACTCCGTCGACGGTGCCGCCACCGCCGGCGCCACCGGGCTCTCGATCTACATCCCGCCGGTCCCCGACCTCGCGGACCCGGCGTACGTCGACGTCTCGAGCTCGGGCGACTGGGCCGACTTTCTCGACGCCTACTACGGCGCCGGCGAGGCGATCCCGGCCGACGAGCAGGCGCAGTTCACCGAGGTCAACGCGGGGCCGGAGGTCGTCTTCGAGGACGACGGCAGCGTCACGCTCAACAACACGTTCGACCCCGCCGGTCTCGACAACATCACCGAGGCGACGATCAGCTACGCCTTCGTCAACGACGATGGCTCGATCACCTACTTCGGCGAGGAGATCGCCGACTTCGAGGTCGGCGACGACGGTGTCCCGACGGCGTCGGGCAACTACGACCTGACCGCGATGGAGATCAGCGACGGCGAGGACTTCGCCACCGCCTACGTCGAGCTCGACCTGAGCGAGGACCTCAGCACGGCGTTCTTCGACGTCCCGATGACCTACTACGCGTCGACCGACCCGGAGACGCCGCAGGATGCGCTGCTCTCGCTGGTGCTGGACATCGAGGCCGGCCAGTTCGAGAGCGAGACGATCTACATCTACAACGAGGAGTCGGGCGGCTACGGCGAGCTCGCGCCCGACCCGGAGGGCATCATCGTGCCCGACGTCCTGACCATCACCGCGGACGGCGAGCAGGTGTGGGAGCCGACCACGGACGTCGGTCTGTACTCCGACATCCCCAGCCTGACCTACGACTTCGTCCCGGTCGAGTCGGGCACGACGCTCCAGGTCGACCTCTCGATCTACGACTTCGGTGGCAACGTCAGCACCGTGGGCTCGTACGTCGAGGTCCCGTGATCGCCCGCGCGGCCGTGGGGTCGCTGGTCCGGACGGTCGTCCTCGTGGCGGTGGTCGCGATCTACGTCGCGGTCCTGAACGAGAGCGACTCGACCGACCCGCTGAGCGCGGGACTGCTGGCGTTCCTCATCCTGGTCTCGATCGCGTTCGTGTGGGCCCTGGTCGACGGCGTCCGGCGCGGCCTCGTCGCGGCCCTGGTCGGCTGGCTGCTCACCTCGGTGCTCGCGGGCGTCGCGATCCCGGCCACGCTGTCGGTGGTCAACGACGCCGACCTCGGCGTCTCGGACGCCGTCTTCTTCGCGATCCTGCTGGCCGTGCCCGCATTCGGAGGGCTGCTCATCGGCGGCCTGGTGCACCGGACCCGCGACCACGACGGGTCCGTCGCCGCCGGCTGATGCGGCATGCTGGGCCCATGGTGGTCCTCGTGCCCAGGCAGGTCCGGATGACCGGGATGACCGGCAACGTGCCGTACTACGGCGGCCGGTTCACCCCGGCGCAGGCGTACGCCGCGTCCCACCCGCCGCCGCCCCCGCCGGCACCTGCGCGGCCGAGCACGGCGTCGCTGAACGCGCTCGCCGACCTGCTCGCCGACGGGGTCATCACCCCGGCCGAGTACGACGACCTGCGCGCCAGGCTGGAGCCGTGACCGCTCCGGTCCAGGTGCTCGTCGTCGGCTTCGACGAGCCGTCGTTCTCCGGCGAGGTCCTGGCCGAGCTGGAGCGGCTGCGCGAGCAGGGCGTGGTCCGGCTCCTCGACGTGCTGCTGGTGCAGCGCGGCGAGGACGGGACGTTCGACACCCTCGAGCCGCCACCCGGGAGCGACCCCGGTCTCGGGCGGTTCGCCGCGCAGGTCCTGGGCGGGGGTGACGGTGCGCCGGACGACGGGTCCTGGTCGCTCGCCGACTCCGTGCCGCCGGGGACGATGGCCGCGATCGCGCTCCTGGAGCACCTGTGGGCCGAGCCGCTGGTCGGCGCGATCCGACGCGCGGGCGGCCGCCCGCTCGACGAGCGCTGGTTGCCGCCCGAGCTGCTGCCAGACTGATTGGTCGGCTGTGCGATCGGTGGCGACCTCCCCCGGTGGGGGTTCGGATCACCACCGTTGGGCACACTTGCGGCCATGTCGCTCGGGAACCGACTG
Source organism: Nocardioides caricicola (assembly GCF_039541135.1). NCBI lineage: Bacteria > Bacillati > Actinomycetota > Actinomycetes > Propionibacteriales > Nocardioidaceae > Nocardioides > Nocardioides caricicola. The sequence goes on along the minus strand of NZ_BAABFQ010000009.1, from coordinate 17,371 downwards.
CTCCTGCTGGTCTCAGTCGTCGCACTGGTCGTCGGCGTGCTCGGCAGCACCGCCTCCGCGCAGGTCGCGCGTGCCACGCCGACCGAGGTCACGATCGGCGCGCCGGCGGCGTTCGCCGGCGAGCAGACGACGCTGCGGATCGGTCTCGCCGACCCGCAGGGCGCCCCCGTGGCGGGCGCTGCGGTGACGGTCGAGCGGCGGGCCGGCGACACGTGGGAGGTGGTCGCGACCGTCACCACCGACGAGACCGGCCGTGCCGCCCAGCCCGTGACGCTCGAGCGCCGGCGCGAGCGCAACCTCTTCCGGGCGACGTACGCCGGCGACGCCGACCACGACCCCGGCGCCGCGCAGGAGCGGGTCGCGCTGAAGCGCCGCGCGAGCGTCGTACGGCTGGGTGGACCCGGGAAGGTGAAGGACGGCAGGGCCGTCGAGATCACCGTGCGCTGGGTGACCCAGGGCGGCGAGCCCGTCGCCGGGCGGGTCAAGGTCTTCCGCTCGATCGCGGGTGGTCGCTGGCGGCTGGACCGCGTCGTCAAGACGGGGGCCGACGGCCGCGCGGCGTTCCGGACCACCCCGCGCGCGGACTCGCGCTGGTTCGCCCGCGCGCCCCGGCTGGACTGGGTGGTCGGTGACAAGAGCGGGGTCCACCGCATCGACAACCGGCCGCCGGGGGTCCCGGTCAAGCTGCCGGCGGCGGCACCGCGCCCGCGGATCAAGCTCCCGCCCCAGGCGCGCGGCACCGGCCGGGGAGCCAACGTGCGGATCACGCGGATCCCAAGCCGTGTGTGGCGGGACATGACCGGTGTCTCCTGGCGCCAGGGCTGCCCGGTGGGCCGCGCCGGGCTGCGGCTGGTCCGGGTCAACTACTGGGACTATCAGGGCTACGTACGTCGCGGCGAGGTCGTCGCCGCCGCCTCCGCGGCGGGCCCGATGGGCGCGGCGCTCGCCGAGATGTTCGAGAAGAAGCTGCCGATCCGGGCGATGTACCGCGTCGACCGGTTCGGCTGGGGACACCGCTCGCGCGGTGGTGACGACTACGCGTCGATGTCGGCCGGCAACACCTCGGCGTTCAACTGCCGCGACGTGACCGGCCGTCCGGGGGTCCGCTCGCCGCACAGCTACGGGCGCTCGCTCGACATCAACACCTGGGAGAACCCCTACCGCTCCGCGCAGGGCGTCGTCCCGAACACCTGGTGGCAGAGCCGCTCGCACCCCCGCGTCGCGTGGCGCTCGCGGTCCCACCCGGTGGTGGAAGTGATGGCGCGGCACGGCTTCCGCTGGACCTACGGCACCGGCGACACCCAGCACTTCGACTACGTCGGCAGCTACAGCCGGGCCGCGGTCGCGCCGCGGGCGTGCGACCGCTACTGCGACTAGCGGGTCCGTCGCTCGTGGCGGTCTGACGGGGCTTCACGTGGTGTCGGCGTGCGTCGCAGTTTCACCATGTGATGCAGGCGCGCCTGCACTTCCCACGGCGTGCAGGCCATGGGAAGTGCAGGCTCACCCACGTACCATGGTGAACCGGCAGCACCCCCCCCACCCGGCCGCTAGCCTCGACCCGTGACCGACTGCGTCTTCTGCCAGATCGTCGCGGGCGACGTACCAGCCGACGTGGTGCTGGAGGAGCCGGACGTCGTCGCGTTCCTCGACCGGCGCCCGGTGTTCAAGGGGCACGTGCTGCTGGTCCCGCGCGAGCACGTCGTCACCCTGCCCGACCTCCCGGCGGCGCTGCGCGACGGCTTCCTGGGCGCCGCCCAGCGGCTCGCGACCGCCGTCGTCGAGGGCCTGGGCGCCCAGGGGAGCTTCGTCGCGATGAACAACGTGGTCAGCCAGTCGGTCGCCCACCTGCACCTCCACGTCGTGCCGCGCACGAAGGGCGACGGGCTGCGCGGGTTCTTCTGGCCGCGCACGAAGTACGCCGACGGCGAGGCGGCCGAGTACGCCGCCCGGCTGCGTGCGGTGCTGTGACCCGTCCTATGGTGTGGTGTCGAGAAGCAGTCCACCGAGGTCGAGGAGTCACCCATGGGTCGTTATGACGGACGTGTCGTCGTCGTCACCGGAGCCGCGCGCGGCATCGGTTTCGGCACTGCCTCCCGGTTCGCCGAGGAGGGCGCGTCGGTAGCGGTCCTCGACCTGGACGAGTCGGCCGCCGCGGAGGCCGCGGCGAAGCTGCCCCTGACCGACGGCGCGAAGGCGATCGGCATCGGCTGCGACGTGGCGGACACCGCGTCCGGCGAGGCCGCCGTCGAGCGGGTCGTCGCCGAGCTCGGCGGGATCCACGTGCTGGTCAACAACGCCGGCATCACCCGCGACAACCTGCTGTTCAAGATGACCGACGAGGACTGGGACTCGGTCCTGGGCGTGCACCTGCGCGGCGCCTTCGTGATGACCCGCGCCGCCCAGAAGCACTTCGTCGCCCAGAAGTACGGCAAGATCCTCAACCTCTCGAGCGTCTCCGCGCTCGGCAACCGCGGCCAGCTCAACTACTCCGCGGCGAAGATGGGCGTGCAGGGCTTCACCCGCACGCTCGGCATCGAGCTCGGCCCGTTCGGCATCAACGCCAACGCCATCGCGCCGGGGTTCATCGCCACCGAGATGACCGACGCCACCGCGGCCCGGCTCAAGATCGACGTCGACGACTTCCGCAAGATGAACGCCGAGGCGAACCCGGTCCGCCGGGTCGGCTACCCGGAGGACATCGCGGCCGCCGCGGCGTTCCTCTGCAGCGACGAGGCGTCGTACATCACCGGCCAGACGCTGTACGTCGACGGCGGCGCGAAGCTCGGCTAGCCCGCATCTCGCCCTGTGGGCGCGCCTCCCCAAACGGGCTGCGCGCCCCTGCACACTGAAGTCGACCAAATCACACGAGTTTCACGAAACGGAGCGATCCCCGTGCGCCGTGCCCGCCTGATCACCACCGTCCTGCTGTCCTCCGGCCTGCTGCTCGCCGGCTGCGGAGGCGGGAGCGACTCGGACGACGAGGACTCCACGCCGGCCGCCCAGGAGGTGGCGGGCAGCGAGGAGGTCGCGTCGACGTGGCCGATGACCGGACTGCCCGTCGAAGGTGACGACGACGCTGCGCAGCCGCACCCGGTGCTGGTCACCAAGATGGACAACACCTACTCCAGCTCGCCGCAGATCGGGCTCGGCTCGGCCGACCTGGTCGTCGAGGAGCTGGTCGAGGGCGGCCTGACCCGGCTCGCGGCGTTCTACTACTCCGACCTCCCGGACAACGTGGGGCCGGTCCGCTCGATGCGCGCCAGCGACATCGGGATCGTCTCCCCGGCCGACGCGACCGTCGTCACCAGTGGCGCGGCCTCGCCGACGATCGCGCGGATCAACGGCGCCGGCATCGAGTTCTACAACGAGGGCGACACCGGCCTCTCGCGCGACAGCTCGCGCAGCGCGCCGTACAACCTGTTCGCGGACCTGCAGGCGGTCGGCGAGGACGCCGCGATCGACGCGACCCGCCCGCAGGACTACCTGCCGTGGGGGAGCGCGGAGGACTTCCCGGGCGGCCAGCCCGCCAAGAAGATCGCCGCGTCGTTCGGCGGCGGCCACACGACGAACTGGACGTTCGACGGCAAGGGCTACGTCAACGAGAACAGCTACGCCGACCAGGGGGACGAGTTCCCCGCCGACACCGTGCTGGTGCTGCGGGTGCAGGTCGGCGACGCCGGCTACCTCGACCCGGCCGGCAACCCGGTCCCCGAGACCAAGCTCGAGGGCAAGGGCGACGCGATGATCTTCCACGACGGTCGCCTGGTGCGCGGCACGTGGAGCAAGGCGAGCCTGGACGCGCCGCTGCAGTTCTCGACGAAGGCCGGCAAGCTGACCATCCCGGCCGGGCACACCTGGATCGAGCTGGTGCCGGCCGCGAACGGCGACGTCACCTTCTCGAAGTAGCAGGAGCCGCCGGCTACGACGACGTCGGGCCGCCGGGCGCCAGGTCCACGCCGCTCTCGGCGAGGCCCTGGAAACCGGCGAGGATGAAGCCGATCGCGGTCTCGACGTTCGCGGCCGCGACGACCGGGTCCTCGGCGCCCGAGACCGACTCCCCGGCCGACGACATCGCGCCGAAGAAGATCCGGGCGAAGGTCTGGGTGAGCGCCTCGTCGAGGTCCCACTGGCCGGCGGCGAGGACCGAGCGCACGATCTCGAGGACGTTGGCGAACGTCGAGCGCTCCTCCTGCTCACGGAACCGCTCGTAGCCGAGGACCGACGGGCCCTCCTGGATCACGATCCGGCGGTAGCGCGGCTCCTGGACGACCGACAGGAACGCGCGCAGGCCGGCCGTCGCCTTCTCCCACGGGTCCTTGTGCCCCTTGAGCGCCTTCTGGATCGCGCGCGCGGCATCGGACTCCACGCGCTCGAAGACCGCCTCGAACAGCGCCTGCTTGCCGCTGAAGTGGTGGTAGAGCGCGCCCTTGGTCACCTCGGCGCCGGCGACGATCGCGTCCAGCGAGGTCGCGGCGTAGCCGTTCTCGGTGAACAGCTCCTCGGCCACGTCGACCAGCGCGCGCTTGGTCGTCGCCGAGTACTGCTGGCGCCGGGTCGCGCCCGGGACCCCGGGGACGCGCGGCACCAGCTTGGAGACCGACGACTTGCTCATAGTCCCCAGACCTTAATACCGACCGTCGGTATGGCGTGACCTGGATCTCAGCGAGCCCGGTTGCATACTGCGAGTATGTGGGCATACCGTGAGTACGTACTCGCGGTATGCATTCCTCTACCCCCAGGAGCACACCATGACTCTCACGCACTCCCGCGGAGCGATCCTCCGCGATGTCATCACCGCAGCCAACGCGCGCCGCGACGGCGCCCTCCCGCTCGACGTCCCCGGCGCGGCCGCGGCGTTCGGCGACGACCTGACCCTCCTCGGCGCCCTCCAGCTGCGCTGGCACACCCGGCTCGCCGGGCGCATCGAGCGCGAGCTCAACCAGCAGCCGCTGGACCTCGAGCAGGCCGTGGTCGCCGCCTGGCACGCCACCGCCGACGAGCTGCCCGGCGTGCTCGCGATCGTGGACCGGCACCGCGCGGCCCCGACCAGCCCGGCGATGGCCGACGCGATGACCCGCTCGGCCGCCAAGGAGCACATCCTGCTCGCCATGATGGCCGGCCGTTCGAGCGCGCCGAACGACGACGCGGCCCGGGTCGGCGCCGAGATCGAGCGCCGCGCCCGCGCGACCTACCACGCCGCCGCGGCGGCCTGACGAGACCCGGCAGCCCCGGCCCCGACGCATCCCTCCCTCCCCGCGGCCTCCCACCGCATCCCTCGCGTCGGGGACCGGGGCTGCTGCGCGCTCGGCGATCGTCGGTGATGATGGGGGCATGACCGAGGTGCGCGCCGGGATGCTCCTGGTGGCGACGCCTGTCCTGCTCGACCCGAACTTCGTCGAGACCGTGGTGCTGCTGCTCGACGTCGACGACCAGGGTGCGCTCGGGGTCGTGCTCAACCGGCCGTCCGCGATCCCGGTCGACGCGGTGCTCGACGGGTGGGGCGACGTCGTCGTCGAGCCGGAGGTGTTGTTCCAGGGCGGTCCGGTCAGCACCCAGGGCGCCCTCGCGGTCGCGACGCTGCGCGCCGAGGACGACGTGCCGGTGGGGTTCCGGACCGTCGAGGGCCGCCTCGGCCTGCTCGACCTGGACACGCCCGTCGAGCTGCTCGAGGGCAGCCTCGAGGGGCTGCGGATCTTCGCCGGGTACGCCGGATGGGGCGCGGACCAGCTCGCCGGGGAGATCGAGGAGGGCAGCTGGTACGTCGTGCCCGCGCTCGAGCCGGACGTGTTCCGCATGGATCCCGCGAGCCTGTGGCGCGACGTGCTGCGCCGCCAGCCCGGCGAGCTCGCCTGGCACTCCACGCGCCCGGTCGACCCCGAGCTGAACTAGCCCGAGCCGGACGAGCCCGAGCCGAACGAGCCCCGCAGCAGGTGCTCGCGGGTGAGGAAGTCGCGGCGCAGGTCGGGTGGCAGTCCCTCGAACGGTGAGGTCTGGGACGCGTGGACCGCGATCGCCCGCTCGCGCGCCTCGAGGTGCCGGCTGGTGTCGAGGACGAGCGCCACCTGCGCGTCGGGAGTGCCGAGCTCGGCGTTCCTCAGGTAGACCTCGAGCTCGGGGCGGACCTCGGCCATGTGCGCCGCCCAGCGCGCCATCAGCGAGCGCGGCAGCGCCTGGAGGTACGCCGGGACGCCGCGCTCGGCGGCCACCGTCATCGACGCGTCCCGCACCCGGACGTGGTCGCGGTGCCCGTCGCTGCCGTCCAGGCTGACCACCACGTCGGGGTCCACGTCGGCCGCGACGGCGCGCACCGCGTCGGTGACCGCGGCGGGATCGACGCCGCACAGCGAACCGGTCGGCGGCTCACCCTCCATGCCGGAGTCGCTGAAGTCCAGCAGCGCCAGCCGGGCGACGCCGAGGACGGCCGCTGCCTGCCGCAGCTCGTCCTCACGCACCTCGCCGAGCGAGCGGTCGCCGAGGTCCATGCCCGGGGCGGGCTCGCCGGCCTCGCCGCGGGACCCGCACACGACGGTCGTCTCCCAGCCCTCGCCGGCCGCGTGCAGCAGCAGCGAGCCGCACCCGAACGTCTCGTCGTCGGGGTGGGCGACCACGACCAGCAGCCGCGGCGGGTCGTGGCGCGGCGTCACGTCGGCGAACACGTGAGCTCCTCGGTGTGGGCGACGACGACGATTCTGCGCCGCGCGCGCAGCACGGTCTCGACGCCGCGCCAGGCGGCTTCGAGCTCCTGGCCGGACGGGAGGTCGGGGAGGGGTGCGTGGGTCATGGCGGGCTCCTGGATGAATACTGCCGTTGGCAGTAAGTAGATACTGCCCCGGGCAGTGTGTCAAGATGCCTCATGACCACCACCGGCTACGCCCTGCTCGGCTTGCTCGCACTGCGCCCGTGGACCACCTACGAGCTCGCCCAGCAGGTGCGCCGCAGCCTCAGCTGGTTCTGGCCGCGCACCGAGCGCAAGCTGTACGACGAGCCGAAGCGGCTGGTCGCCGCGGGCTACGCCACCGCGCGCGAGGAGTTCACGGGCAAGCGCAAGCGCACCGTCTACGAGATCACCGACTCCGGGCGGATGGCGCTGCGCGACTGGCTCGCCCTGCCGTCGGCCCCGCCGGCCATGGAGAACGAGGCGATGGTCCGGGTGTTCTTCGCCGACGGGGGCGACGTGGAGTCCCTGCGCGCGACCCTGGCCGCGATGGCCGACGGCGCCCGCGCCCGGCTGGCCGAGCTGGAGGCGATGGAGGGTGGCGAGTACCCGTTCCCGGAGCGCCGCCACATCAGCCGCCTCGCCATGCGGCTGCAGCAGCAGCAGGAGCAGACGATGATCGACTGGGCCACCTGGGCGAGCGCCGAGGTGGCGCGGTGGGACGCGACCGCAGGCCCTCGGTGACGTAGGCTTGAGCCGTGACCTCCATCGGCTTCTCGACAGACACCGACGTCCGCGAGGACCGTCGTACCGTCCCGACCGACGAGGGTGATCACGAGCGGTTCTCGCACTACGTGGAGAAGGACAAGCTCACCGAGGCCATGGTGATGGGGACCCCCGTCGTCGCCCTCTGCGGCAAGGTCTGGGTGCCCAGCCGGGCGCCGGAGAAGTTCCCCGTCTGCCCCGAGTGCAAGGAAGCCTGGGAGTCCCTCAAGGACGACGCGGGCACCGACGCGTGACGGGCCGGCTCGAGGCCGACCCCCAGCCGAACGCGCTCACCCCGGCCTGGCCGGAGCGCGCGGCCTGGGGCACCGCGCCGTCGCTGCGTGCCTGGCAGGCCGCGGCCATGAAGAAGTACTTCGACACCCTGCCGCGCGACTTCCTCGCGGTCGCCACGCCCGGCGCCGGCAAGACGACCTTCGCGCTGTCGGTCGCCGCCGAGCTGCTCGGGCGCCGGATGGTCGACCGGATCACGATCGTCGCGCCGACCGAGCACCTCAAGCTGCAGTGGGCCGAGGCCGCCGCCCGCGCGGGCATCCCGATCGACCCGACGTACTCCGCAGGCAAGGGCAAGACCTCGCAGGACTACGTGGGCATCGCCGTGACGTACGCCGGCGTCGCGGTCAACCCGCTCGCGATGCGGATCCGCACCGAGCGCTTCAAGACCCTGGTGATCCTCGACGAGGTGCACCACGCCGGTGACGCGCTGTCGTGGGGCGAGGGCGTGCGCGAGGCGTTCGACCCGGCGACCCGGCGGCTGGCGCTGACCGGCACGCCGTTCCGCTCGGACATCAACCCGATCCCGTTCGTCACCTACGCGTCCGGCGAGGACGGTACGCCGACGTCGGTCGCCGACTACGCCTACGGCTACGCGCACGCGCTGGCCGACCACGTCGTCCGGCCGGTGCTGTTCATGGCCTACTCCGGCGAGATGCAGTGGCGCACCCGCGCCGGCGACGAGATCGCCGCGCGGCTGGGCGAGCCGCTCACCAAGGACATGACGTCGCAGGCGCTGCGCACCGCGCTCGACCCGAAGGGCTCGTGGATGCCGTCGGTGCTGACCGCCGCCGACATGCGCCTCGACGAGGTGCGCCGGCACGTGCCGGACGCCGGCGGCCTGGTGATCGCGAGCGACCAGGAGTCGGCGCGCGCCTACGCCAAGCTGCTGCGCCAGATCGCGGGGGAGCCGGCGACCGTCGTCCTCTCCGACGAGAAGGAAGCCTCCAAGAAGATCACCGAGTTCAGCGAGGGCGACCAGCGCTGGATGGTCGCGGTCCGGATGGTGTCCGAGGGCGTCGACGTACCGCGCCTCGCGGTCGGCGTCTACGCCACCACCACCTCCACGCCGCTGTTCTTCGCCCAGGCCGTCGGCCGCTTCGTGCGCGCTCGGACCCGCGGCGAGACCGCGTCGGTCTTCCTGCCCTCGGTGCCGAACCTGCTCGGCTTCGCCTCCGAGATGGAGGTCCAGCGCGACCACGTGCTCAAGCGCCGCGTCAACGACGAGAGCGACATCTTCGCCGCGGAGAACGACCTGCTCGCCGCGGCCAACGCCGAGGAGGGAGCCTCCGACGACCTGCTCGGGTCCTTCGAGGCGCTCGGCTCCGAGGCCCGCTTCGACCGGGTGCTGTACGACGGCGGCGAGTTCGGGCACGAGGGCGAGGTGCACGTCGGCTCCGAGGAGGAGATGGACTTCCTCGGCATTCCCGGCCTGCTCGACCCCGACCAGATGCGCGAGCTGCTGCACCAGCGCCAGAGCGACCGGGCCAAGAAGCAGAAGGCGTCCCGCGTCCGTGAGGAGGCCGACTCCGTCGCCGAGGTCAGCACCCACGAGCAGCTCGCCGTGCTGCGACGCGAGCTCAACGGGCTCGTGGCCGCCTGGCACCACCGCACCGGCCAGAAGCACGGCATCACCCACGCCGCGCTGCGCAAGGAGTGCGGCGGTCCGGCCGCGGCGGTCGCCACCGCGCAGCAGCTCACCGCCCGGATCGACCGGATCCGCGAGTGGGCCATGCGCAAGTCCTCCTAGGCTGCGTGTCATGCCCGCCGAGACCTCCCAGACCCTCGACCGGGGGCTGCGTGTGCTCGACGTGCTCGCGTCGGCCCCGGGCGGGCTCACCGTCACCGAGCTCGCCGCCCGCCTCGACGTGAACCGCACCGTCGTCTACCGGCTGGTGAGCACGCTCGAGCAGCACGCGCTCGTGCGCCGCGACCCGCGCGGCCGGCTGCACGTCGGGCTCGGTGTGCTGCACCTGGCGTCGGCGGTGCAGCCGGTGCTGCGCGACCTCGCCGTACCCGTGCTGCGCGAGCTGGCCGAGGCCGTCGGCAGCACCGCGCACCTCACGGTCGCCGACGGCGAGGAGGCCCTCGCGCTCGCGGTGGTGGAGCCGTCGTGGACCGACTTCCACGTGAGCTACCGGGTCGGCTCGCGCCACCCGCTCGACCAGGGCGCGGCCGGCAAGGCGATCCTGCTCGGCCGGCAGCCCGAGGGGGAGCCGTACGCCGTCACCGCCGGCGAGCTGCAGGCCGGCGCGCACGGCCTCGCGGCACCGGTGCGCGGCGTCGACGGGCTGGAGGCCAGCGTCGGGATCGTCACCCTCGGCGGCGCGATCGACGTCGACCGCATCGGACCCCTCGTGCGCGACGCCGCCGCGGCCGTCGCCCAGCGACTCTCCTAGGATCACGGTCCATGTCCGCACCCCAGCCCGGGATCTTCGCGCTCGGCACCCTCGCGCACTCGTACGTCGAGCTCGACCTCGTCGACGGCGCGTCCCCGGCCGACCTGGTCCGCGCGATCGCTGGCCTCGAGGAGCCGCGCACGACGATGGGCGGGGTCAACCTCGTGAGCGGGTTCCGGCCGGAGGTCTGGGGCGGCCCGGCGCCCGCCGGGCTGCACGGCTTCAGCGAGCCGGTCGTCGGCCCGGACGGCTTCACGATGCCCGCGACCCAGCACGACGCGGTGCTCTGGGTCTCCGGCGGCTCCTACGACGTGGTGTTCGACGCGGTCATCGGCATGCTCGCCGCGCTCGAGGGTGTCGCGGTCCTCGCGCACGAGGTGCCCGGCTGGACCTACCACCGCGACCGCGACCTCACCGGCTTCATCGACGGCACCGAGAACGACTCGGTGCTGGTCAGCCCGGCCGAGGTGCTGGTCCCGGACGGCTCGCCCGGCGCCGGCGGATCCGTCCTGCTCCTCCAGCAGTGGGCCCACGAGGCGCGGGCCTGGTCCGCGCTGTCGACCCGGCGCCAGGAGGCGGCGATGGGCCGGACCAAGGCCGACAGCGTCGAGCTCGAGGACAAGCCGGAGTCGTCGCACGTCGCCCGCACCGACCAGGAGGAGTTCGGGCAGATCTTCCGGCGCAACACGCCGTACGGCTCGGTCGCCGACCACGGCACGATGTTCGTCGGCTTCGCGGCGGACCAGGGCCCGCTCGCTCGGATGCTCGACAGCATGGCCGGGGTCGGCGGTCCCCGTGACGAGCTGACCCGCTACACGACGCCGCTGACCGGCGGCTACTACTTCGTGCCCTCGGTCGAGGACCTCAACGCACGGGGCGGCAGCTCCTAGGCGCGCAGCCACTCTCCGAGCTCGGCGTCGACCATCAGCTCGCGGGCCTCGGCCTCGCGGTCGTCGGCGACGAGGATCCGCGGCACGATGACGGGGATCGTGCCCTCGAGCACGCTCATGGTGCGGTCGGTGACCTGGTAGGGGATGCCTGCCTCGCCGAGAAGGGCCTCGACCACGGAGATCAGCGCGACGTCGTTGGTGCGGATCAGCTCGGCCATGTGGCTACCCCAGGTAGGTGACGGTGACGGTGTCGATCGTGCCATCGAGCGCAAACGGGGCCCGCTCGCGATAGTCGAGCGACACCGGGCTGCCCAGGCTGCGCCCGATGTCGAGGCAGTCGTTGGCGGTGAACAGCAGCGGGGCGCTGATCGGCACCTGTCCGCCGGCGACGACCTCGCCGCCGACGCTGAGGGTGATGTCCAGCGGACCGCCGGGGCGCGGCTCGGCGTACGTCGTGCGCACCTCGATCTCGGTCCGGCCCGCCCGGAGCCGCTGCTCGGACCGGATCTTGGTGCGCTGCAGGAGGAAGAGGTTGTACTCGTAGCAGAGGTGTCCGTCGTCGAGGTAGCAGGTGAGGCCGCCGCTGTTGGCCCCGAGCGAGTACAGCACCCCGCTGGCGCCGTCGGCGAGGTCCGCGTCGATCACGACGGTGTTGGCCCGGTTGCCCAGCGCGGGCGCGCAGAACTCCGGCATCCGCACGATGTCGCCGCTGAACGTCCACTGCCGGTACGGCGTGGAGATCCGCTGCTCCGGGTGGATCGCGACCACCCAGAGCCCGCCGCCGACGGGGTAGACGCTGTTGCGGGCGGCCTCGATCGCGAAGACCTCCTTGAGCTGCGCCAGCTTCTCCGGGTGGGTGTCGGCCAGGTCGCGGGCTTGCGTCCAGTCCTCGTCGAGGTGGTAGAGCTCCCAGGTGTCCTGGTCGGGCGTCCACTCGTGGATCCCCGGCGGCAGGCCCGGGACCCACGGCGCCCGTGGCCCGAACGCCGACGCCATCCAGCCGTCGTGGTAGATCGCGCGGCTGCCCATGATCTCGAAGTACTGCGTGCGCAGCCGGCCCTCGGCGTCCGGGTCCCCGAACGTGTAGGCCAGGCTGGTGCCGTCGAGCGGCTGCTGCTCCACGCCGCGGACCACGCGCGGCGGGGTGATGCCGATGACCTCGTAGATCGTGGGGACCAGGTCGTTGCAGTGGTGGAACTGCGAGCGCGGCCGGCTGTCCGGCGCGATCCGCGCCGGCCACCGGACCGCCATCGGGTTGCGGGTGCCGCCGAGGTGGGAGGCCAGCAGCTTCATGCCCCGGTACGGCGCACTCCCGGCCCACGCCCAGCCTGCGTGGTACTGGTTGTCGACGAGCGGCGACCCCAGCACGTCCAGCCCGCCGAGCTCGTCGAGCGCCTTGATGTGCATGTCGACCGTGGTCGGGATGCCGTTCTGGGCGAGCAGCTCGCTGATCGTGCCGTTCTGGCCCTCGCCCGAGGAGCCGTTGTCGCCCCAGATGTAGAACACCAGCGTGTTCTCGGCGTGCCCGAGGCGCTCGACCTCGTCGATGAGCCGGCCCACCTGGACGTCGACGTGCTCGCCGTACCCTGCGGCGACCTCCATCAGCCTGCGCTGGAAGGGCTTCTGGTCCTCCGGGATCTCGTCCCACGCCGGCAGGCTCGGGTCGCGCGGCGTGAGCTCGGCGTCCTGCGGGATCCAACCCTTCTCCTTGGCGCGGGCGTGGACGCGCTCGCGGTAGGCGTCCCAGCCGTCGTCGAACTTCCCGGCGTACTTGTCGGCCCACTCCTTCGCCACGTGGTGCGGTCCGTGGATGGCGCCACTCGCCCAGTACATGAAGAACGGCTTGTCCGGCTCGAACGCCTGGTGCCGGCGCAGCCAGGCGATGGCGTCGTCGGCCAGGTCCTCACTCAGGTGGTAGCCCTCCTCCGGGGTCCTCGGCGGCAGCACGCTGGTGGTGTTGCGGACCAGGTTGGGCTCCCACTGCGACGCCTCACCGGCCAGGAAGCCGTAGAAGTACTCGAAGCCGCGCCCCGTCGGCCAGTTGTGGAACGGCCCCGCGGCGGTGGTCTCCTCGGCAGGAGTGTTGTGCCACTTGCCGAACGCCGCGGTCGCGTAGCCGTAGTCGGTGAGGACCTCCGCGGCCAGGGCGGTGCTGGTCGGGATGTGGCCGGAGTAGCCGTCCCAGTCGTTGGCGAGCTCGGCGATCTGGCCGTTGCCGATCCGGTGGTGGTTGCGCCCGGTGAGGAGCGAGGCACGCGTGGGGGAGCACATCGCGGTGGTGTGGAAGCGGTTGTAGCCGATGCCTTCCGACAGCACGCGGGTCAACGTGTCCGTGCGCACCTCGCCGCCCAGCGTGTCCGGCAGGCCCGGGCCGGCGTCGTCGATGAGCACGATCAGGACGTTCGGCGCGTCGGGCGGAAGGTGCCGGGCCCGCTCGCGCGGCTGGTAGACGGACTCCTGCATGGTGCGGCCGGCGTACGAGCCCGAGGGAGTCGGCGGGAACGGCAGCGCTTCCTGGTGGGGCAGGTGGGGGAAGCCGGTGTCGGTGCTCACTCATCCACCGTGTCAGCGAGGCACGGTCCCTCGTATCACCCGCGTCGGGTGATAGCCCGCGCCAGCGGGCGGACCCGGTACGGCACCTGGGTCGCGAGCGCGATCACGGTGGAGGACCGCACGATCGCCGGGTTCTCCAGCACCCGGTCGATCACCCGCTGGAGGTCGGTGTTGGAGCGGGCGACCACGCGCGCCCACATGTCGCCGGCGCCGGTGATCGTGTGCGCCTCGAGCACCTCGGGGATCTCGGCGAGGTGGGTCGCGACCCGGTCGTGACCGCCGCCCTGGGCCGGCTCCTGGCGGATCTCCAGGGTCAGGAACGCGGTCACGGGATAGCCCAGGGCCTCCGGCGAGAGGTCCGGCCCCCAGCCGGTGATCACGCCGCTGGCCACGAGCTTGTCGAGGCGGGCCTGCACGGTGCCGCGAGCGACGCCGAGCCGGCGCGAGGCCTCGAGCACCCCGACGCGCGGGTCGGTGGCGAACAGGTCGATCAACCTGCCGTCCAGGTCGTCCATATCGCCCACCCATCCTGTGCAAGTTGACCAGTGTTTCGACGTACTGTTGCACACAATGTCAGTCCCGGACAGGCTCCCTCCATGACGCTGACCCCTGACGAGCTCAAGGCCGACCTCACCCTCGAACAGCTCAAGGAGCTGGTCGGACTCGTGGAGTACGACGCGGAGGGCGACGTCTTCCCGGTGACCGGCTGGGACGCGATCGTGTTCGTCGTCGGCAACGCGACCCAGGCCGCGCACTACTACCAGTCCGCGTGGGGCATGGAGCTGATCGCCTACTCCGGACCGGAGAACGGCAACCGCGACCACAAGTCCTTCGTGCTGCGCTCGGGCTCGATCAAGTTCGTCGTCAACGGCGCCGTCGACCCCGACAGCGCGCTCGCCGACCACCACCGCCGCCACGGCGACGGCGTCGTCGACATCGCCCTCGAGGTCCCGGACGTCGACAGGTGCATCGCGCAGGCCCGCAGCGCGGGCGCGAAGGTCGTGCGCGAGCCCGAGGACGTCACCGACGAGCACGGGACCGTGCGGATCGCCGCGATCGCGACGTACGGCGAGACCATCCACACGCTCGTCGACCGCAGCCGGTACGACGGCCCGTACCTCCCGGGCTACGTCGCCCGCGCGAGCACGTTCGTGAAGCCCGCGGGTCAGCCGAAGCGGCTGTTCCAGGCCCTCGACCACATCGTCGGCAACGTCGAGCTCGGCCACATGGACGAGTGGGTGGACTTCTACAACCGCGTCATGGGCTTCACGAACATGGCCGAGTTCATCGGCGACGACATCGCCACCGACTACTCCGCGCTGATGTCGAAGGTCGTCGCGTCCGGCAACCACCGCGTGAAGTTCCCGCTCAACGAGCCGGCGATCGCGAAGAAGAAGTCGCAGATCGACGAGTACCTCGAGTTCTACCGCGGCGCGGGCGCCCAGCACCTCGCGGTCGCGACCAATGACATCCTGGCCTCGGTCGACGCGCTGACCGCGAACGGTGTCGAGTTCCTGACGACGCCGGACTCCTACTACGAGGACCCGGAGCTGCGGGCCCGGATCGGCAACGTGCGGGTGCCGATCGAGGAGCTGCAGAAGCGCGGGATCCTCGTCGACCGCGACGAGGACGGCTACCTGCTCCAGATCTTCACCAAGCCGCTCGGCGACCGGCCGACGGTCTTCTTCGAGCTGATCGAGCGGCACGGCTCGCTGGGCTTCGGCAAGGGCAACTTCAAGGCGCTGTTCGAGGCGATCGAGCGCGAGCAGGAGGCCCGCGGAAACCTCTGAGCACGACTGCTCAGCTCGCCACGAACCTCGCGTCCACGGCCGCGGACACGGCGATGTCCTCGGGCGTGAACGCGAGGCCGCCGGCCTCCTTGGCCTGCCGGGAGAACGCCGCCGGCTGGTGACCCGGGGTCGCGCGGGTGTCGCCGAGCAGGCCGGGGTCGGCCACCGCGACGCAGCGCAGGCCCGACAGGCCGAGCGCCTCGGCGTACGTCTGCGCCTTGGCGCGAGCCTCCTCGACGGCGCGGGTGCGCACCTCGCTGATCGCGCCGAGCCGGGTCCGCTCGGTGAGGGCCCACTCGATGCCGTCGACGCGCACGCCCGGGTACGCCGCCGCCCGCTCGACCCACCCGGCCAGGTCGTCGAAGTCGCGGAACTTGGCGCGGGTCGTCGTCTGGGCGTGGTGCACGAGCGGGACCTGCTCGCCCTTGTCGTTGAACGGCCGGTGCGACCAGACCTGGATCCGGTCGCTGCTGAACCAGGTGACCGGGCCGTCCTCCGGGTGGTGCCGGTCGCGGATCCCGGCGACCAGCGCCTGGGTGCCCGCGACCGTCCGCGCGACCACGGCCGCGCGCTCGGGACCCTCGAACCCGACCGAGACCGTCACGGTCGCGCGCTCGGCGGGGTAGAAGGCGTCGTGGCCTCCCTGGACGGTGATCACGGTCTCCGGCATGCTCCGAGCATGACGCAGGCCCCGCCCGGTTGGTACCCGGACCCGGAGGCGCCTGCGGGCGTCCCGCCGCTCCCGCGCTGGTGGGACGGCGCCCGCTGGACCGACCACTACGGGCCGGCCGCGCCCACCGCGGTCCAGAAGCCGCCGGCGACCACGCCGGACGGCGTGCCGCTCGCCGGGTGGTGGCGCCGGGTCGTCGCGCAGCTGCTCGACGGGCTGATCCTGCTGCCGGTCGTCGTCCTGGTCACCGTGCCGTTCTGGGGCGAGATCGGCGACGCGTTCCGCGACTACTGGGACGACGCGCTCGACGGCAGCTCCTCCGGGGCGTCGACCTGGGATCTCCAGCGCGACCTCCTCGGACCCCTCCTCGCGATCAGCCTGATCAGCGCTGCGATCAGCCTCGTCTACAACGTCGGCTTCCTCATGTGGAAGCAGGCCACGCCCGGCAAGCTGATGCTCGGACTGCGGGTCCGGCTGCGGGAGACGGCCGGCCCGATGCCGTTCGGCACCGTCCTGGTGCGCTGGCTGACGCAGTTCGCGCCGTCGTACCTGCTGGGGCAGGTGCCGCTCGTCGGCTACCTCACCTCGACGTACGTGCTCCTCGACGGGGCCTGGCCGCTGTGGGACGACCGGCGCCAGGCGATCCACGACAAGGCCGCGAGGACGAACGTGGTCACGGTGCGCGAGGCGGTCCCGCCGGCTCCCGGCAGGATGTGACCATGGCGACGTACATCGCGTTCCTGCGGGCGATCAACCTCGGGGCGAAGCGCAAGTTCCCCAAGGACGCGATCAAGGCGGCCGTCGAGGCCGCCGGCTGCACGAACGTCGAGACCTACATCAACACCGGCAACGTCCGCTTCGACTCGACGATGCGGTCGCGGGCGAGGATCGAGGCGGCGCTGGAGAAGGCGTTCCTGGAGGACCGCGGCTTCGAGGTGCCCACGATCGTGTTCACGCCGAAGGAGCTGAGGGCGATCGCCGAGGAGGCGGCCGGCTTCGGGCACGGCGGGCGGCACTACGTCTCGCTGCTCAAGGACGACCCCACGGCGGAGGCGATCAAGGCCGTCGAGGACCTCAGTACCGCGGAGGAGGTCGCGCGGGTCGGCGGCCGCGCCGTACACCTGCTGCTGGGCGCGAACTACCACGAGGCGAGGCTGACGAACGCGGCCGTCGAGAAGAAGCTGGGCGTGTCCACCAACCGCAACCTGACCGTTATCGAGGCGTTGGCCGACAGGTGGGGTGCGTGAGCACCGACGGGTGGTAGAACGTCCTTCTCGTCATTCGTTCTCGGGAGGCGGTCTCAACTGGTGATTGCAACGCCTGTTGGTCGTGTTGGGTCTGACAGTAGGCGGTCAAGG
>NZ_BAABFQ010000008.1:0-423317 GCF_039541135.1 Nocardioides caricicola | reverse complement strand
TCGGCGGCGGCCCAGGCCCGGGCCTGCTCCGCAGCGGTGGCCTCCGCGGCGGCGCGCGCCTCGGCCTGCTCGGCGGCGGCCTGCTCGGCGGCGGTGCGCGCGTCGGTCGAGACGAGCACGTGGTCCTCGTGGGCGCGGATGCTCGCGGCGAGCTGGTCGGCCAGGCCGCGGGCGTGCTCCTCGGCAGCCTCGAGGTCCGTGTGCGCCTGGCGCGCCGAGGCGACGGCGGCCGTGGCGGCCACCTCGGCCGCCTCGCGCGCTGCACCGGCCCGGGCGGCTGCCTCCGTCTGGGTGCGCGCGACCTCCTCGGCGGTGGCCCTCGCGGTGTGCGCCTCCTCGGCGAGGCGGGCGTGCTCGGCCGCAGCCTCGTCCGCGGCGGCGCGCGCCTGGGCGGCCGCGGCGGCGTCGTTCTCGGCCGCTCGGCGCGCCTCCGCCTGGGCGGTGGCGGCGGCCACGGCGGCGGCCTGCTGCTCGGTGGCCACGGCGAGCTGCTCGCCGAGCTCGTGGGCCCGGGCCTCGGCAGCTGCGCGCTCCTGGTGGGCCTGGGCGGCGGCCTCGGCGGCCTCGCGGGCGGCCTGCTCGGCCTGCTCGCGGGCCTCGGTGCTGGCGGCCAGCCGTGCGGTCTGCGCCTGGGCGGCCCGCTCGGCCTCGGCGCGCGCGTTGGCAGCGGCTTCGGCCCGCTCCTCGGCGGCCCGGGCCGCCTCCTCTGCCGCGGCGCGTGCCCGCGACGCGGCTGCGGCGTCGTTCTCGGCCGCCGCGCGTGCCTCGGCCTGGGCGGCGGCCGAGGCCAGGGCTTCGGCGTGCTGGTCGGTGACGGAGGCCAGCTGCTCGGTGAGGTCCTGGGTGCGCGCCTCGGCGGCGGCGCGCTGCCGGTGCGCCTCGGTCGCGGCGTCCGCGGCTGCGCGGGCGGCCTGCTCGGCCTGCTCGCGGGCCTCGGCGTCGTCGAGCAGCCGCTCGGCCATCGCCTGGGCGGCCCGCTCGGCCTCGGCGCGCGCGTCCGCGGCGGCCTCGGCGCGCTCCTCGGCGGCCTTCGCGGCCTCCTCGGCCGCGGTGCGGTCGACGGTCTGCTGCGCGGCGGTCTGCTCGGCGGCGAGCCGCAGCGCCGTCGCGACCTTGGCGGCGTCGACCAGCTTGCGCGCGGCCTCCTCGGCCTCGGCGCGGGCCGCGGCGGCCTCGGTCGCGAGCTGCTCGAGGCGGGTCCGCTCCGCGGCGTGCGCGATGCCGTCCTCCTCGACGGCCCTCCGGGCGTCGTACGCCTCCTGCGCCGCCGCGGCGTGCTCGGCAGCGATCCGGTCGGCCTCCAGCCGGGCCAGCGCGGCCTCGCGGGCGGCCTCCTCGGCGACGAGGCGCTCGGCGGCCTGCTCGGCCGCGGCCTGCTCGGCGCGGCGGCGCAGCTCGGCGGCGCGCTCGATCGCGGCCTGGAGGTCGGCCGGGGTGCGGGCCGACGGCGGGGGCACGCTGGAGGCGGGTGTGGCCGACTCCGGAGCGTCCTGCTCGGACTGCTCCGGCTTGCGCTGCCACCAGCGCGTGGCGCTCGGATCGTTCGTGCTCATCAGCGGGAGCCTAGAGGTTGGTGGGACGGTTGTGGTGACGAATGTCAGTACACCAGCGCCTGGACGTCCGGCGCGAGCACTTCCTCGACATACGCCGCGGCGCCCGCGATCCGCGTGCCCGGGAGCACGTCCGCCTCGGTGATCCCGCGGCGGGCGGCGCACTGGGTGCAGACCGTCACCCGGCCGCCGGCGAGCACCGCCCCGACGAGGCCCTCGGGGGCGGCGGCATGCTCCAGCGCGAACGACTCGCGGCCGGCGACCCCGAGCCACGCACCCTCGCCGGTGAGCCAGAGGCTGACGTCCGCCCCGGCCGTGAGGGCGGTCGCGGCGACGGTCAGGCCCTGGTTGGCGCGTTCGGGGTCGTCGGCGCCGCAGGTGACCTTGACGACGAGTGGGCGAATCACGGGGTCAGGCTAGCCGCGGCCGCATACGCTCCCGCTCGTGGATCCCGTGCGCCGCCGTCCGCGGCTCGTCGCCTGCTGGCCGTGCTCGCGCTCCTCCTCGTCGGGGTAGGAGCAGCCACCGCCGCCCAGCGCGCCCGCGCCGGCGACGGCGTCATCAACGGCTGCGTGCACAAGAAGACCGGCGTCCTGCGCGTCGCCTCCACGTGCCTCAAGGCGGAGCGGGCGATCTCGTGGAACCAGAAGGGTCCAGCGGGGGAGGCCGGCGCGCCCGGCGCGCCCGGCGCGGACGGCGCTCGGGGCGCTCCCGGCCCGCGCGGCGTCCCGGGCCCGGCCGGCACCGTGGGCAGCATCGACGAGCTCGACGGGACGCCCTGCCGCGACGGTGACGGCGTGCTGTCGGTGGAGTACGCAGGCACCGCGGTGGAGCTCACCTGCGACCTGCTCACCGTCTCGGTGACCAAGCAGGGCTCGACGCTCCCGGAGATCACCGGAGATCCGGTCGGCCTGACGTGCCCGGCCGGCACGGCGACCTGTTCGACCGGACGGATGGAGGACGGCGACGAGACGACGCTCCGGGCGCACCTGCCGGACCTCTGGGTGAGCCTCCTCAGCGACGACGGCGCCCTGACCTCCCCCGACGCCCGGCCGGGGTGGACCGGCTGCACGCCGATCTGGACCGATCCGGCCGTGCCGTCGTGCCGCGCGACGTCCCCCTCGAGCGTCGAGGTGGACTTCGCGCCGGTCCGGCAGCACTTCCGGAGCCAGGTGCTGGCGAAGGTCGGTGCCCGCGAGGCGCAGGTCGAGGCCTGCGCCGCGGACTTCGTCGGGATCCTCCCCGACCCGCAGGTGCCCTGCCGCGGCGGTTTCCGCGGTGTCGCCAACGACTTCGGCTCCCCGGGCGGCGAGTTCGTCCAGTCGGTGACGGTGGGGGCGTTCGGCGTGATCACGGTCGACGCCGGCGGGATCGCCGGCTACTACGTGCGGACGCCGGTGTGGCACGCAGACACCGAGACGTTCACCTGGACGACCTCGGGTCGGTGCGCCGACGCCGACGTCGACCTCTGCTGAGCGGCGCACTCCACCTACAGTTGGGCCATGCCGTTCGAGCTCCCCGAGAACCTCCACCCGAACTGCGGCCCCGTCGCCTGGCTGCTGGGCCGCTGGGGCGGACGTGGGCACGGCGACTACCCGACGATCGACGCGTTCGAGTACGGCCAGGAGCTGGTGTTCACCCACGACGGCCGTCCGTTCTTCCACTACTTCGCGCGCTCGTGGATCGTCGACGCCAACGGTGAGAAGGTCCGTGACGCGGCCCAGGAGGCGGGCTTCCTGCGCTGCCGTCCGAACGGCGAGATGGAACTGCTGCTCTCGCACTCGTCCGGGATCTCCGAGATCTGGTACGGCAAGGCCGAGGCCGGCAAGCTCGAGCTGCACACGGCGGGCGTGAGCTTCACCGAGTCGGCCAAGGAGGTGCGCTCCGGCAAGCGTCTCTACGGCAACGTCGAGAGCGACCTGCTGTACGCCTACGACATGGAGGCGATGGGACAGCCGCAGCAGCCGCACCTGTGGGCGAGGTTGGTCCGCCAGTGAGTGACGAGCTCGCAGATCGGCTGCGCGGGCAGGGCTACCGGCTCACCCCGCAACGGCAGCTCGTCCTGCGAGCGGTCGAGAAGCTCGGCCACGCCACCCCCGACGAGGTGCTCGCGGAGGTCCACGCCCAGTCCAGCGCGGTCAACGTGTCCACGGTCTACCGCAACCTCGAGGTCCTCGAGGAGCTGGGCCTGGTGCGGCACGCACACCTGTCGGACCGGGCGCCGACGTACCACTCGGTCACCGACCACGAGCACTTCCACCTGGTGTGCCGGAATTGCCACCGGGTCCAGTCGGTTGACCCCGAAGAGGTGGCGCCGTTCGCCGAGCGGCTGCGCGAGCAGCGTGACTTCGTCATCGACGTCGGTCACCTGGCGATCTTCGGAACCTGTGTGGAGTGTGAACCTGATGCGTAGCCCCTTGCTGGACCTGCCCGGCGCCGTCGCCGGCGACGGGATCGACCGTGACGTGGCGGCGCACTACGGGTCCTTCAACGGCGAGCAGCGCACGCTCGAGAGCGGCGACGGCTTCGTCGACCTCTCGCACCGCGACGTGATCCGCGTGTCGGGCCCGGACCGGCTCACATGGCTGCACTCGCTCACCTCGCAGCACATGGAGTCGCTGGCGCCCAAGGTCTGGACGGGCGCGCTGATCCTCAGCCCGCAGGGGCACGTCGAGCACGCGTTCTTCGGCTACGACGACGGCCTCGGTGACGAGGGAGCCTTCACCGCGCACACCGAGCCCGGCGCCGGTGCCGCGCTCGTGGAGTTCCTCGACCGGATGCGGTTCATGATGCGCGTCGAGGTCAGCGAGGTCGCCGACCTCGCCACCACCTGGCGTCCGGCGTCCGGTCACGAGTTCATCCCGCGCGAGAAGCTGACGGCGTACGCCGCGGCCGCCGGCCCGGCCTGCGGCCTGTGGGCCTACGAGGCGCTGCGGATCGCGCGCGGCGAGCCGCGGCTCGGCCTCGACACCGACCACCGCACGATCCCCAACGAGGCCGGCTGGATCGGCCCCGCCGTCCACCTGGACAAGGGCTGCTACCGCGGCCAGGAGACCGTTGCCCGCGTGCACACCCTCGGCCGCCCGCCGCGCCGGCTGACGCTGCTGCACCTCGACGGTTCCGAGAACCGGCTCCCCGCCGTCGGCTCGGACCTGCTGCTCGACGACAAGGTCGTCGGCTTCGTCGGCACCTCGGCGCGCCACCACGAGCTCGGCCCGATCGCGCTGGCGATGGTGAAGCGGAACGTCCCGCTCGACGCCACCCTCACTGTGGACGGGATGCCCGCCGCGCAGGAGGTCGTGGTCGACCCCGAGGTCGGCCTGCACGTGCGTCCGCTGCGCTGAGCTACTTCCGCAGTATCGCGACGCCGGCCCAGGCAGCCAGCACGCAGAGCGCCAGGAAGATCAGGATCTCGATCAAGCCGATGCCGAACATGCCGGCCTCCCTCAGCGTCGGTACATCACGTGGGTGTCGGCATCAGCATGCCCGAAACCGAGCCCGGAGTAGACCGCAACCGCCGGGTGGTTGTCGGACTCGACGTACAGCAGCACCTCGTCGACGCCCTTGCTCGCGAGGTGGTGCAGGCCCGCGAGCGTGAGCACCTTGCCGAGACCCTGGCCCTGGGCGGCCGGGTCGATCCCGACGACGTACACCTCGCCGAGCTCGGGGGAGTGCTGCTTGGTCCAGTGGAAGCCGATCAGCCGGTCGCCGTCGGCGGCGACCAGCAGGCCAGCGGGGTCGAACCACGGCTGCGCCATCCGCTCCTCGAGGTTCGCCGCGTCCATCGACCCCTGCTCAGGATGGTGCGCGAACGCTGCCGCATTGACGCGGATCAGCTCCTCGGCGTCCGACGGCCGGTAGCTGCGCACCCGCGCGTCGTCGTACGCCGGCAGGGGCTGGTCCATCCGGCGCCGCATGACCCACAGCTCGCGGACCCGCTCGAAGCCGTGGCTGCGCGCAAGGGCCGCGGCTGCCGGGTGGTCGCCGTGCGACCAGGCGCGCAGCTCACCGTCCTCGGGGAGCGCCTGCTCCAGCAAGGTCCGGCCGATCCCGCGGCCGCGGGCGTCGGGGTGCACGACCACGCTGAGCTCCACGCCCACCAGCAGCGCGAAACCCTCGTCGCGTACCCAGGAGCGGACCGACTCGGGCCGGTGGCGCAGGGTCAGCCAGGTCGCCTCGTCGAGCGGCGCCGCGCCGTCGGCGGCCTCGGCAGCGGCTGAGACGCGCTCGATCGACTCCATGCCTTCACCCTAAGAGGTGGTGTCGTTCGGTTTGCCGAACCCCGGGTGGACGAACCTGAAAGCCTGCGCCCGCACAGTAAAGACCACGGGGACGGAAGGCACGTGATGGGACGGCGTCGCACGATGGACCCGGTCGCGGAGCGCCGCCGGCGGCACCTGGTCCAAGGAGTGGCGCTCGGCGTCCTGGTCGCGGTCGCTGCGGTGCTGGTCGTCCTGGCCCTGCACCGGACGGCCTAGCCGGGCTCCTTCTCCAGGAGCAGGGTGATCGGCCCGTCGTTGACCGACTCGACCTGCATGTCGGCTCCGAAGACGCCACGCTCCACCCGCGCCCCGAGACGCACCAGCTCGGCGCAGACCGCGTCGTACGCCGGCTCGCTGACCGGGCCGGGTGCGGCCGCCTGCCACGTGGGTCGCCGGCCCTTGCGCGCGTCGCCGTACAGCGTGAACTGGCTGACCACCAGGATCGGCGCGCCGACGTCGGAGGCCGACTGCTCGTCGCGGAGCAGCCGCACGTCCCAGATCTTGCGGGCCAGCCAGGCGACCTCGTCGGGACCGTCGCCGTGGGTCACGCCGAGGTAGACGAGCAGACCGGGCTCGTCGAACCCGCCCACCTGCTCGCCGCCGACCGTGACCTTTGCCCGCAGCACCCGCTGCACCACCGCTCGCACCCGCCCAGTGTGGCGGCCCGCCCCCCTCTGGCACGATGCGCGGGTGCCCACGAAGCCGTCCGAGAAGATCCTGATCACCGTCGCGCCCACCGGCGCGGAGACCACCAAGGCCGACTGCCCCCAGCTCCCCACGACCCTCGAGGAGCTGGTCGCGACCGCCCAGGAGTGCGAGTCCGCCGGTGCCGCGATGATCCACGTCCACATCCGCGACGCCGAGCACCGGCCCACGCTCGACCAGACCCGGCTGCGCGACACCGTCCAGGCGCTCCACGAGGGCACCGGCCTGGTCGTGCAGCTGTCGACGGGCGGCTCGGTCCACGACCCGCTGGAGGACCGGCTCAAGGTGCTCGACGCGAAGCCGGACTCCTGCAGCCTCACGATGGGCACGACGAACTTCGGCGACGACGTGTTCTCCAACCCGTGGCCGTTCGTGTGCGAGCTCTACCAGCTCAGCCAGGAGCGCCAGGTCGTGCCGGAGTTCGAGCTGTTCGACCTCGGCCAGGTGCACGCGATGCGCCGGCTGATCGACACCTACGGCCTGCCGTACGGCGGCAAGGTGCACTGCGACTTCGTGATGGGTGTCCCGGGCGGGATGCCCGGTACGGCGGCCGCGCTCGTCGCGGGCGTCGGCATGCTGCCCGAGGAGGTCACCAGCTGGTCGGCCACCGGCATCGGCCGCACCACGCTGCCGGTCGCGCTCGCCGCGCTGTCCATGGGCGCGCACCTGCGCGTCGGCATGGAGGACACGCTCACGCTGGCGCGCGGCGTGCCGGTCGAGCGGAACTCCCAGCTCGTCGAGCGGGCGGTCAGCCTGGCCGCGCTCGCGCAGCGCACGCCGATGACGCCGTCAGACGCGCGCGTCCTGCTCGGCCTCTGACGTCTCGATCTCGCGGGCGTCGGCCGAAGCCTGCTGCTCCTTGCTCGGCAGCACGAACCGGTAGCCGACGTTGCGCACGGTCCCGATGAGCGTCTCGTTCTCGGGGCCGAGCTTGGCGCGCAGCCGGCGGACGTGGACGTCGACGGTGCGGGTGCCCCCGAAGTAGTCGTAGCCCCAGACCTCCTGCAGCAGCTGCTGGCGGCTGAACACCCGACCCGGGTGCTGGGCGAGGAACTTCAGGAGCTCGAACTCCTTGAACGTCAGGTCGAGCGGCCGGCCACCGATCTTGGCGGTGTACGTCGCGTCGTCGACCAGCACCTCGCCGGTGCGGATCACGTGCGCCTCGGGGTCGTCGGCGTCGCGGCGGGCGTTGAGCCGGCCGATGGCGAGCTTGATGCGAGCCTCGAGCTCGGCGGGCCCGCAGGTGTGCAGCACCACGTCGTCCATGCCCCAGTCGTGGGCGACGACCGCGAGGCCACCCTCGGTGCAGACCAGCAGCACCGGCATGTCCGTGCCGGTCGCGCGGATCAGCCGGCACAGGTCCCGGGCGTGCGCGAGGTCCTGGCGGCCGTCGACGAGGAGCAGGTCCGCGTCGGGTGCCTCGAGGAGCGCGCTGCCCTCGGCCGGCAGGATGCGCACCTGGTGGCCGAGCAGCGCGAGGCCGGGCAGCACCTCGGCCGAGGGTTGCAGGGCGCTGGTGAGAAGCAGGAGCGTGCTCATGGCTGGTCTCCTCCCTTTCGGGGCGGGGACCGAAACGCAACGCTGGGCTTCGGCCGGGTTTCTCTCGTCGTGAACAATACCGAAACATGGGCACGTCGAAGATCGAAGTCCACTACTGGGCCTCCGCGCGCGCGGCCGCCGGGGTCGCGGGGGACACCCTCGAGGTCGACGGCCCGGTCACGCTGGAGGCGATCGTCGAGCGGGTCCTGGCGCTGCACCCGGGCACCCGGCTCGCGGACGTGCTCCAGGTCTGCTCGACCCTGGTCGGTGACCGACCGGTGAACACCGAGGATCCCGGTGCGGTCCTGGTCAGTCCCGGTTCGTCGGTGGAGTTCCTGCCGCCGTTCGCCGGCGGCTGAGCACCGCGACGGCGAGAGCGCCCGTGAGTCCGCCGAGGGTGTTGGCGACGACGTCGCCGAAGGTCGCGGTCCGGTCCGGCAGGAGGAGGCCCTGGGCGCACTCGACCGTGCACGCTCCGATGAAGGCGTAGGCCGTCCAGTCCCGCCACGTCGTGCTCGGCCAGATCAGTGAGCCCAGCGCGGAGACCGGCACCAGGATCAGCGCGTTGGCGAGGAACTCGAAGCGGGCCGGCTCGACGATCCAGTCCGGTGCGCCGAGGTCGGCGAACCGGTCGGCGGCGAACCCGGCACCCGACGAGGGCACCTGACCCGACGGCACGAGCAGGATGAACGCGAGCGCCGCACAGTACGTCGCGAGCGCGGCCGCGAGCTGTCGCCGCCGTCCGTCCGAGTCCGCCACGTCCCGACTCTCCCAGACCCTCGACCCGAGCGTTCGGAATGCCGGCGGGCCGGGCGCGGTTGTGCAGGCCATGAGCACCGGAGCCTGGGTCGTCGTCGCCGCCGTGGCGCTCGCGCTCGGCTTCGGCTGCTACCGGGCACTCACCGACGGCCGGTTCCGCGGAACCCGAGCGGTGGCCGTGGAAGCCGCCCCGGCGTCTGACGCGACACCACCGCACGCCTGGGACGCGGTCGCCGCGGCGGTTCCGGACGCGACACTCGGCGAGAAGGCGACGCTGGTGCAGTTCTCCTCGGCGTTCTGCGCGCCCTGCCGCGCGACCCGGCGCACGCTGTCCGAGGTCGCCGAGCTGGTCCCGGGCGTCGAGCACCTGGAGGTGGACGCCGAGCACCACCTCGAGCTGGTACGGCGCCTCGGCGTCCTGCGCACGCCGACGACGCTGGTCCTCGACGGCGCCGGCCGCGAGATCACCCGCGCCACGGGGGCTCCGCGCAAGGAGCAGGTCATCGCGGCGCTCGGGCGCGCCGGATGACGGGGCTGTCCGCATCGTGGAAGGCTGTCTCGGAAAGTGAGACGCCGATTGTTCGGCGCGGCCGTGCGGTGCCTACTCTGGTCGGCATGTCCTCGACCATGCTGACCAAGCGCCGCGCAGTGGATCACTGCCGCGTGCGCTCGGCGCTGTGTCGAATGCGCTGATCCGGTCGCGCCTGTCTGCCTCCTCCTCGAGTGCCGCGTGACCGTCCCGGTCCGCTCGCATCCGTTCACAGGAGAGACATGTCCACCACCGTGCAGTCCCCGCACGTCGCCACCGGCATCGACCCGCGCGGTCCGCAGGTCGCTGCCGCGCTGACGTCGGTCGTCCTCGTCGTGGTGCTCCTGCTCGCCCCCGCCCCCGTCGGGGTCGCCCTCCTCGCGGCGCAGGCCCTCGTGTTCGCCGTCGGAGCGACCCGCGGCGCGCAGCACACGCCGTACTCCCGGGTGTTCCGGACGGTCGTGCGGCCCCGGCTGTCCCCGCCGGCCGAGCTGGAGGACCCGGCGCCGCCGCGGTTCGCGCAGGCGGTCGGCCTCGGGTTCGCCCTCGTGGGGCTCGCGGGCTTCCTGCTCGGCGCCGACCTGCTCGGCCAGGTCGCGACCGGCCTGGCGCTCGTCGCCGCCCTGCTCAACGCGGTCTTCCGGTTCTGCCTCGGCTGCGAGATGTACCTGCTCGTCAAGCGCTTCACCCACTGACCCCGCGCCCCGTGCGCACAAGAAAGGTAGAGACACATGACCCGCGAGAACTCCCTCGTCACCGCCCAGTGGGTTGAGGACCACCTCGACGACCCGAAGGTGGTGCTGATCGAGGTCGACGAGGACACCACGGCCTACGACAAGGGCCACATCAAGGGCGCCATCAAGCTGGACTGGACCACCGACCTCCAGGACCAGGTCCGCCGCGACTTCGTCAACAAGTCCCAGTTCGAGGCGCTGCTCTCCGAGCGCGGCGTGGCGAACGACGACACCGTCGTGCTCTACGGCGGCAACAACAACTGGTTCGCGGCGTACGCGTACTGGTACTTCAAGCTCTACGGCCACCAGGACGTCAAGCTGCTCGACGGCGGCCGCAAGAAGTGGGAGCTGGACTCCCGTGAGCTCACCGACGAGCTGCCCACCCGCGCGGCCACGTCGTACACCGCCACCGAGCAGGACCACTCGATCCGCGCGTTCCGCGACGACACGGTCGCGGCGATCGGCGTCAAGAACCTGGTCGACGTGCGCAGCCCCGACGAGTACGCCGGCCGGCTGCTCGCTCCGGCCCACCTGCCGCAGGAGCAGGCGCAGCGCGCCGGTCACGTCCCGACCTCGATCAACGTTCCGTGGAGCAAGGCGGCCAACGACGACGGCACCTTCAAGTCGGACGAGGAGCTGAAGGCGCTGTACGCCGAGGCCGGCCTGGACGACTCCAAGGAGACCATCGCGCTGTGCCGCATCGGTGAGCGCTCGTCGCACACCTGGTTCGTGCTCAAGGAGCTCCTGGGTCACCAGAGCGTGAAGAACTACGACGGCTCCTGGACCGAGTACGGCTCCCTCGTGGGCGTCCCGGTCGCCATCGGCGACGAGCCGGGTGAAGCCTGATGTGCGGCGCGACCGAGGGCGGCCTGTCGCTCGACGGCATCGACGTGAAGAAGGAAGCCATCGTCCAGGGCCAGGTCGTGCGTGACGGTGCGCCCGTCGGCAACGCCTACGTGCGCCTGCTCGACCGCACCGGTGAGTTCACCGCCGAGGTCCCGACCTCGGCGACCGGGCACTTCCGCTTCTTCGCCGGTGACGGCGAGTGGACGCTGCGCACGCTGGCCCCCAAGTCCGAGCCGGTCGACAAGCGGGTCGTCGCCTCGGTGGGCACGGTGGCCGAGGTCGTCGTCGCCCTCTGAGGCTCCGTAGCATGGCAATGGCCCATTGGTGCAGGTGACGCGCGGTCGGACTTGCCCTATGGTGGAGAACTCAGGTGGGGGACGGCGGGGCGCGTACGCGCCGGATGGAGTGTTGGACATGAAGCGACTGATGATCGGAATCGCGAGTGCCACGCTGTTGGGTGGTGGCCTTGCTGCGGTGTCGGCTGAGACGGCCAGTGCCGCATGCCCCTACACCGGCTGCGTGCCGACGAACACCTCGGTGAAGGTTCCCAATGCGCCGGTCGCCCAGGGCGGCAAGGCCAAGATCTGCGTCAAGGTCACGACCAGCGGCAGCGGTGAGGCCCGGGGTCGCGTCAGCGTCGCGGTGCGGAAGCGGTCGGGCGGCGGGATCGTGTTCGCCGACTCGAAGAGGTACGACGGCCGCACCTGCTTCAAGACGGGGCCGCTCCGGGCCGCAGGCAAGTACTTCGCTCGCGGCAGCTTCCAGGCGTCGGCGAAGTCGCCCTTCGACGACTCGGACAACACTGCGGTCTTCGTGGTCAAGAAGTAGCCCAGGCTGCTGTGATCTTCGAGTGGCCCCGCCGGTTCCCGGCGGGGCCGCTCGGCATTTCTGACAAGATCGCTCCGTGACCACGCGCCGGCTGCTCTGGATCATCCCGGCCGTGCTCCTCGTCGCCGCGGCCGGCTACACGGCCTGGCTGGTCTGGCAGGTCCAGGGCGAGCTGCGCGCGGCCGAGACGAGCGCCTCCGAGCTGCGCTCGGCGTGGCGGAGCCAGGACGACGCCGCCCGCGACGCCGCAGCCGACGACCTGGCGGACGAGGCGGCCGCAGCCAGGGACCACACCGACGGGCTCTGGTGGGGCGCGCTCGAGCACCTGCCGCTGGTCGGCGACGACGTCAGCGCGGTCGCCGCGATGAGTCGGTCCTTGGACGTGATCGCCACCGACGCCGTCACCCCGCTCGGTGAGACCGTCGACCGGCTCGGGACCCTGGTGGCCGACGGCCGGATCGACCTCGACACGGTCGAGTCGCTCGAGGATCCGGTGGGCCGGGCGCACGAGGCGCTGGTCGTCGCCGACGACGACCTGGCGGGTCTCGACAGCGACGGCTACGTCGGCGCCCTGCGGACCCGCTTCGACCGCTACGCCGACCTGGTGCACGACCTCCGCGCCGGGCTGGCCTCCGCGGACACCGCCGTGGGCGTCCTGCCGACCATGGCCGGGGCAGACGGTGTCCGCAGCTACCTGCTGATCTTCCAGAACAACGCCGAGATCCGGGCGTCGGGCGGGATGCCGGGCTCCTGGGCGCTCCTGCGCGCCGACGACGGCCGGATCGAGATGACCCGCCAAGGCACGGCTGCCGACTTCCCGACCGCGGCTCGCCCGGTCGCGCCGCTCTCGCGCGAGGAGGTCGCGGTCTACGGCGAGGAGCTCGGCCTCTACTTCCAGGACCCGGGCTGGACCATGGACTTCCCGCGATCGGCCGAGCTCTGGCAGGCGCACTGGGACCGCCAGTTCCCCGAGACCGCGATCGACGGCGTGGTCGCGATCGACCCCGTCGCGTTGTCGTACCTGCTCGACGGCACGGGTCCGGTGACGGTCGGCGACGTCACCTTGACCAGTGACAACGCGGTCGAGGAGCTGCTCAACACTCCCTACCTCGACGCCGACCCCGCTGCTCAGGACGTGTTCTTCGCCGCGGCGTCCCGGTCGATCTTCGACGCCGCGACGGGATCCCTGGCGTCGCCCACGGCGTTCGTGGAGGGTCTCAACCGGGCCGCGGACGAGGGCCGGCTTCTCGTCGCGGCCTTCGACGACGCGGTTTCCGAGGAGATCGCCGGCACCCGCGTCGAGGGCGCGATGGCCGGTGACGACGGGGCCACCCCGCACGTCGACATCGGCCTCAACGACCTCACCGGCTCGAAGATGTCGTACTACCTGCGCTACAGCGCCGACGTCGCCGCGATGAGGTGCCAGAGCGGGCGACAGGACCTCGCCGGCACCTTGACGCTGTCGCAGGTCATCACTCCTCGCGACGCAGCGGAGCTGCCGGACTCCGTCACCGGAGGGGGGCGGCTCGGCACGGAGCCGGGGTCGCAGTACGTCATGGTGCGGGTCTACGGACCGTACGGCGGCACCTTGGACCAGTTCCGGCTCGACGGCCGTGCCCTCGGCGACCTCGAGACCGTGGAGCTCGACGGACGTCCGGTGGCGAGCGTCGACGTCCTGCTCTCCTCGCGCAAGGACGCCGTCCTCACCTGGCAGGGCACGACCGGAGCCGGACAGACCGGCCCGGGCGAGCTCGCGCTGACGCCGAGCGTGGTGCCGGGTGCCAAGCGATCGACGTTCGCCAGCGCCTGCTAGGAGGACGCCACGGACCGGAGGATCTCGTCAGCCCGGCGCCGCTCCTCACTCTCGTAGCGACTCATCCACGACTGCCGGCCGATGACGCCGAGAGCCGTGCGGGCCAGCAGCTGCAGCCGGTAGCGGCGCGAGGGTGCCCGCAGGTAGACGAGGTCGCGGGCCAGCTTGCGCGGCAGCAGCTCGTCGACGTACTGCGTGAACGCGGCCTCGGGGTCCTGGGCCAGCTCGGACTCCTCGAGGAAGTAGCCGAGGCTGCCCGGCCCGACGATGCCCGGTGGGACCGTGAGCGTCTCGTGCATCCACGGCGCGTAGTGGTCGCGCACGATGGCCGGGTCCTCGGGCCGGGGCCCGAAGAACTTCATCTCGCCCCGCAGGACGTTCCACAGCTGGGGGAGCTCGTCGACCTTGAGGCGGCGGAGCCACACGCCGGCGGGGAAGATGCGCGGGTCGCGCCCGCCGGTGATCGGTCCACCCTCGCCGAGGTGCATCGTGCGCAGCTTGTACATCGTGAAGTCGGTGGCGTCACGACCGGCGCGGCTGGCGCGGTAGATCACCGGTCCCGGTGACGACAGACGCACGGCCAGCGCGCCCGCAGCGAGCGCAGGGGCGCTGACCGCCAGCAGGGCGGCCGCCACCCAGCGCTCGGGACGCCTCGAGCCCGCCGGCTCCGTCATGCCATCACCAGTCCCATCCGTCCCGGGCGCGACCGCGTTTCGGGTCGCGGCGTCGGGCACACACTCTAGGATCCTCGGCATGGCCGGGAGAGTTGTCTTCATCGGTGCCGTGCACGAGGCGCTCCCGGCGCTCGAGGCGGTCGTGCAGCATCCCGACGCCGAGCTCGCCGCTGTCGTGACCATCAGCGAGGCTGCGGCCGCTGGTGCGTCCGGTGTCGTGGACCTCGCCGGCGTCGCCGCCGCTGCGGGCGTGCCGTTGCTGCGCCACGACGACGTGAACTCCCCGGCCGGCGTGGACGCGGTGGCGTCGTACCGGCCCGACCTGCTCGTGGTCGTCGGATGGAGCCGGCTGATCGGCGCCGAGCTGCTGGCGCTGCCGACGCACGGCGTGATCGGCTTCCACGCCTCGCTGCTGCCGCGGCACCGAGGGCGGGCGCCGGTGAACTGGTCCCTGATCCGGGGTGAGACCGAGACCGGCAACACGATGATGCTGCTGTCCGCCGGCGTCGACGCCGGCCTCATCGTGGACCAGCGTCGGATCCCGCTGTACGTCGACGACACCTGCGCGACGGTCTACGAGCGGGTGGCGGCGTCGGGGGCAGAGATGCTCCGCGACAACCTGGGCGCGCTCCTGCGTGGCGCCGCCGCTGCGCGCCGGCAGGACGACGAGCTCGCCGACTACCTGCCGAAGCGGACCGCGGAGATGGGCGTCACCGACTGGGACCGGCCGCCGATGGAGGTGCACAACTGGGTGCGTGCGCTGACCCGTCCCTACCCGGGTGCGTTCACCTCGCTCCGGGGTGAACGGGTCCACCTGTGGCGCACGGAGCCGCCGACGATCACCGACCTCGCCGGGCTGCCCGGCGAGATCCTGGGCGTGGACGACCGGGGCGTGCGGGTCGCGACCCGGGGCGGCAGCGTCCTGGTGACCCACCTCGGCGGCGTCCCGGAGGCGGGTGGGAGCACCGGGCGGGCCTGGGCTGCTGCGCACGGCGTCGTCGTCGGGGACCGATTCGACGCACCGGACCCCGCCGTGGCCCGGTGGGCGCTGGGCGAGGGTGAGAAGCCCCCGGTGATCGTGACGGCCGGCGCATGAGGGTCCTGGTGGTGGCCGCGCACCCTGACGACGAGGTGCTGGGAGCCGGCGGCACCCTGGCCAAGCACGTCGACGCGGGTGACGAGGTCCGCGCGATCGTGGTCTCCGAGGGTGCCACGTCGCGCTACGAGGACACGATGGTCGACGAGCTGCGGAGCGCCGGCCGCCGCAGTGGGGAGCGGATCGGCTTCGCGAGCCTGGAGTTCGTCGGCATGCCCGACCAGCGGCTGGACGCCGTGGCCCTCATCGACGTCACCCAGGCGCTCGAGCCGTTGATCCAGGACTTCCGGCCGGACGTGCTCTACACGCACGCTCCGATGGACGTGAACACCGACCACGGCATCGTCTCGCGGGCCGCGTGGACGGCCTGCCGTCCGTACGCGGCCCCGTGGCTGTCCCGGTTCCTCGTGTTCGAGACCCCGTCCTCGACCGAGTGGGCCTGGCCGATCGCCGAGGGGTCGTTCCAGCCCAACCACTTCGTCGACGTCAGCACGACCCTGGAGCGCAAGCTCGAGGCGATGCGCTGCTACGACGAGGAGCTGCGTCCCTACCCGCACCCGCGGTCGGTCCAGGCGTTGACCGAGCGCGCGTCGTACTGGGGGAGCCGGGTGGGGGTCACGGCCGCCGAGCCCTTCATGATCTTGAGATCCAGGGGCTGAGGAGTGCTGTGAGCGAGGAGTTCGTGCCGTTCGCGCTGCCCGACATCGGCGAGCCGGAGATCGACGCAGTGGCCGCGGCGCTGCGGTCCGGCTGGCTGTCGTCCGGTCCCCGGGTGAAGGAGTTCGAGGCCGCGTTCGCGGCGCGGCTCGCTGCGGACATCACGGCGGTGTCGGTCAACTCGGCCACCGCCGGCCTGCACCTCGCGCTCGAGGGCATCGGGATCGGGCCGGGCGACGAGGTGCTGGTCCCGACGTGGACGTTCACCGCCACCGCCGAAGTGGTCCGCTACCTGGGGGGCGTCCCCGTCCTCGTGGACTGCGACCGGGCGACGCTCAACCTCGACCTGGCAGCGGCCGCGGCGAAGGTGACGGCGCGGACGCGAGCCATCATCCCGGTCCACTTCGCCGGCCTCCCGGTGGACCCGCCCGGCCTGGCTGAGCTCGCGCAGGAGCACGGGCTCGAGGTCGTCGAGGACGCGGCCCACGCCTTCCCTGCCAGCGCCGCTGGCCAGGAGGTCGGGACGGGTGCCAGCCGCGCCACCGTCTTCAGCTTCTACGCGACGAAGACCATGACGACCGGGGAGGGCGGCATGGTCGTCACCCGGGACGCCGAGCTCGCGCAGCGGATCCGCACCATGCGGTTGCACGGCATCAACCGCGACGCGTTCGACCGCTACCGGTCATCGGTCCCGGCCTGGCACTACGACGTGGTGGCGCCCGGCTTCAAGTACAACCTGACCGACCCGGCCGCGGCGATGGGCCTCGTCCAGCTCGGGCGCGCCCAGGCGATGAGGGACCGCCGAGCGGCGATCGCGGCGATGTACGACGAGATGTTCGCGCCGACCGGGCTCGAGCTGCCGGCCCACGGTCCGGCGGGCACCGAGCACTCCTGGCACCTCTATCCGGTGCGCCTGCCCGACGGAATGGGCCGCGACCGGTTCATCGAGGGGATGGGTGCGCGCGGCATCGGGACGTCGGTCCACTTCATCCCGCTGCACCTCCAGCCGTACTGGCGCGACTTCGGTGGCCATCAGCCGCAGGACTTCCCGGTCGCCACCGCCGAGTTCGCCCGCGTGGTGAGCCTCCCGATCTTCTCGGCGATGACGGCGAGGCAGATCGAGCGGGTCATCCAGGCCGTGGTCGGCGTGCTGTGAGCGGGCGCTGACCGCATGCGGATCGGACTCCTCACGCAGTGGTACGACCCGGAGCCGGGACCGGCCGCGCTGCCCGGCGCGCTCGCGCGCGGGCTGGCCGAGCGAGGGCACCAGGTCGAGGTGCTCACCGGCTTCCCGAACTATCCCGACGGCCAGCTGGCGCCGGGATATCGGATCCGGGCCCGGCAGGTCGAGGTGGACGGCGGGGTCCGCGTGACCCGCGTCGCCCTCTACCCGTCGCACGACGCCTCCCCGGTTCGGCGCCTGGCCAACTACGGGTCCTTCGCCATGAGCGCGGCGATGCTCGGGATCCCGGGGGCGTTCCGCCGGCTCGACGCGCTGTGGGTCAACTACTCGCCGGTCTCGCTCGCGCTTCCGATGCTGGCGCAGCGGGCGCTGCGCCGTACGCCGGCGCTCGTGCACGTCCTCGACCTCTGGCCGGACACGCTCACCGCGACCGGGTTCGGCGGCGGGGACGGCCTCGCCGGCCGCTCGGCCCTCCGCGTCGCCGACGCCGCGTGCCGGGCCATGTATCGCTACGCCGAGCGGGTGGCCTACATCTCGCCCGGGGTCGGCGCCGTGCTCGCGGAGCGGGGCGTGCCGGCCGACCGGCTCGCCTACGCCCCGATGTGGGCCGACGAGGCGCTGTTCGCCCCGCGGCCCGCGCCGTACCCCCGTCCGTACGACCTGCCCGAGGACCATGTCGTGCTGGTCTATGCCGGGACCCTCGGTCGCGCCCAGGGCCTGGACGGCCTGATCCGGGCGTGCGCCGCCGTCACGGACCTGCCCATGACCTGCCTGATCGCCGGTTCGGGTGTCGAGGAGGAGCGCCTCCGTGAGCTCGCCGTCGGGGCCGGGGCGGCCAACGTGCGGTTCCTCGGCCGGTTGCCGGCCTCCGAGATGACCGGCCTGATGGCCGCGGCCGACGCGAGCTACGTGTCGCTCAACGACGACCCGCTCGCCGCGATCACCATGCCCAGCAAGGTGCAGGCCATCCTGGCGTCCGGACGGGCGCTCGTCGCCTCGGTGCCCGGTGACGCTGCCCAGGTGGTCGGTGACTCGGGGGCCGGGTGGGTGGTGGCGCCCGGTGACGTCTCCGGCCTGGCCCGTGCGCTGCGCGAGATGGGCGCCTGCGGTCGTGGCGGGCTCGAGGTGCGCGGCCGCAACGCGCGCGCCTACTACGAGCAGCACTTCAGCCGTGCCCGAGGCATCGACCGGATCGAGGGCCTCCTGCGGGCTGTGGCGAGCGAGGGCTCGCGATGAGCGGGGTGACGTACCGCCCGCTCGCCCGCGAGGACGTCCGCGAGGCGGCCCGGCTGCACCGGCTGGCGTTCCCCGGCTTCTTCCTCAGCCAGCTGGGTGAAGGCTTCCTGCGGGAGTTCTACGCCGCCTTCCTCGGCCCCGGCTCGGTGACGGTGGTGGCCCGAGACGACTCGGGCGCCTTGCTCGGCGTGGTGGTCGGTCACGTCGCCCCGGACGGCTTCTTCCGCCGGCTCCTCGTGCGCCGGTGGTACGCCTTCGCGTTCCAGAGCCTGCGGCTCGTGGTCCGGCAGCCCCGGGTCGTGCCCCGGTTGTTCCGTGCCCTCACCTACCGTGGGCAGGTCCCCGACCAGCCCCGCGGCGCCCTGCTCAGCTCGATCTGCACCTCGGAGGAGGCGCGGGGGACCGGGGTCGGACGGGAGCTGATCGACCGGTGGACCCGAGAGCTCGCGGCGTCGGGTGGCACGGATGCGTTCTTGACGACGGACGCCACGGACAACGACGCGGTCAACGCGTTCTACGTCCGCGCCGGGTGGCGTCCGGCCGGCAGCTTCACGACGCCGGAAGGCCGCTCGATGAACACCTACACATGGCAGGATGACCCTGCCTAGAGGCTGGCGGACCACACCCGTGGAGGGCCGCGGCCGAGCCGCATGAGGGGGAGCTCTTGACCAGCACGACCGTGACCGGGCCGGTCCTCGTGACAGGCGGGACCGGTTCCTTCGGCTCGACGATGGTGCGGCGCCTGCTCACCACCGACGTCGAGGAGGTCCGCGTCTTCAGCCGCGACGAGGCGAAGCAGGACGCGATGCGCCGCGAGCTGAGCGACGGCCGGGTGCGGTTCCACGTGGGCGACGTCCGTGACGCCCGCAGCGTCGAGGACGCGATGGCCGGCGTACGGCATGTCTTCCACGCGGCGGCACTCAAGCAGGTGCCGAGCTGCGAGTTCTTCCCCATGCAGGCCGTGCAGACGAACGTCAACGGCAGCGACAACGTGATCCGCGCGGCCAATCGGGCGGGAGTGGCGTCGGTCGTCTGCCTCAGCACCGACAAGGCCGTCTACCCGATCAACGCCATGGGCATCTCCAAGGCGATGATGGAGAAGGTCGCCCAGTCGCACGCCCGGAACCACGGCCAGGGCGGCACCACCGTCTCGATCACCCGGTACGGCAACGTCATGTACAGCCGTGGCTCGGTGATCCCCGTGTTCGTCGACCAGGTCCGCAACGGGCGTCCGCTGACGGTCACGGATCCCGACATGACGCGTTTCCTGATGTCGCTCGAGGAGTCCGTCGACCTGGTCGAGTACGCCTTCGAGCACGCCGCCCAGGGCGACCTGTTCGTGCGCAAGGCGCCGGCGTGCACGGTGCGCGACCTCGCTGTCGCCACCGCATCGCTCTTCGGGGTCGAGGACCCCGAGATCCGTGTCCTCGGTGTCCGGCACGGCGAGAAGCTCTACGAGTCGCTGCTCAGCCGTGAGGAGCTCCAGAAGGCCGACGACCGCGGGGACTACTACCGCGTCCCGCTGGACGCGCGCGGCCTCGAGTACGAGCTGTTCTTCGACGAGGGCGACGGCCGGATCGTCGAGGACGACTACACCTCCCACAATACCGAGCGTCTCGACGTCGAGCAGGTCAAGGACCTGCTGCGTTCGCTGCCGCCGATCCGGCGGGAGCTGGCTGCGGCCGGGCGGCTGGGCGAGGACGGCGCGTGAACGTCGTCATCACCGGCGGGTTCGGGTTCCTCGGCTGGCACACGGCCTGCCGACTCCGGGTGCTGCACGGCACCGACGCCGTACGGCTCGGGCGCGCCGAGCTGGCCGACCCGGAGGCGCTGGCGGCGCACGTGCGCGACGCCGACGTCGTGCTGCACCTGGCCGGGGTGAACCGGGCCGGCTCCGACGAGGAGGTCCAGGCCGGCAACGTCGAGCTCGCGGAGCGGCTGGCCGCCGCGATCAAGGCCGCAGGCACCGCTCCCCGCGTCGTCTACGCCAACTCGATCCATGCCAGGCTCGACAACGCCTACGGCCGCGGCAAGGCCGAGGCGTCGCGGGTGCTGGGCGCGGCGGTCCGCGCGGCGGGCGGGTCGTTCGCCGATGTGCTCCTGCCGAACCTCTTCGGTGAGCACGGCCGGCCGCGCTACAACTCGTTCGTGGCGACGTTCTGCCACCTCGTCGCGACCGGTGAGGAGCCGACCGTCGCCGAGGACAAGGAGGTCCCGCTGCTGCACGCCCAGGCCGCCGCCGCCGTGCTGATCGAGGCGATGGACGGCGACGCCGACGTCGTGGTCGAGCCCGATGGCGTGCCTCGCCGCGTGTCGGAGGTGCTGACCATGCTGCGCGGCTTCCACGAGGTCTACCAGCGCGGTGAGATCCCGGCGCTCGCGGACGACTTCACGGTGGACCTGTTCAACACCTACCGGTCGTACACGTTCCCGGAGCAGTTCCCGCGTTACGCGACCGTCCACGCGGATGCGCGTGGCGACCTGTTCGAGACCGTGCGCAGCCACGGCGGGACGGGCCAGTCGTTCGTGTCCACCACGCGACCCGGGCACACCCGCGGCGAGCACTTCCACCTGCGCAAGGTGGAGCGCTTCTACGTCGTCCGGGGTACCGCCGAGATCGCGCTGCGCCGGCTGCTGGACGACGAGGTCGTCCGGTTCACGGTCGGGGGTGACCGGCCCGGGTACGTCGACATGCCGACGTTGTGGGTGCACAACATCTCGAACATCGGCGACGAGGACCTGGTCACGGTCTTCTGGGCCGACCAGCTGCTCGACCCGGACAACCCGGACCAGTATCCCGAGCGCGTGTGCCAGGAGGAGTCGGCGTGAAGGTCATGACCGTGGTCGGGACGCGACCGGAGATCATCCGGCTCGCGCGCGTGATCGCCCGGCTCGACGAGACCGTGGACCACGTCGTGGTGCACACCGGGCAGAACTACGACTACGCGCTCAACCAGGTGTTCTTCGAGGACCTCGAGCTGCGCGAGCCCGACCACTACCTGGGTGTCGACACCTCGTCGCTCGGCCGCGTGCTCGGCGAGACGCTGATCAAGAGCGAGGAGGTGATGCGGGCCGAGCAGCCCGACGCCGTCCTCGTGCTCGGCGACACGAACAGCTGCATCGCCGCGATCATGGCCAAGCGCCTGAGGATCCCCGTCTACCACATGGAGGCGGGCAACCGGTGCTTCGACGAGAACGTCCCGGAGGAGACCAACCGCCGCCTGGTCGACCACGTCGCGGACTTCAACCTCGTCTACACCGAGCACGCCCGGCGCAACCTGCTGGCCGAGGGCCTGCACCCGCGCCGGATCCTGCTGACCGGCTCGCCGATGCGTGAGGTGCTCCTGCACTTCCGCGACCGCATCGACGCCTCCGACGTGCTCGACCGCCTGGGGCTGGCGCCGCGTGGCTACTTCCTGGTCAGCGCGCACCGGGAGGAGAACGTCGACTCGCCGGAACGGTTGTCGATGCTCCTCGACTGCCTCCGCGCGGTCCGCGAGGAGTGGGGGCTGCGGGTCATCGTGTCGACCCACCCGCGGACCCGGAAGCGGCTGGAGGCGCTCGACGGGTTCGAGGGCATCGACGGGATCGACTTCCTCGACCCGTTCGGGTTCCACGACTACAACCGGCTGCAGACCCAGGCGGCCTGTGTGCTCTCCGACAGCGGCACCATCTCCGAGGAGAGCTCGATCCTGGGCTTCCCGGCCATCACGCTCCGGGACTCGATCGAGCGCCCTGAGGCCCTCGATGCCGGCGCGATCGTGATGACCGGCCTCGACCGGGACGACGTCGTCGCATCCATCGCCGCCGTGATGCGCGACTTCGAGGCCGGCCTGGAGGTTCCCCTCCCGGCGGGCTACGAGATCACGAACACGAGTGCCCGGACGCACCGCTTCATCCTGTCGACGGCGGGACGGCACCATCAGTGGGCCGGGATCCGGACGTAGGCCGCGCGTTGGTGGAGCCGGCGTCCACTCCCGCACCTCCCGCAGAGGGGCGGGAGAGAACACGTCGCCTGGTGCGCGGCATCGCGACGAGCGGCCTGACGCGCATCCTGTCGGTGTGCTCACCCCTGGTGGTGATCCCGCTCGCTCTCGACCTGATGGGGCCGGACAGCTACGGCGTCTGGGTGACCATGACGGCTGTCACGAGCATGTTCCTCTGGGCCGACCTCGGCCTCGGGAACGGGCTGATGACCCGGACGTCCCACGCACTGGCCGTCGGAGACCTGGCGCAGGCTCGTCAGGTGATCGCCTCGGCGTACGCCATGCTCGGTGGTCTCGCGCTCGGCGTGATGACCGTCCTGCTCGTGCTGACCACCTTCGTGCCGTGGGAGGACGTGCTCAACTCGGGATCCTCCGAGGCCGGTGCGATCGCGACGATCACGCTGGGGGCGTTCGTGCTCAATGTCCCTCTGAGCCTGATCCAACGGGTTCAGTACTCGCTGGGCGAGGTCGCTCTGAGCAACGTCCTGTTCGCAGCCGGGCCTCTGCTGACCATCATCGGTGCGATCGCCGCGAACCAGGCGCAGGTCACGGCGACCGAGGCGGTCGTGCTGATGACGACCGGGCCCCTGGTCGCCTCGGTGCTCGCGACAGCGGTGACGGTCGTCAGACACCCAGATCTTGTGCCGGGACGGGGATCCCTCGCGCTCGACACCACGCGAGCCCTGTTCACCCTCGGGTCGCTCTACCTCGCGATCCAGGTGCTGTCGGCAGTGGCGCTCAACGCCGACAACGTCATCATCGCGCAGGTGCGTGGCGCCGCTGACGTCGTCGACTACTCGATCGTGGCGCGCATGTTCATGATCGCAGGCCTGGTGATCTCGCTCGCGAACCTCCCACTGTGGCCCGCGAACGCAGAGGCGTTGGCCAAGGGCGACCGGGGGTGGGTCGAGCGGACGACGTTCAAGATGACCGTCCTGTCCGGTGGCTGCATGCTCGGGATCGGAGTGGCTCTGGTGTTCTGTGCCCGACCCTTCGTGCACGCGTGGGTCGGTCCCGAGGTCGAGGTGCCGCGGACGCTGCTCATCGGCTTCGCCCTCTTCTGGATCGCTGTCGCGGTGGCGTCCCCGGCGTTCATGGTCGCCAACGCGGTCTCGAAGCTGCGTCCCCAGCTGGTCGGATGGTCGATCTTCGCTGTGGCGAGCATCCTCGCCAAGACTGCGCTCGCGGAGTCCCGCCTGGAGTACCTTCCCCTGGCGGCTGCTGTCCTCTACGCGGTTTGCTTGGGCCCGGCCGCCTGGGTCGGCTACCGGCAGGCGCTGCTCGTCGAACCTAGGAAGGAGGACGCCCATGGGAGTCTTGGCACGCGTCCGTGATCGCGTGATGGCAGCGCGGAACCCCGAGAAGTTCGTCCGCTCACTCGGAGTCGAGCTCCGGGGAACCGTGCGGTTCTACGGCGTCAACCGTGGGATGTTCGGCTCCGAGCCCTGGCTGATCTCCTTCGGTGACAACGTGTACGTCACCGCGAACTGCCAGTTCGTCACCCATGACGGCGGGACGTTGATCCTGCGGAAGGACCACCCCACGCTGGAGTGGACGGCGCCGATCTACATCGGCGACGACGTCTATTTCGGGATCCGGTCGATCGTGCTGCCAGGCGTGACGATCGGAAACCGTGTGATCGTCGGAGCCGGAAGCGTCGTCACCAAGGACGTTCCGGACAACTCCGTGGTCGGAGGGGTACCTGCGCGGCTCATCTGCACCGTGGACGACTACCTGGAGAGACTTCAGCCGAAGTCGCTTGGGATCGGGCACCTGTCGGCCCTCGAGAAGGAGCAGCGGCTCCGGGAGATCTACCGGGGTTGGAGCGGTGACCATTCCGGATCAGGCGTTCAGGATTGATCAGCGCGGCGGATGCACGTCGGGGTGAGCGCTAGGCCGACGGAGGTCGATCAAGGACACCAAGGCGTGAGAACAACGCCAACGATCCCCAGAAGAGCGGTGACTCGGTCCAATAACCGGTGAGCATGATGGGGACGGACACGACCACGAACGCGCCGACCACGACGTAGCGTCGGTCAGTTGGCCAATCAGCGGCCTCCGCCAGCGAGAACCAGATGCCTGCGATGAAAAGAGC
The DNA here is from genome assembly GCF_039541135.1 of Nocardioides caricicola. Lineage (NCBI taxonomy): Bacteria > Bacillati > Actinomycetota > Actinomycetes > Propionibacteriales > Nocardioidaceae > Nocardioides > Nocardioides caricicola. The sequence continues at coordinate 398,825 of NZ_BAABFQ010000008.1, read as the reverse complement.
CAGGCCGACGAGACCTAGGCCGACGGCGGTGTCGAGCCACGCGTTGTGGGCCGCGGTCTTCACGGGGTTCACGCTCATCGTCATGAGGGAGTCGACGCCTCGTCCCAGCAGGGGTTGCTCCCAGATCGCGTCACGCGCGACCGGCCACACGAGTAGACGTCCGTTCAGGTCGCCGGTCTCGCGAGCACTCGCGACGGCGTCGTTGCGAAGAGCCCCGTCTGCGATGCCCAGGAAGACCACGATGTTTGCGACGACTGCAAGTCCGACTAGGCCGTGGAAGGCGACGCGCGGCCTGAAGTGAGAAACCACTAGCCAAATCGGGAGCAGCACGATCGCGATGACAGCGCCGCGCGTTCCGTTCAGGAGGATACCCACGTAGAAGGCGATCGCCACGGCCGCTCCCGTGAGCGCGGCAACCTTGCGCCTGCTTGGACCCACCGCTGCCCATAGGAGCACGAGCACGGCGGCGCCGGTGGCGAAGGCGTAGGCGAGCGCGTTGTAGTTGAGCCCCTCCACTCCCACGCGCGCAGCTTCGACGTCGTACCGCAGGCGAACGGCCCGCAGCAACGGGTTCTGAAACCACAACTGTGCCAAGCCATACAGGCAACCGCCGACGATGCTGATGCTGAGCACTCGAAGGTCTCTTGGCCGTCGAACGACTGCCCGGACGGTGAGAAAGACGATGGCACATGCAGCCGTGTTGGTGGCTCCGAGGCTGGTCTGAGCGGGAGCCACCGTCCACACGGTCGAAGCGAGGGCGAGGCCCGCGAAGGCCACTACGAGAAGGTCCGGGCGGCGTAGTCGGAGGTGGCCGAGACTAGTGACGAGCACGCAGGCACACACGACAGCGCCGGTGCGGAGCGCCCAGGTCGGGCTCGAGACTGCGACTGCCAGCACAAGGCCAACCACCATGACCCTCAGGTCGGCGGCGATCCCAGAAGCGAGGGCCGGCGCACCACGAAGGTCTTCGTGTGCCGCGCCCGCTTCCAGCACAGCTCTTCTCGACGCCACGGTCGCACGATAGTCCCTACGTGCCGGCGTCACGTGGGTCTTGGAACCTCATGATCAGGTCATCGACCGCTGTCGGCGGTCAGCCAGGAGTACAGGTCGGGTGCCCATGACGCGGCTGTGAACCTCTCGTCGGCGGTTCGTGCTGCTTCGAGGCTCCGACGGGGATGCTCACCAGCGGCGACGTCCTGCAGGGCGCGTCGGAGGGTGGCAGCGATCTGGGATGCGGTCGGGCCGGGGCAGATCAGGGAGTCTCGCCCGTCGGTGATGTAGTCGCCGAGGTCGCTGGTCAGATTCGCGATTGGCGGGCACCCCGCTGCCATCGACTCCGGCACCTTCGTCGGAAAGCCGAAGCGCGCGAATCCTGCATCTGGATCGCGGATCAAGATCGTGTAGTGGGACCGGGCGAGCAGGTGCGCCACTCCCGAGCGGTCGAGCTTGCCGACGACCTCCAAGACATCGTCGATCTCGAGCAGGGACGCGGTGGACAGTCCGGGCAACTGCGCCATGGCCTCGCGGTCCACCCCGCCGACGACGATGCGCAGGGCGGCGCGCTCGGTCGCAGAGAGTTGTCCGACCGCCGCGACGAGGGCGGACAAGTCATCCTTGGAGCCAGGCGAGCCGACGTAGGTCACAGTCGTCGGACCTTCTGGACGGGTGGCCTCGGCCGCGTCTCGAAAGTCCGCCACCTCGACCGTCGGCGGGAGAACGAACGGGCTGCGAGACCGGAACGGCCCCGCAGCCAGTGCTCGGCTGATCACGATGACACGGTCGGCAGTGCGCTCGGCGTACCAGCTGGTGAGGCGGTGTCGGATGAAGTAGGGCTCGAGTCTCCCGCGCGGGAACTGGCCCGCGTCGTGACGCTCGACCACGTCGACGATGAGGGTCGCCGCAGGAGCCGCTCCCCGCAGGAAACGTCGTGTGCGTGGCGTGTAGAAGTAGCTCGGCACGCACACGACCTGCACGTCGTCGACGTCCACGGTCGCAGAGATCACGGCCGCGAGCCGAGCGCCGAAGGAACGGCGTCGTGCCCATCGCTGTCGTCGGCTGCCCGTGGGTGCGCCCAGGTTCATGTACGGCACGCCGTTCGTGGTCCCCGGCCGTCGCTCCCCGATGGCGGTCAGCCGGGGGTCGTCGTTGACGACCAGCGCGGACATCCCGGCCTCGGCGAAGGTGCGAGCGAGACCGAGCATCCGGTTCGCCGAGGCATTTCCGTGCGGGTACGGGTGCGCGCCTACGATGATGGCGACGGGACCGCCGCTCGAGACTGTCGCCACTCGACCTCCATCTCACGCGAGCGATCGAGACCCCACGCTACAAGACACCGCAGGTTCCGAATCGCTGGGAGGATCATGGGCTCGTCGCCGGACATCTCGCGCGCGCGTCCCGTGATCGTCCAGCACTCCTTCGGCGACCCTGGGTCGGGTGGGCCGGTCGGTGCCCTGCAACGGATCCTCGACTCGGACCTGGGGGACCGCTACGAGTGGGTGCGGATGCACCAGGAGTGGGCGACCGGCGGGATCGACGTGTCTCGCGTCCGGAGCTGGGCGCGGATGCTGCGCGAGGTCCGGCCGGATCTCGTGCACGTCCGCGGGCTCGGCAACGAGGGGTTCCACGGGGTGCTGGCGGCCCGGCTGGCCCGCTGCCCTCGCGTGCTGGTGAGCATGCACGGCACGGTGCGCGACCTGACCACGCCCGCGACGCTCAAGCAGCGGGCCCTGGTGGGCGTGTTCGAGCCCGCGACGCTGCGGCTGGCCACCCACGTCACCACCGTGTGCGAGTACGCCGCCGAGCGCGACTTCATCCGCAAGCACGCCGGCAAGTTCGTCGGCCCGATCACCAACGGGGTCGACCCGGTGGTGGTCGACCCCGGTGCACGGTCGGCGTTGCGGAGCGAGCTCGGCCTCGCCCCCGAGGACGTGGCGCTGGTCAGCGTCGGACGGCTGACGTTCGAGAAGGGTCACACCGACCTCGCGGCCGCGCTCGGTCGCCTCGAGCCGCACGTCCGCGAGCAGGTCGTGCTCGTGGTCGTGGGCTCCGGACCCGACGAGGAGGCGATCCGGGACGGCTACGCGACCGCCGGCGTCCGGACCGCGTTCCTGGGCCGGCGGCTCGACGTCCCGCAGCTGCTCGCGAGCAGCGACGTCTTCGTGTTCCCCTCGCTCCACGAGAACCTGTCGAACGCCCTTCTGGAGGCGATGGCCCAGGGGCTCCCGGTGGTCGCCACCCGCGTCGGCGGCAACACCGAGGTCGTCCGGCGCGGAGGTGGCCTGCTGGTCGAGGCGCGAGATCCCGCCGGCCTGGCCGAGGCGATCGGGTCCCTGGTCGCCGATCGTGCCCGGCGTGAGGGGCTGGGCGTCGAGGCGGCCGGCGTCGCCGCGCGGCACTACTCGACGCGGCGGATGCTGGAGATCCTCGACGAGACCTACCGGGCCGTGCTCTCGGACGGTCGCCGATGAGGGTCACAGTGCTGGGCTTCACGGTGCCCGACGAGCTGCTCGAGCAGATCAACGCCGAGGACCGGCTGATGCAGACCCAGACCCACCGCTTCGCGTGGAGCCTGGTCGGCGCGTTCCGGTCCAACGGCGTCGCGGTCGACCTGCTCTCGACCGCGCCCGTGTCGGACTTCCCCGGCAACCGGAGACTCCTGTGGCGCGGCCGCCGGTTCGACGTCGACGGAGTCCGAGGGCGGCTGATGCCGTTCGTGAACGCCGTGGTGCTCAAGCACCTGACCCGCTACCTCGCGTGCTGGGTGGTCGGTGCCCGTGAGCTGCGCCGGACCCGCCCCGACTGGATCGTCGTGCACGGCGTGCACAGCCCGTTCCTGTACTACGCGGTCCACGTGCGTCGCCGCGTCGGCGCACGTGTCGCGGTCGTGCTCACCGACCCTCCCGGCGTCATCCGGGCCGAGGACGGGCGGCTGCGGCAGGTGCTCAAGCGCGTCGACATCTCGCTGGTCACCCGCGCGCTGCGCCGCAGCGACGCGGTCGTGGTGCTCGCGGCACCGCTGGGCGACGACTTCGCTCGCGGCGTGCCGGCCCTGGTCGTCGAGGGACTCGTCGCGCCGGAGCTGTCCTCGCTGCCGGCCACGCCGCCGGCCCGCCCGCGGATCGTCTACGCCGGGGGGCTCCACGAGGAGTACGGCGTACGCCGGCTGGTCGAGGCGGTGCGCAGCCTGCCCGCGGACGTCGAGCTCGCGCTGTTCGGCCGGGGACCGCTCGAGCCGTGGCTCGTGGAGCAGGCCGCGGAGGACCCCCGCATCTGCACGCCCCGGCTGGTGTCGCCGGCCGACCTGCCGGCGATCTACGCCGGGGCGAGCCTGCTGGTCCAGCCCCGGCAGCTGGACCAGTACTTCGTCCGCTACAGCTTCCCGTCGAAGCTCATCGAGTACCTCGCGTCGGGCCGGCCGGTCGTGAGCACCCGGCTGCCGAGCATCCCGGAGGACTATGCGCCGTACCTCGTCCAGCCCGACGGGGACGATCCGGCCGACCTCGCCGCCGCGATCGGCGGCGTGCTGGCGTGGTCGACGGAGGAGCGTGAGGCGTTCGGCCGTCGCGGCGCGGAGTTCATCAGGACCACCCGGAGCCCGCAGGCGCAGGGGCGCCGCATCGTCGAGTTCCTGGACGGGATCGCTACAGGCGGATGACGGCGGCGCCGTCAGGCAGCACCGAGCGTGTGTCGAGCACGAGGCGAGCCTCGGCGGCGAGGCGGGCGACGTCGTACTGACGGTGCGCCTGGACCAGAACCGTGATGTCGGCCTCGGCGGCCGCCGCCAGGGCGTCGTCGACGGACGCGAGCTCGACCTCGGAGCCCCGCGGTTGCCACCGCGGGACGAACGGGTCGTGGTAGCTGATGTCGGCGCCCCAGGCCGCCAACCGGCGAGCCAGCGGGTCCGCCGGGCTCTCGCGGCGGTCCGAGATGTTGGCCTTGTAGGTCACGCCGAGTAGCAGCACGCGCGCGCCGTTGACGGCCTTCCGCGCGTCGTTCAGCGCGTCGCGGACACGGCTGGCGACGTAGAGCGGAGCCGCGGTGTTGATCTCCTCCGCGAGCTCGACCATGCGGAACGAGTAGCCGAGCCGTGCCTTGACGCGGTGGCTCAGGTACGACGGGTCGATGGGGATGCAGTGCCCGCCGACGCCCGGGCCCGGGCGGAACGCCATGTAGCCGAACGGCTTGGTCTCGGCGCAGTCGATGGCGTTCCAGAGGTCGATGTCGAGCTCGTGGGAGAAGCGCAGCATCTCGTTGACCAGGGCGATGTTGACGTGCCGGAACGTGTTCTCGATGAGCTTGGACATCTCGGCCTCGCGGGCGCCCTTGGCCGGCACGACGGTGTCGACGAAGCGGGAGTAGAACGCCGCGGCGCGCTCGGTGCACGCCGGGGTGATCCCGCCGACGACCTTGGGGGTGTTCCGGACGCCGTAGGTGTCGTTGCCCGGATCGATGCGCTCGGGCGAGAACGCGATGAAGACGTCCTCGCCGACCACCAGGCCGCCCGCGGTGACCAGGGGAGTGAAGACCTCCTCCGTGGTTCCGGGGTACGTCGTGGACTCGAGGATGGCCAGCGCCCCGGGGCGCAGGTGCCGACCGATGACCTCGGCCGCGCGTTCGACCGCGTTGAGGTCCGGGCCACCGTCGGCGGAGAGGGGGGTCGGGACACAGACCAGGACCACGTCCGCGCGCGAGATCACCTCCGGGTCGGTGGTCGCCTGGAAGCCGCTCGCCAGGCCCGCGGCCAGCTCGTCGTCGCTGACGTCGTCGATGTGCGAGCGCCCGGCGTTGAGGTCGCGCACGGTCTGCTCGTGGGTGTCGAGCCCGAAGACCTCGAGCCCGCTCTGCGCTGCCCGCAGCGCCATCGGCAGGCCGACGTACCCCTGGCCGACGACGACGAGCGTCTTCAGGTCGTGCTCCGGAACCATGCGGTCGTCTCCTGGATGCCTTGTTCGAGGGACACCGGCTCGATGTCCGGGAACAGCGAGCGCAGCTCGTCGTTCCTCGCCTGGGAGTGCTTCACGTCGCCGGCGCGGGCGGGAAGGGACTCGATCTCGAAGTCCGTGTCGAGCTCGGCGCGCAGGAGGTCGAGGAGCTGGAGCAGCGTGGTGTTCGTCCCGAACGCGAGGTTGACCGGCTCGGGATGCGAGACGCGGCGCTCGGCGGCGTCGAGGAGCACCCGGCAGACGGTCCCGACGTAGGTGAAGTCACGAGACTGGCTGCCGTCGCCCTGGAGCGGGACCGGTCGGCCGTGGAGGATCGCGTCGAGGAACGCCGGGATCACCGCGGCGTACGCATGGCCCGCGGCCTGGCCCGGGCCGTAGACGTTGAAGAAGCGGAACGCGAGGCTCGCGAAGCCGAAGGACTGCTGGTAGGCGAGCGTGTACTGCTCGGTGGCCAGCTTGGACACGGCGTACGGGCTCATCGGGCGCACCCACTCGCGCTCGCCCTTGGGGAGCGCGGGGTTCGAGCCGTAGACGGAGCTGGAGGAGGCGGCGACCACGTGATCCACGGAGTGGACCCGCATCCGCTCGAGGAGCTGCAGCGTGCCGGTCGCGTTCACCGCATGGCTGGTCAGGGGGGCCTTGATGCTGCGGGGCACGCTGGGCAGGGCGCCGAGGTGCACGACCGAGTCGACGCCGTCGAGTGACGCGTCGAGGGCCCGCTCATCCAGGAGCGAGCCCTCGACGAAGCTCACGTCGAGGCCGGTGAGGTTGGTCTTGCTGCCCGTCGACAGGTCGTCGAGCACGGTGACCTCATGGCCGGCCGCGAGCGCGGTACGGGCGAGGTTGGAGCCGATGAAGCCCGCTCCGCCAGTGATCAGCAGGCGCACTGCTCCCCCGATTCCGTACCGGCGGCAGGATCAGCTGCCGCTGTTGATCATTCCCGCGCCGACCGTAACACCGGTGGCCTCGTCGATGAGGATGAACGAGCCCGTGGTCCGGTTCTTGGAGTACGGGTCGCACAGCAGCGGCACGGTGGTGCGCAGCTGGACGCGGCCGATCTCGTTGAGCCCGAGCTCCTTGGTCTCCTGGTCGCGGTGCAGGGTGTTGACGTCGAGGCGGTACTGGATGTCCTTCACCAGCGTGCGCGCCGAGCGGGTGGTGTGCTTGATCGCGAGCTTCTGACGCGGGCGCAGCGGCTCGTTGGTCATCCAGCACACCATCGCGTCGATGTCCTGCGACGGCTTCGGGGCGTTGGCCGGGCGGGCGATCATGTCGCCGCGGGAGACGTCGACGTCGTCCTCGAGACGGACGGTGACGCTCATCGGCGGGAACGCCTCGGAGATCTCCTGGTCGAACAGGTCGATGCCGGCGATCTTCGACGTCATGCCCGAGGGCAGCACGACGACCTCGTCGCCGGGCTTCAGGACGCCGCCGGCGACCATGCCGCCGTAGCCGCGGTAGTCGTGGTGCTCGTCGGACTTCGGGCGTACGACGTACTGCACCGGGAAGCGGACGTCGACCAGGTCGCGGTCGGACGCGACGTGGACGTGCTCGAGGTGGTGCATGAGCGTGGGACCGGAGTACCACGGCATGTTCTCGGAGCGGTTCACGACGTTGTCGCCCTGGAGCGCCGAGATCGGGATGACCTCGAGGTCCGGGATGTTCAGCTTGGTGGCGAACTGGGTGAACTCGGAGTGGATCTTCTCGTAGACCTCCTCGGAGAAGTCGACGAGGTCCATCTTGTTCACCGCGAGCACCAGGTGCGGGACGCGGAGCAGGGACAGGATCACCGCGTGCCGGCGGGACTGCTCGGTGAGGCCCTGGCGGGCGTCGACCAGCACGAGGCCGAGGTCGGCGGTGGAGGCGCCGGTGACCATGTTCCGGGTGTACTGCACGTGGCCCGGGGTGTCGGCGATGATGAACTTGCGGGTCGGCGTCGCGAAGTAGCGGTACGCCACGTCGATCGTGATGCCCTGCTCGCGCTCCGAGCGGAGGCCGTCGGTGAGCAGCGCGAGGTCGGTGTAGTCGTAGCCCTTGGCGGTCGAGGTGGCCTCGACGGCCTCGAGCTGGTCCTCGAAGATCGACTTGGAGTCGAGGAGGAGCCGGCCGATCAGGGTCGACTTCCCGTCGTCGACGGAGCCCGCCGTGGCGAAGCGCAGCAGGTCCATCTCGCGAACCTGCTGGGCCTTCTGCGCCTGGGTGAGGTCGCTCATCAGAAGTAGCCTTCCTTCTTCCGGTCTTCCATGGCGGCCTCGGAGAACCGGTCGTCACCGCGAGTCGCGCCGCGCTCGGTCACGCGGGCGATGGCGATCTCGTCGATGATCTTGTCGATGGTGTCGGCCTCGGACTCCACGCAGCCGGTGAGCGTCAGGTCGCCGACCGTGCGGAAGCGGACCGTGCGCTCGGCGACGGTCTCGCCGCCCCGAGTCGGGTTGTGCTCCGACTCCGAGAGGAGCATGCCGTCGCGCTCGAAGACGCGGCGCTGGTGTGAGAAGTAGATCGAGGGGATCTCGATGCCCTCGCGGCCGATGTAGTGCCAGATGTCCAGCTCGGTCCAGTTGGAGATCGGGAAGATCCGCATGTGCTCGCCCTCGTGCAGGCGCCCGTTGTACAGGCTCCACAGCTCGGGACGCTGGTTCTTCGGGTCCCACTGGCCGAACTCGTCGCGGTGGGAGTAGACGCGCTCCTTGGCGCGGGCCTTCTCCTCGTCGCGGCGGCCGCCGCCGAAGGCGGCGGTGAAGCCGCCCTCCTCGAGGGCGTTCAGCAGGGTGCCGATCTGGAGCCGGTTGCGGCTGGTCTTGCCGTCGTCGACGACGATGCCGTTCGCGATGGCCTCTTCGACGCTGGCGACGATCAGCCGGGCACCCAGGCGGTTCACCCAGTTGTCGCGGCAGGCGAGGACCTCCGGGAAGTCGTACCCGGTGTCGACCTGCAGCACGGGGAACGGGATCTTCGCGGGGTAGAACGCCTTCTCCGCGAGGCGCATCATCACGATCGAGTCCTTGCCGCCCGAGAACATCAGGACGGGCTTCTCGAACTCGGCGGCGACCTCACGGAAGATGTGGATCGACTCCGCCTCCAGCTGGTCGAGCTGACTCAGCCGGTAGTCGGCGTGGGTTTGGGTCATGACTGACTGGGGACCTCTCGTCGGGACAGCAGCCCACATCGTAGCCGTGCGGGGCCCTTCGGCCAGAAACCGGACAATTCCGAGTGGTTCAGGTCACTCTCGGGCCGGAATCGGCGGGTTCTCGAGCTCCGCGACCGTGGGCGAGCCGAACATGGGCAGGCCCTGGGTCCTGCGGATCACTCCCCAGATCAGGGGGACCAGGACGAGCATCGCGATGCCCACGCCCGCGATCAGCATCGGGTGGGTCTCGTCCTCGCTCAGCGGCGCCCAGCCGGACTTGTCGAGCAGCGCGACGCCGGACATGGTCAGCACGACGACGATGCCGCGCCGGATGATCGACTGCGGGACTCGCGGCGCGATCTTGCTGCCGATCAAGGTGCCCGGGACCGAGCCGATCACCAGCGGGATCAGCAGCGACCAGTCGAGTCCGTTGATGGCGATGTTCGAGATCGCCGCCGCGAGCACGAGCGGGACCGCCTGGACCAGGTCAGTGCCCACCAGCCGCACCGCGGAGAGCCCGGGGTAGAGCATCAGCAGCGCCACCATGATCACCGAGCCGGATCCGACGCTGGTGATGCCGACGAGCAGCCCGCCCAGGGCGCCGACCAGCAGCGTCGGGATCGGGCGGATGGGCGGGTTCGGGTCGGCGTCGCCGGTGCCGCTCCGGACGCGGCGCAGGTTGATGTAGAGGCGCAGGGCGTACGTCGACGCCGCGAACAGCAGCGCGAAGCCGATGCAGATGAGCAGCAGCTCGTCGACGGACTCGGGCTCCTCGCCGGCGATCTTGTGGATCAGCCACGGTCCGAGCAGGGCCATGGGCACCGAGCCCACGATCAACCACTTCGCGAGCTTGAAGTCGGGGGAGCCCTCCCGTGAGTGCACGATCGCGCCGCCGGTCTTGTAGATCGCCGCGGCGGTCAGGTCGGCGGTCACCACCGCGGACGCCTCGCCGACCCCGAGGAAGATCAGCGCGGGCGTCATCAGCGCGCCGCCGCCCATCCCGGTCAGCCCGACCACGATGCCGACGAGGAAGCCGGCCGCGATGATCGCGAAGAAGGTGGTGGTGATGACGTCGCTCATGCGCTGATCCTCCCGGAGCCCGTCAGGGCAGGTACGACGACGCGCAGGAGGCGGTCGATGGCAGTGGCGCAGGCCTCGGCGACCTCGGGACCCTGCTGGTAGGGATCCGCGATGTCGAGGGCCGGGTCCGCGGGCCCGCGGCGCTCGGCCACCTCGGCGAGCAGCGCGTGGCCGCTGAGCCCCGGGTCGGCGGACCGGACCGCCTCGGCGAACTGGCCGAGCGTGTAGACCTTCCGGAACGCGGCCGGGTGCTCATCGAGGATCAGCTGCCGGTGAGCGGCCTCGGCGGTCAGCACCAGGTCGGTGTGCGCGATCAGGTCCTCGGTGAACGGGCGGCTGCGGAAGGGGGCGGCGCCGGGGACCCCACGGGTGGCCAGCGTGGCGGCCATCTCCGGGCTCATCTCGCTGGCGTCGAAGCCGTGGGTGCCGGCGCTGGTGAACTCGACGCGCGACCCGGGGCCGGCGAGGTGCTGCGCGGTCAGCTCCATGAACGGCGAGCGGCAGACGTTCGCCGTACAGACGAAGAGCACCCGCAGCGGGCGGTCGGACGCCGCGCGCGGTGCGCTGGCCGGGGCTGGCTGGGCCTGGGTGGCGAGCTGGGGAGCGACGGGGGCCTGCGGGGCTGAGGGGGCCGAGGGGACGCCGTCGGGACCGAGCTCGGGCGCCGCGCTCAGGTCGAGGTAGCCCGCTTCGCGCAGGCCGAGGATCACGTCCTCGAGCGCGTCGTCGATGGTTCGACCGGTCGTGTCGACGCGGACGTCGGCGTCCTGCGGCTCCTCGTACGGCGAGGAGATCCCGGTGAACTCGGGGATCTCGCCGCGGCGAGCCTTGGCGTACAGCCCCTTGCGGTCGCGGCGCTCGCACTCCTCGAGCGGCGTCGCGACGTGGACCAGGAAGAACGCGCCCCCGGCGGCGTCGACCATCGCCCGGACCTGCTGGCGGGTCTCGTCGAACGGGGCGATCGGGCTGACCACGGCAACGCCGCCGTGCCGCGAGATCTCCGCGGCGACCCAGCCGATCCGCCGGATGTTCGTCTCGCGGTCCTCTTTGGAGAACGTCAGGCCCGCCGACAGGTTCCGGCGGACGACGTCGCCGTCGAGGCTGGTGACCGTGCGGGTGCCGTGCTCGAGGAGCCGGTCCATCAGCGCGCGCGCCAGCGTCGACTTGCCGCTGCCCGACAGGCCGGTGAAGAACAGCACCAGGCCCTGGGCGGCGCGCGCCGGGCGGTCCTTCGCCACGATGGCCGCGACCGCGGCCGGGTAGGCGCCGTCGGGGTCGTCGGTGACACCGACGACGGGGTCCGCGCCGGCATAGTTCGCGACGACCTGCACCCCGAGCTCGTGGTCGACGTCCGGGTCGCCGTGCGAGGCGAGGGGGATCGCGACCACCTCGGCGTCGCCGAGGGTCTCCGCGGCGGCGAGCGTGGCGCGGATCAGGCCGACCGCGGAGAGGTCCGGCGTGCCGTGCCCGACGAGCGGGAGCAGCACCAGCGGCCCGACCGTGGCCAGGGCGGTGAGCTGGGGCTGGGTGAGCGCGTCGACGAGCGGGACGAACGTGCGCCCGGCGTACCGCGCGCGGGTCTCGGCCGGGCTCAGGTACAGCCGGCGGAACGGGCCGTACTGGACGTGCGTGAGCGGGTCGATCGTGCCGCCCGGCATCGCCACCTCGGCGAGCGGCAGCCCCTCGGGGTCGACGAGCTCGACGGCGCCGGCGGTCGCCGCGAGCGCCGCGACGTCCTCGGGCAGCTCGAGCGTGACCGGACTGCCCGGCTCGTTGAACGTCACGGTGGGTACGAGTGCCCCGCTGAGCAGGAGCTCGAGGTCGTCGAGCTCGCGGGGCGTGGGGCAGTACTGCGGGACGGGGGGCATCGGCACGGAGTAATCGTGCCATCTTGGTGAAGTTAGTCTGCCATTCATGTCGCTCCCCGTCGTCGCAGAGCTGGTCCGGTCCGGGTTCGTGGAGGGCCACCACTACGGCTCGGTGGTCGCGCTGGACGCCGAGGGGGCGGTCGACTGGTCCGTCGGGGCGGTGGACGTGCCGGTGATGCCACGCTCGTGCAACAAGCCGCTGCAGGCGCTCGCGATGGTCCGGCTGGGGCTGGACCTGCCCCCGGATCTCCTGGCCCTGGCGTGCGCGTCGCACTCGGGTGAGCCGTTCCACCTGGATGGGGCGCGCCGCATCCTCGCCTCGGCCGGGCTCGACGAGACGGCACTGCAGACCCCCGAGGACTACCCCCTCGAGGACGAGGCGCGCGACGCGGTCGTCCGCGCCGGCGGCGGTCGTACCCGGCTGCAGATGAACTGCTCGGGCAAGCATGCGGCGATGCTGGCGACCTGCGTGCTGAACGGGTGGGACATCGAGACCTACCTGGCGCCCGACCACCCGCTGCAGGTGGCGATCCGGGCGACCTTCGAGGAGCTCGTGGGCGAGCCGGTGACGGTCGCCGCCGTCGACGGCTGCGGCGCGCCGCTGCTCGGTACGTCGCTCGTGGGCCTGGCGACCGCGTTCCGGCGGATCGCGCTGGGCGCCGAGCCCGGCACGGCGCGCGTGGCCGAGGCGATCCGTCGGCACCCCGAGTTCGTGTCGGGCACGCGCCGCGACGAGCGGGAGCTGTTGACGTCGATCCCCGGTGCGATCGGCAAGGCCGGCGCGGAGTCCTGCTACGCGGTGGCGCTCCGGGACGGCCGCGCGTTCGCGCTCAAGACCGATGACGGCGCGCCGCGCGTGCGTCCGGTCCTGATGGCGGCGGCGCTGCGCCGGTCCGGTGTCGATCGCGAGCCTGGCGTGGACACCGACGCGGTGCGGCGCACGGGCACGGCGCTGCTGCTCGGCGGCGGGGTGCCGGTGGGGGAGATCCGCGCGGTGATCTGACGGTGTTTGCTGCTGCTAGCACCGATTCGCCCAAGAAATATTGGGTTTTTGCTCGGGTGTGAACAGGTTCACGCCGCGCTTTGCTTGCTATTGCAAGCATTGCGGCGGAGTGTGGAGACATGGCGATGGGCAAGGTCGGCAAGACCGTCGAGACCCTCGGCGACTATCTCAGGGAGCAGCGGATCGCTGCCCACCTGACGCTGCGCCAGCTCGCCGAGCAGGCCGGCGTGTCGAACCCCTACCTCAGCCAGATCGAGCGCGGGCTGCGGCGTCCGTCGGCCGAGGTGCTGCAGCAGATCGCGAAGGCGCTGCGCATCTCCGCCGAGCAGCTCTACCTGCGCGCGGGGATCGTCAGCCCGGAGGGCACGGCCGGCTCGGTCGAGCTCGCCGTCCTCGGCGACTCCCGGCTCACCGAGCGCCAGAAGCAGTCCCTGTTGGACGTCTACGCGTCGTTCATCGCCCTGAACGACTCCACCATCTGAACACCCGGCCCGGCGACCGAGCCGGACCACCAACCGAAGGAGCAGGACATGGCCCAGGCCAAGTTCGACATCAAGTCCGAGGCGACCCGACCGCTGTACGCGGGTGTCGGCGCCACCGACGTCGCCGTGGCGCTGGTTCGCGAGTACGTCGCCGACGTGCAGAAGCGGTTCGCCGGCGTCCAGAAGGACGTGCAGACCCGGGTGACCGGCCTCGAGCTCCAGCCCAAGGCGCTGCGCGACCAGGCCGTCACGGTCGTCAGTGCCCGCGTCGACGCGCTCAGCCAGGAGGCCAAGGCGCGCCGTACGGCGATCGAGGCGCGCGTCGCCGAGCTCCAGGCCGACGCCCTGAAGCTGCCGGTCCTGGTCAACGAGACCTACGCCGACCTCGCCAAGCGCGGGGAGGTGCTGGTCGAGCGCATCCGCAACCAGGAGTCGACCCAGCAGGCCAAGGCGTCCGCCTCGACCACCCAGGCGAAGGCGAAGACGACCAAGACGCAGGCGACCAAGGCCACGAAGACCACGGCCAAGAAGACCGCCAAGAAGGCGTCCACGACCGCCAAGAAGTCGTCGACGGCGCCGAAGAGCAGCGCCAAGGCCACCACCACCGCGGCGAAGAAGACCGCGTCGAGCACCGCCGCGGCCGTTGCCGACGGCGCCGCGAAGGTCGGCGACTGACGATCACGAACGGCGAGGCCCCGGGAGCGAGAGCTCCCGGGGCCTCGTTGCGTTCGCGTGGTCGGGGGGTCCCGTAGGCTGACGCCGTGCTGCACGTACTCGAGGCCGAGCTGAACCTCATGCTGTTCGTCGAGCTCGTGATCCTCGGCGTCAAGATCTTCGCGTTCGTGAACTCCCTGATGTACTCGGGCGAGTCCTATAACGCGGCCAACAAGCTGTCGAAGCCGGCGTGGACGATCATCCTCGGGGTCGGGCTCGCGGCTCAGATCGTGCTGGGCGGCGTCATCGGGCTGATCAGCCTGGCCTTCACGGTCGCGGCTTTCGTCTACCTCGCCGACGTGCGTCCCGCCCTGGCTTCCCTGACTCGGCGCTAGCCGCGGGCCGGCTGGCGTAGCCATAGCCGTACCCGTACCCGTAGCCGTAGGCGCTGTTCTTGCGCTGGGGCGGGGCGAGGTTGACGACGACCCCGATCGCCTTGGCGTCGACCGCCTCGAGACGCTCGATCGCGTGCCCGAGCTGGTCGCGCGTGGTCTTGCCGTGCCGGACCACGACCAGCGCTCCGTCGGCCTGGGCGGCGAGGAGCGCGGCGTCCGTGACCGGGAGCAGCGGCGGGGCGTCCAGGATCACGATGTCGAACTCGTCGCGCAGCTCGCCGAGCAGCTTCTCCATCGCGTTGGACTGGAGCAGCTCCGACGGGTTCGGCGGGATCGGGCCGCTGGTCAGGACCCAGAGCCCGGTGTCGGCGTACTTCTGCATCGCGTCGCGCAGGTGCACCTTGCCGATCAGCACGCTGGTCGTGCCGACGCCGTCGTCGAGGTCGAGCCGGGAGGCGGCCAGGGGGCGGCGCAGGTCGCACTCGACCAGGGCCACCCGGTGCTTGGCCTGGGCGAGCGTGATCGCCAGGTTCACCGCGGTGGTGGTCTTGCCCTCGCCAGGCAGGGCGCTGGTCACGACGAAGACCTTGTGGTCGTGGTCGACCTCGACGTACTGCATGTTGGTGCGCAGCACGCGGAACGCCTCCGACCACGGCGTGGCCGCGGCGAGCACGTCGGCCGGGCGCCGCTTCACTGCGGCCGCGTCGACGGTGATGTGACCGAGGATCGGCGTGGGGGTGACGTCGCCGACGTCGTCGGCGGACTTGAGGGTCGTGTCCAGCAGCTCGCGCACCACCGCGAGGCCGACGCCCACGAGCAGACCCAGGATCACGGCGAGCGCGAGGTTGCGCATCGGCTGCGGTGAGACGGGCGAGGACGAGACCTGGGCGTTGTCGACGATCGTGGCCTGCACCAGCGCGTCGGTCTTGCCGTCGGGCGTCTCCAGGCTGGCGACCTCGTCGCTGAGCACCACGGCGTACGCCTGGGCGATGTCACGGGCGACGACGGGGTCCGGGTCGTGCGCGATGATGTCGAGCAGCACGGTGTCCGGGTTGACGCTCGTCGACACCTGGGCCTGCAGCTCCGCGGGGCTGAGCCCGCCCCCGAGCTCGTCGGAGACCCGCTCGGCGAGCTTGCGCTTGCCGACCAGCTGGGCGTAGGAGGTGACCCGTTGCGTCGCGAAGAGGTTGCCGGTGTAGGCGTCGGAGGTGTCCGACGGACTGGTCGAGACGAAGATGCTGGCGGTCGAGGCGTACTGGGGGGTCGCCTGCCAGGTCAGACCTGCGGCGACGGCGACGGAGGCCGCGACACAGGCGAGGATGACCCGCCACCTGCGGCGCGCCGTCAGCCAGTAGTCCTTCAGCTCCACGATTGTCCTCGTCCCTGAAACGGCGCCCCCATGCGCAGTCCGCACGCGAACAGTATCCGGCGTTCGAGCCCCATTTGCCGAGTACTCCGGATACGGTTGCTCGCACGGGTGGGTGACACCGCCCTATGACAGGGGGGAAACTGATCATGATGGGTGACTTCGAGGTTCGACCGTGGGGTAGCTGGCACGTCCTGGACGAGGGCGACGGCTACAAGGTCAAGCGCATCGAGGTGCGACCGCACCAGCGGCTGTCGTACCAGACGCACCAGCACCGCTCCGAGCACTGGATCGTGGTGTCGGGCATCGCGACGTGTGTGCTCGACGGCAAGGTCAGCGTGGCGCGGCCCGGCGAGACCGTCGAGGTGCCCATCGGCGCGGCGCACCGGATCACCAACGAGCACGACGAGGACCTGGTGATCATCGAGATCCAGCGCGGCGCGTACACCGGCGAGGACGACATCGTCCGCCTGGAGGACGACTACGGCCGCTGCGAGGCGCTCCAGCCCTGATCGCGCGGCCGCGGACCACCCTTCTGGCTCATGCGCCTGGCAGGTGGTTGGGGCTAGCGTGCCCTACGGGGGAACTACGAATCGTCGAGGGAACGTTCGTTGAGTGATCTGGTCGCGCGTATGAGGCGTCACCGAGCGCCGTTGGCAATCGCCTTCGACGTCGGTGCGTGGCTGCTTGCGTACGTCGTCTTCGCCTGGCTGCGCCTGGACAGCGACGCGTCCGCGGTGCCGTGGAGCTCGGTCGTCGCCGTCGCGGCGATCAACGCCGGGCTGTACGTCGCCCTCGCCATCCCGTTCAAGCTGCACCACGGCCGGGCGCGCACCGCCAGCCTGGAGGAGATGGTGCTCCTCGGCATGCTGATGGGCGGCAGCGGTTTCGCGGTCTTCCTCGTCAACCTCGTGACGCACTGGGTCCCGCGCAGCATTCCCGCCGGGGCGACGTTCGGTGCGCTGGTCCTGGCCGCCTGGGCCAGGGCGATGTGGCGGACCCTCCAGGAGCGCGACGAGCGTTCGGGGATCGGCTCGGCGGACAACGCGCAGCGCGCGCTGGTCGTCGGCGCCGGCGAGGCGGCGCGCGAGCTGATCAGCTCGATGCAGCGCGACCCGCAGCGGCGCTACCACCCGGTCGGTCTGCTCGACGACGACCCGCGCAAGCGGCACCTGCGGATCCGGCACGTCTCGGTCCTGGGCGGCACGTGCGACCTGGCCGAGCAGGTCGCGCTCGTCCGGGCCGACGTGGTCGTGATCGCGATCCCGAGCGCGTCGGCCGAGACCGTCAACCGGCTGCGTCTCGCGGCCATCGCCGCCGACGTGCCCGTGAAGGTCCTGCCGTCGTCGACGCAGCTGCTCAACGACAGCGTGGGCATCCGCGACCTGCGCGACATCAACATCACCGACGTCCTCGGCCGCAACCAGCTCGACACCGATGTCGCCGCGATCGCCGACTACCTGACCGGGCAGAAGGTCCTGGTCACCGGGGCCGGGGGCTCCATCGGCTCCGAGCTGTGCCGGCAGATCTTCCGCTACGAGCCGGCCGAGCTGATGATGCTCGACCGTGACGAGTCGGCGCTGCACGCCGTGCAGCTCTCGATCCACGGGCGCGCGCTGCTCGACTCCGACGACGTCATCCTCTGCGACATCCGCGACGAGGCGGCGGTGCGGAACGTGTTCGCCACGCGGCGGCCCGACGTGGTGTTCCACGCGGCCGCGCTCAAGCACCTGCCGATGCTGGAGCAGTACCCCGCCGAGGCGGTGAAGACCAACATCCTCGGCACCCGCAATGTCATCGACGCCGCCGACCTGGTCGGGGTCGACAAGTTCGTGAACATCTCGACCGACAAGGCCGCGAACCCGGTCAGCGTGCTCGGCTGGTCCAAGCGCGTCGCCGAACGGCTCACCGCCGACCGGGCGCGTACGGCGGAGGGCGACTACCTCTCGGTGCGGTTCGGCAACGTCCTCGGCAGCCGCGGGTCGGTGCTGGCGTCGTTCGCCCGACAGATCGCCCAGGGCGGACCGCTCACCGTGACCGATCCTGAGGTCACCCGGTTCTTCATGACGATCGAGGAGGCGTGCCAGCTGGTGATCCAGGCCGCCGCCATCGGTGCGCCCGGCGAGGCGCTCGTGCTCGACATGGGCGAGCCGGTACGGATCGTCGACGTCGCCAAGCAGCTGATGGAACAGTCCGGGACCCCGGTGCGCATCGAGTACACCGGTCTCCGGGAGGGCGAGAAGCTCCACGAGGACCTGTTCGCCGACGACGAGCCGCGCGACATCCGGCCGCGGCACCCCCTGGTGTCGCACGTGCCGGTGCCGCCGGTCGGCGACGCCGAGGTCCTCGCGCTGCCGACCTCAGGATCGCCCGAGGACGTACGCCGAGCGTTGCGACAGCTCTCCGGCGCCGCGGTCGTCCCGGTTCACGGACCCGACGCCGCGGCTCGGCGGCTGTAGCGCTCGAGCGCCGTCCTCCCGTCCTCGGGCTCGAACCCGGTGCCGCGCAGCTTGGCCAGGTCGAGCGTGCTGTGCCTGGGCCTCGGCGCCAGGGCGCGGTCCACGGAGTAGGCGGCGGTCGACGTGCCTGTGACGTCGTGCAGGGACCGGCCCGAGTGCTGGTAGACCGCGCGCGCCACGTCCGCCCAGGACATCGACGGTCCGGCGTTGCTCACGTTGTAGGTCCCGTACGCCGCCCGCGACTCGAGCAGGTGCCGCGTCGCGCGCGCCAGCTCGTCGGCGAAGGTGAGGCGACCGACCTGGTCCTCGACGACGGACGGACACGCGCCACCGGCCGCCAGGCCCTGCATCGTGCGGACGAAGTTCGGCCCGTCGCCCACGACCCACGACGTCCGGAGCAGGTAGTGCGCCGGCGCGGTGGACACCGCGAGGTCGCCGGCCGCCTTCGACTGGCCGTAGGCGCCGAGCGGTGAGAGCGGCTCATCCTCGGCGTGCTCGTCGCGGGTCCCGTCGAAGACGTAGTCCGTCGAGTAGTGGACGAGCGTGAACCGGTGCTCGCGCGCCAGCCGGGCGAGCTGGGCGGGCGCGGCCGCGTTCACCTGCCAGGCGGTGGTCCGGCAGGGTTCCGACTCCGCGGCGTCCACGGCGGTGAACGCCGTCGCGTTCAGGACCACGTCGTAGTCGCCCCACGCCACCGCGTCGAGCGACCGGGCGTCGGTGACGTCGAGCTCGGCACGGCCGACGGCTCGCGCCCACGGGAAGGCGCGGGTGAGCGCCCGCCCGACCTGGCCGTCGGCGCCGAGGACGAGGGTGCGGCGCGGCGGGACCGGCGTCACGTCGGCGAGCTGCGGGTTGCGCCGGTCCTTCTCGGACATCTCGGCGCAGGAGAGCGGGACCGGCCATCGGATCGCGACCACCGGGTCGGCGAGGTCCATGGCCGTGTAGCTCGCCTCCGGGCTCCAGTGCGCGTTGACCAGGTAGCTGTAGGCGGTGTCCGCCTCGAGGGTCTGGTACGCGTTGCCGACCCCACGCGGGACGAACACGGCCACGCTCGGCTCGAGCGGGATCGTGAACGTCGTGCCGAACCCGGGTCCCTCGCGGAGGTCGACCCAGGCACCGAACGCACGGCCCGAGGCGACCGCGACGAGCTTGTCCCACGGCTCGGCGTGGAAGCCGCGGGTCGTGCCGCGCCGGTGGTTGAACGAGACGTTGTGCTGGACCGGCGCAAAGTCGGGGAGCCCCGACGCGACCATGCGCTCGCGCTGCCAGGTCTCCCGGAACCAGCCCCGGCCGTCGACGTGCAGGTCGATGCCGACCACGAGCAGGCCGGGGATCGGCGTCGGCGTGACCGCGGTCGTCACTGTCCGACCGCGGCGTACGACGCTTCCGTGCGCGCCTTCCGGGACCGCCACCAGTGCTCGTGGTCGCGGTACCACGCGACGGTCGCGGCGAGGCCGGCCTCCACGTCGTCGAAGCGCGGCCGCCAGCCGAGCTCCGTGCGCAACGTGGTGGAGTCGATCGCGTAGCGACGGTCGTGCCCGGCGCGGTCACGCACGAAGTCGATCTCGTCCTCGCCCCGTCCGCACAGCCGCAGGATGCTCCGCACGAGGTCGAGGTTCGAGCGCTCGCCGTCCGCGCCGATCAGGTACGTCGCGCCGATCCGGCCGCGCTCGAGGATGGCGAGGACCGCGGCCGCGTGGTCGTCGGTGTGGATCCAGTCGCGCACGTTGAGTCCGTCGCCGTACACCCGCGGGCGGCCTCCGTCGAGGGCGGTCGTGATCGTGCGGGGCACGAGCTTCTCCACGTGCTGCCAGGGCCCGTAGTTGTTGGAGCAGTTCGAGATCGTCGCGTTGATGCCGAAACTGCGCACCCACGCGCGGACCAGGTGGTCGGCGCCCGCCTTGGTGGCGGAGTACGGGCTGCTCGGTCGGTATGCCGAGTTCTCGGTGAAGCGCTCCGGGCTGTCGAGGTCGAGGTCGCCGTACACCTCGTCGGTGGAGACGTGGTGGAACCGGACCCCGTGCCGTCGCACCGCCTCGAGGAGCGTGAACGTCCCCACCAGGTTGGTGTGGACGAACGGCGCCGGGTCGTGCAGCGAGTTGTCGTTGTGGGACTCGGCCGCGAGGTGCACGACGGTGTCGTGGGTCGCCACGAGGCTGTCGACCAGCTGCTCGTCGGCGACGTCGCCGGCCACGACGTGCGTGCGCAGCGGCGACAGCTTGACGAGGGACTCCGTGGACGCTGCGTAGGTGAAGGCGTCCAGCACGGTGACGCGGGCGTCGGTGTGACGCAGCAGGTGGTGGACGAGGTTGGCGCCGACGAAGCCGGCGCCACCGGTGACGAGGACCTGGTGCATGCGGCGACCGTAGGACGCGCCGTCGCAGCCGCTCGACGGGCCGCACGCGCATACCCAATGTGAGGTAGGCCGTTTCGGAGTCCGGCTCCCGCAGCGGCGCGGTTCCTACCGTCGGTGCATGCGCGGCATCATCCTCGCCGGGGGCACCGGCTCGCGGCTCCACCCGATCACCTACGCGCTCAGCAAGCAGCTGGTGCCGGTCTACGACAAGCCGATGATCTACTACCCGCTCTCGACGCTCATGCTCGCCGGGATCCGCGACGTCCTGGTCATCACGACGCCCGACGAGGCAGACCAGTTCGTGCGCCTGCTCGGCGACGGCTCGTCCCTCGGGATCACCATCGAGTACGCCGTGCAGCCCGCTCCGGACGGCCTCGCCCAGGCGTTCCTGATCGGCGAGGAGCACATCCGTGGCGACCAGGTCTGCCTGGTGCTCGGCGACAACATCTTCCACGGCGAGGGCCTGGGCACCCGGCTGCGCCGCTTCGACGGCCTCGACGGTGCCGCGGTCTTCGGGTACCGCGTGGCCGACCCGTCGGCGTACGGCGTCGTCGAGTTCGACCAGGAGGGCCGGGCGATCTCGCTGGAGGAGAAGCCCGCCCGGCCGCGCAGCAGCTTCGCCGTGCCCGGTCTCTACTTCTACGGCGACGACGTCGTCGAGCGGGCCCGGCTGCTGCAGCCCTCCGCTCGCGGCGAGCTGGAGATCACCGACCTGAACCGCACCTACCTCGAGGAGGGCCGGTTGCACGTCGAGGTGCTGCCGCGCGGCTCGGCCTGGCTGGACACCGGCACCTTCGACGGGCTCAACGACGCCAGCAACTTCGTGCGCACGGTCGAGTGTCGGCAGGGCACGAAGATCGGCGCTCCGGAGGAGGTCGCCTGGCGGATGGGCTACATCACCGACGAGGACCTGGTGCTCTGGGCCAAGCAGCTGCGCAAGAGCGGGTACGGCGACTACCTGCTCGGTCTGCTCGAGGACTCCTGAGCCAGGTCGGCGTCGACCATCCGGCCGACGAGCTCCTCGAAGCCCACGGTCGGCTCCCACCCGAGCAGGGTGCGGGCGCGGGTCGCGTCGCCGGCGAGCTCGGTCGGGTCGACCGGCCGGACGAACTCGGGGTCGACCACGACCAGGTCCTGCCAGTCGTCGATGCCCGCGCGGGCGAAAGCCGCCGCGACGAAGTCCCGCACGGAGTGCGCCACCCCGGTGGCGATCACGTAGTCGTTCGGGCTGTCGGCGCGGGCGGCCCGCACCATCGCGTCGACGTAGTCGGGCGCCCAGCCCCAGTCGCGGCGCGCGTCGAGGTTGCCGAGCGCCAGCGAGTCCGCGCGCCCCTGGGCGATCGCGGCCACGGTCGCGGTGATCTTGCGGGTCACGAACTGCTCGGGACGGCGCGGGGACTCGTGGTTGTAGAGGATCGCGCTCACCGCGTGCAGGTCGCGTCGGCGGTAGACGTCGACCATCAGGTGGGCGTAGGCCTTCGCGGCGCCGTACGGGTTCACCGGCCGGAGCGAGGTGGACTCGTCCTGGGGGTGCCGGTCCGGCTCGCCGAAGATCTCCGCGCTGGAGGCCTGGACGAACCGCACGGCGCGACCGTGCTTCTCCTGGACCAGCAGCGCGGACTCCAGCAGGGCCGCCGCGGCCATGCCGTTCACGCGTGCGGTGAGGTCGGGCTCCGCCCACGATCGCGCCACCGAGCTCAGCGCGGCGAAGTTGTAGACCTCGTCGGGCGCCAGGTCGATCAGCAGCGCGCGGACGTCGGGAACGTTGGTCAGGTCGCCGCGGTGGAGCTCGACGCCGGGCAGGTCGGGCAGCGGCTCGATGTCGTGCGCGAGCGCGTGCACCTCGACGCCCTCGGCGAGCAGCCGCTCGGCGAGGTACGTGCCGTCCTGCCCGCCGATCCCGGTGACGAAGGCCCGGCTCATGTCACCAGCCCTGCTGGGTCGCGGCGAGGTCGGCGTCGACCATCATCGCCACCAGCTCGCGGAAGGAGACCTTCGGCTTCCAGCCGAGCACCTCGCGGGCCTTGCTCGCGTCGCCGATGAGGTGGTCGACCTCGGCCGGGCGCATGAAGCGCGGGTCCTGGCGGACGTACGGCGTCCAGTCGTCGATGCCGATGTGGCCGAACGCCTCGTCGAGGAAGTCGCGGATCGAGTGGGTCTCACCGGTCGCGATCACGTAGTCGTCGCCGCGCGGCTGCTGGAGCATCAGCCACATCGCCTCGACGTAGTCGCCTGCGAAGCCCCAGTCGCGCTCGGCGTCGAGGTTGCCGAGCACCAGCTCGTTCTGCAGCCCGAGCTTGATCCGCGCCACCGCCTCGCTGATCTTGCGCGTCACGAACTCCGGACCGCGCCGCGGCGACTCGTGGTTGAAGAGGATCCCCGAGGAGGCGTGCATGCCGTACGACTCGCGGTAGTTGATCGTCATGTAGTGGCCGAACACCTTGCTGACGCCGTACGGCGAACGCGGCCACAGCAGCGTGCGCTCGTGCTGCGGGACCTCCTGCACCTTGCCGAACATCTCGGAGCTGGACGCCTGGTAGAACCGGATCGCCTCCGGCCGGTCGCCCGTGTGCAGCCGCACCGCCTCGAGGATGTTGAGCACGCCCTTCGCGGTCACGTCGGTGGTGAGCGGGGCGTTCTCCCAGGAGTAGGCGACGAACGACACCGCGCCGAGGTTGTAGACCTCGTCCGGGTCGGAGTCGCGCAGCGCCCGGATCAGGCTCGACATGTCGGTGAGGTCGCCGTTGTGCAGGCGCACGTCCGGCAGCAGCTCGCGCACCAGGTCGAGCTTCGGGTTGTTCTGCCCGCGGATCACCCCGTGGACGTCGTACCCCTTGGAGAGCAGCAGCTCGGCGAGGTAGAGGCCGTCCTGACCGGTGATGCCGGTGATGAGCGCGGTGGGCATGGACGGATTGTGCCCTAGGACACGTCAGGCGACGTCGGCGTCCATCGCCGCGACGAAGTCCCGCTTGACCCTGCGCCAGGCCTCGTCGGTCATCGTGCGCCGCCAGTACGGTGAGCACGACATGTCGGCGCGGGCCAGACCGCGGTCCGACAGCAGGTGCCGCCGGATCGCGCGGACCTCCTCGGCCTCACCGTGGACGAACGCGTGCACGCGGCCCTCGGGGAACGTCAGGCCGGCCACCGCCGTGGCCAGCTCGTCCGCGTCGCCCGTGCGGTGCAGCCAGGCCAGGTCGAGCCGAGCGGGGGAGTCGAGGGCGAGCTCGTGCTCGGCGCCGTCGCACACCAGGCGGACCACGGCGACCGCGTCGGACGGCAGCGCCTCGAGGGAGGCGGCGATCGCGGGGAGGGCGGACTCGTCGCCGATCATGAGGTGCCAGTCGGCCTCCGGGTCGGGCCGGTAGCCGCTGCCGGGGCCTTCGAACACCAAGACGTCACCCGGCTGCGCCGCGGCCGCCCACGGCCCGGCGACGCCGGAGTCGCCGTGCACGACGAAGTCGAGGCTGAGCTCGCGCGCGGCCTCGTCCCACGCGCGCACGGTGTAGCGCCGGCGCGCGGGCCAGTGCTCCTCGGCGTGCTCCTCGCGCACGGCCCGCGGGTCGAAGACACCGCCGTACGGCGCGCCCGCGGGCGGGATCGCGACGTTCACGTAGGCGTCGGTGGAGTCGGGCATCGCGAACCCGTCGAGCCCCGGCCCGCCCAGCACCACTCGCACCAGGGTCGGCGTCAGCCGCTCGGTCCTCACCACATGCCCGTGCACGTCCACATCCCTCCACGTCGAACTTAGGTGAGCCTAACTCACGGGTGGTGCGGGGATTGACCACAGCCATCTACAACCAGATGGTTGACAACGCCACCACGCCCGACCTACGGTTATTCAACCAACAAGTTGAAGAGGTGGACGGTGACCGATCAGCTCTCCCGGGTCTTCCAGGCCCTGGCCGACCCGACCCGGCGCGACATGGTCGCCCGGCTGGCCGCCGAGGGCGATGCCAGCGTGGGCGAGCTCGCGGCGCCGTACGACGTGAGCGTCCAGGCGGTGTCCAAGCACGTGAAGGTGCTCGAGGACGCGGGGCTGGTCAGCCGCAGCCGGGACGCCCAGCGGCGTCCCGTGCACCTCGAGGCGGAGGTGTTCGACCTGATGACGAAGTGGATCGAGCGCTATCGGCAGCAGGTCGAGGAGCGCTACCGCCGGCTGGACGCCGTCCTCGCCGCGACCGCCGAGGACACCCGAGACGACCGAGAAGAAGGAGCAGCATCATGAGCACGACCACCAAGAACGAGGCGACCATCGAGGCGGTCCCGGACCTGCCGGTCATCAAGACGACGCGGGAGTTCGACGCGACGCCGGAGCGCGTGTTCCGGGCGCACGTGGACCCCGACCTGTACGCCCAGTGGGTCGGCCCGAACGGCACCGAGACCGAGATCCAGACCTGGGACGCCCGCACCGGGGGCTCGTGGGCCTTCCGCGGGACCAGCGCCGGGGGCGAGCACAGCTTCTACGGCTCGTTCCACGAGGTGCGCCCGAACGAGCGGATCGTCCAGACCTTCACGTGGGCCGGGGACCCGGACGGCGTCAGCCTGGAGACGCTGGTCTTCGAGGCGCTCGAGGGCGGCCGCTGCCGGATCGTCGCCACGTCGGTCGTCGAGACGATCGAGGTGCGCGACCAGTGGCTGTCCAGCGGCATGGAGGTCGGCGTCAACGACGGCTACGCCAAGCTCGACGCCCTGTTCGCGAACGACGAGGCGTGAGCGGCGCATGAACCCCGCCGACGAGCACCGCCGGGTCGCCGCGACCTTCACCGAGCGGGTCCGCGGTACGACGGACTGGGACGCGCCGGCGCCGGTCGACGGCTGGGTCGCGCGCGACGTGGTCGACCACCTCGTCACCTGGCTGCCGGCGTTCCTCGAGGGCAACGGCGTCACCGGTGTCGGCCCCGGCGCGCTCTCGGTCGCCGACGACCCGGTCGCGGCCTGGGAGACGCACGCTGGCAGCGTCCAGGCTCTGTTGGAAGGGCCCGGCGCCGCGCAGCAGGTCGACGACCCGCGGCTGGGGACCTGGGCCGTGGGCGACCTGGTCAACCAGATCTACACCGCCGACGTCTTCATGCACACGTGGGACCTGGCTCGCGCGAGCGGGCAGGACGACACCCTCGACGCGGAGACGTGCGCGCGGCTGCTCGCCGGCATGGAGCAGATGGAGGACGTGATCCGCGCCAGTGGCCAGTACGGCGCGCGGGTCGAGGTGCCGGCCGGGTCGGACCCGCAGACCCGGTTGCTCGGGTTCATCGGGCGCGACCCGCAGTGGCGGCCCTAGGACGCGGCCTGCTCCTGGCGGGCCTCGCCGTACGGGCGCATGCCCATCCACTCCGCGATGTCGTCGGGCAGCGGCTCCCAGCGGTCGGTGGACCGGGCCCGCGAGATGTCCTGGACGGGGGCAGTGCCACGACGGCGGAACGGGTTGCGCACGAAGACCTCCGAGCTGGTGCGACGGCCGCGGCTGGGGGGAGCCGCTGGATGTCCGTATTCACTGATCGGCGGGATACCCCCCGGACTTGAGAACAACACCCGCGCGGTCTAGACCACCGGCGCTGGCTAGGGTGGCGGGCATGAAGGTTCTCGTGACCGGCGGCGCCGGATACATCGGGTCGACGACCGCCAAGGCGCTCGAGGAGGCCGGGCACACCCCGGTGGTCCTCGACTCCCTGCTCACCGGCCCGCTGGCGTTCGTCAGGGACCGGATCTTCTACGAGGGCGACATCGCCGACCGCGCCCTGCTGCGCCGGATCGTCGACGAGCACCCGGATCTCGACGCGACGATCCACATGGCCGCGCGGATCGTGGTGCCGGAGTCGGTGGAGCAGCCCTACGAGTACTACCGGGACAACGTCGCGAAGTCGCTGGAGCTCTTCGACGAGCTCACCGCGCTCGGCAAGAGCCGCGTGCTGTTCTCCTCGTCGGCCTCGATCTACGCGCTCAAGGACGAGTTCGAGGTCTCCGAGGGCGACGCCCTCGCGCCGAACTCGCCGTACGCCCGCACCAAGCGGATGATGGAGGAGATCCTCCAGGACATCGCCGTGGCCACGGACCTGCGCGCGATCATCCTGCGCTACTTCAACCCCATCGGCTCCGACCCCGACCTCGAGTCCGGCATCTACGCCAAGGAGCCCTCGCACGTCCTCGGCCAGCTGGTGATGGCCGCGCGCGGCCAGAAGGACGCGTTCACGATCACCGGCACCGAGCACCCGACCCGCGACGGCACGGGCATCCGCGACTACATCCACGTGTGGGACCTGGCCCGGGCGCACGTCCGCGCCGTCGAGCGCTTCGACGACGTGATCGCGCAGGCCGGTGCGCCCAGCGTGGTCATCAACGTCGGCACCGGCGACGGCGTGACGGTGCGCGAGCTGGTCACGGCGTTCGAGAACGTCTTCGGCCAGGAGGTCCCGGTGCGCGAGGCGCCGCCGCGACCCGGCGACGCCGTCGGCGCGTTCGCGAACGTCGACCGCTCGGCCGAGCTGCTCGACTGGCGCACCGAGCTCTCGCTCGAGGACGCGATCGGCTCGGCCCTGGCGTGGGGCGCGAAGCGCCAGGAGATCCTGGGCTACGAGTGATGTCCGGCCTTCTCGGGATGGTCCTCTCCGTGCTGCTGAGCATGGGGTCGTACGCCGCCGCCCCGCCGGCCGGCGTCGAGGCGCGGCCGGCGCCGCTGGCCGGGCGGCTCGTCGTCGTCGACCCCGGCCACCAGCTGGGCAACCACAACTTCCCGCGCCAGATCAACCGGCCGGTCCCGGCGGGCGGGTTCTCCAAGCCCTGCAACACCACGGGCACCGCGACCGGCGGCGGCTACGCCGAGGCGACGTTCGCCTGGAAGGTCGCCGAGCGGCTCCGCACCCGGCTCGAGCGGTTGGGCGCTCGCGTGGTGATGACGCGGACCAGCAACCGCCAGGACCGGTGGGGCCCCTGCATCGACGAGCGCGGCCGGCGCGGCAACAAGCAGCGCGCCGACCTGAAGATCAGCGTGCACGGGGACGGGTCGTACACCGCGGGTGCGCACGGCTTCCACGTGATCGCCCCGGCAGACCGGCGGCCGTGGACCCACGACATCCACCGCGCCTCGCGGCGGCTCGCGCTCGACACCCGCCACGCGCTGCGCGCGAGCGGCTTCACCGCCGCGAACTACATCGCCGGTGGGGACGGCCTGGACTTCCGCTCCGACCTCGGGACGCTCAACCTCTCGAACGTCCCGACGGTCATGCTCGAGGCGGGCAACATGCGCAACGCCGCCGACGCGCGCCGGATGACCAGCGCCGCAGGGCAGCGGGCCTACGCGACCGCGCTCACCCGCGCGGTGCGCCGGTTCCTCAGCTAGCGGACCGCCCGAGCGCGCCGTCCAGCACGAGCTCGATGATCTCGGCCGAGCGCTGGGCGATGTCCTCGTCGCTGAGCTCGCGGGCCTCCAGCCGCGAGGCGAGGGTCTCCATGGTCGCCGCGCCGTAGATGCACGCCGTGATCCAGTCCGGGCGGGTGGTCTCGGGGACCTCGCCGCGGTCGACGGCGCGCTGCACGATCCGCGCGACGGCGTCGACCTGCACGTCGGCGACCGCCTCGGTGAAGCGTCCCAGCCGCTCGTGCGCTCCGGCGGCGTCGAACGTGATCCGCAACGACGCCCAGCCGGCGGCGTCGCGGAACTGGCGGAACAGGTTCTCCGACAGCCGGGTCAGGTCACCGCGCAGCGAGCCGGTGTCGACCGCCCCGATCGTCCCGCCGCGGGTGCTGACCGCCTCGGTCAGCAGCGAGTCCTTGTCCTGCCAGCGGAGGTACACGGTGGACTTGCCGACTCCCGCCCGGCGCGCCACCCCGTCCATCGTGAAACCAGCCCAACCGTGCTCGCCGTACTCCTCGAGCGCGGCATCGATGATGCGCTCCTCGGCCCCGGGGGTTCGCGGCCTCCCGCGCCCTCGCCGTGGCTCCCCCTGCGATGTGGACATGGCTGATTGAACCTCACATGCGTGTGCTGAGTGGCCCACCCGCCGGGAAATCACCCATTTATCGCTACCCTCGCGGACGTGGGCTGGTCCGAGTGCAACACCCATCACTGGGACGAGTGGACGCTGGCGGACCTGGTGACCGCCAAGGCCGCCTGCACCGTAAGCCTCGTCGTGCCCGCTCGCAACGAGGCCGCGACCGTCGGCGACGTCGTCTCCCGGGTGCGCGAGGCGCTGGTCGACACGGTCGCGCTGCTGGACGAGATCGTCGTGATCGACTCCGACTCGACCGACGACACCTACGACGTCGCCACGGACGCCGGCGCGGTCGTGCACCGCTCCGCGGAGATCCGCCCCGACCTCGGCACCGAGCCGGGCAAGGGCGAGGCGATGTGGAAGGCGCAGTTCGTCACCAGTGGCGACGTGCTCGTCTTCATGGACGCCGACCTGCTCGACTGGGACACCCACTTCGTCCCGGGCCTGCTCGGTCCGCTGCTCACCCGCCCGGAGGTCGAGCTGGTGAAGGGCTTCTACGAGCGGCCGATGGGCAGCGGCGCGGACGCCGTGCCGTTCGAGGGCGGCCGGGTGACCGAGCTGGTCGCGCGGCCGCTGATCGCACTGCTGTTCCCGGAGCTCGGCGGGCTCCACCAGCCTCTGGCGGGTGAGTGGGCGGTACGCCGCTCGCTGTTCGAGCGACTCAGCGTCCCGCACGGGTACGCCGTCGAGCTGGCCGCGCTGGTCGACACCGAGCGGTCCCGCGGGCTCGACGCGATCGCCCAGGTCGACCTGGGCACCCGTGCCCACCGACACCAGTCGCTGCGCGACCTGAGCGGCATGGCGACGCAGATCATGGCGGCGGCGCTCGCGCGGGTCGGCGCCGGTCCTGAGGTCGCCGAGCGACCGCCGGCGGTGGGGCTGCGATGACGCTGCGACTGGGCCGGCACGAGTTCGCCGACGACGCGACGCTGATGATGGCGATCGTCAACCGCACGCCGGACTCCTTCTACGACAAGGGCGCGACCTGGGCGGAGGACCGCGCCTTCGAGCGGGTCGCGCTGGTCGTCGAGCAGGGCGCGGAGATCGTCGACATCGGTGGCATCAAGGCGGCCCCGGGCGTGGAGATCGACGCCGCAGAGGAGAAGTCGCGGGTCGTCGACTTCGTCGCCCGGGTGCGCGAAGCGTTCCCGCAGCTCGTGATCTCCGTCGACACCTGGCGCGCCGAGGTCGGCCGGGCCGTCTGCGCGGCCGGGGCCGACGTCCTCAACGACGCCTGGGGCGGCGCCGACCCCGAGCTCGTGGACGCCGCCGCCGAGGGCGGGGCCGCGATCATCTGCACGCACACCGGCGGCGTGACGCCGCGGACGCGCCCGTACCGCATCGACTACGACGACGTGGTCGCCGCCGCGATCCACGACACCGTCGCGTACGCCGAGCGCGCGATCGCCGCCGGCGTCTCGCCCGAGTCGGTGGTGATCGACCCGGCCCACGACTTCGGCAAGAACACCTTCCACTCCCTCGAGGTCACCCGGCGGCTGGGTGAGATGGTCGCGACCGGGTACCCCGTGCTCGTGTCGCTCTCCAACAAGGACTTCGTCGGCGAGACCCTCGACCTGCCGGTGGGCGAGCGGCTCACCGGCACGCTCGCCGCGACCGCCGTCTGCGCGCTCGCCGGGGCGCGGATCTACCGCGTCCACGAGGTCGTCGAGACCCGCCAGACCGTCGACATGGTGAACACCATCGCGGGGCGCCGGCCACCGCGGCGCGCGATCCGGGGCCTCCAGTGAGGGCGGTCCTGGTGCCCGGGGTGTTCGCGCTGCTCCCCGAGTACGCCGGCCTCGAGGACCCGGTCGCCGGCTTGCGCGCCGCCTGCCTCGACGCGGTCGCGTGGCTGGGCCGTGACGTCCGGGTGCTCGCCGACGCGCAGGGGAGGCGGGTGGCGGACCACCTCGTCGGGTGCATCGGCGACGCCGTCGACGAGCCGTCGTACCTCGTGGTCGGCAACGGCTCGGCGAAGCGCTCCGAGAAGGCTCCCGGCCACCTCGACGAGCGGGCGCACGCGTTCGACGAGGCGCTCGGCGCCTCGCTGCGCGCGGGCCGTCCCGAGGTGGACGCCGCGCTCGCGCACGAGCTCTGGGCGAGCGTCGAGGGCATCGCCCGGATGCGCGACCTCGGCGACCTCGGGACGGCGCAGGTGGACTACGACGACGACCCGTTCGGCGTGCAGTACTGGGTGATGAGGTGGGAGTGGTGAGGGTCCTCGTCGGCCCGGACACCGACGACCTCGACGCCTTGTACGCCGCACCGCGGCGGCCGTGGCTGCGGGTCAACATGATCAGCACCGTCGACGGTGCCGCCACCGGCGACTCGGGCAAGAGCGGCTCGATCAACAACGCGGTCGACAAGCGGGTGTTCCACCTGCTCCGGTCGCAGTGCGACGTCATCGTGGTCGGCGCCGGCACCGCGCGGATCGAGGGATACGGGCCGGCGGTCCGTCCCCTCGTCGTGGTCAGCCGCCAGGAGACGGTGCCCGACGGGCTGCGGGACGCGCCGCCGGGCGCGGTGACCGTCGAGCCGTTGGGGGACCCGGTCGCCTTCAAGGCGTCGCTCGTGGAACGGGGCTGGACGAACATCCTCTGCGAGGGCGGGCCCACGCTGCTGCGCGCCCTGCTCGCCGCCGGGGTGGTCGACGAGCTGTGCGCGACGACCGTCCCGCGACTGATCGGAGGCGATCACCTCCGGATCACCCACGGCGCCCCGGTCGACGTACCGCTGGAGCTGCACACGCTGATCGAGGCCGAGGGAACTCTGCTCGCGCGCTGGTGGGTGAGTCCCGGCTCGGAGTCCGCCGCCGCGCCCTAGAGTTCGGGGCATGTCGCGTACCCCCCGGATCCTGGCCGCCTGCGCGGTCGTCACCCTCGCGGTCGCGTCGCTTCCGCTCGCGTTCTCGTCAGCGGGCGCCTCGGGCGACGACGAGCTCTACCGCGCGGTCTCCGACTTCCGCGTGTCCGGCGCCAAGGTGCGGGTCGAGCCCGACTCCTACGCCGCGGTGCGCGTCGACCTCCCGTCGCTGCGCGCCGAGCTCGCCGACGACTCGACCGTCCTCGAGGTGCCGACGCCCGACGGCGGCACCGAGCGGTTCGAGGTCGAGGAGACCCAGGTGATGGCGCCGGCCCTCGCGGCTGCCCACCCGGAGATCCGCACGTTCTCGGGCCGCTCGCTCGACCACCCCGGCAGCACGATCGCCCTCGACCTGACCCCGATGGGCTTCCACGCGTCCGTGCGCGACGCCAACGAGGGGTCGGCCTGGTACGTCGACCCGGCGTACGACACGCGCGGCACCGCCGTCCACCTCAGCTACGAGGGCAGCAGCCTGCCGCGGCCCGAGGAGGAGCTCGCCGAGCGCGAGCTGCCGGCCGTGATGAAGGCCGCGGCCGCCCGCACCGCCCGCCCGGCCGCCCGCGCCGCCGCCGGCGAGAACGTCGAGCAGCGCGTCTACCGGCTGGCGCTGCTCTCCGACCCGGAGTACGCCGCGTACTTCGGCACGGCCAACGTGACCGCGGAGAAGGTCACGCTGATCAACCGGGTCAACCAGATCTACAACGACGACCTGGCCATCAACCTCCAGCTCATCGAGGGCACCGACCTCCTCAACCTGGACACCGACGCGAAGGCGACCGGCAAGAACGGTCCGTGCGGTGCGCACGCCTGCTTCGACGCCGCGACCAAGCGGTTCCCCGGCGACCTCGACGTCTGCTGGCCCGGCACCCTGGTCCGCACCGGCACCGTGCTCGGGCAGCTCGTCGGCGCGTCGGCGTACGACGTCGGCCACGTGGTCCTCGGCGACAACGGCGGCGGCATCGCGGGCCTCGGCGTCGTCGGCGCCGTCGACAAGGCGATGGGCTGCACCGGACTGCCCGAGCCGCAGGGCGACTTCTTCGCCGTCGACTACGTCGCCCACGAGCTCGGCCACCAGTTCGGCGGCAACCACACCTTCGACGGCAACCAGGGCAACTGCTTCGGCGGCAACCGCAACCGCGCGTCGTCGGTCGAGCCGGGCTCCGGCTCGTCGGTGATGGCGTACGCCGGCATCTGCGCGCAGGACGACCTGCAGCCGCACACCGACCCGTACTTCTCGCAGTTCACGATCGCCGAGGTCGGTGCGTACACCGGCTCGGCGCCGGTCCCGCAGGTCGAGATCCAGACCGTGTCGCTGACCGGCTTCGACACCGACGGCGAGTCCCTCCTGATCGGGTACGCCGACGCCGAGCCGGTGACCGTGACCCGCGGCGAGGACTACACCGCCGCCGGCCTCGAGGCCGCCGTCGAGCAGGTCACCGGCACCGACGTCACCGTGCGCGGCTGGGGCTACGACCGCCAGGACGAGTTCCCGGCGCCGCTGACGAAGCCCGACGACACCGGCTTCTCGGTGCTGTTCGCCGGCGACGACCGGGTGGACACCGACGCCAGCGACTTCCTCGACATGGAGGCGCTGTCGGTGAGCAGCGCGTCGGCGGGCGTGACCGCCGCCGTCGGGGAGACCGTCCAGGGTGGCGCGTCCGACAACGGCGGCGCCGCCGTCAACCCCAGCGACAACCACGCGCCCGTCGTCACCGCGCCGCCGTCGCGGACGCTGCCGATGCGCACGCCGTTCACGCTGACCGGCTCCGCCACCGACCAGGACGGTGACCCGCTCAGCTACATCTGGGAGCAGACCGACACCGGCGACGGCAACGGCACCACCCTGGTGACCAACAAGCGGTTCTCCGGCCCGCTGTTCCGGATGTTCGGCCGCTACGCCGACGTCACCGACGAGGCCGCCGGCCAGATCCCCTCCCCGGGTCAGAACAACGCCGGGCCGAGCGGCTCGCGCACATTCCCGAACATGCTCCAGATCCTGTACGGCGCCACCAACGCCGAGACCGGCCGCTGCCCCGACGTCCCGAGGATCTCGCCGAACCCGGACAAGTACGTCCCGGTGAAGATGCGGGCGCTGAACTGCTACTCGGAGTTCCTGCCGGTCCCGGGCTACGTCGGCACCGCCGGGTCCAAGCGCCCGGCCATGCACTTCCGGCTCACGGCCCGCGACGGCGAGCCGTTCGGCGGCGGCGTCGGGCACGACGACGTGACGCTACGTCTCGACCGCAGCGCCGGCCCGTTCCTCGTGGACTCGCTCGCCGGCGACAAGCCGCGGGTCGCCGCGGGCTCCTCGCGGGTCATCCGGTGGCAGGTCAACGGCACCCGTGCCCTGGCCCGCCAGGTGCAGATCTCCCTGTCGACCGACAACGGCCGCACCTGGGAGCACGTGCTGGTCGACCGCACCACGAACGACGGGAAGGCCAGGGTCCGGTTCCCCGACGTCAGGAGCCGCATGGCGTGGCTGCGGGTCTCGGCGGTGGACAACTACTTCTTCGACGTCAACGACTCCCGCATCCGCATCGGCTAGTCCCGTGGACGTTGGGATGACCCTGCCGGTGATGGAGCCGGACCTGTGGGCCCAGGACGGGACGCTGGAGGAGTGGTCGCGCGCGATCGACTCCGGGCCGTTCTCGTCGCTGTGCTTCGGGGAGCGGCTCGCGTTCGACAACCCCGACGCCCCGACCCTGCTCGGTGCGGTGGCCGCGTGGACCTCGCGGGTCCGCCTGGTGACGACCGTGATGGTGCCGCAGCTGCACGCCCCGGTGCCGCTGGCCAAGGCGCTCGCGACCGGAGACCGGCTCAGCGGCGGGCGTCTCACGGTCGGCGTGGGCGTGGGTGGTCGCGACGAGGACTACCGCGCGGCCGGCGCCGACCCGAGCACGAAGACCATCGCCGGGATGACCGAGCGGGTCGCCACGATGCGCCGAGTGTGGGCGGGCGAGCACGTCGTGGACGCCGTACGGCCGGTCGGTCCGCCGCCGGTGCAGGAGGGCGGGCCGCCGATCCTGGTGGGCACGCTCGGCCCCCGGACCATCCGGGCCGCGTCGGCCTGGGCCGACGGGCTCGCAGGAATGTCGCTCGACCTCGACCTCGCCCAGATGGCCGAGCTGTTCGCGCTCACGCGCGAGTCCTGGCGCGAGGCCGGGCGGCCGGCCCCGCGGGTCACGACGTCGTTCTGGTTCGCGCTCGGCGACGGCGCGCGCGAGCAGGTGCACCGGCACCTGCGGCACTACATGAACTGGATCCCGCCGGAGTACGTCGACGCCCTCGCCGCGACCGCCGGGTTCGCCGGGACCGAGGCGGAGCTGCGCGACCAGCTGAGGCGGATCGAGGACCTCGGCGCCGACGAGGTGCAGCTGATCCCGACCGGATCAGATCCTTCTCAGGTCGTTCGGGTCGCAGAGCTGATCTCCTGACCCTACGGTGTCCTCGTGCGAATGGACTGGGTGCCGGTATCGGCGGCTCTGCTGCTGACCGGCGCCTTGGCCCTGTGCCTCGGGTCGTTCCTGCTGCCGTCCACCGACGACGCCGGCGACACGCTGCGCATCGTCGAGGAGCAGGGCGGGCAGTGGCTCGCCGCCGCGGCGGTCTTCTTCCTGTCCTCGGTGTTCCTCACGCTCGGCTTCCCGGCGGTCCTGACGCTGTTCCCCGGACGCGGCTGGGTCCTGGGCCTGGTCAGCGGGATCTTCCTCGAGCTCGGCTTCATCGGCACCGCCGGGTTCGCGATGCTGATGACGTTCGTCCGGTCGCTGGTGCAGGCCGACGCGCTGCGGGAGTCCGGGCTCGAGGCCGCGTCCACGGAAGCCGGCCTGACGGTGTTCCTCTCCGTCTGGATCGGCGGCCTCTACCTCGGCGAGCTGCTGCTCGGCATCGCCCTCCTGCGAGCGCGGACCGTGCCGCGCTGGGTGCCGTTCGCCCTGCTCGCGCACGTGCTGACGCTGCCGCTGTCGAGCGTGCTGCCGGACGCGGTCGCGAAGGCGGCGATCCTGTTCTTCGTCCTGGGCTTCGCCGGCATCGCCGTGCACGTGACGTCGCCGCCGCGCCGCCGGTTCAGCCGAGCCCGTTCAGCCGAGCCCGTTCAGCTGAGCGCGGTGACCAGGTCGCGCACGTGCCCCGGGGCGGCGTCGTACCCCGGGAAGTAGCCGCAGACCCGTTCCGCGACGTCGCCGAAGCGGCGGTGGAGCTCGGCCGCGCACTGCTCCGGCGTGCCGCGCACCGCGATCGTCTCGAGCATCTCGTCGGTGACGAGCTCGAACATCGCGCCGAAGTCCCCGACCTTCGAGAGCCGGTTCAGCTCGGGCTGCACGTCGCCCCAGCCCTCGACGTCGAGCACGGAGCGGTACGCCGGCGTCGAGCCGTAGAACGCGAGCAGGCCGCGCACGCCCGCGGACGCCGTCGCGAGCTCCTCGTCGGTGCGGCCCATCGCGAGGATCGCCTGCGGCAGCACCGCGAAGCCCTCCCGGGTCCGTCCGGACCTGGCCAGGCCCTCGTCGAGCGCGGGCAGGGTGCGCTCGCGGAAGTGCCGGTGGCTGTGGAACGGCATCACCAGCAGGCCGTCGGCCACCTCGGCCGCGGTCCTGGTCATCAGCGGGCCGAGGGCGCCGAGGAGCACGGGCGGGACGCCGTACGGGTTGGGGCCGGGGACGAACGTCGGGGGCATCAGCGTGTGCCGGGTGAACTCGCCGCGGAAGTCCAGCCGGGTGCCCTCCTGCCACGAGGTGAGGATCGCCTTCACCGCCGAGACGATCTCCCGCATCCGCGCGGCAGGCGGCGACCAGGTCGCGCCGTACCGGTTCTCGATGTGTGGCCGGATCTGCGAGCCGAGCCCGAGCCGGAACCGGCCCTTGGACATCAGCTGCAGGTCGTACGCCGTGTGCGCGAGGTGCATCGGGCTGCGCGGCATCGCGATCGCGACGTTCGTCATCAGGTCCGTCTCGACCGCTCCCGCAGCGGCGGCGAGCGGCAGGAACACGTCGTGGGGACCCTCGAACGTGAACAGCCCGGCGACGCCGGTGGCGGTCAGCTCCCGGGCGCGGTCGGCAGCGAGGTCAGGGCGGGCGTCGAGCTGGACGTCGAGGAGCACGGGGTGATCATGGCAGGGGCTCGGCCCGCCGTGGGCGATCTGCCAGCACCGCTTTCGCCAGCAGCACGCCGCCGAGCAGGGTGATCACCGTCGGCAGCTTGAGCAGGTGCCAGTCGGCCAGGGTCAGCGTCAGCGACGGGTCGTGGTCGACGAAGAGGAACTTCGACTGCACCAGGTTCACGCCCGCGGACGCGAGCAGCAGGATCGAGCCGAGGACCGCCAGCGGCGCCCAGCCACCGCCGTCGTGCAGCCGCCGGGTCGCGGCCAGCGCGACCGTCGCCCAGAGCAGCACGAACGCCGTGTCCCGCACGAGCACGAACAGCTGGTCACCCGTCAGGTCCCCCATGCCTCGACCGTACGCCGTGGCCGGCTTTGCCGTCGAGAGACGCGAAACGGCCCCCGAGACGCTGTCCCAGGGGCCGTTTCGCGTCTCTCGACGACTACGTGGCGGCTACTTGGCGGCCTTGCGCGCCCGGCTCGCGATCTTCGCGCGCTCGTTGGCGTCGAGGATGACCTTGCGGATGCGCACGGCGTCCGGGGTGACCTCGACGCACTCGTCGTCGCGGCAGAACTCCAGGCACTGCTCCAGCGACAGCTTGCGCGGCGGGACCAGCTTCTCGAAGTTGTCGGAGGTGGCGGACCGGATGTTGGTCTGCTGCTTCTCCTTGGTGATGTTGACGTCCATGTCGTCGGCGCGCGAGTTCTCGCCGACGATCATGCCCTCGTAGACCTCGGTGGTGGGCTCGACGAACATCACGCCGCGCTCCTGCAGCGACGTCATGGCGTACGCCGTGGCCGCGCCCTTGCGGTCGGCGACCAGGGAGCCCGAGGCGCGCGAGCGGATCTCGCCGGCCCACGGCTCGTAGCCCTCGGAGATGTGGTGCGCGATGCCGGTGCCGCGGGTGTCGGTGAGGAACTCGGTGCGGAAGCCGATCAGGCCACGCGCCGGGACCAGGAACTCCATGCGCACCCAGCCGGTGCCGTGGTTGGTCATCTGCTCCATGCGGCCCTTGCGGGAGGCGAGCAGCTCGGTGATCGTGCCGAGGTACTCCTCGGGAGCGTCGATGGTCAGCCGTTCGACGGGCTCGTGGACCTTGCCGTCGATCTCCTTGGTGACCACCTGCGGCTTGCCGACGGTCAGCTCGAAGCCCTCGCGCCGCATCTGCTCGACGAGGATCGCCAGCGCCAGCTCGCCGCGGCCCTGGACCTCCCACGCGTCGGGGCGCTCGGTCGGGAGGACCCGCAGCGACACGTTGCCGACGAGCTCGCTGTCGAGGCGGTCCTTCACCAGGCGTGCGGTGACCTTGCCGCCCTTGACCTTGCCGACCAGCGGCGAGGTGTTGGTGCCGATGGTCATCGAGATCGCCGGCTCGTCGACGTGGATGAGCGGCAGCGCGACCGGGTTCTCCGGGTCGGCCAGCGTCTCGCCGATCGTGATGTCGGGGATGCCCGCGACCGCGACGATGTCGCCGGGTCCGGCGGACTCGCCGGGCTTGCGCTCGAGGCCCTCGGTGACGAGGAGCTCGGTGATGCGGACGTTCTTGATCTCGCCGTCGCGGCGGATCCACGCGACCGTCTGCCCCTTCTTCAGGTTGCCCTGCTTGATGCGCAGCAGCGCCAGGCGGCCGAGGAACGGCGAGGAGTCGAGGTTGGTGACGTGCGCCTGCAGCGGTGCGCCCTCGTCGTACGTCGGGGCCGGGATCGTCTCGAGGATGGTCTTGAAGAGCGGCTCGAGGTCGGGGGAGTCCGGGAGCTCGCCGTTCTCGGGCGCTTCGAGCGCGGCGACGCCTGCGCGGCCGGAGGCGTAGACGACCGGGAAGTCGAGCGCGTCCTGGCTGTGGTGCTCGTCGAGCAGGTCCATGAACAGCTCGTAGGTCTCGTCGACGACCTCGGTGATCCGGGCGTCGCCACGGTCGGTCTTGTTCACGACCAGGATCACCGGCATGTCGGCGTTCAACGCCTTGCGCAGCACGAAGCGGGTCTGCGGCAGCGGGCCCTCGGACGCGTCGACCAGCAGCACGATGCCGTCGACCATCGACAGGCCGCGCTCGACCTCGCCGCCGAAGTCCGCGTGGCCGGGGGTGTCGATGATGTTGATGGTCATCGGCTTGCCGTCGGCGGCCGGTCCGGCGTAGTGCACGGCGGTGTTCTTCGCGAGGATCGTGATGCCCTTCTCGCGCTCCAGGTCGCCCGAGTCCATCACCCGCTCGGCGACGCTCTCGGCCTGGTGCTCGGTGAAGGCGCCGGCCTGCCGGAGCATCGCGTCGACGAGGGTGGTCTTGCCGTGGTCGACGTGGGCGACGATGGCGACGTTGCGGAGATCGCTGCGAGTGGTAGGCACGAGGATCGAGTCTAGTTGTTTCGCCCGCGCCGACCCGCATCGCCGATTACCCTCGAAACGTGGGGGGAGCGCTGCGTGCTGCGCTGATGGGGGGCTTCGCGACGACGTTGGTCGTCGGAGGCCTCGTCGCGCTGCCCTCCCAGCCCGCCTCCGCGGTCACCACCGGACGCCCGATCGCCGTGGCCGCGACCGACAACGGGGCGTCGTACGTCGGCTACGCCACGGGCGGCCGGCTGCTGAAGCTGGACCGCAACGGCGCGGTCGCCGGCTCCGTGCCGCTCGACCGCGACGACGACCCGGTCACCGCCCTCGACGTGGGCTCCGACGGCACCATCTGGGTCGACTACGGCGCGAGCGTGTCCCACCTCCGGCCCGACGGCACGCTGCTGGACCACTTCGACCTCCAGGGCGGCACGTGCCCGGTCAACGCCGCGCACGACCCGACCCGGTTCGGCGGGATCGAGGTGACCAAGGACCGCGTCTACGTCGCCGGCCGCTGCGTCGCCACCGTCGGTGTCTACGACCACGACGGCGACCTCGAGACCAGCATCGACCTGCCGGGCACGGCGCTGCCGCGCGACGTCGCCCTGGCTCCGGCGGCCAAGGGGCTGCCCGCGCGGATGTACGTGTCGGTGCCGGACGCCGGCAAGGTCTACGCCTACGACACCGCGCGCCTGCGCTCGGGCTCCACGCCCGACCGGACCCTGGTGATCAAGCGGTTCCCCGGGTTCCGCGACCCCGAGCCGGGCGCCCTGACCGCCGACGAGAAGGGCCAGCTCGGTGTCGTCGACATCGAGAACAACGCGCTGCACTTCTACAACGGCCCCGAGAACTACTGGTACTACCGGACCCTCGGGCACGGGCCGGACCCCGCCTCGGACCGGGGCTTCGTCGACCGCGTCACCGCGGTCGACAACGCCGACGGCAGCTTCAAGCAGGGGCTCTGGGTCGCCGACTCCGGCAACGGGCGGATCCAGCACTGGGACCACATCGGGACCACTGACTGGATGGCCGATGCCCTGCCGCCGGGCGACCCCGACGGTCCGGTCAACGTCGCGCTGCCTGCCGTGACCGGCAAGCCGTACGCCGGCAAGGAGCTCACGTGCGACCTCGGCACGTGGAGCGAGGAAGCGGCGGCGTACGACGTCGCCTGGATGCGCGACGGGCTGCCGATCCCCGGCGCCACGGCGGCGTCCTACACGGTCGCCACCCGCGACGTGGCCGCCGAGCTGACCTGTCAGGTGACCGCGAGCAGCGCGTCCGGCGCCCGGTCGGCGCCGTCCACCAGCGAGGTGTTCCCGATCGCCGGGCCGAGCTCGCCGCCGTTCGTGCTCGAGCGGCCGCGGATCCGGGGCGACGTCGGCTCCGGAGGGGTCGTGCGGTGCACCAACGGCACCTGGACCGGGCCGGAGCCCACGCGCTACGTCCGGGGCTGGCTGCGCGACGGGCAGCTGCTCCCCGGCACCAACGCCCCGGAGTACCTCGTCACCGACAACGACGTCTACCACGAGCTCACCTGCCGGGTGGCGGCCGTGAACCGCAACGGCACCGGGAAGGTCGCGATCAGCGACCCCGTCGACGTGGAGGGCCAGGCGGGCGGTCACGTCGGGCAGCCGAGGAACACGAAGAAGCCGCGCATCATCGGCACGGCGAAGCTCGGCAAGGTCCTCTTCTGCGACCCCGGGTCGTGGGACAACGCCCCGGTCTTCACCTACGTGTGGCGCCGCGACGGCAACCCGCTCGGCGGCTCGGAGAAGGACCAGTACCAGGTGCTCGGCGACGACCTGGGCCACCGGCTCACCTGCCTGGTCACCGGCACCAACCCGTCGGGATCGGCGGCGGCGAGCTCGGGGTCGGTCCGGCCGCGGAGGTAGTGGCTACCGTGGCGGTATGCCCCGGATCGCCACCAACGACCGCGTCGAGCGTGACCAGCTGCTCGACTTCGTCCGCAGCCGGCACCACCTGGTGCTGATGACCACGAGGTCCGACGGGCGCCCCCAGCTGTCACCGGTCGCCGGTGGCGTCGACGCAGCCGGCCGCATCGTGATCTCGACGTACCCCGACCGCGCGAAGGCCGTGAACCTCCGGCGCAACCCGGCCGCGTCCGTCCTCGTCCTCTCCGACGACTGGGACGAAGCCTGGGTGCAGGTCGACGGCACCGCCGAGGTCCTGGACATGCCCTCGCCGGAGGCCGACGACGGCCTGGTCGAGTACTTCCGGTGCATCGCCGGCGAGCATCCCGACTGGGACGAGTACCGCGATGCGATGCGCCGGCAGGGCAAGTCGCTGATCCGGATCGAGGTCGCCTCCTGGGGTCCGGTCGCCACCGGCGGGTTCCCGCCGGACCGGGCTCCCGCGGGCTAGCCCACCGGTCCAGTCCCCCCAGGCTCCAGGCGTCTCTCCCGTTACCCTCTGCGCGTGCGCGGCTACGCCCCCCTGGGCCGCATGCTCGGCCTAGCCATGATCATCGCGGGGCTCGGGACCGCGACTTTGGCGACCGCTGAACCAGCCGCCGCGGCGACCCTGGACCGGCCCACCGCGATCGGCGTCGCGTCCGACGGGACGACGTACGTCGGGTTCGCCGGAGGCGGCAAGCTGCAGCGCCTGAGCGCGAAGGGCGGCAACCGCGGCTCGATCGCGCTGCACTCGGACGAGCCGGTGGACGGCATCTTCGTCACGGTCGACAACGACATCTGGGTCGACTTCGAGACCGAGTTCGCGCTCTACTCGCGCACCGGCCGCCTGCTCGCGCAGCACGACCACAAGCCCCAGCGCAGCTGCGGCAACAACGCCCCCGCCCACCGCTACGGCGGCATCACCTCGGCGTCGGGCCGGGTCTTCGTCGCGAACCGCTGCCACCCGTCGGTCTCGGTCTACTCCCGCCGCGGCGCGCTCGAGACCACGGTCAACCTGCCGGGCCGGGACTTCCCGCGCGGCGTCGCCTACGGCACCCCGCAGAACGGCCGCGGCGCGATGCTGTACGTCGCGGTCCCGGACCGCGGCCAGGTCCTCGCGTACAAGGCGTCGTCGCTGCGCCGCACCTCCAAGCCCGTGGACGTGTTCAAGCTGCACCGGCCGCGCGGCGGCAAGAAGCCGGCGCCCAGCGGCATCGCCGTCGACAAGTACGGCCAGCTCACGGTCACCGACGCGGCCAACAACGCGGTCTACCTGGCCGACACCAACAACCACTTCTCGGTCTACCGCGAGCTCGGCCACGGTCCGCGCGCCGGGCGCCAGGCCGGCCGGCTCGACGGCCCCACGGCGATCGCCCAGCACGAGCAGGACGGAAGCGGCCTGTCGGGCAACCTCTTCATCGCCGACACCGACAACCACCGGGTGCAGCGCTGGGACACCGGCGGTTACACGTACTGGAGCAAGGGCGTCCGCGCCGGTGCTGCGGGCGGTGGCGGCGGTGGCGGCGGTGGTGGTGGCGGTGGTGGTGGCGGTGGTGGCGGCGGCGGTGGCGGCGGCGGAGGCGGCGGCACCGGTCAGGGGCCGGCCAACCTCACCCCGCCCGTGATCTCCGGCAACGCCGCCGTCGGTCAGGTCCTGACCTGCAGCCAGGGCACCTGGTCGGTGAGCGGACCCTTCGACCTGCTCTCCTACGCCTACCGCTGGAAGCGCAACGGCACCGTCATCACCTCGGCCACCTCGCCGACGTACACGGTCGACGCCGCCGACGCGGGCGCGGAGCTGTCGTGCACGGTCTTCGCGACGAACGGCTCCGGCACCTCGGAGAAGACCTCGACCGCGGTCACCGTCGGCAGCGGCGGCTCCGGCGGGCCCGGTGGGACCGGCCCCGTGAACACCGTGGCACCGTCGATCGGGGGCAACCCGGCGGTCGGGCAGGTGCTCACCTGCAGCACGGGCACCTGGACCGGGATCGGGACCGGTGTCACCTACGGCTTCCAGTGGCGACGCGGCGGGGTGGCGATCCCGTCGGCCACCGGCGCGACCTACACCGTGGCCGCTGCGGACAGCGGTACGGCGCTCACCTGTGCGGTGCGCGCGACCGTGGGCACGGCGAGCGCCGAGGCGGTGTCCGCGGCCGTGACCATCGGGGGCGGCGGGTCGGGCGTCAACGGCCCGGTCAACACGGCCCCTCCGGCGATCATCGGGTCCGCGGCGGTCGGCCAGAACCTGTTCTGCACCACGGGCACGTGGACGGGCGCGACCGGCTACTCGTACGAGTGGCGCCGCGGGGGAGCGGCGGTCGCGGGCGCGACCGCGTCGACCTACACGGTGACCGCGGCCGACAGCGGGTCCGCGCTGTCCTGCGCGGTCCGCGCCACCAACGCGACCGGCACCACCGAGGTCGTCTCGGCAGCCGTCACCGTCGGCGCCACCGGGGGTCCGGTCAACACCTCGGCCCCGAGGATCCTCGGCACCCCGGCCGTCGGGCAGCTGCTGAACTGCAGCTCGGGCATCTGGGCCGGGAGCGGCATCAGCTACACGTTCCGGTGGCTGCGCTCCGGCGCCGAGATCGCGGGGGCCGGGTCGTCGACGTACCGGGTGACCGCTGCCGACGCCGGCGCCGCCGTCTCGTGCATCGTGCGGGCCGCGAACGGCTCCGGCACCGTCGAGGTCGCCTCTGCGGCGGTGACGATCGGCGGCAGCGGTGGGGGCAGCACGGCGCCGGTGAGCACGGTCGCCCCGTCGGTCTCCGGCACCCCCGCTGTGGGGCAGGTGCTCACGTGCAACCCCGGGACCTGGTCCGGGACGGTGACCACCTACGCCTTCCAGTGGCTCCGGGGCGGTGTGCAGATCGGCGCGGCGACGTCGACGACCTACCTCGTGACCGCGGCCGACTCCGGTGCCGCCCTGTCCTGCTCGGTGCGCGCAACCAACAGCGCAGGGAGCACCGACGCCGTCTCGGCCGCGCTGACCGTCGGCGGCGGTGGAGGTGGGCCGGGAGCGCCGGTGAGCGCCGCGTCGCCGTCGA
The DNA here is from genome assembly GCF_039541135.1 of Nocardioides caricicola. Classification (NCBI taxonomy): domain Bacteria; kingdom Bacillati; phylum Actinomycetota; class Actinomycetes; order Propionibacteriales; family Nocardioidaceae; genus Nocardioides; species Nocardioides caricicola. Next base: position 354,862 of record NZ_BAABFQ010000008.1, on the reverse strand, counting down.
TCTCCGGGACCCCCGAGGTCGGGCAGGTGCTGACCTGCAACCCGGGCAGCTGGACCGGGACGGTGACCGGCTACGGCTTCCAGTGGTACCGCGGCGGGGTGCCGATCGGGTCGGCGACCTCGACGACGTACGTCGTGGCCGCCGGCGACGCCGGTGCGTCGTTGTCATGTGTGGTGCGGGCGTCGAACTCCTCGGGCAGCACCGACGCGGCGTCCGGGTCCGTCGTCGTCGGTGGAGGCGGCGGTGGCTCGACGGCTCCGGTCAACCTGACGCCGCCGTCGGTGACCGGAGCGGCGGCCGTCGGCCAGGTGCTGACCTGCAACCCGGGCAGCTGGACCGGGACGGTGACCGGCTACGGCTTCCAGTGGTACCGCGGCGGGGTGCCGATCGGGTCGGCGGTCTCGTCGACCTACGTCGTGGCCGCCGGCGATGCCGGTGCGTCGTTGTCGTGCGTGGTGCGGGCGTCGAACTCCTCGGGCAGCACCGACGCGGCGTCCGGGTCCGTCGTCGTCGGTGGAGGCGGCGGTGGCTCGACGGCTCCGGTCAACCTGACGCCGCCGTCGGTGACCGGAGCGGCGGCCGTCGGCCAGGTGCTGACGTGCAACCCGGGTACGTGGTCGTGGACCGGGGTGGGCGTGAACTACGGCTTCCAGTGGTACCGCGGCGGGGTGCCGATCGGGTCGGCGACCTCGTCGACGTACGTCGTGGCCGCCGGTGACGCGGGTGCGTCCTTGTCGTGCGTGGTGCGGGCGTCGAACTCCTCGGGCAGCACCGACGCGGCGTCCGGGTCCGTCGTCGTCGGTGGAGGCGGCGGTGGCTCGACGGCTCCGGTCAACCTGACTCCGCCGTCGGTGACCGGAGCGGCGGCCGTCGGCCAGGTGCTGACGTGCAGCCCGGGTACGTGGTCGTGGACCGGGGTGGGCGTGAACTACGGCTTCCAGTGGTACCGCGGCGGCGTGGCGATCGGGTCGGCGACCTCGTCGACGTACGTCGTGGCGGCCGGTGACGTCCGCACCGCGTTGTCGTGCGTCGTGCGGGCATCGAACTCGTCGGGCAGCACCGACGCGGCCTCGGCGGCCGTCGTCGTCGGGGACGGCACCGGGCTGTGCTGCACCGGGCGGCCGGCCGGCGCCGGCCTTCGAAACTGACGCCGAAACTGACGCCGGGGGCTAGGCGAGGGCGCGGTCGAGCGCCGCCGCGACGTGCAGCGTGGTGCACGGGAAGACCGGGATGTCCGCGTCGGCCTGACGGACCAGCAGCTCGAGCTCGGTGCAGCCGAGGATCACGCCACCGGCGCCGGCGTCCCAGAGCTCGTCGATCAGCCTGACCATGGTGCGGCGCGAGCCGTCGAGGACCTTGCCGTGGACGAGCTCGTCGTAGATCACCCGGTTCACGGTCTCGTGGTGCCGCGCGTCCGGCACGTGCACGGTCAGGCCGTGCTGCGCGATCCGGTCGCGGAAGAACGACCGCGACATCGCGAACGTCGTCCCGAGCAGGCCGACCTCGGTCAGGCCCTGTGCCTTGCACGCGTCGGCGACCACGTCGGCCAGGTGCAGCAGCGGGATGTCGATGGCGTCCGCGACCTGGTCGGCGACCCGGTGGAACGTCGTGGTGCAGAGCAGGAGGAAGTCGGCACCGGCCGCCTCGACACCGCGGGCCGCGCCCACGAGGATCGACGCGACGTCGTCCCAGCGCTCCTCCTGCTGCAGCGCGGTGACCTCCGCGAAGTCGACCGACGCGAGCACGGTCTTCGCGGACGACAGCCCGCCGACCCGCTGCTCGACGCCCTGGTTGAGTCCCTCGTAGTAGGCGGCGCTGCTCTCCCAGCTCATCCCGCCGACGAGTCCGATGGTCTGCATGGTCGTCACTCTCTCAGAAGACGCGGTGGACCTTGTGCTGGGCCGCTTGCGCCTTGGGACGGATCACCAGCTCGTCGATGCTGACGTGCGAGGGACGGGAGACCATCCACGCGATCGCCTCCGCGACGTCGTCGGCGACGAGGGGCTCGGCGACCCCGGCGTACGCCGCCATCGCCTTCTCCTCGTCGCCGTCGAAGCGGACCAGTCCGAACTCCTCGGTCTTCACCATGCCCGGCGCGATCTCCATGACCCGCACCGGCTGGTCGAACAGCTCCAGGCGCAGCGTCTCGTTGACGACCTGGGTGCCGTGCTTGGCGGCCGTGTAGCCCGCGCCGCCCTCGTAGGCGATCCGCCCGGCGGTCGAGCCGACGTTGAGCACGACACCGTCACCGCTGGCGACCAGCGCGGGCAGCAGGGCGCGGGTCACCTGCATCAGGCCGATCACGTTCACGTCGTACATCCGCCGCCACGCGTCGCTGTCGGCCTCGGCGACCGGGGTGGCTCCGCCGAACGCGCCGCCGGCGTTGTTCACCAGCACGTCGAGCCGGCCGCCGACCGCCGCGGCGAGCCCGGCGACCGACGCCTCGTCCGTGACGTCGCACGCGACCGGCGTACCACCGACCTCGGCGGCGAGCTGCTCGATCCGGTCGACGCGGCGGGCCGCGCAGAACACGTGGTAGCCGGCACGGGCGAGGTGGCGCGCGGTGGCGGCGCCGATCCCGCTGCTGGCTCCGGTCACGACGGCGGTGCGGGTGGCAGGAGGGGTCGAGGTCACGCGCCCATTCTGCGCGACCCATGGCACACTGCCTCGCGTGGGACTGCGGATCACGGCCGCACTGGCCGGCCTGGTGGGTGGACTGGCGTGGATATCCGTCCTGGTCTTCGACCGCGCCGACGCCCGCCCCGTCCTGATCGACACGCTCACGTGGATCGGCGTCTTCCTGCTGGCGATGGCGACACTGGTCGCCGGCGCGAGCCTCGTCAGCCGCAGCGCGACCTGGCTGCGGGTGGTCGTCGCGGTCTGCTTCACCGTGCTGGTCGGCTCCCTCGTCTCGCTCGTGACCGGCACCACCGACGACCAGCTCACGTACGCCGGGTTCGGTGCCGTCGCGGTCCTCGTCTCGCTCGTGGCGCTGGTCCGCACGGAACGTGCCCCTAGCGGATCGCACGCTCGCTGACTGGCGGGAATCAGACCGGGAACAGTCGTGTTGTCCCAGGTTGGACCCGACGAGCGAGAGGAGCGCGGCGAGTGGACCCCATCCGGCGGTTGGCGATGATCAGCCTCCACACCTCCCCGCTCGACCAGCCAGGCACCGGTGACGCCGGTGGCATGAACGTCTACGTCATCGAGCTCGCCAAGCGGCTTGCCGCCCGCGGCGTCGAGATCGACATCTTCACGCGCGCGACGTCGTCCGCCTTGGAGCCCGTGGTGTCTGCGTACGACGGCGTGCAGGTGCGCCACATCCACGCCGGCCCGTTCGAGGGCCTGGCCAAGGACGAGCTGCCCGGGCAGCTGTGCGTGTTCGCCCGTGAGGTGCTGCGCGCCGAGGCTGGCCAGCCGGTCGGGCACTACGACGCCGTGCACTCCCACTACTGGCTCTCCGGCCAGGTCGGCGCGCTCGCGCGGGACCGCTGGGGCGTCCCCCTGGTGCACTCGATGCACACGATGGCGAAGGTCAAGAACGACGCGCTCGCCGAGGGCGACTGCCCCGAGCCGACCGCCCGGATCATCGGCGAGGAGCAGGTCGTCGAGGCCGCCGACATGCTGATCGCCAACACCGACATCGAGGCCAAGCAGCTGATCAACCTGTACGACGCGGAGCCCTCGCGGGTCGAGGTCGTGCACCCCGGCGTCGACCTCGACGTGTTCCGCCCGCGCGACAAGGCCGCGGCGCGCGCCGAGCTCGGGCTCCCCGTCGACGCCTCGGTGCTGATGTTCGCGGGCAGGATCCAGCCGCTCAAGGCGCCCGACGTGCTGCTGCGCGCGGTCGCGGTGATGCTGGAGCGCCGTCCGGAGCTGCGCTCCCGGCTGGTCGTCCCGATCGTGGGTGGTCCGTCGGGCAGCGGGCTCGAGCACCCCGAGTCGCTCGCCCAGCTCGCGACCGAGCTGCGCCTCGACGGGCCGGACGGGGTCGTGCGGTTCGTCCCGCCGGTCGCCCAGGACGAGCTGGCCCGGTGGTGCGCCGCCGCCACGCTGGTCGCCGTACCGTCCTACAACGAGTCGTTCGGCCTGGTCGCCGTCGAGGCGCAGGCCACCGGGACCCCGGTCGTCGCCGCGGCCGTCGGCGGCCTCACCACCGTCGTCCGCGACGGCCGCAGCGGACTGCTCGTCGACGGGCACGAGCCCCGCGCCTGGGCCGACGCGCTGTCCCGCGTGGTCGAGGACGATGGGCTGCGGGTGCGCCTGGAGGCCGGCGCCCTCGAGCAGGCCCGGTCGTTCTCGTGGGACCGCACCGCGGAGCGCACGCTCGAGGTCTACGAGCGCGCCCGCGCCGACCTGAAGGCACCGGTGTGAGTGACGCCGCGCAGGTCGTCCGCGACCACCTCGCCGCCAACGACATCGAGTACGACGAGCTCTCGGACGGCGTGTTCTCGTTCTCCCTGCCCGGCGAGAAGAAGCTGCAGACCGCGGTCCGTCTCGACGTCGGCCCGCACGCCCTCGGTGTGCACGCGTTCGTCTGCCGCAAGCCCGACGAGAACCACGAGCGCGTCTACGAGTGGTTGCTGCAGAAGAACCTGCGGATGTATGCCGTCTCCTTCGCGATCGACCGGCTCGGCGACATCTACCTCGACGCGCGCCTGCCGCTCGCCGCCGTCACGCCCGACGAGCTCGACCGGCTCCTCGGCTCGGTGCTCACCTACGCCGACGAGTCGTTCAACCCCATCCTCGAGCTCGGCTTCGCCTCCTCCATCCGCAAGGAGTGGGAGTGGCGCACCCTGCGCGGCGAGTCGACCGCCAACCTGGAGGCGTTCCGAGGCTGGCTCGAGTCGGGCGAGGAGCCTAGGCCGGCGGACTGACCTCCTGGGCGCGGGTCCGCGGCTTGCGCCGGGCGACCGCCACGCCGACGAGCGCCAGCGCACCGCCGACGTAGGCCATCGTGGGCGGCGCCTCGTCGAGGAACACCAGGCCCATCGCGATCGTGATCGGCGGGACCAGGTACGTCGTGACCCCCAGGCTGCTCGCGCTCATGTGGCGCAGGGCGTAGGCGTAGGTCGTGAACGCGATCGCGGTCGGGAAGATGCCGAGGTAGACCAGCCACAGGCTCGACGAGGCGGGCGCGTCCCGGGCCTCGTCGATGAGCTGGCCGAGGAACGGCAGGCACACGATCGCGCCGACGGTGCACGCCAGCCAGGTCACGTGGATCGCGGGGAGCTTGGCCACCAGCGGCTTCTGCAGGATCAGGCTGATCGAGTAGACGAACGCCGCGAGCAGGCACAGGGCCACGCCGACGACGTCGTGGTCGGAGCTCTCGGAGCCGGAGAAGCTGATCAGGCCGACGCCGGCGAAGGCGAGCGCCAGGCCGCCGACGAGGTACGACGTGAACTTCTCGTTGAGGAAGATCGCGGCGAGCACGGCGATCAGCACCGGCGAGACCTGGATGAGCATCGCCGCGGTGCCGGCGTCGACTCGGCGCTCGCCGGCGTTCAGGGCCACGTTGTAGACGCCGAACCACAGCACGCCGATCGTGACGATCGAGACCCACTGCCGGCCCGTCGGGCGCGGCAGGCCGCGGCTGAGCGCGACGACGCCGAGGCACAGCGCCCCCACGAGCAGCCGGCCGAGGGACAGCGCGCCGGGGGAGAAGTCGTCACCGAGGTAGCGGATCGCGACGAACGCCGACGCCCAGAACACCAGCGTCACCCCGACGGCCGCGAGCGGCAGCCACCCGGCCGGCTGGATGCTCTCGGAGGTCTCCGGCGGGGTCGTCGTACTCGTCACGAAGCCAGCGTAGGGATCACCACCGACACCCGGCACGCGGGTTTCGGACGACTATGCGCGACTTCCGGCCAGGATTCAGAGATCGAGCTTGTAGCCGAGCCCGCGGACCGTGACGAGGTACTTCGGCTCGCCCGGGTCCGGCTCGATCTTGGCCCGCAGGCGCTTCACGTGCACGTCGAGGGTCTTGGTGTCGCCGACGTAGTCGGAGCCCCACACGCGGTCGATCAGCTGGCCGCGGGTGAGCACCCGGCCCGGGTTGCGCAGGAACAGCTCGAGCAGCTCGAACTCCTTGAGCGGCAGCCGCTGGGTCTCGCCGCCGACGGTCACGACGTGCCGCTCGACGTCCATCCGCACCGGTCCGGCCTCGAGGGTCGGCGGCGCGAGGTCGGGCTCCTGCCCGCGACGCAGCACGGCGCGGATGCGCGCGACCAGCTCGCGCGGGGAGTACGGCTTGGTGACGTAGTCGTCGGCGCCGAGCTCGAGCCCGACCACCTTGTCGACCTCGTCGTCCTTCGCGCTGACCATGATCACCGGCACGCTGGACGTCTGCCGGATCTGGCGGCACACCTCGGTGCCCGGCAGCCCGGGCAGCATCAGGTCGAGCAGCACGATGTCGGCGCCGTTGCGGTCGAACTCCGTGAGCGCGTCGTTGCCGTTCGCTGCGATCGCGACCTCGTAGCCCTCCTTGCGCAGCATGTACGCGAGCGCGTCGCTGTAGCTCTCTTCGTCCTCGACGACGAGTATGCGGGTCATCGGCCATCCTCCTGGATTCCTCGGGCCGGAAAGTAGCGGGGGAGGGTCAGGGTGAACGTCGACCCCTGGCCCTCGACGGACCACACCCGGACGTCTCCGCCGTGCGTGGCCGCCACGTGCTTCACGATCGACAGTCCGAGCCCTGTCCCACCGGTCGATCGGTGCCGGGCCGGGTCGACCCGGTAGAACCGCTCGAAGATGCGGTCGATCTCGCCGGCCGGGATCCCGATCCCCTGGTCGACGACCGAGATCTCCACCATGTCGTCGTCTGCCTTCGTCGACACCAGCACGGTGGCGTCGCACTCGGAGTATGACACCGCGTTGGCGACGAGGTTGGCGACCGCGGCGGTGACCTGCTCCTCGTTGCCGAACAGCGACAGGTGCGGCGTGCCGCCGACCACGATCGAGATCCGCTTCGAGTCGGCGTCGATCGCGCTGGTGTCGACCGCGACCTTGATGACGTCGTCGAGGTCGACCGGCATCGGCTGCTCGAGCGGCTCGTCACCCTGCAGGCGCGACAGCTCGATCACCTGCTGGACCAGCCGGGAGAGCCGGTCGCTCTCGGTCAGCATCCGGTTGGAGAAGCGCTTCACGGCCTCGGGGTCACCGGCCGCGTCGTGCACGGCCTCCGCGAGCAGCCGGATCGCGCCGACGGGGGTCTTCAGCTCGTGGCTCACGTTGGCCACGAAGTCGCGGCGTACCGCCTCGACGCGGCGCTCGCGGGTGCGGTCCTCGACCAGCGCGAGCACCAGGCGGGTGCCGAGCGGCGCGACCCGTGCGGTGACGTGGCGCGCGGGTACGCCGGGGCGGGCCATCAGCAGCTCGGTCTCGCGGATCTGCCCGTCGCGGCGTACCTGGTGCACGAGGTCCTCGAGCTCGTCGGAGTTCAGCGACGTGCCGCGCACCAGGCCCATGGAGTACGCCGGCGCCGATGCCTTGAGGACGACGTCGTCGTCGTCGACCACGACCGCGCTGCTGCGCAGGACCGAGAGCACCGCGGCGACGCCGACGGGGACGACGGGCTCCTCGGCCACCGGCGTCTGGTGCTGCTGGCGGTCGCTGAGGTGCCACGCGAGCACCGCGCCGCCTGCGACGACGGCGCCGATGAGCGCGGCGAGGAACGCCTGCGTCGTCGCATCCACAGCTGAATCGTACGAGCCATTTCATCAGGAGTTCGTCCGAGACGGCCGGGCTTCGCAACGTTCACCCCGCGTTCACGCAACCGCCCCGGCCGTACATGTCGCCCACCTACGCTCCCCGTCATGCGAGAGGCCTTCCACGATCAGCTCGACCAGATGTTCCGAGACCTTGCCGGTATCTGCGAGAGCGTCGAGACCGCCGTACGCCTGGCGACCGAGGCGCTGCTCAGCGGCGACCCCGCGATCGCCGAGAGCGTGATCAGCGCGGACGACGACATCGACCGAGCCCGCGAGCGCGTCGAGGACTCGGCGTTCCTGCTGCTGACGCTGCAGCAGCCGGTCGCGAGCGACCTGCGGACCGTGGTGGCGGCGCTGCGCATGGTGAGCGAGCTCGAGCGGATGGGCGACCTGTCCGTGCACGTCGCGAAGATCGCCCGCCTGCGGGTGCCGAACCTCGCCGTGCCGGAGCCGGTGCGGCCGATCATCGAGCGGATGGCCGCGGTCGCCGAGGACATGGTGCACCGGGTCTCGTCGATCATCACCGAGCGCGACATCGAGGACGCGCTCGCCCTCGCCCACGCCGACGAGGAGATGGACCAGCTGCGCCGCGCGAGCTTCGCCGAGCTGCTCTCCTCCGACTGGGAGCACGGCGTCGAGGCGGCCGTCGACATCGCCCTGCTGGGCCGCTACTACGAGCGGATCGCCGACCACGCCGTCTCGGTCGCGAACCGGGTCGTGTTCGTCGTGACCGGCGAGAACCCGCGGGCCGTCGGCGCCTGACGTCGGAGTGAGACGTCAGCGACCCTGGTTGGCGACGGCGGCGGCTGCGGCCGCGGCGGCCTCGGGGTCGAGGTAGGTGCCGCCGCGGACGGTCGGCGCGAGCTTGTCGTCGAGCTCGTAGACCAGCGGCATGCCGGTCGGGATGTTGAGGCCGGCGATGTCCTCGTCGCTGATGCCGTCGAGGTGCTTGACCAGCGCCCGCAGGCTGTTGCCGTGCGCGGCGACGAGCACCGTGTGCCCGGCGCGCAGGTCGGGGACGATCGAGGACTCCCAGTACGGCAGGAAGCGCTCGATGACGTCCTTGAGGCACTCGGTGCGGGGCAGCTCGTCGCCGAGGCCGGCGTACTGCGGCAGGCCGGCCTGCGACCACTCGTTGTCGTCGGAGATCGGCGGCGGGGGCACGTCGAAGGAGCGGCGCCAGAGCATGAACTGCTCCTCGCCGTAGGCCTCCAGCGTCTCCTTCTTGTTCTTGCCCTGGAGGTCGCCGTAGTGGCGCTCGTTGAGCCGCCAGGAGCGGCGCACCGGGATCCAGTGCCGGTCGGCCACGTCGAGCGCGAGCGCGGCGGTGTTGATCGCGCGGCGCAGCAGCGAGGTGTGCACGACGTCCGGCAGCAGGCCGGACTCGCGGATGAGCTCACCCGCGCGGGCGCCCTCGGCGCGACCCTTGTCGTTGAGCGGGACGTCCACCCAACCCGTGAAGAGGTTCTTGGCGTTCCACTCGCTCTCGCCGTGGCGGAGCAGGACGAGCGTGTGGGTCATGCGGGGGACTCCTCGGTGGGTCAGTGCTCGGCGTGCTCGCCGACCGGCTCCGCGACCTCGCAGTCGTAGGTCTCGGTCGAGCCCTCGGCCGAGTCGTCGAGGCCTTCGAACTCGTCGCACGGCGGGGTCGCCGGGACGTCCATCTCGATGGACTCGCCGTCGCCGAACGTCAGCTCGACATGGACGAAGTCACCGGGGCCGAAGTCGCCGCGGACGACGATCCCGCCCTCGTCGGCGAGGTTGACCATGTCGCCCGGCCGGATCTCGATCGGCTCGAAGCCCTCGACCTCGAGGTCGGCGTCGTCGCCGGCGCCCGCGAACGCGTCGACCGTCGAGGAGTCGTCCTGGACGTTGTTCGCGAACGTCGCGATGAACGTGCCCGAGCCCTCCTGGCCCGAGACGATCACCGCGCCGAGCACGTCGACGTCGGTGGTGCGGTCGTTGGTGCCTTCGGCGGGGGTGTAGACCCGGTCGGTGGCGTAGTTGAAGCCACACGAGGACAGCACAGTGGCGAGCGCGAGCGCGCCACCTGCGGCGAGCAGGCGGGCAGCGGGCGGACGGAGGTGCATGGTGAAGGCCTTCACGGTCGACTGCGACTGGTGCGAGGCACAGCCTAGCGGTCCCGTTGGGGCTACCTGCCGAGGCCTACGGAGTTGCCGACGACGAGCATCCCGACCACGACCAGCACCGTCCATGCCACGGCCAGCACGAGGAGCTTCGTCGCTCCGGTCTTGAGCGCGATCCGCAGCGGGAGGTGGCGTACGCCGTCCTCGTGGTCGGCCACCAGGCCGGGCAGCGCGCACAGCACGTGAACGCCCACGCCGAGCGCCGCGGCGAGCGCGACCATCGCCGGCTGCGGCGCGTCGCCGACCGCCTGGCCACCCCACCCGCCGTACGACAGGAACGCGGGGTATAGCCCGAACGACACCGCCCAGGGCAGCCACGACAGCAGGGTGCCGCGCAGCGCCACGTTGCCGACCAGACCGACCGCGACGGACGCGAGGTAGAGGCAGCCCGCGGTGATGCCGTTCATGACCGCCAGCGGGATCAGCAGCAGGACGCCGCAGGTGAGCGCGAACCAGGCCGTCCCGGGCTCGAGGTAGCCGTCGGCGATCGGCTTGCCGCTCGGCAGCCGGCGCGCGTCGCGGTCGCGGTCGACCAGGTCGTTGTGCCACCCCAGGACCGCCTGCCCCACCAGCACGGTGGCGAGCACGAGGAGCACCTCGCGACCGGGCCGGCCGCTGATGGCGGCGGCGACCGCGAGACCGGTCGCGGTCAGGGCCGCCTGGCGCGGGTGCGCGGCGCGCAGCAGCAGTACGGGCGTGGTGTGGGCGAGGGTCCGGCGGCGCTCGGCACGGCGTGGCTGACCCGGGTCGACCGTGTCGGGCTGGCGTTGGCGCAGGGTCGGCGACATACCCCGCAGTATCACCCGGAAGGGTGCCGCCAACACATGACCCCGTGATCTGTCAAGCCCGCATTGTGCCCCTGACCTGCAGAAACGGTGCTGGAGCCCCTTCGAACACGTGTTAGAATGAACACCTAGGAAGGGGTACCTGACATATGACTTTCACCGTCGGCGAAACGGTTGTTTACCCGAATCACGGAGCCGCAGTCATCGAAGACATCGAGATGCGGACCATCAAGGGAGAAGACAGGCAGTACCTCGTACTCCGTATCGTCGCCCAGCAGGACCTGGTTGTCCGGGTACCCGCATGCAACCTCGATCTGGTCGGAGTTCGCGACGTCGTCGACAAGGAGGGCCTCGACCGCGTGTTCGACGTCCTCCGGGCCGCGCACGTCGAGGAGCCGACCAACTGGTCGCGCCGCTACAAGGCGAACCTCGAGAAGCTGCACAGTGGCGACGTCATGAAGGTGGCCGAGGTCGTCCGCGACCTGTGGCGCCGGGAGCGCGACCGTGGCCTGTCGGCGGGTGAGAAGCGGATGCTGGCGAAGGCCCGCCAGATCCTCGTCTCCGAGTTGGCTCTGGCGGAGCACACCAACGAGGACAAGGCCGAGGCCCTCCTCGACGAGGTGCTCGCTTCCTGATCCACAGATCCACGTTCACGAGGCCCCCGGGATGATCCCGGGGGCCTCGTGGCGTCTAGGGTCGCGAGGGTGGAGTACGACGAGGCAGCACCCGCGCTCGGCACCGTGGTCACCGACGGGCGCGGCACGCTGCCGTTCGCGCTGATCCACGGCGAGGCGCTGGTCGCCTGCGCCGCGTGGGCGCTGGGCGAGGCCGGCGTGACGCCGGTCGACGACACCGTGCCGTGGTCGGCGCTCGCCGAGTCCGGCGAGCCGTTCGTGCTGCATGACCCGCTGTGCCCGATGACACCGCCCGCCTTCGTGGCCGCGTGCGTCGCCCGCGCGGTCGAGCGCGGCTGCGTGGTGGTCGGCGTCCGCCCGGTCACCGACACCGTCAAGGTCGTCGAGGGCGGGCTGGTCGGGGAGACCCTCGACCGCGACGGTCTGGTCGCGGTCGCCTCCCCGGTGGTGTTGCCCGCCGAGGTCGTCGCGTCGCTCGACGCGCTGCCGACCGAGGACTTCGTGGACCTGGTCGCCGAGCTGCGGCGGCGCTACCCCGTCGAGCTGGTCGAGGCGCCGCCGTCCGCCCGCCGCGTCGGCTCCGACGACGACGTGCGCGTGCTCGAGGCGCTCACCGGAGCCTGAGCGCGAGCTCCAGGTCCTCGGGGAACGTGATCTTCAGGTTCCGCGGGCTGCTCGGCACCGCCGCCACCGGGAGGTCGGTGTAGCGGGTCCAGCAGGCCGCCGTGTCGGTGCCGTCGAAGCCGTCCGCGTCGGCGCGGGTGTACGCCGCGAGCAGCGCGGCCGCCCGGAACGCCTGCGGGGTCTGCACGCCGTCGAGCTCCGCGGGGAGCGCGCGCCCGTCGAGCGCGAGCAGCCCGGGCAGCCGCACGCACGGGATCGCACCGCCCCGCTCGCGAGCGGCCGCGATGGTCGCGGTGAACAGCGCACGCCCGGCGAGCGGCCGGGCGCCGTCATGGATCGCGACCACGTCGACCTCGCCGGACTCGATCTCCCCGCGCAGCGCCTGGAGCGCGTTCCACTCCGAGCCGTGCCGGGTCGCACCGCCCTCGACGATGCCGACCTCGCCGTCGCCGAGGTGCGGGGCGAGGGCCGCGGCCACGTCGTCGGCCTCGCCCGGCCGGACGACCACGAGCACCCGGCGCACGTCGTCGAGCGTGAGCGCGTCGCGCACCGACCAGGCCAGCACCGGCACCGTGCCGAGCGGCAGCAGCACCTTGTTGGAGCCGGCGCCCACGCGGGCACCAGCCCCGGCGGCGAGGATCACGACGGCGGCTGTCACCCGCGGAGTTTTTCATGGCTGTGATCCGGCGAAACAGGGGCGTCACATGGCGGCTTTACGTTGCTGCGCATGTGGCAACCGGTGTGCCGGGTCGTCGAGCTCGAGGTCGAGCGCGGCGCGACGGCCCTCGTGCACGGGCAGGCGCTGGCGATCTTCCGGACCCAGGACGACACGGTCTACGCGCTGGGAAACCACGACCCGTTCGCGAAGGCGTCGGTGATCGCGCGCGGCATCGTCGGTGTCCGGGGCGGGGTCCCGTTCGTCGCGTCGCCCGCGCACCGGCACGCGTTCGACCTGCGCAGCGGCAGGTGCCTCGACGACGACCATGTGTCGATCCCGGCGTACGACGTCCGAGTGGTCGAGGGGGTCGTGCAGGTCGGTCCGCGCAAGGAGGCCTAGTAGACCAGTGCCGTTGCCAAGGCGGCGATGCCTTCGCCCCGGCCGGTCAGGCCGAGGCCGTCCGTCGTGGTGGCGGAGACGGTCACCGGCGCGCCGGCCGCCGCGGAGAGAGCGGCCTCGGCCTCGGCGCGGCGCGGGCCCAGGCGCGGACGGTTGCCGATGACCTGGACGGCGACGTTGCCGATCTCGAGGCCGGCCGCTCGCACTCGGCGTGCGGTCTCCTCGAGCAGGGCGGCGCCGGACGCCCCGGCCCACTGCGGCTCGGCCGTGCCGAAGTTCGAGCCGAGGTCGCCGAGGCCGGCCGCCGACAGCAGCGCGTCGCACGCGGCGTGGGCCGCGACGTCGGCGTCCGAGTGACCCTCGAGGCCCTGCGGCTCGTCGGGCCAGGACAGCCCCGCGAGGTGCAGCGGGACGCCGTCGACGAGGCGGTGCACGTCGGTGCCGAGGCCGACACGGGGGAGTCTGTCCACGCGCCGATCATGCCTGAGCGAGAATCAGCGCGTGAGGACCTCCCGCGGTGCGTGGTCGATCGCCGGTCTGGTGGCCGGCTTCGCCGGGCTCGCCATGGCCTACTTCCTGGCGATGGTGACCACCATCCGCGACGCCCCGAACGTCGCGGTCGCCGAGCTGGTCGTCCGGCTGACGCCCGGTCCGGTGGTGGAGCGAGCCATCAAGATCCTGGGCGACAAGGACAAGCCGTTCCTGATGCTGGTGATCCTGGTGCTCAGCGGGCTGCTGTTCGCCTGGGCCGGCCGGCTGGCGCGGACCACGTGGTGGGCGCCGACGATCGTGTTCGGCGTGCTCGCCGTGATCGGCGGCATCGCGGTCTACGACCAGCGGGGCGCGACGACGCTCGACCTGCTGCCGGTCGCGGCCGGGTTCGCGACCTGGCTGGTCTGCCTCTCGCTGCTCACCGAGCCGCTGCGCCGCCACGAGCTCGCCGTGGCCGAGACCGAGCCCGGGCTCGACGCCGCCGACCCCACGCACCCGGACCACACCCGGCGTACGTTCCTGCTGCGCGCGGGGACGATGGCTGCGGTCGGCATCGGGCTCGGCGTGGTCGGCCGGGCGGTCGGCCGGGGACGGCGGCACGTCGAGGAGACCCGGCGGCTGCTCCGCCTGCCCGGGGTCACGACGCCGGACATCCCGAAGGGCGCCCGCGTGGACGTGCCCGACATGACGGCCTGGGCGACGCCGAACGACGACTTCTACCGGATCGACACCGCGTTCGCGGTGCCCACGATCGAGCCCGCGGACTGGGAGCTGCGCATCCACGGGATGGTCGACCGCGAGGTCGTCATCAACTACCAGCAGCTGATCGCGCGGTCGCTGACCGAGGCCTGGGTGACGCTCAACTGCGTGTCCAACGAGGTCGGCGGCGACCTGATCGGCAACGCGTGGTGGAGCGGCGTGCGGATCGCCGACCTGCTCCGCGAGGCCGGCGTGCAGCCGGGTGCGGACGCGGTGCTGCAGACCTCGGACGACGGCTGGACGTGCGGCACGCCGCTCTCGGTGCTGACCGACGACCGCGACGCGATGCTCGCGGTGGCCATGAACGGCCGGCCGCTGCCGATCGACCACGGCTTCCCCGTGCGCACGATCGTGCCGGGCCTCTACGGCTACGTCTCCGCGTGCAAGTGGGTCGTGGAGATGAAGGTGACGAGGTTCGCCGACATCTCGGCGTACTGGACCGAGCAGGGCTGGTCCGAGCTCGGGCCGGTGAAGCTCGCATCGCGGATCGACGTCCCCCGCGGCGGGGGTGAGATCGCCGCCGGCGGGGCGCCGATCGCCGGCGTCGCGTGGTCGCAGCACACCGGCATCCGCAGCGTCGAGATCTCGGTCGACGACGGCGAGTGGCAGACCGCGACGCTCGCCGAGGTGCCGAGCACCGACACCTGGGTCCAGTGGGTGGCCCAGGTGGACGTCGAGCCCGGCGACCACACGGTCGTCGTCCGAGCGACCGACGCGAACGGCGAGGTGCAGACCAGCGAGGAGGTCGACCCGGTGCCGGACGGCGCGACCGGCTGGCACCAGGTCGACTTCACGGCGACGGAACAGGACGACGAGTGATGGCGGACTTCGACGGCCGCGCGGGCGCGGCCCTGGTGATCGGCGGCAGCGGCGGCCTGGGCAGCGTGATCGCGCGGATGCTGGCGGAGCGGGGAGCGACCGTCGCGACGACGTACCGCACCACGCGGCCGGAGGGCTCGTCGTACGCCCTCGACCTCACGGTCCCGGACGATGCCGCGCGGGTGGTCGAGGCCGTGGTCGAGGACCACGGCGGCCTGCACACGCTGGTGTACGCCGCCGGCCCGCACGTGCCGATGAGGCACCTGTCGAACGTCGAGCCCGCCGCGATGGCCGCCCAGCTCGCCGCCGACGCGGCCGGGTTCTTCGCGGTCGTCCAGCCGGCGCTGGCGCACCTGCGGACGTCCCAGGGGTCGGTCGTCGCGGTGACCACCGCGGCCACCGCGCGCTTCCCGGTTCGCGACGGGCTGTCGTCGGCGCCCAAGGCGGCCGTCGAGGCGATGGTGCGGGCCCTGGCCGCCGAGGAGGGCAGGTACGGCGTCCGGGTGAACGCCGTCGGCCCGGGGATGCTCACCGACGGGATGGCCGAACGGCTGATCTCGTCGGGGGAGCTGTCCGAGGAGGCGCTCGCGATCACCCGCCGCAACATCCCGCTCCGCCGCTTCGGCACCGCCGAGGACGTCGCCGAGGCGGTCTGCTTCCTCGCCTCCGACCGCGCCGGGTTCGTCTCCGGCCAGAAGCTCGACGTCGACGGCGGGTACGGCGTCTAGTCCCGGGTGATCACGTAGACGGTGCCACCGGACTTGGGGATCCAGGCGTTCTCGAACTGCCCGCGGTCGTAGGTGCGCCGCACCCCGGCACGCGTGGCGGCCGCCGGGTCGTTGACGATCACGTCGCCGGACTGCGTGAAGCCGACGATCACCAGCAGGTGCCCGTTGGTCGACGAGATCGGCGCGCCGTCCAGCTCGCCCTCGCCGAACGCGATCGAGGCGACCAGCGGGATCCCGTCGGCGATGTAGGTCTCGGCCTCGCGCAGGGACCGCAGCCGGGTGACGTAGGCGTGCCCGGCCAGGCTCGCGGCGTACGCGGTGTTGAACGGCCAGTTGCCGGTGCCGTCGTACTCGTAGTCGTAGGTCATCCGCGCGGCGTGATCGACCCACGGGTCGACGTGGTCGGAGGGGACCCAGGAGTACGCCTTCGCCTTGGGCAGCGCGTCGTAGTAGCCGAGCACCATCGACGTCGAGGTCGGCGAGCACCAGGCCTCACCACCGCTGCCGTACTGCGGGTAGTGACCGCTGTGCACCATCTGTGAGTAGCGCGGCACGTCCAGCACGACGCCTCGGCCCGGGCCCGGACGCGACGTCCGCACGGAGTCGACGGACGGCAGCAGCGACGCCATCGCGCCGACCATGTCCACGCGGGGCGACGTCTTCTGGCCGGCGGCGCGGACCATCGTGACCCGCAGCTGGTACGACGTGACGCCGGCCGGGACGACCCACGTGTCCACGTTCACGGACGCGAGGTCGTCGGACTGCGCGCCGTACGTCGTGCGCTCGAAGTGCCGGTCCCCCGACGTCCAGGTCGCGATCGTGTCCCAGGACGAGGTGGTCGCGTCGGTGCGGCCGCGCACCTCGATGCGCACCTGGCTGTCGCCGGGCGTGCGCGCCGACCACGAGGGGATCAGCCGGGTGAGCGCGAAGCCCGGAGAGGTCCACGGGGTCGTCCACGCGCGCCGGTCGACCCCGGCGGGAAGCGCCTGGAGCCCGGCGGGGGCGTCCCACTCGGTGTACTCGATCTGCCGGGCCGGTGCGGCCGTGGCCGGCGCCGCGGCCAGCAGCGGAGCGAGGAGGGAGCCGGCGAGGACCGAGGCCAGGAACGAGGATGTCAGGCGTCGCACCCTCAAACCCTAGACTTGGCCGGTGACCTTCAGGCTGTACGACACCGCGACCCGCGAAGTCCGTGACTTCGTTCCCCTCGAGGAGGGGAAGGCCGGTCTGTACGTCTGTGGTCTCACCGTGCAGTCCGAGCCGCACGTCGGGCACGTCCGCTCGGCGGTGAACTTCGACGTGCTGCAGCGCTGGCTCGCCCACCGCGGGTTCGACGTGACGTTCATCCGCAACGTCACCGACATCGACGACAAGATCCTGGCCAAGGCCGACACGCTCGGCCGGCCCTGGTACTCCCACGCCGCCGCCATGAAGCGCGAGCTCGACAAGGCCTACGCCGCGCTCAACGTCGCGCCGCCGACGTACGAGCCGCTGGCCACCGGGCACGTGCCGGAGATGCTCGAGCTCATCGAGACGCTGATCGAGAAGGGCCACGCGTACGCCGCGGCCGACGGCTCGGGCGACGTCTACTTCGACGTGCGCTCCTGGCCGCAGTACGGCGAGCTCACCCGCCAGAAGGTCGACGACATGGAGGCCGCCGAGGACGCCGACCCACGCGGCAAGCGCGACCCGCGCGACTTCGCGCTGTGGAAGGGCCGCAAGCAGTCCGAGCCGGAGACCGCGTCCTGGCCGAGCCCCTGGGGCCGCGGCCGCCCGGGCTGGCACATCGAGTGCTCGGCGATGGCGGGCAAGTACCTCGGCACCGCGTTCGACATCCACGGCGGCGGCGTCGACCTGCGCTTCCCGCACCACGAGAACGAGCAGGCCCAGTCCCGTGCGGCCGGCCACCCGTTCGCGTCGTACTGGATGCACAACGCGTGGATCACCACCGCCGGCGAGAAGATGAGCAAGTCGCTGGGCAACTCGCTGGCGATCCCGTCGGTCCTCCAGAAGTACCGCGGCATCGAGCTGCGCTTCTACATCGTCGCCGCGCACTACCGCAGCCACGTGGAGTTCTCGTTCGAGGCGCTCGACGAGGCGGCCGTCGGGTTCCGGCGGATCGAGAGCTTCCTGGAGCGGGCCGGCGACGTCGAGGCCGGAGCGCTGCCTGACGCGTTCGTTGCCGCGATGGACGACGACCTCGGGACGCCGGCCGCCGTGGCGGTCGTCTACGACACCGTGCGCGAGGGGAACAAGGCCGACGACCCGGCGCCGTACGCCGCCCAGGTGGTCGCGATGCTGGACGTGCTCGGGGTCAACCCCGCCGACCCCGCGTGGGGCAGCGCGGGCGGCGACGACCAGAAGCTCACGGACGCAGTCGACGCGCTCGTGGCCGGCCTGCTCGAGCAGCGCGCCGAGGCCCGCGCGAACAAGGACTTCGCCACCGCCGATGCGATCCGCGACCGGATCCAGGCCGCCGGCATCGAGGTCGAGGACACCCCTGACGGACCGAAGTGGAGCATTGCCTGATGGCAGGGAACAGCCAGCGCAAGGGCGCGATCAAGAAGTCCGGCAAGGGCAACCCGACCGCCGGGTCGGGTGGCCGCGTGAAGCGCGGGCTCGAGGGGCGGGGTCCGACGCCGAAGGCCAAGGACCGCGAGTACCACAAGGCGCACAAGGCCGCGAAGCGCGCCGAGAAGGCAGCCGCCACCAAGCCGAAGCGGCGCACGACCGGTGACGCCGAGTGGATCATCGGCCGCAACCCGGTCGTCGAGTCGCTGCGTGAGGGCGTGCCGATCAACGCGCTGTACGTCGCCGAGGGCGCCGAGCGCGACGGGCGGCTGCGCGAGGCGTTCCAGCTCGCGTCCGACAAGGGCGTCAAGCTGCTCGAGGTCACCAAGACCGAGATGGACCGGATGGTCGGCGGCGGCGTCCACCAGGGCCTGGTCGCGCGGATCCCGGCGTACGAGTACGCCCACCCCGACGACCTCCTCGACCTGGCCGCGAAGAACGTGGAGAAGCCGCTGATCGTCGCGGTCGACCACATCACCGACCCGCGCAACCTCGGCGCGATCATCCGCAGCGCGGCCGGGTTCGGCGCGCACGGCGTGGTCATCCCGGAGCGGCGCGCGGCCGGCATGACCGCCGCGGCGTGGAAGACCAGCGCCGGCGCGGCCGCCCGGATCCCGGTCGCGCAGACCGTGAACCTCACCCGTCAGCTCAAGGCCTACCAGGACGCCGGCTGCATGGTCGTCGGCCTGGCCGCCGAGGGCGACGTGAGCCTGCCGGACCTCGACCTGGCCGACGGCCCGCTCGTGGTCGTGGTGGGCTCCGAGGGCGAGGGTCTCTCGCGGCTGGTGTCGGAGACCTGCGACCAGCTGGTGTCCATCCCGATGGCGAACCGCCTCGAGTCGCTGAACGCGGGGGTGGCGGCCTCGGTCGCGCTCTACGCCATCGCCGAGGCGCGCCGCTGACCGTGCGCCGGACTGCTCGGATCCTGACCTACGTCGGGGTCTGGCTGCTCTGTGCCGTCCTCGTCGGGCTGGTGCTGTTCCTGACCAGCAGCCGCACCGTCGAGCTGGCCAGCCACGACGCGGTCGTCTCGCCGGACCTGTCCGGCAAGGCCGTGCTGGACGCCGGGCCGATCCTCCCGGACGTGCGTGTGGACAGTGGCAGGGTCGTCGGTGTCGACGTCCAGCTCGGGAAGACCGACGCGAAGTCGACCGACGAGCTCGTCCAGCGCTACGCCCTGCTCGCCAGCCAGCCCGAAGGCCAGCTGGCCAAGATCGGTCATGCCGTCGAGTCGATGGCGGTCGACGCCCTGGTGCGCGGCGCCGTGCTCGGCCTGGTGCCCGTGGTGGTGTGGCTGCTCATCGGTCCGACCCGCCGGCGGGAGCTGGCGGGCCGGTTCCAGCTCCGCACCGGGGTGGTCGCGGTGGTCCTGGCCGTCGTGCTCGGGATCGCGGTCTGGCAGCCGTGGCGCGAGCCGGCCACTCCGGTGGGCGGTGGTGACTGGGTGTCCCTGCAGGAGTTCCTCGGCCCCGACGTCCCGGTCCCCGACGAGCTCGACGACGTCCAGGTGCGCGGTGACGTCACCACGTCCCAGACCCGCCGACTGGTCGAGAGCGCGGTCGACACCTACGACACGAGCAAGGAGTTCTACGCGGCGGCGGAGGAGCACGCGGCCACCCTGGACCTGCGGGTGCCTGAGGAGGGCGACACGGTCGTGGTCTTCGTGTCCGACCGGCACGACAACATCGGCATGGACCCCGTCGCCCGCGCGATCGCCGACGCGGCCGGCGCGACGGCGGTGTTCGACGGCGGCGACGACACCTCGACGGGCAGCAGCTGGGAGGCGTTCTCCCTCGACTCGGTGAGCGCGGCCTTCGCGGGCCTCGACCGCTGGGGCGTCGCCGGCAACCACGACCACGGTGACTTCGTCAGCGACTACATGTCCGACCACGGCTGGACGATGCTGGACGGCGAGGTGGTCGAGGGACCCGCGGGCACGACGCTGCTCGGTGTCGACGACCCGCGCTCCAGCGGCCTCGGCAGCTGGCGCGACGAGGTCGGTCTGTCGTTCGCCGAGGTCGAGGAGCGGATGGCCGATGCCGCGTGCGAGGTCGAGGGCGGGCTGGTGACCATGCTGGTCCACGACGCGAACCTCGGCCGCGAGGCGCTCAACCGCGGCTGTGTGCAGCTGGTGCTCGGCGGCCACCTGCACAACCGGGTCGGCCCAGAGCCGACCGTCGGCGAGAACGGCTCCACGGGGTACCGCTACACGACCGGCACCGCGGGCGGAGCGGCGTACGCCATCGCGCTGGGGAGCAAGCCCAAGCACGAGGCCGAGATCAGCCTGATCACCTACCGCGACGGCCACCCGGCGGGTATCCAGTGGGTCGACATCCAGACCAACGGGGTCTTCGAGGTCGGGGCGTACGTCGAGCTGACCTATCCGCCTCTCACCGTGCAGTAGCTCAGGGCCCGGCTAGACCAGCACGGGCAGTGTGACGCTCGGGGTGCGTGCTCATCGCGCCCGATGTCTCTCTTGACTGCAATCGGACATCCGGAGAGCGGTCTTCTGTGAGGATCTGCGCACGTGTCTCGTCGTCGGGAGGAAGTCGACACATGCTCGGACTGAACGGAACCGGCGTGCACGCGCAAGCCGTCAGGGCCCTGTCGTGAGGGCCCGTTCAATGCTTCCTCGTGTGGGTGCGGCCTGTTTCGCGAGTGTTCTCGTACTCGCCGGATGCTCGGGGGATAGCGCAGTTCCACCGCAATCGGACGTCCCGATCATGTCGCTCGGACTCGATGCCGTTACGGAAATTACGTATCCCGTCGGGAAACGCTTCTCGTTCGGTCTGGGAACAGTGGAGGCTCCTGTCGCCGGTCGAATCGAGGATGTTTCCGTCGAGATGCGGGGCACGGGGTTGACCGTCCTCGGCTATCAGCTCACTCAGGAGGGCAACCCCACGTTCGACGTCACCGACGAGTTTCCGCCGGTCGTGCGCTGGTTGGAAGGGCTCGGACCGGCGGTGGGTTCGACGATCTCGGCGCAGGCGGCCGGCGTTCGTCTGGTGGTCGGGCTCGAGGTGGTCGGCGAGGCGTACACCGAGATCCGAGGTATCGACGTGACGCTTGTCGGCGACGACGGCAAGGAGCACGACATCCATCTCGCTGTGGGGCTCGTCCAGTGCGGGCCTTCCGTGACGGACGATGCCTGCGATCCCATCTGAACTTGTCTGGGCGGGATCAACGCGTCAGAGCGATTCGAGGTCCATGGGAGCGCGCCACGTGTGTTGACCGTCACCTCCGGCCGCCCTCCTCGTTGAGCCAGAACTGATACGTGTTCTAGCTCCGTGGAGGCCCTCGTGGTCCGGATCCGTCGTGCCGTGCTGGCACCTGTCTGTGCGCTGGTCGCGCTCTCCCTCGCCGCGTGCGGCTCCCAGCTCGACCCCGACACCGTCGCGGCCGTCAACGGCACGAGCGTCGGCCCGGACGGCGAGGTGGTGGCGGCGGACGGCACCGTCACCGGCCCGGACGGCTCGGTGCCGGGCAGCACCGGGGACGGAGGGAGCACGACGACGGCCGGAGGCTCGACGTCCACGGGGGGCGGCAGCGGGGAGGCGCAGGAGGGCACGGGGGCGAACTCCGCGACCGGCGGCGCGAAGGCCGGCAGCTGCAACGGCTTCAAGAACCAGACCGGCATCACCGACAAGACCGTCGTCATCGGCAACGCCTCCGACGTGTCCGGGCCGGTGCCCGGGCTGTTCGAGGCCAGCCAGGACGCCGTCCGCGCCTACGTCGCCTACTTCAACGCCACCAGCGACATCTGCGGCCGCAAGCTCGAGCTGAAGGCGTACGACAGCCGCACCGACGCCGCTGCGGACCAGCAGGCCTACGCGAAGGGCTGCGACGAGACGTTCGCGATGGTCGGCTCGATGTCGGCGTTCGACTCCGGCGGCGCCAAGACCGCCCAGGACTGCGGGCTGCCCGACATCCGCTCGGCGTCGGTGACGTTCGACCGCCAGGACTGCACCACCTGCTACGGCGCCCAGTCGACCGTCGCCACCGAGTTCCAGAACGCCGTGCCCGACTTCGTGAAGAAGAACCACCCGGACGCCGCGAAGAACGCGGCGATGCTCTACATCAACGCCGGGGCCGCGGCGGAGAACGCCGAGGTCCAGGTCTCCGCGATGGAGAACCGCGGCATGACCTTCGACTACGTCAAGGGCATCGACATCTCCGAGTTCAACTACGCGCCGTACGTGCAGGAGATGAAGAGCAAGGGCATCGAGTACGTCCAGATGATCGGGGCGTCCGCGCAGTTCGTCCGGCTGGCCGACGCGATGAAGCAGCAGGGCTTCGACCCCGAGGTGTTCATGCTCGACCCGACGGCGTACACCACCGAGTTCGTCCAGAACGGCGGTGACGCGGTCGAGGGCACCACGCTGTTCATCAACTTCACGCCGTTCGAGGAAGCCAGCAGCAACAAGGAGCTGCAGCTCTACATGAGCTGGCTCCAGCAGGTGAAGCCCGGCGCTGAGCCGAGCTTCTTCGGGCTGTTCTCCTGGTCGGCCGCGCGGCTGTTCGTCGAGCGCTCGATCACGCTGGGCGGCCGGCTCAGCCGGCAGAGCCTGCTGGCCGACGTCGGCAAGGTCGACAACTGGACCGCGAACGGCATGCACTCGCCCCAGCACGTGGGTCCGCGGCGCACCGGCGAGTGCTGGCGGTTCATCCAGCTCAAGGGCGGTCGCTGGGTCCCGGTCGGCGGGACGAAGTACCTCTGCAGCGGCACGACGTCCTCGTGATCGGCGTCCGGATGTCCAGACAGGCGTCACCAAGTCGTGCGGACCTCGTTGAGACGAGCATCACGTTCGGTCTCCAGGGAGGGAACCATGCGTAGGGTCCGACTGCTCACCGTCGCCGCCGTCGCGGTCGCGGTCGCCCTGGCCGGGTGTGGCTCCCAGCTCGACCCCGACACGGTCGCCGCCGTCAACGGCACCACGGTCGGGGGCTCCGGTGACACTGCTGCCGGCGGCGTCGACGGCGGCACCGGCCTGACTGCGGACGGCGGGTCGGGCGGTACGACGGGCGGCTCGGACGGCAGCACCGGCACGACCGGGAGCAGCGGCGGCGCGGCCGGCCCCGCGACCGAGGGCACCGGCGCGAACGCCGCGGCCGGCGCCGGCAAGGCCGGCAGCTGCGACGGCTTCAAGAACCAGACCGGCATCACCGACAAGACGATCACGATCGCCAACATCTCCGACATCTCGGGCCCGGTGCCCGGGATCTTCGAGTCGGCGCAGGAGGCGACGCGGGCGTACGCCGCGTACTTCAACGCCACCAACGACATCTGCGGCCGCAAGCTCGAGGTGCAGCTGCTCGACAGCCGCGCCGACGCGGGCGCCGACCAGCAGGCCTACACGAAGGCCTGCGACGAAGCGTTCGCCGCGGTCGGGTCGATGTCGGCGTTCGACTCCGGTGGCGCCGGCCCGGCCGAGGACTGCGGCCTCCCGGACATCCGCTCGACCACCACCACGCCCGAGCGTCGCGACTGCGCCACCTGCTTCGCCGCGCAGGCCGTCGACCCGGGCGCCGTCAACGGGTCGATGCCGCGCTACTTCCTCTCGAAGTTCAAGAGCGCCACGCAGCATGCCGCGGTCCTCTACATCAACGCCGGCGCGGCCGCCGTCAACGCCGAGATGTTCCGCAACGCCTACAACCGCGCGGGCTGGAAGGTCGACTACTTCAAGGGCATCGACGTCTCCGAGTTCAACTACGCGCCGTACGTCCAGGAGATGAAGGACAAGGGCATCGAGCTGGTGACCTACACCGGCCCGTACCAGAACACCGTGAAGCTGCTCGATGCCATGCAGCAGCAGGGCTTCGAGCCCGAGGCGTTCGTCCAGGACTCGACCATCTACGACCAGAACTTCGTCGAGCAGGCCGGCGACAACGGCGACGGCGTCTACGCCTGGTCGACGACCGAGCTCTTCGACGACTACTCCGTCAAGGAGATGCAGCTCTACCGCTCGTGGCTCGAGCAGGTGAAGCCCGGCGCCACACCGAACTACTTCGGCCTCTACGCCTGGTCCGCGGCCCGGTTGTTCGTCGAGCAGGCGGTCCAGCTCGGTGGCAAGCTCAGCCGCGCGTCGCTCGTGGCCGCGATCAAGAGCGTCAAGGGCTGGACCGGCAACGGCCTCCACGTCCCCCAGCAGGTCGGCACGAAGGTCACGTCGAACTGCGGATCCGTGCTCCAGCTCGACGGCGGCAAGTGGCGTCAGGTCTCCCCTGGCGGCTTCGCCTGCGGCCCGCTCCTGAACGGGAACTGACGATGTCCACGATCATCTCCTTCACCATCCTCGGCCTCTTCACCGGAGCGGCGTACGCCATCGCGGCGAGCGGCCTGGTGCT
Organism: Nocardioides caricicola; assembly: GCF_039541135.1. Classification (NCBI taxonomy): domain Bacteria; kingdom Bacillati; phylum Actinomycetota; class Actinomycetes; order Propionibacteriales; family Nocardioidaceae; genus Nocardioides; species Nocardioides caricicola. The sequence goes on along the minus strand of NZ_BAABFQ010000008.1, from coordinate 330,194 downwards.
GACCTACACGACGACCCGGGTCTTCAACATCGCCCACGGTGCGTTCGGCATGGTCATGGCCTTCACGTTCTGGGACTTCAGCCAGCGCCAGGGCATGCCCACCTGGCTGGCGCTGTTCCTCGTGCTCGGCGTGGTCGCGCCCGGCACCGGCTGGCTGGTGCAGCGGTTCGTCACGCGAGGCCTCGGCGAGGGTCCGGTCAGCGTCTCGCTGGTCGTGACCGTCGGGCTCTTCGTCGGCCTGATCGGCCTGGCGCAGTACATCTGGCCCCCGGAGCCGCGGACGGTGCCGCCGTTCCTGCCGGACAAGGGACTCCAGATCGGCGACACCTACGTCACCGCGCACCAGATCATCACGATCGCGCTCTCGGCCGTCGTCGCCCTGCTGCTCTACCTGCTGCTCAACCGCACCCGGATCGGCACCGCCATGCGGGCGTCGGTCGACAACCCGGTGCTGCTGCGGCTGTTCGGCGGCAACCCCGACCACGTCGCGTCGCTGTCCTGGGCGATCGGGATCTCGCTGGCCGCCCTCGCCGGCATCCTGCTGTCGCCGGTGATCGGCCTCTCCTACTACGACCTCACCCTGCTGGTCATCAACGCCTACGCCGCCGCCATGCTGGGCCGGTTGCAGAGCCTGCCGCTGACGTTCGTCGGCGCGATGGGGCTCGGCGTGCTCCAGTCCTTCGCGGTCGCCTACCTCCCCAGCGAGGGCAGCCTCGCGGGGCTGCGCGCGGTGGTGCCGGCGCTGTTCCTCTTCGTGGTGATCATCGCGATGCCGCAAGCCCAGCTGCGCATCGGGCAGGTCAAGGGCATCGTCACCGCACCGCTGCCGTCGATGACCAAGTCCGTCGGCTGGGGCGGTGCCCTGCTCGTCCTGGTCGCGCTGCTCGCGGCCTCGATGTCGGACGCCGACCTGCTGCTCGTCGGGACCGCGGCGACGTACGCGATGGTGATGCTCTCGCTGGTCCTCCTCACCGGGTACGGCGGCCACGTCTCGCTCGCCCAGTTCACGTTCGCCGGCGTCGGTGCGCTCGCGTACGCGAAGCTCGACGAGCCCAACCTCTACGGGCTGCTGATGTCCGCGCTGATCGCCGCGGGGGTGGGCGCGCTGGTCGCGCTGCCCGTGCTGCGGCTCACCGGCCTGTACCTCGCGCTGTCGACGCTCGCGTTCGGCGTGCTCATGGACAAGCTGGTCTTCCAGGCCGACTTCGCGTTCGGTTTCAACGGCACCCTGAGCGCCCAGCGGCTCACGGTCCTCGGCTACGAGTTCTCCTCGACCGGCCGGTACGTGCTGGTGATGACGGCGTTCTTCGTGCTGATGTCGCTCGCCCTGCTGCTGCTGCGCCGCGGTGTGCTCGGCCGGCTGCTGATCGCCATGCGCGACAGCCCGGCCGCCTGCGGCACGCTCGGGCTGGACATGCGCTGGTTCCGGGTCGCGCTGTTCGGGCTCTCCGCCGGGATGGCCGGCCTCGCCGGCGGGCTGTTCGCGGGCCTGCGTGGCACCATCGGCGCCGCCGACTTCCAGCTCTTCAACAGCCTGCCGCTGCTGCTGCTCGCCGTGGTCTGCGGCGTCACGTCGGTGACCGGGGCGACGCTCGGCGGGATCGGCCTGATGCTGCTCCCGGTGCTGCAGAGCTCGCGGCCCGAGCTCGCCGGGCTGGTGTTCGCGATCCTCGGCTTCGGTGCGGTCGCCCTCGGCCGCGACCCCAACGGCCTGGCCAACCTGGTCTTCGGCCTCGGCCGCCGGCTCGACTCCCGCTTCGGCGACCGGATCCGCACGGCCGTGCCCGTGCTGCCGCTGCCCCGGCCTCGCACCGAGGACGACAGCGAGACCAACATCCCGCTCAAGGAGGGCGCTCATGTCGCTGCTCGAGGTTGAGGACGTCGTCGTCCGGTTCGGTGGCGTGACCGCCGTCGACCACGCCGGGTTCACCGCCGAGGCGGGCCGGATCACCGGCCTGATCGGGCCCAACGGCGCGGGCAAGACCACCTGCTTCAACGTGATCACGGGCCTCCAGAAGCCCAACCACGGGACGGTCCGCTTCGACGGCCGCGCGATCACCCGGCTGCCGGTGCACCGCCGCTCGCGACGCGGGATGGGCCGCACGTTCCAGCGCCTCGAGGCCTTCGGTTCGCTGACGGTGCGCGACAACGTCCGCGTCGCCCGCGACATCCACCGCGGGATCGCCGGCCTGGTCCGGCCGGTCGGCACCGACGTGGACGGACTGCTCGAGCGCGTCGGGATCGCGGCGTACGCCGACGAGCGCGCGGACTCGATCCCCACCGGCGTCGCCCGCCTGCTCGAGCTGGCCCGCTGCCTGGCCGGTCAGCCGAAGCTGCTGCTCCTCGACGAGCCGTCCTCCGGCCTCGACGAGTCGGAGACCCAGGCCTTCGGCGAGCTGCTCGCCGAGCTCGCCGCCGAGGGTCGCGGGATCGTCATGGTCGAGCACGACATGGAGCTGGTGATGTCGGTCTGCGACGACCTGCACGTGCTCGACTTCGGCAAGGTCATCGCGTCCGGCCCGCCGGCCGTGATCCGCGCCGACCCGGCGGTCCAGAAGGCCTACCTCGGCTACGCCGACGAGTCCGACGACACCCAGGTCCTGGAGGCGATCTCATGAGCGTTCCCATCCTCGAGATCGTCGGCCTGCACGCGGCGTACGGCCGCATCGAGGTCCTGCGCGGCGTCGACCTGAGCGTCCCGAAGGGCGCGGTGATGGCGCTGCTCGGCCCGAACGGCGGCGGCAAGAGCACCCTGGTCAAGGTCATCAGCGGCCAGAAGAAGCCGACGTCCGGCGACATCCACCTCGGTGGCGTGCACGTGCAGGACGCCTCCGCCGAGGAGCTCGCCCGCCTCGGGCTGTGCACGGTGCCCGAGGGCCGCTCGGTGTTCCCGAACCTCACGGTCGAGGAGAACCTCACGCTGATGTCGTACGCCGGGGTCGCGGCCGACGCCGTGCTCGACACGGCGTACTCCTACTTCCCGCGGCTGCACGACCGGCGGCACCAGCTCGCCGGCACCATGTCCGGCGGCGAGCAGCAGATGCTCGCGATGTCCCGGGCGCTCGCGTCCGACCCGGCGCTGCTGCTGCTCGACGAGCTGTCGATGGGGCTGGCGCCGCTGATCGTCGACGAGCTCTACGACACCGTCGCGCAGATCGCCGAGAGCGGGGTCTCGATCCTCTGCATCGAGCAGTTCGCCCGCACCGCGCTCCGGGTCTCCGACTACGCGGCGGTCATGACCGGCGGCCGCATCGTCGCCACCGGAGAGCCCAGCGAAATCATGGACACGATGTCCGACGTCATCCTCGGAGGGGCAGCATGAAAAGACTTCTCGTCCCGCTCGCTGCTACCGCCCTGGTCGGCGCCGCGCTGCCGGTCTCGGCCGGGGCCAGCGAGGACCCGGCGTTCAGCGGGTACCGCACGGTCGCCGTCGCGGCGCCGGTGAAGATCGAGCTCTACGAGCCGACGATCCCGATCCCGGCGGACCCGCAGCTCGAGGTCGAGCTCGGCTACACCACCGTCGAGGCCGACTCCGGCAGCTCCGCCGGCCGCGCCAGCTGGCTGTGGCCGGGCGACCCGGTCGGTGAGGGCATGAAGACGTTCGTCGAGCAGCTCGGCCTGCCCAAGGAGCTCGGCGAGAACGGCTACCCGGTGCAGGTGAACTCCAGCTCGCCGTCCGGCGAGGAGAAGCAGGCGGACGAGCCGTTCCCCGGCATGGTCATGCGGACCAGCGCCAGCGAGACCAGGACCGTCGCCCAGGCAGGCTTCTCGCCCGACGGCCAGGTGGGCGACGGCACCGAGAAGAAGGGCGGCGACGGCGGCGGCGAGACTCCCGGCGTACCCGGTCTTCCCGGGCTGCCGGGTGCCGACCTGCTGCAGCAGTTCGGCGCGGCGATCACCGGCGGGCTCACCACGGCGGCCGAGGAGGACCCGGCGCCGACGCCGACGCCCGGCCTGCCGCCCGAGCTCGCGGCGCTGGTCGACCTCGAGGGCTACACCTCCTCGAGCCAGAACGTCGTCTCCGACGGCAAGGTCGTCACGACGGCGCGGTCCGCGCTCGGCGACGTGTCGCTGCTCGGCGGCATCGTCACCCTCGAGGGACTCGTCTCCACCAGCTCCAGCAGCAGCGACGGCGCGAAGGCCAGCACCTCCGGGCGGACCGTGCTGGGCGGCATGACCGTGGCCGGGCAGGAGTTCTCCTTCGGCCCGGACGGCGTCGTCGCCGCCGGCCAGGGCGGCGAGGTGCCGGAGCTGCCCGCGCAGCTCACCGACGCGCTCGCCCAGCTCGGGGTCGAGATCGGGCTCACCAGGCCGCAGCGGACGGTGAAGGGCGACAAGGCCTCGAACGACGTGTCCGGGCTCGTCCTCGACATCGACACCTCGGTGCTGCGCAAGCAGCTCGACGCGCTGCCGATCGACGACATCATCGGCGCGCTGCCCAGCGACCCGCCGGAGCTGAAGAGCACCCTGCAGGCGCTCGCCGGGCTCGCGCCGCGCGTGGTCGTGACGCTGGGCGTCGCCAGCACCCAGGTCGACACCGTCCAGGGCATCGAGATCCCGACCGAGGTGCCCGACAACGATCCCGGCACCACCGAGCCCGGCGCCGCGGCGGGCGGCTCCGGCGGCGTGGCGTCGTCCGGCTCCGCCCCGACGGCCGCCGCTCCGGCAGCGGCTGCCGGAGGAGACGCTCCGGCCACCACGGGTGACCTGCCCCCGGCCGAGCTGGCCGGCTCCGGCCTGCCTCCGCTGTACTCGATCCCGGCGGCGCTCCTCATCGCCGGCATCGCCCTCGCCGCCGTCGGCGGCACCTGGTTGCGCAAGGCCGGCGTCCTCGCCCTCGGTGGCACCGGCTCCTGTTCCCACGGCCTCGACAGCGGCCTGCCCGATCTCAGAAAGGCCTGACGATGACTGCGATGACCACCCAGGACCAGCTCACGGTCGGCCTGCCGAAGGCCAGCAGCCGCGGCAGCCAGTCCGGTGCCGCGCCGTTGAAGGACAACCACTACCAGCTGCTCCAGCTCGTGCTGTTCTGGGCGGGCGCGATCCTGCTCCCGCTCGGGCTCGTGGTGATCGTGCTCGGCTGGTACGGCGCCGCGAACACGCCGTACCAGTACGACCAGCTGTCCTACCTCGTCTCCGGCGGCCTGCTCGGCCTCGGCCTGACGTTCACCGGCGGGTTCCTGTACTTCGGCGCCTGGCTGGCGCGCATCGCCGCCGACGGCAAGGAGTCGTCGCGTCGGCTCGCGGACACGCTGCTCGTGCTCGCCGACGTCACCTCGCGCGCCGCGACGACCCGCGACGACGGCGTGGACGTCTCGGCGCTCCCGGTGACCGCCGGTGACGGCACCACGATCCACCGCCGCGACTGCGCGCTGATCGCGCACCGCACCGACCTGCACCCCGTCGGCGAGGACAACGGCGCGCTCACGACCTGCCGGGTCTGCAGGCCCTAGTCCTCGTCGCCCGCCACCTTCTCGTCCGGCTTCGCCGGGAGCACGGTGTCCATGTAGCTGCGCGCTGCCTCCAGGAAGTCGACCTCGTGGCCGGCGTTCTCCGACAGGTACCACCGGTGCTCGAGGATCTCGTGGAAGATCTCGGCCGGCTCGAGCTTGCGGTCGGTGGGGATCATCGCGAGCACCGGCTCGTAGGTCTGGTTGAGCCACTTGGCGGCGACCAGGGAGCGGTCCTCGCGGCCGAGGTCCCAGTAGGCCGCGAACGACGCGATGTCGTTGAGCATCCGCCGGGCCTGCGCGTCCTCGACGTCGATGCCGGTGAGCGCCTGCAGCTCGCGACGGTGGTGGCCGAGCTCGACGACCTTGGGCTGGATCCGCACCCGGTCGCCGTCCCAGTCGGTGACGATGTCGAGCTCGTCGACGTCGAAGCCCAGGTCGTTGAGCCGCTCCACGCGCCGCTCGATGCGCCACATCTCCGTGGTCGAGAACTCCTCGGCGGCGGTCAGCTCGCTCCACAGCGCGTCGTACCGATCGCGGAGCAGCTCGACGATCTCGTGGGCCTGCACCTCGTAGTTCAGTGACTGGCTGGCCTGGAGGTCGAGCAGCTCGGCGAAGACGTTCTCGGTCGCGACGGTCAGGTCGTGCTCGCGCAGCTGGTCGGACAGGCTCGGCTTCAGCTCGCCGGTCTCGGCGTCGACGAGGTACGCCGCGAAGCCGCCCGCGCTGCGCCGGAACAGCACGTTCGAGAGCGACACGTCGCCCCAGTAGAAGTCCGCCAGGTGCAGCCGGACCAGCAGCACCACCATGGCGTCGACCAGCGACGGGACGTTGTCAGCGGTCAGCCCGTGGGCGAAGAGGCTGCGGTACGGCAGCGAGAACTGCAGGTGCTGGGTCAGCAGCGCGGCCGGGAGCTCCTCGCCGTGCTCGTCCACGCGCCCGGTGACCACTCCCTGCGGGAGCACCGCCGGCAGTCCCAGCCGCTGCAGGTCGCGCAGCATCCGGTGCTCGCGGAACGCGATCTCCTCGACGGTCTCCTTGACCGCGTAGGTGTTGGTACCGGGTCGCACGATCCGCACGACGTGCCGCGACAGTCCGCGGGGGAGCGGCACGACGTGCTCGGTCCACTCCTCCAGGGGCAGGTGCCACGGCAGCCCCAGGAGCGCCGGGTCCGGCCGGCCGGCCACGATGCGCAGTGCCATGTCTCGAGGCTAGATGCTCCAGACGGAGAACGCCGGTCCGTCCGTGGCGGGGACGGTGCCGGTGAAGTCGCCGTCGGTTCCGGTGGTGAGCAGCAGCGTGCCGTCGCCGAGCGGCAGGTCGACCGCCGGCGCGGCCGCGCGCCGCGCGGCGACCAGGACGGACCCGGCGGGGTGCTCCCGCAGGAACACCAGCACGTCGTCATCGACGTGCGCCCACCGGAGGCCACCGCGTCGCAGGGCCGGGTGCTCGTGACGCACCCGTGCGAGCCCGGCGTACGTCGCGAGCGTGTCCTCGTCCCACGACTCGCGCCGGTGCCAGGGGAACGGCCGGCGCGAGTCCTCGCCGAGCACGCCCTCCATGCCGATCTCGTCGCCGGCGAACAGCATCGGCACCCCCGGCAGCGTGAACTGCAGGCCGGCTGCGACCCGGTGCACCGCACCCGAGCCGGTGAGGGTGCGGATGCGCGCGCTGTCGTGAGAGCCGAGGATGTTCCACGACGACGAGGTCGCGCGCCAGCCGTAGCGGCCCTGCCACTCGCGCAGGCTCCGCACGACGCTCGCTCCCGGACGCCGCGACACCGGAACCGGGCGACCGAACGCGCGCGCCGGGGACCCGGGGTCGCGCAGCCACGACCAGACCGGCCAGGAGAAGCCGGAGTAGTTCATGGTGCCGTGCCAGCCGTCGCCGTCGAGGTCGGTGGAGGCGTCGTGGTTGTGCTCACCGATCACGAACGCGTCGGCGCGCTCGGCGGTCGCGGTGCGGCGTACCGCCCTCGCGACGTCGTGGTTGACGTCGATCGCGCCGAGCCGGCCGGTCATGTTGGCGACGTCCACGCGCCAGCCGTCGAGGTCGAACGGCGGCCGCAGCCAGCGCGCGACCACGGAGTCCGGGCCCTCGAGCATCGCCGCGCGCATGGTCGGGTTCGTGTGGTCGAGCTTGGGCAGCGTGTGGTGGCCCATCCAGCACTCGTAGGTGCCGTCGGGCCGGAAGCAGTAGTAGTCGTGCGTATCCGGGTTCGTGAACCACTCGTGGGTGTCGCCGGTGTGGTTGGTGGTCAGGTCGCCGAGGATCCGCCAGCCGCGCTCGTGCACGGCGCTCACCAGCCGCACGTACGCCTCGTCACCGCCGAGCAGGTCGTCGACGCGGTCGAACGTCGAGGCGTTGTAGCGGTGGTTGCTCTCGCCGGGGAACACCGGCGTCGTGTAGACGACGGTCACCCCGATCCCGGCGACGTGGTCGAGGTGTTCGGTGACGCCGTCCAGGTCGCCGCCGAAGAGCTGCAGCGGCGTGCGCGGGTCGTGCGGCTCGAACGCGACTGTGTCGTCCCAGCCGGCCGGCACCGCCCAGTGCGGGGTCTCCCGGGCGTCGGCGGCGCCCGAGCGGGCGAACCGGTCCGGGAACACCTGGTAGACGACCGCGTCGCGGGCCCAGTCCGGCGCCGGCGCGTGCGAGCTGATCCGGAAGTCGAACGCGTCCGGGGGATCGTGGTCGACCACCCCGGCGCCGGTGAGCCAGCGCTGCTGGTCGCCGGTGACCAGCAGGAAGCGGTAGTGCGTGACCGGGTTGTGCACCGGCAGGTCGCCCTGCCACCACACCGTGTGCTCGTCGCGCGCGATCTCGACGCACGGGTGGTAGGTCGGCTCCGCGTCGTACGTCGTCCGCACCCAGACCTGGTCGACGGGGTCCTCGGTGCTGGTCCGCACCCGGACCTGCACCGGCCAGCCGGTCGCCGGCGTCTCGTCGTCGACGTACAGCGGGGAGCCGTCGTGGTGGGGCTCGTGCAGGAGGGTCATCGCGGTCGCCTTCCGTGCGGCCTTCGCTGGGGCTCGAGGAGCACCGGGCCCGGCCCGTAGGCCGCCATCTCGTCGCCGGCGTTGCTCAGCGCGCAGGTCTTGAGGCTCAGGCAACCGCAGCCGATGCAGGAGTCCAGTCGGTCGCGCAGCTGCTCGATGCGCGCGATCTGCTCGTCGAGGCGCGGCCGCCAGCTCCGGCTGAGGCGGGCCCAGTCGGCCTTCGTCGGCACCCGCCCGTCCGGCAGGGTCGCGAGCGCCGCGCCGATCTCCTCCAGGCTGAGCCCGACGCGCTGCGCCGTACGGATGAACGCGATGCGGCGCAGCGTGGACTGCTCGTAGCGGCGCTGGTTGCCGGCCGTCCGCGTCGACGTCAGCAGGCCCTCGGCCTCGTAGAACCGGATCGCCGACGTCGCGACGCCCGCGCGCTCGGCGAGCTGCCCGATCGTCAGCAGGGTCATGGCCCCAGCCTCGCCGAATCCTCAACGGTCCTTCAAGTCGGGTGTCCGGAGCGATAGTCCCTCACGTCTTGGTCGTGTTCACCGGCGTGTCGACCACCAAAACGTTAGGGACTATCGCCCGCGACCACCTAGAACGTGTTCTAGATCGCTGGTACCGTCCGCGCTGTGACCGAACCAACTGGACGCGTCGTCGTCATCACCGGAGCCGCCTCCGGCATCGGCTACGCCACCGCCGAGCTGTTCCGCGACCAGGGCGCCGTCGTCTACGGCCTCGACATCAACCCGACCGTGCCGGACGGCGTGACGTACGTCGAGTGCAACGTCGGCGACAAGGCCGCGGTCGACGCGGCGATCGAGCGGTGCGCCGAGCACGGCCGCATCGACGTGCTCGCGAACGTCGCGGGCATCGTGCAGTTCGGCCGCATCGAGACCGTCACCGAGGCCGAGTGGGACCGCGTGCACGCGGTCGACCTCAAGGGCCCGTTCTTCCTCATCCAGGCCGCGCTCCCGCACATCCGCGCCGCCAAGGGCACGATCGTCAACGTCTCCTCGGTGGCCGGCAACGTCGCGCAGCCCTACGCCACGGCGTACGCCGCCGCCAAGGGCGGGCTCACCCAGCTCACCAAGGCGCTCGCGCTCGAGCTCTCGCCCGAGGGGATCCGAGTCAATGCGATCTGCCCCGGCACCGTCGACACCCCGATCGTCGAGCAGGTGTTCCACAAGCTGACCGACGACCTGGACACCCGGGTCGCCGACCGGCTGATGATGATGCTGCCCGGCGGCGCCATCGCGCCGTCCGAGATCGGCGAGACGATCGTCTGGCTCGCGTCCCCGGCGGCGCGGATGATCACCGGTGCCGTCATCGCCCACGACGGCGGTATGAGCTGAGCGTCCGGCCCCACGTAGCATGTGCGCGCTGCCGGTGTAGCTCAGTTGGTAGAGCGCCTCTCTTGTAAAGAGGATGTCGCGGGTTCGACTCCTGTCACCGGCTCTCAGCGCAGCCGGCGTACGGCGAACGTCTCCGGTGGGTGTGCGATCGCGTCCTGGGCGGCGACGAGCTGGATCTCGCGGGTGCCCGCCGCGATCGTTTTCTCGAGGATCGCGAACACCGACGACGTCGTGCGCGACAGCGCGGTCTCGGCCGATCCGGTGGACAGCAGGTGCGCGAGGTACAGCGCCGCGGTGACGTCGCCGCACCCGTTGGGCGTGATCGGCAGCAGCGGCGTCTCGACCGCCCACGCGCCCTCGTCGGACACCGCGACCACGTCGAGCCGCCCCTCGGGGACGTCGCCGTGGAGCACGCTGGTGACCAGCACGTCGCGCGGGCCGCGCTCGCGCACCTCGTCGACGGCGTCGAGGATCTCGGCGAGCGTCGAGGTCGCGCGGCCGGCGAGGAAGTCCAGCTCGAAGTGGTTGGGCGTGAGGATGTCGGCCTGGGGTACGACGGTGTCGCGCATGAACTCCGGGATCCCGGGCCGCACGAACATGCCGCGGCCGACGTCGCCCATCACGGGGTCGCAGCAGTAGACCGCGGCGGGGTTCAGCTCCTTCACCTGCGCGACCGTGTCGAGGATGATCCCGCCGACGGCGGGGTCGCCCTGGTAGCCCGACAGCACCGCGTCCGCCTCGCCGAGCACGCCGCGGTCGCCGATCCCGGCGATCACCTCGCGCACGTCCTCGGGCGCGAGCAGCGGTCCGCGCCAGGCGCCGTACCCGGTGTGGTTGGAGAAGTGCACGGTCAGCACCGGCCAGACCTCGTGGCCGAGCCGCTGGAGCGGGAACACCGCCGCGGAGTTGCCGACGTGGCCGTAGGCCACCGAGGACTGGATGGACAGGATCTTCACCCTCGGCATCCTTCCGAGACGGGCCTTTGCCCGCAAACTAGAACGCGTTACAGTTGTGGCCGCGCACACATTCCAGCGGTATGTCTCCAGCGAGGTTGACCAGATGGCGAAGAACCTGCCGTACCAGAACGAGGCCGACTACGTGGTGGTCGGGTCCGGCAGCTCCGGGGCGGCGATCGCCGGCCGGCTGGCCCAGTCCGGGGCGAGCGTGATCGTCCTCGAGGCGGGCAAGAGCGACGAGCAGTTCCTGGTCAAGAAGCCGGGCATGATCGGCCCGATGCACTCGGTTCCCGAGATCAAGAAGCGGGTCGACTGGGGTCTGTACTCCACGCCGCAGAAGCACATCCTCGACCGCAAGATGCCGGTCCCGCGCGGCAAGGTCGTCGGCGGCTCGAGCTCGATCAACGGCATGGTCTACGTGCGCGGCAACCGCGCGAACTACGACTCCTGGGCGGCCGAGGGTTGCACCGGCTGGTCGGCCGACGAGGTCAACGCGGCGTACAAGCGCATGGAGGACTTCGAGGACGGCGCGAACGAGTACCGCGGCGCCGGCGGCCCGATCAAGGTCACCCGCAACCGCACGCCGCAGGAGGGTTCGCTGCAGTTCATCCAGGCGGCGTCCGACACCCTGGGCGCGAAGGTCCTCGACGACTACAACGCCGGTGAGCAGGAGGGCGTCAGCCGGATGCAGCAGAACGCCGCCGGCGGGCTGCGGTACTCCGCCTCGCGCGGCTACATCCACCACCTCGACGTCCCCACCCTGCAGCTGCAGACCGAGGTCCTGGTCCGCAAGGTGACCATCGAGAACGGCCGGGCGACCGGCGTCGAGGTCACCGACAAGGACGGCTCGAGGCGCACGGTCCGGGCGGCCAAGGAGGTCATCCTCTCGGCCGGGTTCGTGGGGTCCGCGCAGATCCTGATGCTCTCGGGGATCGGGCACGCGCAGCACCTGCGCGACCACGGGATCGACGTGATCGCCGACCTGCCGGTCGGTGACAACCTGCACGACCACATGTTCCACGCGCTGACGTTCCACGCGACCTCGTCGAAGATGCGCGGCAAGGCGTCGTTCTTCGCCAAGGGCGTGGCCAAGGAGCTGGTGCGCCCGGGCAAGAGCTTCCTGGCGAACTCCGTCTTCGAGGCCGTCGCGTTCCTGAAGACGTCCCAGGCGACCGACATCCCCGACCTCCAGCTGCACCTGCTGCCGTGGTCGTACGTCTCGCCCAACCAGGACGAGCCGATCCGCCACGACGTCGACCCGCGGCCGGCGATCACGATCCTGTCGACGCTGATCTACCCGCGCAGCCGGGGCACGCTGCGGCTGGCGTCCAGCGACCCGACGCAGGCGCCGCTGATCGACTTCCAGTACCTCGCCGACCCGGGTGACCTCGAGGTGCTGGCCGAGGGCTCCGAGATGACCCGGGAGATCATGGCCGGCGCGGCGTTCGGCGGCTCCGTGAAGGGCGAGCTCCACCCCGGCGCGAGCCTCAAGGGCCAGGAGCTGCGCGACGCGATCCTGAACCGCGCGACCTCGGTCTACCACGGCGTCGGCACCTGCCGGATGGGCGTCGACGAGCTCGCCGTCGTCACGCCGGACCTCAAGGTCCGAGGCGTCGAGGGGCTGCGCGTCTGCGACGCCTCGATCATGCCGTCGATCACCGGCGGCAACACCAACGCGCCCGCGATCATGATCGGCGAGCGCGGCGCCGACCTCGTGCTCGGGAAGGCCTGACCCCATGACCCTGCAGCGACCCGCATCGATCACCGACGCGTTCCTCGAGAAGCTGGTCCAACGCGTGCCGTCCACCAGCGGTGGCACCTGGAAGCTCACCGAGGTCTACACCGGCGAGGTGCTGGTCGAGCTGCCGCAGTCGACCCCCGAGGACATCGAGCAGGCGTTCCGGACGGCACGGGCCGCGCAGGTCGAGTGGGCGGCACGCCCCCTCAAGCAGCGGCTCGAGGTGTTCAAGCGGGCGCACGCGCTGTTCCTCGACAACGCCGAGACCACGACCGACCTGATCCAGGTCGAGAGCGGCAAGAACCGGCGGATGGCGATCGAGGAGACCTGCGACCCGGTCATGGTGATGAGCCACTACCTCAAGCGCGCTCCGAAGCTGCTGGCCCCGGTGAAGCGCGGTGGCCCGGTCCCGATGCTCACCACGTCGACCGAGATCCGCCAGCCCAAGGGCGTCATCGGCATCATCGCGCCCTGGAACTTCCCGTTCGCGACCGGCATCTCCGACTCCATCTCGGCGCTGATGGCCGGCAACGCGATCGTGCTGAAGCCGGACAACAAGACCGCGCTGTCGCCGCTGTACGGCATCCAGATGCTCGAGGAGGCCGGGCTCCCGAAGGGGCTCTTCCAGGTCGTGTGCGGTGAGGGCCCGGACGTCGGCCCGACGCTGATCGACAACGCCAACTACGTGATGTTCACCGGCTCCACCGCGACCGGTCGCGTCGTCGGCGAGCGCGCCGGGCGCAACCTGATCGGCGCCTGCCTCGAGCTCGGCGGCAAGAACCCGATGATCGTGCTCGAGGACGCCAACCTCGACGAGGTCGTGCAGGGCGCGATCTTCGGCGCGTTCGGCAACACCGGCCAGATCTGCATGCACATCGAGCGGATGTACATCCCGGAGTCGCGGTACGACGAGTTCCGCGACCGGTTCGTCGCAGCCACCGAGGCCCTCGACGTGCGCGCGGCGTACGACTTCGGGCCGGACATGGGCTCGCTGGTCTCGCCCGACCACAAGGACCGGGTGCAGGCGCACGTCGACGACGCGGTCGCGAAGGGCGCGACCGTGCTGACCGGCGGCAAGGCGCGGCCCGACCTCGGCCCGGCGTTCTTCGAGCCGACGATCCTCGAGGGCGTCACCAAGGACATGCTCGCCGGCGTGACCGAGACGTTCGGGCCCGTCGTGGCGCTGCACAAGTACCGGACCGTCGACGAGGCCGTCGCGCTGGCCAACGACACCGACTACGGCCTCAACGCCTCGGTGTGGGGCGGCGACGTCGCGAACGCCTGCCAGGTCGGCAAGCGGATCGAGTCGGGCAACGTCAACGTCAACGACATCCTGGCCACGGCGTTCGCCTCCAAGGGCACGCCGTCCGGGGGCGTGAAGCAGTCCGGCGTCGGCGCCCGGCACGGCGACCAGGGCCTGCTCAAGTACACCGACGTGCAGAACCTCGCCGTGCTCAAGAAGCAGGTCATGGGCGCGAAGCCCGGCCAGGACTACGACAAGTACGTCAAGGGGATGCTCGGCGGCCTGCGGATGATGCGCAAGACCGGCATCAGGTAGCCGCCCGTAGGGTCGCCCCGTGAGCGACATGACCTATCGCCCGCTGGGCGACTCGGGACTGATGGTGAGCGCGGTCGGCATCGGCTGCAACGCGTTCGGCCGGCGCGTCGACCTCGACGGCGTACGCGAGATCCTGGCCGCGGCCCGCGACACCGGCGTGACCCTGCTCGACACCGCGGACATCTACGGCGCGCCTCCCGGTGAGAGCGAGCGCCTGCTCGGCGAGGCGCTGCGCGGGCAGCGCGACGAGTTCGTGGTCGCGACGAAGTTCGGCATGGACATGCAGGGGGCGCTCGGCAACGACTTCGGCGCGCGCGCCTCGCGTCGTTACGTCCGCCGCGCCGTCGAGGCCTCGCTGCAGCGGCTCGGCACGGACCACATCGACCTGTACCAGCTGCACCAGCCGGACGGCGTCACCCCGATCGAGGAGACCCTCTCGGCGCTGACCGACCTGGTGCGCGAGGGCAAGGTCCGCTATGTCGGCTGCTCGAACTTCGACGGCTGGCAGGTCGCCGACTCCGCCTGGACCGCGCGCACCGCGGGGCTCGAGGCGTTCGTGTCGGTGCAGAACCGCTACTCCCTGCTCGACCGCACCGTCGAGGCCGAGGTGACTCCCGCCTGCGAGCAGTTCGGGCTCGGCATCCTGCCGTTCTTCCCGTTGGAGTACGGCCTGCTCACGGGCAAGTACCGCCGCGGCGAGGACGCCCCCGCCGGCTCCCGAGCCGCCCTCGACCCGGCCCGCTCGTCGTGGCTCGCGAACGCCGACTGGGACCGCATCGAGGCGTTCGAGCAGTACGCCGCGGCGCGCGACCTCTCACCGCTCGACGTGGCGATCGCCGGGCTCGCCGCCCAGCCTGCCGTCGCGTCGGTGATCTCCGGTGCGACCTCGGGGGACCAGGTGCGGGCGAACGCCGCCGCGCTGCGCTGGGTGCCGTCGGCCGAGGACCTGGCGGCGCTGGACGAGGTCACGGCTGGCTGACGTCGGTCGGTTTCCCCGGTGAACCGGGGAAACCGACACCGCTCACGCCACCTGCAGCGACCGCTTCGACAGCCCCATCCAGAACCCGTCGATGACCTGCTCACCGGGGACGTCGGCGGCGGTGGCCGCGCCGAGGGTCACGAACAGCGGGGAGTAGTGCTCCACGGTGGGGTGGGCGTAGGGCATGCCCGGGGCCTTCGCGCGGTAGTCCGCGAGCTCGTCGACGTCGCCGCGGGCGAGCGCCTCGCCGGCCCAGGCGTCGAACTCCGACGACCAGCCGGGGGCCGCCGCGTCGATCTGCCAGGAGGTGAGGAACGGCAGCCCGTGGGTGAGGAAGCCGGAGCCGACGATCAGCACGCCCTCGTCACGCAGCGGGCGCAGCCGCTCGCCGAGCGCCAGCAGCCGGACCGGGTCGTGGGTGGGCAGCGATATCTGCAGCACGGGGACGTCGGCCTCGGGGTACATGATCGACAGCGGCACCCAGGCGCCGTGGTCGAGGCCGCGCGAGGCGTGCTGGTGCACCGGCTCGGACGACGGCATCATCGCCGCCACCTGGTGCGCGAGTGCCGTGGCGTCCGGCGTCTCGTAGGTCATCGCGTAGTACTTCGGGTCGAAGCCGCCGAAGTCGTAGACCAGCGGCGCGCGGCTGGCGCTGAGGCACACGGGCGCGGACTCCCAGTGCGCGCTGACGATGAGGATCGCCTTCGGCCGGGGCAGGTCCTGCGCCCAGCTCGCCAGCTGGCCCGACCACAGTGGGTCGTCGAGGAGTGGTGGGGCGCCGTGGCCGAGGTAGAGCGCAGGCAGGCGCGCAGACGTCATCGCGGTCACGTCCCCTCAATGGTCAAGGATTCAACTTTATTCCATCGGGAGCGCCCAGTCCACCGGTTCGCCGCCCTGCCGGACGAGCAGCTCGTTGACCCGGCTGAACGGCCGCGAGCCGAAGAAGCCGCGGTACGCCGACAGCGGCGACGGGTGTGGCGACTCGACCGACGGCATCGCGCCGAGCATCGGCTTGAGCTTCTGGGCGTGGCTGCCCCACAGGATCGCCACGCACGGGCCGCCGCGGCGCACCAGCGCCTCGATCGCGCACTGGGTCACCGGCTCCCAGCCCTTCCCGTGGTGCGATCCCGAGCTGCGCGGCTGCACGGTCAGCGTGCGGTTCAGCAGCATCACGCCCCGGTCCGCCCACGCCGTCAGGTCACCGTGCGGCGGCGGTACGACGCCGACGTCGCTCGCCAGCTCCTGGTAGATGTTCACCAGGCTCGGCGGCAGCGGCCGCACGTGCTTGTCGACCGCGAACGACAGCCCGATCGGGTTGCCCGGCGTCGGGTACGGGTCCTGGCCCACGACCAGCACGCGAACGTCGGCCAGCGGCCGCTGGAACGCCCGGAACACCTTGTCCCCGGCCGGCAGGTAGTCGCGACCGGCCGCGATCTCCGCGCGCAGGAACTGGCCCATCGCGGCGACCTGGTCGTCCACCGGGGCCAGCGCCGCGGCCCAGTCCGGGGCCATCAGGCCCTTGTCCACGAGTCCCGCGAGCGCGCTCACGGGGGAACTCTAGGAGAAGATCATGCAGCTCGACGTGGCGTGCGCGACCAGCTTGCCCGAGGCGTCGTGCAGCTGCGCCTCGGCGAGGGCGGTACGCCGGCCGCGCTGGATGACCTTGCCGGTGGCGCGCAGTCGTCCCGAGTCGACGGTCGCCGGGCGCAGGAACTTCACGGTGAGGTCGAGCGAGGTGTACATCTCGCCCGCCGCCAGCGTCGAGTGCACCGAGCACCCGGCCGCGGTGTCGAGCAGCGTGGAGATCACGCCGCCGTGCACCGTGCCGAGCGGGTTGTAGTGCCGCAGCTCCGGGTCGAGCTCGACCGAGATCGCGCCGGGCTCGCCGTCGAAGTCGACCATGCCGAGGGTCTCGGCGATCGGCGCCGGCGGGACCAGCCCGTCGCGCATCGCCATCAGCTGCTCGTAGCCGCTCATCGCGGCCAGGTCGTGGGGCTGGGTCTGGGTCACGGACTCAGCGTGACGCGGACGCGCTGGGTCTGTCAACCGGACCCAGCCTGGCCTACGCTGGAGGGGTGACCACCACCGCACCGAACCCCGCGCTGGCCTGGTCGACCGAGAACTGCACGGTCGAGCGGGCGATGACGGTCCTCGGCGAGCGCTGGGTGCTCGTGGTGCTGCGCGAGGTGTTCAACGGGGTCCGCCGCTTCGAGGACATCCGCACCCACGGCGGGGTCCCGCGCCAGGTGCTCAGCGACCGGCTCGCGCTGCTGGTCGAGCACGACATCCTCGCCCGCGTGCCCTACCGCCCCGAGGGCCAGCGCGAGCGCCACGAGTACCGGCTCACCCCCAAGGGCTTCGACCTCTACCCGGTCTTCGTCGCGATCGCCGACTGGGGCGCGAAGTACGTCGCCGACCCGGAGGGGCCGCCGGTCGAGGTCGCCCACCGCGGCTGCGGAGCGGTCGTCCACGCGGAGCTGGTCTGCGAGGACGGCCACCGGATCCCCGGTCGCCGCGACGTCGCGCCGCGTCCGGGGCCTGGCGTCAAGCCCCGGCAGGAGACCTCCGCCCCTGCGCGCTGACCGGCGGCCCGAGCGCCGACCCGTCTCGACCACCGGATCGCGTGGTTACGGACGTGCGACGGCGGGAAGAGGTGTCGACATGACTATCACCCAGCGCACCCTGTCCGCCGTGGCCGCGTCCTCCGCCCTCCTCCTCACGCTGAGCGCGTGTGGCGGTGACGACGGTGGCCGCCCGTCCGTCGACGACATCTCGGAGAGCCTGCAGGACAGCGACATGCTGGGCGGTGAGGTCGACGCCAAGGTCGCCGACTGCGTCGCCGAGGCGTTCCACGACTCCGACCTGTCCGACGAGGCGCTGCAGGCGATCGTCGACCAGGACGAGGACTACGAGCCGAGCGAGGACGACGAGAAGGCCATCGAGTCGGTGCAGTCCGAGGAGATGACCGACTGCATCACCGAGGGCATGGACATGCCGGAGCTGCCCGAGGACCCCGACGCCAGCTGACCCCGGCTCAGCTCCGGAAGCGAGCCGCCCTCGGGAGGTACGGCGCCCGCCCCGTCTCGCCGACGTACACGTCGAGGATCGCCTGGTGGCTCGCGTCGCCGGCGATCGCGGACTGGTTCGCCACCAGCACCCGCTTGCCGAGGAACGTCGCGCTGCACGGGGTGTCGAACGGGATCGGGGAGCCGTTGTCGCCGGTCAGCGGGACCTCGGGGAAGCGCGCGACCTCCTCGCCGTCCGCGGTGAGCTCGACGAGCTGGTTGGACAGGCCCGCGAGCGCGACGTAGACGTGGCCGGACGCGCCGATGCCGAAGCCGTCCGGCAGGTCTCCGGGCTGCGAGGTCCAGAGCTTCTCGAGCTCGCCGGGCTCCCCGTCCGCGCCGACCGGCAGCCGGTAGAGAGCGCCGTTGGTGGGCAGGCCGCTGCCGTCGCTCACCGTCTGCTGGGTGATGAGGAAGTCGCGCCGTCCGGGCCGGTAGCGGATGCCGGTCGTGCCGAACTCGAGCGCACCTGCGAGCGCCGGAGTCTCGAGCCACGGCTCCGGCGTCCGCGAGCCGCGCGGCAGCCTCCAGATGATGCCCTGGGCGTAGTCGGTGACGTACAACGCGCCACCCGGTCCCCATGACGCGTAGTTCGGGACCGCGCCGTCGGGGAACGTCGCGACGCGGCGGAACCGCCCGGTCCGCACGTCGAGGGTCAGGACCGACCGCGTCGAGGTCTCGAGCAGCACGAGCCGTCCGTCGCGCGTCTGGTTCGCGACCTGCACGCCGTGGTCCTCGTCGAGCGGCTGGCCGGGCACGCGCCACGAGCGCAGCAGCGTGCCGTCCCGGGTCCACTCGAACACCCGCGACGGCACCGTGCTCCCCGAGGCGACGTAGGTGCCGGCGTACACGCGCCCGTTGGTGTGCACGTGGACGTACGCCGGGTAGCCCGGCGCCGGGACCAGCGAGAACACCTCCGTGTCCCACCGCTCCCGGGGCTCGGCGGCGGCCGGCGGGGCGAGCAGGACGACCGCGGCCAGAGCGGCCAGCAGGCGCCTCATCGCTCGCTCACCTCGATGGCCGCGCGCTGCCCGGCGCGCACGGCGCCGTCCATGTAGCCGGTCCAGTACGTCGAGGTCTCGGTGCCGGCCCAGTGCACGCGGCCGAACGGCCTCCGGATCGCCGAGCCGAACTGCACCATCGTCCCGGGCGCGTAGTTCGCGACCGGGCCTCCGGTCGTCCAGCGCTCCGCGGTCCAGTCGTGCTCGACGTACGCGACCGGGTGCAGTGCCTGCTCCCCGAACATCGCGGCGAACCCCTCCAGCACGGCCTGGCGACGCGCGGCCTTCGGGAGCACGCCGTACTGCCGCCACGTCGACCCGCCGACGAACGCGAGCAGCACTCCGGGCTCGCCGTTCGCGGGGCTGTTGTCGAAGACCGCGCGCGCGGCGCCGCTGTCGCTGATGCCGAAGCCGTTGAGACCGGCCTCGCGCCAGAACGGCTTCTCGTAGACCGCGTCGCACTTCATCAGCTGGCCCATGTCGAGGTGCCGCAGCAGCTGCTGGCGCCGGGTCGGCAGCCGCGGGAACCAGTCGATGTCGAGCACCAGGGGCGGGGGAGCGGCGACGACCACGCGCCGGGCGCGGACGACGCCACGCTCGCTGTGCACGACGACGTGGCCGTCGCGCTGCACGATCCGGCGCACCGGGGCGCCCAGGGTCACGATGTCGCCGAGCCGCCGCGCCAGGCGCAGCGGGATGAGCTGTGAGCCGCCGACGAAGCGGCGCTCCTGGGCGCCGTTCGCGGTGTCGGAGTTGCGGGCGAACGTGCCGGCGTTCTGCTCGTTGCCCGAGCAGGCGACGTACCAGAGCACGTAGAGCAGCGACAGCTCGTTCGGGTCGGCGCCGAAGCCCGGCTGGGTCCAGGCCTCGATGAGGTTCCCGACGCCCTCGGCGTTGATCGCGTTGGCCCGGATCCACTCGCCGAGGGTCTGGGCGTCCCACGTGGCGGCGTCCGGGTGGTCCCACGGGGCGGCGACGTCGATCTCGGCCGCCATCGTGTCGATGCGCTGCAGCAGGAGGGCCGCGTCGGGGAGGATCGTCGGGTCGGGCGGAACCGTGCCGGAGTACTCGATCCGGCCCGTGAGCGACGAGATGTAGACGCTGTTGCCCTCGTTGTACTCCGGGAACGTCGGGACGCCCAGCTCCTCGGCGAGCGCGGCGATGTGGTCCTGGGTCGGGCCGATGAACGCGCCCCCGGACTCGATGGTGCCGCCCTGGCGCAGCCGGTGGTTCAGGACCCGCCCGCCCACCCGGTCGCGGGCCTCGAGCAGCAGCACCTCCTGGCCGCGGTCGGCCAGCTCGCGCGCGGCGACCAGGCCGGAGATGCCCGCGCCGACGACCACGGTGTCCACCCGGCGCGGCAGCGCTCCCTGCCGGGACCCCGCCGCCACCGCCTCGTGGAGCGGCGCGGCCCCGAGGGCGAGGCCCGTGCCGAGCACCGTTCGTCGCGTCAGGCTCATCGGAAACTCCGTATCTGAATCTGTGTCAGGTTTCGGTTTCTGCCCTAGAATCGCCCCGTGGCCGCCACCCTGACAAGCCCTGCGACCCGCCGGGTCCCGCGCCAGGAGCGCAGCCGGCGCCGCGTCGAGGACCTCCTCGACGCCGCCGCCCGGCTGGTGGTCGAGCGCGGGGTCGAGGCGCTGACGACCCGGGACATCGCCGAGGCCGCCGGCGTCCCCGTCGCCGGGCTCTACCAGTACTTCGCGGACAAGGAGGACCTCCTCCTCGCCCTCGCTCAACGAGACATGGACGAGATGGACACGCAGGTGGCCGCCGACCTCGCCACGCTCGAGACGCTCTCGATGTGGACGCTCGTGCGGACCACGATGTCGGCGTACGTCGAGGTCTACCGGCGGCGTCCGGCGTTCGTCGAGATCTACCTGCGCGGGCGTACCAACGTGGCGGTGCACCGGTTCGGCCGCGAGCACAACGCCCGGACCGCCACGATGCTGCGCGACTTCGCCGTCGAGGCCGGGATCGCCCAGCCCGACCTGCGCCCCGACGTCGCGCTGCTCGCGGTCGAGGTCGGCGACCGGGTCTTCCAGCTCGCCTACGAGCACGACCGGTCCGGCAACCGCAAGATCGTCGAGGAGGGGATGGTCCTGGTCGCGGCCTACCTCGAGCGGTACGCCACCCCCGAGGGCCTGCAGGGGATCCGCCGATGAGCATCCGCGACGAGGTGGCGGCCGCCGCCCGCCGGCTGGCGGCCGAGGGTCTCCTGATCGGCACCGCCGGCAACGTCTCGGCCCGCGACGGTGACCGGGTCGCGGTCACCGGCACCGGCGTCGTCCTCGCCGCCTGCACGCCCGAGGACGTCACGGTCGTGGCGCCGGACGGGCGGGTGCTCGAAGGAGCGCTGGTGCCCTCGACGGAGCTCGGTCTCCACCTCGGCGTGTACGCCGGCTCCGTCGCCGCAGCCGTGGTGCACACGCATGCGCCGTACTCCACCGCGATCGCCTGCGTGCTCGACGAGCTCCCGGTGCTGCACTACCAGCAGCTCGCGCTCGGCGGCGCGGTGCGGGTCGCGCCGTACGCCACCTTCGGCACCCCCGAGCTCGCCGCCGCCACCGTGGCCGCCCTCGACGGCCGCCAGGCCGCGCTGATGGCCAACCACGGCTCGGTGGCGGTCGGGCCGTCGCTCGAGAAGGCGGTTGAGAACGCGCTGCTCCTCGAGTGGCTCGCAACGCTGCACCACCGGGCCAGCGCGCTCGGCACCCCACGCGCCCTCACCGAGGCGCAGCAGCTCGACGTCATCACCCAGGCACTCACCACCAACTACGGAAGCACCCAGGAGCATGAATGAAGATCGCCACCGTCGGGGTGCACGTCCTCGACACGCACGTGATCGGGATCGAGTCGATCCCGGGTGGGTCCGACGGCCAGCTCGTCGAGACGATCCGGATGTCGGCTGCGGGTACGGCCGGCGGTACGGCGCTCGTGCTCAGCCGGATCGGTGCCGAGGTGCTGTCCTTCGGCGCCGTCGGCAGTGACCCGATCGGGGACACCCTGCTGGCCCTGCTCGCCCGCGAGGGCGTCGACACGTCCGGGCTCGTGCGCAAGGACGACCAGCAGACGTCGGCGTCGGTGATCCCGGTCCGTCCCAACGGCGACCGCCCCGCCTGGCACTGCATCGGCGCGAACGGCGCGTTCACCCTCGACGACCTCGACCGCGCGGCGCTGGACGGCATCACCCACCTGCACCTCGGCGGCCCGGAGTTCCTCGGCGGCGAGGCGGCCGGGGAGCTGCTCGCCCACGCCCGCTCGATCGGCGCGACGACGTCGCTCGACGTCCTCGCGCCGGGTGACCCGGACATGCTGGCGTGGATCGCCGGCGCGCTCCCGCACACCGACTACCTGCTGCCGAACGACGAGCAGGTGTTCGGCTTCACCGGCGCCTCGTCGCTCGCCGACGGCGCCCGCGCGCTGGTCGACGCCGGCGCCGGCTGCGTCGCGGTGACCCAGGGCGCGAAGGGCGCGCTGGTCGTCACCGCCGACGAGGTGATCGAGGTGCCGGCGTACCCGATCGAGCCCGACCGGCTCGTGGACACCACCGGCTGCGGCGATGCCTTCTCCGCCGGCTTCCTGCGCGGGCTGTCCCTCGGCCGGGACCTGCGCGCCGCCGCCCGGCTCGGCTGCGCGACCGCCGCCCAGGTGGCTCAGGGCCTCGGCACCGATGCAGGCTCCTACGACCTCGACACCGTGGTCGCGCTCGCGGGCTAGCCCCGGTTCGGCCGCTGCAGGCGGTCCATGAAGGCCGTCAGCAGCGCCTCGCGCATCCGCGGCGACGCGAGGTCGATCATCGCGTTGACCGGGGCCATCCGCTCCGGCACCGCGAGGCCCTCGCCGCCACCGAGACCGGCCGCGGCCAGCAGGCCGTCGAAGTCGTCGTCGGTCAGGGCGGCCGGGTCCAGCGCGGCGATGAACGCCGCGATCTCGGGGTCGACGACGACCGGACCGGCGGCCACCGCCGCCGCGACCGCCTCGGTGAGCGCGCTGACGAACTCCTCCAGGTGCGCGAGCGTGCCCGCGCTGACCGAGAGGTGGATGGTGACGGGCTGGTCGGCGTACGACATCTGCGGCTGGATGTGCCACCCGCGCGCGGCCATCTCGTCGGCCAACGTGAACGCGTCGCAGCTGCCGTCGGTGCGGAACGCGACCAGCGTCGAGTCGGGTGGCGCGACCACCGCGAGGGCCGGGATCGCGCCGATCGCCTCGACGATCCGGTCGGTCGCCTCGAAGACGTCGCGGGCGAGCCGGTCGTAGCCGTCGAGGCCGAGGGTCTCGACGACCGCCCAGGCACCGGCCAGCGGGCCGCCGGACTTCGTGGACTGCAGGGTGGTGTTGATCATCGTGTAGCCCGGCCAGTCGGCGTAGGCGAAGTACTGCGGCCGCCGCAGCTCGGCCGAGCGGTGCAGCAGCACGGACGTGCCCTTGGGGGCGTAGCCGTACTTGTGCAGGTCCGCGGAGATCGACGTGACGCCCTCGACCGCGAACGTCCACGGCGGCACGGTGCGGCCGATCCGCTGCGCGAACGGCAGCACCCAGCCGCCGATGCAGGCGTCGACGTGGCAGCGGATCCCGCGCTCGGCAGCCGCTGCCGCGACCGGGGCCACGGGGTCGATGACGCCGTGGGCGTACGACGGCGCCGAGACCACGACGAGCACGGTGCGGTCCGGGTCCTCCTCGATCGCGGCGACCATCGCGGCCGGGTCGGCGCGGAAGTCCGGTCCGACCGGGACGATCACGGCCTCGACGCGGAAGTACTTGGCGGCCTTGAGGAACGCCGCGTGCACGGTGGACGGCACCACCATCCGCGGCCGGTCGATCTCGGGGCGGCTGTCGCGCGCACCCTGGACGGCGAGCAGGCAGGACTCGGTGCCGCCGGAGGTGACCGTCCCGACCGCCCCCGCGGGTGCGTCGAGCAGGTCGGCGGCGAAGCCGATCAGGTCGTTCTCCATCTGCAGCAGGCTCGGGAACGACGTGGGGTCGAGGCCGTTGGAGGCGGCGAAGGCCGCCACCGCCTCGCGGCCGACCCGGTCCACCTCGTCGAGCCCGGAGTCGAAGACGTAGGCGAGCGTGCGGCCGCCGTGCACCGGCAGGTCTGCCTCCTGCATGGTCCGCAGGCGGTCGAGCGCGTCAGTCATGCCGAAACTGTCTCATCCACCTCGGCCGCGTCGAGCGTGTACCTGCGCAGCCAGACCAGGCTCAGCAGGATCAGCACCGCGGGCAGCACCGAGATGCCGAGCGTGATCGCGGTCAGCGCCGAGTCCGGCTGCGCGACGTCGCCGTCGGTGGAGGACCGGTAGCCGCCGATCGCGAGCACCAGCGCGAACACCCCAGGCCCGAGCGCGAGTCCGAGCGTCTCCGCCGCGGTCCACACGCCGGTGTA
The DNA here is from genome assembly GCF_039541135.1 of Nocardioides caricicola. NCBI lineage: Bacteria > Bacillati > Actinomycetota > Actinomycetes > Propionibacteriales > Nocardioidaceae > Nocardioides > Nocardioides caricicola. Next base: position 305,716 of record NZ_BAABFQ010000008.1, on the reverse strand, counting down.
CACACCGGCGCGGTTCGAGCCGGTACGCCGCGCGTCCACGGCGGCCGCGTCGGGCAGCATCGCCATCGGGAACACCTGGCAGCCGGCGTACCCGACGCCGACCAGCCCGACCGCGAGGTACACCGCGGCCGCGGGCACCGACTGCGCGGAGACGATCAGCAGCGCGCCCGCGGCCAGGATGAGCGACGCGTAGGTGTAGCCGCGCTTCTTGCCGATCCGGGTGCCGACGGCCGCCCATGCGGGCGTCAGCACGAGGGCCGGGCCGACGAAGCAGACGAACAGGATCGTGGTCGCGCCGTCCTTGCCGAGCACGTCGGAGGCCAGGTAGTCGACGCCGGCCAGGATGCACCCGGTCGCCAGGGCCTGGATGACGAAGCAGGTCAGCAGCCAGCGGAAGTCGTGGGCGGTCGCGACGATCCGCAGCTGGTCGCGCAGGCTCCCCGCGCCGGGCAGCGGTGCGTGCACGGGCGCCCGGCGGGTGCCGACGTACGCGCTGAGAACGCCGACCAGGATGATCGCGGCCATCGCCAGGCCCATCACGCGGTACCCGTCGCGCCCGCCGACCGCGTCGCGGATCGCGGGCGCGGTCGCACCGGCGAGCATGATCGTGAACGCGAGCAGTGCGACCCGCCAGGTCATCAGCCGGGTGCGCTCGTCGTACGACGACGTCAGCTCCGCGGGCATCGCGACGTACGGCACCTGGAAGAACGCGTACGCCGACGCGCACGCCAGGAACACCACCAGCACCCAGAGCGCCTCCAGCCAGGTCGCCATCTCGGGCGCGGCGAACAGCAGCGCGAACGTCGCCGCGAGCGCGAGCCCGGCCTTGAGCAGCCAGGGTCGGCGCGGTCCGCGCGGGTCCTCGGTGCGGTCGCTGATCCGGCCCGCGATCGGGTTGAGGATCACGTCCCACGCCTTCGGCAGGAACACGATGAAGCCGGCCAGCAGCGCGGCGATCCCGAGGCTGTCGGTGAGGTACGGCAGCAGCATCAGGCCGGGCACGGTGCCGAACGCCCCGGTCGCGACCGACCCGGACCCGTAGCCGATCCGGACGCTGCGGGGGAGACGGTCGCTGGCGGGCATGCGCGCAGGCTAGCGCTCGGACAGCGCCCGTGAGCTCGAAGACTTGTGGCGGCGGTTCGGGTTCGTGCCGATCTTGTCCGCGGCAGACGCCTTCTTCGCGGGTGCGCGCTTGCGGGCCGGCTTCGGCTTGCTCTTCCACCGGTCCAGCCACTCGTCGAGCGCCTGCCAGGTCGTGGCCCGCGCGGCCCGGCCGGTCAGCATGCCGAGATGGCCGCCGGGCACGATCTCGAACTGCACCTCCGGCGAGCCGGTCAGCAGCGGAACGACCGCCCGCACCGACTCGACCGGGGCGATGCCGTCGTTCGCGCCGGCGAACACCAGCACCGGTGCGCTGATCGAGGACAGCGACACCTCGCGGCCGTCGATCTCGAGGGTCCCGCCGGCGAGCGCGTTGCCCTTGGCGAAGCGGTGGTATAGCTGCCCGAAGCTGCGCCCCGGGTACGCCGTCATCCCGGCCGTGAACCGGTCGACGGCCTCGAGCTGGGCGAGGAAGTCGGTGTCGTCGAGGCGGGTGGCGATCGCCAGCGGCTTGGTCACCAGCTTCTGGAACGACGAGAGCTGGAACGCCCAGCGCACCAGCGGGGTCGGCGCCCCGCCCGCGGCGCGGTAGGCGCGGGTCACCAGGCCGTGGCCGCGGGTCAGGTCGAGCAGCGGCCGCAGCGGCGCCACGAGCGGCACCCGCGTGACGTCGACCGGCGCGCCGACCACCGACAGCGACGCGATCGGCAGGTCGGGGGAGTCGGCGGCGGCGAGCAGCGTGAAGATCCCGCCCAGGCTCCAGCCGACCACGTGCACCGGCCGACCGCCGGCGTGCTCGGACACCGTGCGGACCGCGGCCGGCACGACCTCCTCCACCCAGTGCTCGATGCCGAGGTTGCGGTCGCGGAACGACACGTTGCCGTACTCGACCAGGTACGTCGGTCGGCCGGCGTCGACGAGGTGCTCGACCAACGAGCAGCCGCGGCGCAGGTCGAAGCAGATCGCCGGGGCGGCGAGGGGCGTCACCAGCAGGACCGGGTCGCCGCTGCTGCCGACCGTGGGTGACTCGCGGTAGTGGTAGACCTCGCGCAGCACGTCCTCGTCGATCATCGTGCGCGGCATCGGGCGCAGGTCGGCGAGGCCGCCGTACAGCAGCAGGTGCGCGACGTTGCCGGCCGCCGAGACCACCTGGTCCGGCTTCGGCACGAGATCCATGCCGCGACGCTACGTCAGGTGCGGTCGCTGGTCGACGGTCGCGTTCGTCACTGTTTCCGCCTCGGGTTCACCAGGGTATGACGCCGAACCCGCACTTCCCATGGCGTGCAGGCCGTGGGAAGTGCGGGTTCGACGGGATCACCTGGTGAACCTGTGACGACCCGAACGGGCGCGAGCTCCTAGAGCTGCTTGACCGGCCGCACGGTCTTGCCGTGGTCCGGACGCACGGCGGCGAGCTCGGCGAGGAACGAGTCCGCCCACGCGGCCACGTCGTTCTCCATCACCTGCTTGCGCATCGCCTTCATCCGCCGCACGACGTCCTTGTCCTCGGCGCGACCGGCCTCGAGCAGCGCGGACTTCATGCCGTTGATGTCGTAGGGGTTCACCAGCCAGGCCTGGCGCAGCTCCTCGGCCGCGCCCGCGAACTCCGACAGCACCAGCGCGCCGCGGTTGTCGAAGCGGCAGGCGACGTACTCCTTCGCGACCAGGTTCATCCCGTCGCGGTACGGCGTCACGACCATCACGTCGGCGCAGCGGTAGAGCGCCGCCATCTCCTCGCGCGGGTACGACGAGTGCAGGTAGCTGATCGCCGGGCGGCCGATCCGGCCCAGGTCGCCGTTGATCCGGCCGACCAGGCGGTCGATCTCGTCGCGCAGGATGCGGTACTGCTCGACCTCCTCGCGCGACGGCGTCGCGACCTGGACGAACACGGCGTCCTCGACGTCGAGCTCGCCGTCGGCGATCAGCTCGGCGAACGCACGCAGCCGGGCGTAGATGCCCTTCGTGTAGTCGAGCCGGTCGACGCCGAGGAAGACCTTGCTCGGGTTGCCGAGCGCGTCGCGGATCTCGGTCGCGCGCTTCTCGACCTCCTCCGACCGGGCCAGCGTCTCGAAGCCTTCGGCGTCGATGGAGATCGGGAACGCCGCGGCGCGCACGGTGCGGCCGTCGGGGAGGTAGACCAGGTCGCGGTGGGTCTTGTGGCCGACCCGCTGGCGGACCAGCCGCACGAAGTTCTGCGCGGCGCCGGGCAGCTGGAAGCCGACCAGGTCCGCGCCGAGCAGGCCCTCGAGGAGCTGGCGACGCCAGGGGAGCTGCTGGAAGAGCTCGGCCGGCGGGAAGGGGATGTGCAGGAAGAACCCGATGCGCAGGTCCGGGCGCAGCTCGCGCAGCATCTGCGGGACCAGCTGGAGCTGGTAGTCGTGCACCCACACCGTCGCGCCCTCGGCGGCGCACTTCGCGGCCTGCTCGGCGAACCGGCGGTTCACCCGGACGTAGGCGTCCCACCACTCGCGGTGGAACTCCGGCTTGGCGACCACGTCGTGGTAGAGCGGCCAGAGGGTGGCGTTCGCGAAGCCCTCGTAGAACTCCTCGATCTCCAGCTCGCTCAGCGCGATCGGCACCAGGTCCATGCCCTGGTCGTGGAACGGCTCGACGTCCTCGTCGGTGCCCGGCCAGCCGATCCAGATGCCGTCGTTCGCGCGCATCACCGGCTCCACCGCGGTCACCAGACCGCCGGGCGAGCGCCGCCAGCCGGAGCTGCCGTCCGGGTTGGTCACGCGGTCCACGGGAAGGCGGTTCGCGACGATGACCAGGTCTGCCGAGCCAGAGTTCGCCACGAGCCCCACCTTAAGTGAAGCCCGGTGAGCCCAGCAGGTGTCGGGCTCGCCCGACACGGACTGTCGGGCTGGCAGGATCGTGCAGAGGCCCCGTAGTTCCTAGCGTTTCAGTCATGACGGAGACCCTGACCATGCCCACTGCCGGTGCGCTGCCGACCGCGGCCCCGGCGCGCCCGACCGGCGTCCGCCGGGTGCTCTACGAGAGCGGCTACGCGCTCTCGGCGTTCCCGATCGCGCTCGTCGCGTTCGTCGTCGTGATCGTCGACCTCGCGTTCGGGGTCGCGCTGGCGATCTTCATCGGCGGCGTGCTGCTGATCAGCGTCGGGGTGATGGTGGCGCGCGGGTTCGCCCGCCTCGAGCGGATCCGGATGCGCGGCATGCTCGGTCGCACCGCACCGACCCCGGCGTACGTCTGCGCCCCGGCGGGCTCCGGGTTCTGGCGCCGGGCGCTGACGCCGCTGCGGGACCCCCAGTCGTGGCTGGAGGTCGTGTGGGCCATCGTCGGTCTCGTCACCGGCACGCTCGCGTTCGCGGTCACGCTCGTGTGGTGGGCCGCGATGGGCACCGGACTGACGTACTGGATCTGGCAGCGCTGGGTCCCGGAGAGCGACGACGACGAAGGACTCGCGGCCCTGCTCGGCCTGGGGTCGAGCCGTACGACGGAGAGCCTGCTCAACCTCGCGCTCGGCGTCGTCCTGCTGCTGACGCTTCCCTACGCGGTGCGGCTGGTCGTCACGATCCACGCCAGCCTGGCGCAGGTGCTGCTCTGCAGCCGCGCCGAGCTGCAGACCGAGGTCGCCCGCGTGCAGGACAGCCGGGACGCGGCACGGATGGCCGAGGCGGAGTCGCTGCGCCGGCTCGAGCGCGACATCCACGACGGGCCCCAGCAGCGGTTGGTGCGGCTGAGCATGGACCTCGGCCGGGCCCGCAAGCAGCTCGACCAGGACCCCGAGCGGGCCGCCGCCACGATCGATGCGGCCCTGGCCCAGACCCGGGAGACCGTCGCCGAGCTGCGCTCGCTGTCGCGCGGCATCGCGCCGCCGCTGCTGGTGGACCGGGGCCTGGCCGCGGCGCTCGACGAGATGCTCAGCCAGTGCGTGGTCCCGGTGACGTCGACCGTCGAGGTGCCCGAGGTGCTGCCCCCGCACGTCGAGACCGCGGTGTACTTCGTGGTCGCCGAGGCGCTCACGAACATCGCCAAGCACAGTGCCGCGAAGTCCGCCTCGGTCTCGGTCGTCGCCGACGGCGGTGTGGTCGAGGTCCGGGTCGCCGACGACGGCATCGGGGGCGCCCACGCGTCCAAGGGGCTCGGACTGTCGGGCCTGCGCCAGCGCCTGGCCGCGGTCGACGGCACGCTCGAGGTCACCTCCCCGGAGTGGACCGGCACGACGGTCGTCGCGAGGATCCCCTTGTGAGAGTGGTGATCGCCGACGACTCGATGCTGCTGCGCGAGGGCCTGCAGCTGCTGCTCGCCGAGGCCGGCCACGACGTGGTCGCCTCGGTGGGCGACGGTCCGTCGTTCGTCGAGGCGATGCTCGAGCACCGGCCCGCCATCGGGATCGTCGACGTGCGGATGCCGCCGAGCAACACCGACGAGGGGCTGCGCGCGGCGGTCGCCGTACGCCGTTCGTGGCCGGACTCGCGGCTGATGGTCCTGTCGCAGTACGTCGAGGTCTCGTACGCCGACGACCTGCTGGCGACCGGCGACGGCGGCGTCGGGTACCTGCTCAAGGACCGGGTCAGCGACCTCGACGACTTCCTCGGCGCGCTCGAAGCGGTCGCGGCCGGTGGCACCGCGCTCGACCCGCTGGTGGTGCGCCAGCTGATGGGCCGCAACCGCGACCCGCTCGCCGACCTGACGCCGCGCGAGCTGGAGGTCCTCGGCCTGATGGCAGAGGGCCGGTCGAACGCGGCGATCGCCGACGGCCTCTCGGTCTCGCTCGCCGGCGTCGAGAAGCACACCCAGCGGATCTTCGCGAAGCTCGGCCTGCCGCCCGACGACGACACCGCGCACCGGCGCGTGCAGGCCGTGGTGCGCTACCTCCAGCGCTCCTAGGGGTCGCCTAGAACGTCAGGTGGTGGCTGAGGTCGCCGGTCTGGTCCACGAACATCGTGCGGTCCTGGAACCACCACCGGCCGTCGATGCGGTGGAACGTGTCGTGATAGTGCCCGGTGACGATCACCTGCAGGGGCAGGGCGTCCGTGGCCTGGGTGACCAGGTAGCTCGTCCGCGCCGTGGCGGTGCCGGCGTCCTCGTCGACCTCGATGCGCGCGTTCGTGGTGAGGTGCTTGGTCTTCGGCGTGCCGGTGTCCTCGTAGATCCGCGTCGTCATCTCGTAGAGCGCTCGGACTCCGTCCCGGCCGGTGAAGACCGTCTCGGGCGGGCCGTTCTCCTGGCCGAGGATCCGCCCGTGGGTGAAGAGCTCGGCGACGCCGTCCAGGTCGCCGGCGTCGATCCGCTCGGCGTAGGTGTAGAGCAGGTTCTCGATGTCGCGCGCGCTGTCGGCCACCGCGACAGCATAGGTTCGCGCCACGCCCGGTGGCTTCGACATCGGCGTGGTCGGCCGGGCCGGCCGGGCTGGAGGCGTTCAGTCCTGGAACGTGACCCCGGCCTGCTCGCGCAGCTCGTCCATCTGGCGCATCAGCGTCAGCGTCTGGTCGTGCGGCACCAGCGGGCTCTCGCGCAGCCCCGCGCGCAGGCAGCGGCCGACCTCGGCGGCCTCGTTGCCGTAGCCCTGCCCGATGACCGGTTCCCGGCCGAGGATCTCGACGGGCTCGCCGGGCACCAGCTCCCAGCTGCCCTCGCCGGGCACCTGCGGGACGAACACCGCCTTCGGCGGGTGGTGGAAGTCGCCGAGGTCGATGCGGCCGAGGTGGGTGGCGATCTCCGCCTTGCGCGAGGAGTACGCCGTGAGCGACGCGGTCATCGTCGCCAGCGCGCCGCCGGGGTAGCGCGCGGCGATCGCGATGTCCTGGTCGATGCCACGGTCCGAGAGGTCGGCGACCGAGGTCAGCGACTCGGCCGGGCCGAGCATCAGGTGCGCGAACGTCAGCGGGTAGATCCCCATGTCGAGCAGCGCCGAGGCGCCGAGCGCGGGGTCGAACATGCGGTCGTCGGGTCCGGCGTCGACCCGGAAGCCGAGCTCGGCGTGTACGTGCCGCGGGGTGCCGAACTCCCCCGTGGCGAGCCGGTCCTTGAGCTCGCGGATCACCGGGTGGCAGGCCATCCACATGGCCTCCATCAGGAACCGGTCGTGCTGCCTGGCCAGCCGCACCATCTCCTCGGCATCGCTGGTGCGCAGCGTGAGCGGCTTCTCGCAGAGGACGTGCTTGCCCGCCTCGAACGCGATCCGGGCGTTCTCGAGGTGCAGCGCGTGCGGCGTGGCGATGTAGACGACGTCGACGTCCGGGTCGTTCACCAGCTCCTCGTAGGAGCCGTGCGCGGCCGCGACGCCGTACTGCTGCGCGAATGCCTGAGCGCTCTCGAGGCGGCGCGAGCCGACCGCGGTGACCCGGGCTCCGGGCACGAGCGCGAGATCCCGGGCGAAGGAGTGCGCGATCTTGCCGGTCGCCAGGATCCCCCAGCGGATGTCGTCGCTCATGCGAGGACAGTAGCGACTCGCCCGGGAACCGAATGACATCGTTGTGGTTCGTCGCCTACCATGGCTCCCATGGACGCCGCGAACGCACTTGGTGCAGCCTCTGAGGCCACGCCGAGCCTGAGCGAGCGCGACCGCGAGATCCTCGACTTCGAGCGCCAGTGGTGGAAGTACGCCGGCGCCAAGGAGACCGCGGTCCGCGAGAAGTTCGACATGTCGTCGACGCGGTACTACCAGGTCCTCAACGCGCTCATCGACCGCCCGGAGGCCCTGGAGGCCGACCCGCTGCTGGTGCGCAGGCTGCGCCGGCTGCGTTCGGCCCGGCAGCGGCAGCGCTCGGCGCGTCGTCTCGGCTTCGAGGTCTGAGATGCCGACGCGCGACCAGCGGGGTGCGGCGTACCCCTCCCCGGTGGTGATGCTCAGCGTGATCGCCGTGGCGATGGCCGGGATCGCGTTCGTCGCGACCCGCGGCGGCGAGCCGACCGAGCGCGAGGTCACCCCGGTCTCCCAGCCGAGCCAGTCGCCGAGCGCGACGCCCACCCGGACCCCCAAGCCCAAGCCGGAGCCGCCCGCGGTCAAGCGCGGCAGCGTGCAGGTCGAGGTCTACAACAACTCCGGCATCACCGGTCTGGCCGGCGACGTGGCCGAGCGGGCCAGCGGCATGGGCTGGAAGGTCGTCGGCTCCGACAACTGGTACGGCACCATCCCGGCCAGCACCGTCTACTACCCGGCGAAGCTCAAGCAGGCCGGGAAGCAGCTGGCCCTCGACCTCGGCATCAAGCGCACGGCAGCGTCCGTGGACCCGATGAAGCCCGAGGTCCTGACCGTGATCCTCACCGCACCGCTGGACTGACGCTTTACCTGCCCCCGGGGTCAGGTGATTGGGTGGACACATGGAGTTCACCTCCGCCGACGGGCAGCAGAAGTACGCCGCCTTCGTGCGCGCGGCCCGACGCGCGGTCGTCGCGTTCGACTTCGACGGCACCCTCTCGCCGATCGTCGACGACCCGGAGCAGGCGCACATCCACCCCGACGCAGGTGAGGTGCTCGTCGACCTCGCGGACGTGGTCGCCGCGGTCGCGGTGATCACCGGCCGCCCGGCCCGCCAGGCCCTCGACCTCGGGGGTCTCGAGGAGGTCGGGAACGCGATCGGCGACGCGGGCAAGGAGCTGTACCTCTTCGGCCAGTACGGCAACGAGCGCTGGAGCTCGACCCAGCACCGGATCGTCTCGCCGCGGCCGCCGCACGGGCTGGCGACATTCCTGCGCGACCTGCCGCGGGCGCTGCGCAACGCCGACGCCGCCGACGCGTGGGTCGAGGACAAGGGGCTCGCGCACGCCGTGCACACGCGGCGGCTGCCGGACCCGGACGCCGCGTTCACGCGGCTGCTGCCGCCGCTGCGCGAGCTCGCCCAGCGCAACGGGCTCGTGCTCGAGCCCGGCCGCCACGTCATCGAGGTGCGCTCACCGGGCATGGACAAGGGCAAGGCGGTCGAGAGGCTGGTCGCGGAGACCGGCGCCGGCGGGTTCCTGTTCGCGGGCGACGACCTCGGCGACGTCGAGGCCTTCGAGGCGGTGCAGCGGCTCGCCAAGGACGGCATGCCGACGCTGCTGGTGTGCTCGGCGTCGGCGGAGGAGAGCGCGCTGGTCCCGCTGTCCGACGTCGTGGTGCACGGACCGGACGGCGTGCTCGAGCTGCTCCGGACGCTGATCGCCGACGCGCGTTCGTCCTGAGCGAACAGGAGGCCCTCTCCGGAACACCGCCCCGGTGCGGGACGTTCTGGAGGCATGTCACTGAAGCTCCCCGTCCTCTTCGTCACCGACGTCGTCGTGCTCCCCGGCATGGTCGTGCCCCTGGAGCTGGACGAGTCCTCGCAGGCCGCGATCGACGCAGCGCGCGCCGGCAGTGAGTCGAAGGTCCTCGTGGCCCCGCGCCTCGACGACCGCTATGCGTCGTACGGCGTGGTCGCGACCATCGAGCGCGTCGGCCGCTTCTCCGGCGGCTCCCCGGCCGCGGTCCTCAAGGCCGGCTCCCGGGCCGCCATCGGCAGCGGCGTCACCGGTCCCGGCGCGGCCCTGTGGGTCGAGGTCGAGCCGGTCGAGGACGTGGTCACGCCGCGCGCCCGCGAGCTCGCCGAGGAGTACAAGCGGCTCGTGGTCGCCGTGCTCCAGCGACGCGAGGCCTGGCAGGTCGTCGACCAGGTCCACCAGCTGACCGACCCGAGCGCGATCGCGGACACCGCGGGCTACGCGCCGTACCTGTCGACCGACCGCAAGCGCGAGCTGCTCGAGGACCCGGACGTCGAGTCGCGGCTGCTGCGCGTCATCGGCTGGACCCGCGACTACCTGGCCGAGGCCGAGCTCACCGACAAGATCGGCGAGGACGTCCGCGAGGGCATGGAGAAGCAGCAGCGCGAGTACCTGCTGCGCCAGCAGCTCGCCGCGATCCGCAAGGAGCTCGGCGAGGGCGAGCCCGAGGGCGCCGACGACTACCGCGCCCGCGTCGAGGCCGCCGACCTGCCCGAGAAGGTCCGCGAGGCAGCGCTCAAGGAGGTCGACAAGCTCGAGCGCTCCAGCGAGCAGGCGCCCGACGCCGCCTGGATCCGCACCTGGCTCGACACCGTGCTCGAGCTGCCCTGGAACGTCACCACCGCGGACTCGAACGACGTCGTCGCGGCCCGCGCCGTGCTCGACGCCGACCACCACGGCCTCGACGAGGTCAAGGAGCGGATCGTGGAGTACCTCGCCGTCCGCGCCCGCCGCGCCGAGCGCGGCCTGCAGGTGATCGGGGGCCGGGGCTCGGGCGCCGTGGTGCTGCTCGCCGGTCCTCCGGGAGTCGGCAAGACGTCGCTCGGCGAGTCCGTCGCGCGCGCCCTCGGCCGGAAGTTCGTCCGCGTCGCCCTCGGCGGCGTGCGGGACGAGGCCGAGATCCGCGGCCACCGGCGTACCTACGTCGGCGCGCTGCCCGGCCGCATCGTGCGGGCGGTCAAGGAGGCCGGGTCGATGAACCCGGTCGTGCTGCTCGACGAGGTCGACAAGGTCGGCTCCGACTACCGGGGAGACCCGGCCGCGGCGCTGCTCGAGGTGCTGGACCCCGCGCAGAATCACACGTTCCGCGACCACTACCTCGAGCTCGACCTGGACCTGTCCGACGTGCTGTTCATCGCGACCGCGAACGTCGTCGAGCAGATCCCGTCGGCGCTGCTGGACCGGATGGAGCTGGTCACGCTCGACGGCTACACCGAGGACGACAAGGTCGCGATCGCCCGCGACTTCCTGCTGCCGCGGCAGCTGGAGCGGGCCGCGCTGACGCCCGACGAGGTCACGGTCTCCGAGGCCGCGCTGCGCGAGCTCGCGGCGAACTACACCCGCGAGGCCGGCGTACGCCAGCTCGAGCGGCTGCTCGCCAAGGCGCTGCGCAAGGCCGCGACCCGGCTCGCGACCGGGGCCGAGCACGTCGGCATCGACGAGCCCGACCTCAAGGAGCTGGTGGGCCGGCCGCGCTTCACGCCCGAGTCGGCGGAGCGCACGTCGGTCCCGGGTGTCGCGACCGGTCTCGCGGTCACCGGCCTCGGCGGCGACGTGCTCTTCATCGAGGCGTCGGCGGCCGACGGCACCGCGGGTCTGACGCTGACCGGTCAGCTCGGCGACGTGATGAAGGAGTCCGCGCAGATCGCGCTCTCGTTCGTCCGGTCCCACGCGGCCGAGCTCGGCATCGACCCGTCGGCGTTCGACCGGGCCGTGCACGTGCACGTGCCGGCCGGCGCGACGCCCAAGGACGGCCCGTCCGCGGGCATCACGATGGTCACCGCGCTCACGTCGCTGTTCACCGGTCGCCCGGTCCGCTCCGACGTGGGCATGACCGGTGAGGTGACGCTGAACGGGCGGGTGCTGCCGATCGGCGGGCTGAAGCAGAAGCTGCTCGCCGCCCAGCGGGCCGGCCTCACCGACGTGTTCGTGCCGCTGCGCAACGAGCCCGACCTCGACGACGTCCCCGCCGACGTGCTCGAGTCGCTCACCGTGCACGTGGTCGGTGACGTCCTGGACGTCGTCCGGGGTGCCCTCGTCCAGGAGAGCGCCGCGACCGCCGCCGCCTGATCCCTCGGCGACCACGACGTACGTCGCCCGTCTTGCTCATGTCCCACATCGCGGAACCGATGTGCACATGGTGAGACGGGCGACGTACAGTCTTTCTCAGCTCATCCAGAGGGACTGAGGGATACGGCCCTGTGAAGTCCCGGCAACCGCCGCACGCACCCGCGTGCGGGCCCGGTGCCAAATCCGTCCGGCGCGAAGGTCGCGTCGGAAAGATGAGGAGGACTCCATGAGCGCACCTGTCATCGAGAAGCCCAGCCTGCGAGCCGGTGCCTTCGGCAACGCCACCGGCCTGTCGTGCCGCGAGTGCGGCCACCAGGTCGAGCTCGGGCCGCACTACGCGTGTCCGGAGTGCTTCGGCCCGCTGGAGATCGCCTACGACTTCCCCGCGGTCACCCGCGAGGAGATCGAGTCCGGCCCGCGCAACATCTGGCGCTACAAGGCGCTGCTGCCGGTGCCGGCCGACATCGAGACGTCGCCCAACACCGAGCCCGGCTTCACCCGGCTGCTCAAGGCCCACAACCTCGGCGCCGAGCTCGGCATCGACAACCTGTGGGTGAAGGACGACTCGACCAACCCCACCAACTCCTTCAAGGACCGCGTCGTGGCGTGCGCGCTGAGCGCTGCCCGCGAGTTCGGGTCGAAGGTCTTCGCCTGCCCGTCGACCGGCAACCTCGCCAACGCCGTCGCCGCGGCCGGCGCCCGTGCCGGCATCAAGACGGTCGTGTTCATCCCGAGCAACCTCGAGCAGCCCAAGCAGGTGAACTCCGCGATCTTCACCGAGTCCCTGGTCGCCGTCGACGGCAACTACGACGACGTGAACAAGCTCGCCTCGGAGATCGCGGGCGAGGAGGACGGCTGGGCGTTCGTGAATGTCAACGTCCGTCCGTACTACGCCGAGGGCTCCAAGACCCTGGGCTACGAGATCGCCGAGCAGCTCGGCTGGCGGCTGCCCGACCAGATCGTGATCCCGGTCGCGAGCGGCTCGCAGCTGACCAAGGTGCACAAGGCGTTCCAGGAGCTGATCAAGCTCGGCCTCGTCGAGGACAAGCCGTACCGCGTCTTCGGTGCCCAGGCCGAGGGCTGCTCCCCGGTCTCGGTCGCCTACAAGGCCGGCGTCGACGCGATCCGCCCGGTCAAGCCGGACACCATCGCCAAGAGCCTCGCCATCGGCAACCCCGCCGACGGCATCTACGTGCTCGACATCTGCCGCGAGACCGGCGGCGCGGTCGAGGACGTCACCGACGACGAGGTCCGCGACGGCATCGTGCTGCTCGCCCGCACCGAGGGCATCTTCACCGAGACCGCCGGCGGCACCACCGTCGCGGTGCTGAAGAAGCTCGTGAAGACGGGCCAGCTCGACACCTCGCTGGAGACCGTGGTGATCAACACCGGCCACGGGCTGAAGACCCTCGACGCCGTCTCCGGCCGGGTCGGCCCGGTCGCGACCATCGCGCCGACGTACGCCGCCTTCGCCGCCACCAGCCTGGCCTGACCCTTCTCGAGGAGCCCTGCAATGTCTGTCTCGGTCCGGATCCCGACCATCCTGCGCACCTACACCGAGGGCGCGTCCGAGGTGTCCGCCTCGGGCGCCACCCTCGCCGAGGTGCTCGACGACCTGGACGCGAGCTACAGCGGCATCAAGGGCCGGATCCTCGACGAGGGTGGCGAGCTGCGCCGCTTCGTCAACGTGTACGTCGGCAACGACGACGTGCGGTTCCTCGACAACCTGGCGACCCCCACCCCCGACGGCACCCAGATCTCGGTGATCCCGGCGGTCGCCGGCGGCTGCTGATCCCGCTTGTAACGCGGGGTTACGCCCTCTGGTAACCCTGAAATTTCGGGGTCACCAGAGGTCATAACCCCGCGTTACAAGCTGGCGCGGCGCTCGACCAGGTGAGCCCTCTCGGCGAGGTTGGCGCAGCGGCCGATCGCCTCGTCGTACGACGTGCGCGCGTCGTCGAGGCGGCCGCAGCGGGCCAGCAGCTCGGCGCGGGTGGCGGGCAGCCGGTGGCCGGGCAGCACCAGGCCGTCGAGCAGCGCCAGGCCGGCGGCCGGACCGGACGCCTCGGCGACGGCGACCGCGCGGTTGAGCCGGACGACCGGCGAGCCGGTCAGCGACTCGAGCTCCTCGTAGCGCAGCGCGATCCGGTCCCACGCGGTCGCCTCCGACGACGGCGCGATCGCGTGCTCGGCGGCGATCAGCGCCTGCAGCAGGTACGGCGAGGGCGGTGCGCCGGTCCACGGCCGAAGCAGGGACAGCGCCTCGGAGATCTCGTCCACGCGCCACCGCGACCGGTCCTGGTCCGGCAGCAGCACCAGCCGCCCGTCGACGACGCGCGCATCGCGGCGGGAGTGCTGCAGCAGCATCAGCGCCAGCAGCGCGTCGAGCTCGACGTCCGTGGTCGGGACGACCGCGCGCAGCACCCGGGCGAGCCGGATCGCCTCGCCCGCGACCTCGGTCCGCACGACGTCCGGACCCGACCCGGGCGCGTAGCCGGCGGTGAACGCCAGGTAGGCGACGTCGGCCACCACGGCCACCCGCGACGACAGGTCGGCGGGGACCTCGAACGACGCCCCGGCCAGCTTCTTGCGCGCCCGGGTCAACCGCGCCGCCATCGTCGGGGTCGGGACGAGGAACAGCCGCGCGACGTCCTCGGTCGCGACACCGAGCACCAGCCGCAGCGTCAGCGCCGCAGCGGACTCCGGCGCGAGGACGGGGTGCGCGCACAGCAGCACCAGCCGCAGCCGTTCGTCGAGCAGCGGTTCCCCGGACGACGCCATGAACGACTGCGCCTCCTCCTGCAGGGACGCGTCGACCGCGAGCAGCGGCAGCTTCCGGGCCGCGACCGCCTCGGACCTGAGCCGGTCCACGATCCGCCGGCGCGCGGCGGTCAGCAGCCACGCCGGCGGGTTGTCGGGGACGACGTCCCAGGTGCGCGCGGCGGCCTCGAACGCGTCGGCCAGGCCGTCCTCGGCCAGGTCGAGCCGCCGGAACTGCGCGACGAGCAGGGCCAGCAGCCGGCCCCACTCCTCGCGCAGGAGCGACTCGAGCGAGGTCAGAGGTCGACCTCGAGGACGGGCCGGACCTCGACGGTGTACTCCTGGGGCAGCAGCGCCGCGAGCTCGACGGCGACGTCGATGGACTCGACGTCGATGACGTAGAACCCGCCGATCTGCTCGACCGTCTCCGCGAACGGGCCATCGGTGACCGCCCGGTCCGCGCCCGGCCGCACGGTGCGCGCGGTCTCGGGACGACCGAGCGCGTCACCACCGACCACCGAGCCGCGCTCGGCGACCGCGGCGTCGAACGCCTGGAAGTCGGCGACCACCCGGTCGCGCAGGGCCTGGTCCGCAGCGTCCCACTTGTCGAAGTGGTCCTGCTCGGCCATCAGCAGCACGAACTTCACGACGTCGGCCCGTCCGCGCCGCCGAGGCACGCGCGCACCTCGACCGGACCGTCGCCGTCGGCGAGGATCCCGCACACCTCGAGCAGGTCGTCGAGGTCGTCGGTCTCCACGACGTAGTAACCGCTGAGCTGCTCGACGGTCTCGGCGTACGGCCCGTCGGTCACGACGGTGCCGGACGCCGTACGCCGCACCACCTTCGCCTCGCGGGAGTGCTCCAGCTCGGCGCCACCGGTGATCGTGTGGCCGCGCTCCTCGAGCGCCCGGGAGAACTCGCCGTGCCGGGCGTAGACCGCGGACCGGTGCTCCTCGGTCGCGTTCTCCCAGACGGACTCGTCGCCGGGCAGCAGGACGACATACGTGGTCATGGGGGGGTTCCTCTCGTCGTGCGGATGAGTCTGACACCGCGATGACGGGCGAGCAGCCCCGAGATCGACAGCGCCGGTGAACCAGCGCCGGTGAAGATGTCCCGCACATCCAGGACATCCGGCTCAGGTGCCTGGGACAGCGGGCCTGTGAAGGTCAGCGGGCCACCTGCCGCGACCGTCCTGGGAGACCCATCATGCCGTCGCTCTCGTTCCGCCTGCTCGTCCGCGCCCTCGCGCTCGCCCTGGTCCTCGGGCTCGGCCTCCCGGCCCTGACCGGCACGGCACCGGCGACGGCGGGTACGCCGGGCATGCCGCTGAGCGGCCGGGTCGTGACCACCGGTGGCGCCGGCGTCGCTGGGGTCGTCGTCACCGTGCGCGACGCCGACCGGGACGTCGTCGTCGCGACCGCGACGACCGACGCCGAGGGCGAGTACGCCGTCGCCGATCTCGCCGAGGGCGACTACGGCGTGCTGGCCACACCGCCTGTCGACGACCCGCAGCTGCTCGCGACCGCGTTCCAGCAGGTCTCGGTCCGCGGTGCCGACGAGGTGCTCGACCTCGCGCTCCAGGTCAGCAACCTCCGCGGCGTCGTGTCTCGATCCGACGGCAGCCCGGCCGCCGGCGCGCGGGTCATCAGCACCGCCCGCGGCCACCAGGAGGCGTGGACCTACCCGGACGGCACGTACCGGCTCGCCGTTCCGGCCGGCTGGGACGTCCGGCTCTGGGTGTCGCCGCCGGAGGTGAACCCGGCCCTCGACGTGCCCCGGGCACGGACGGTCGAGACCACCGAGTCCGGGGTCACGACCGCCGACCTCGAGCTCGCCCAGCCCAACCTGCGGGGCCGCGTGCTCGCCCCCGACGGCACGACCGGCGTGGCCGGCGCGACCGTGCGCGCGATCAACATGTCCGGGCAGTCCCTGGCCGACCTGCAGATGACCAGCCGCAGCGACGGCAGCTTCGGCTTCCGCGTCGCGCCGGGCACGTTCCGGATCGCCGTCGACCCGCCGGTCGACGCCAACGCCGACGGCTGGGTCGGCGCCGTCGAGGACGGTGTCGAGGTCACCGCCGAGCACACGCCCGGCGCGCCCGCGATCGCCGACGTGTCCCTGGGTGGGCCCACCGTCACCGGCGTCGTGCGCACCCCCGACGGCGACCCGGTGCCGCGGGCGCGGGTCCAGGCGTACTCCGAGGCGCACGGGTCCGCCGACGTCCGCGCCGACGCCGAGGGCCGCTTCGGCTTCGACCTGCCCCCCGGGGAGGTCCAGGTCTACCTCTACGCGCCGACGCCGCAGGCGTCGTACCTCGACACGTCCTACGCGATCGACGTGCCCGAGGTGCCGTTCGAGACCGACCTGGTCTTCGCGCGCCCCAACGTCGTCGGCCGGGTCGTCACCGCCGACGGGCTCCCGGTCCGCGGCGCCGACGTCCGCGCGTACGGGTCCGAGGCGCGTCCCGACGTGGTGCGCTACGCGTCCACGGACCGGCAGGGCCGCTTCGGCCTGTTGCTCGACCAGGGCACCACCCAGCGGGTGGTCGCCGACCCGCCGCCCGGCTTCCCGGACGGCATCCGCACCGGTCGCCCGGTCGACGTGCCCAGCGGCGACGGGGTCGCCGAGGTCGAGATCGTCGTCGACCGCCCGACCCCGGCGTCGTACGACGTCGTCCCGCTCGACGTGTCCGTCGACGGGCGTCCCGCCGTCCGCAGCAGCCTCCCGGTCATCAGCTCCGACGGCACCGTCGTGGCGCTGCGCGCTCACACCGAGGCCGGGTGCGACTGCGAGGAGGAGCGCAGCGACGGCCCGTCGGCCGCGCCCACGGACCCCCCGGGCGACTTCGCCGGCATCGTGCTGCACGACAACGTGACCGGCGAGGACGAGCCGCTGATCGCGCCCAACGGTGAGGTGATCGACACCTGGATGCTCGCGCTGAGCGGGGACGGCCAGCGGGTCGCCTTCCTCACGACCCAGGGCGGTCTGGTCGAGGGCGACGACGACTACGACCTCGACGCGTTCGTGCTCGACCGGCCCAGCAACACGTTGCACCGCCTCGCGCAGCCCGATCGCCGGCCGTGGTCCGGGATGTTCGATCCGCGCTTCACCACCGACAGCCTGGCGCTCTCGGCCGACGGCTCGCGGCTCGCGCTCGCCCAGCAGGGCGCTGACGAGGAGAACGTCGTCTACTTCGACATCGCCGTCGTCGAGCTCGGCGACACCGGCGCGGAGCTCTCGCGCGAGGTCATCGACGTCAAGTCGCAGTCGCGCACGCTGCTCGGCCTCAGCGCCGACGGCAGCACCCTGGCATGGAGCGAGTTCGAGCTCGGGGCCTGGGGCCTGCACGTCCTCGACCTCGCCAGCGGCGCCGAGGACGAGGTGCGACCGTTCAGCGACGGGGTCGACGTGTTCGACGGCGTCGTCGACCACCCGTCGCTCAGCGACGACGGCCGGTTCGTGGCCTACGGCGACGTCACGTACACCGAGAGCGGCTACTACCTCAACGCGGGTGTGCGGGTGGCCGACCGGAGCGCCGGCACCGACCGGCGCGTCGATCTCTTCTCGGACGCCGGCGGTCCCGAGGGCGCCGGCGTCGAGCAGCTCGAGATCTCCGGCGACGGGCAGTCCCTGCTGGTCCTGAGTCCCGGGGGGCATCCGGAGGAGGACCGGGACCAGGCCTGGCTCGTCGACCTCGACGACGACAGTGCCGAGCTGGTCTCGCGCGACGCCGCGGGGCGGCCGGCTGCCGATGGGATCAACGAGATCTCGGCGCCGTCCGACTTCTCGATCCTCGCCCTCGAGGTCGACACCGAGGTCCACAGCGGCGGGGACCGGGACTTCGTCGCGCTCGCGCTCGGCGAGGTCGTCCCGCCCGAGTGGCCGGACGACGCCACCCTCGGCGCACCGGCCGGCGGCATCGGCGCCCGCACCCTGCGGCTCCAGTGGAGCGAGGCCACCGACAACGCCGCCGTCACCGGCTACCGGGTCTACCAGGGCGCCACGCTGGTCGGCGCCACGAACGCCGCCACCCGGCGGCTCGACCTCTCCGGCCTGACCCCCGACACGTCGTACACGTTCACGGTCCAGGCCGTGGACGGTCGCGGCAGCCTCTCGACCGACGGCCCGAGCGCGACCGTGCGGACGCTGCCGGAGGACTCGACCGAGCTCCGTCCGCTGCGGTCGACCGTCCGGCCCGGCGGCGTCGACCTGACCTGGGAGGCCGCCACCGGCGCCAGCGAGCTCCTGGTGCGCACCTACCTCGGGGAGACCCAGGTCGACGAGCGGACGCTGGCCGGCACCGCGACCAGCGCCCAGCTCCGCGGCCTGGCCGCCGAGACGGCGTACACGTTCCAGGTCTTCGTCCGCACGGGCGAGACCGTGCGTCCGTTCACCGAGCGCGCCGGGGCGACCACGCCGGCGCTGACGTTCTCGTCACTGACCTGGACCGTCCCGACGATCCGGCCGGACGTCGCCGAGCGGGGCAGCACCGCGACCATCACCGCGGTCGCCGACCCCGGACGCCAGGTGAGCGTGGCGGTCCGGCACCTGTCCTGGTACGACGACGAGCACCGCTTCCTGGACACCCCGAGGTCCGTGACGTCGATCGTCCAGCTCGCCGAGTCGGCCACGCCCGGCACCTACACCGGCGGCTTCGAGCTCGTCGACGGTGTCGCCCGCATCGACGAGATGGTCGGCACCGTCGCCGACGGCCACGGCCACCAGCTGGAGCGGGCCAGCACCCGTGGACCGATCCGCGTCAGCAGCCGAGTCGTGGTCACCGTCGACGCCCCGGCCGAGTCGCTGCCCGGCGGCTACCTGCAGCTGACCAGCCAGTCCACCGGCGAGTGGGCCTCGCGGGGCGTCCAGGGCGCGGACGTCGTCACCTACGACCACCTCCTCCAGGGGGACGACTTCGTCGCGCGGGTCATGGACGAGCGTGGGCGGGTCACTGCCGAGCGGACCGAGGTCGCGGTCCGCAACGGCCTCGCGACGGCGCTCACCCTGCGCCCGGTGCTGCCGGCCAGCCTCACTGTCGTCGTCGGCCGCACCGGCGGCGGCCCCATCTGGAACGCCTCGGCGGAGCTGCGTGACGTCCGGACCGACCAGGTCATCGGCACCCAGAGCCTCGACACCGGCAACAGCGCCACCTTCGTCGGGCTGCAGGAGGACCAGCAGGTCCAGGTGCGGGTGCGCTACCGGGCCGAGGACACGCTCGAGGACAACCGCCCGGAACCGATCACGCTCGAGCCCGGCGCCAACCGGCTCGACCTGGTCGCCCAGCCGTTGGCGCGGGCCAGCGTCTCCGGGACCGTGCGCTACCAGGACGGCAGCCCGGTCGTCGGCGCCCAGGTCACGCTCTCCCAGGAGCACGGCACGCGGAGCTTCGGGTTCCAGGCGCGCACCGACGCCTCCGGCCGGTACACGGTCGAGGGGCTCGCCCGGCCCGGGCAGCTGTCGATCACGTCGGGGCGGCTGCGTGCCGGGCACGACGTGGATCTGAGCAACGGCCCGGTGACGCGTGACGCCACCCTGACCGGGCCGCAGACCTACCAGCTCCGGATGCGGTTCTTCACCCGCGCCCCGGGCACCCCCACCGAGGTCGGGCCGATCCCGCTGGACTGGCGCACCTTCGTGGACGTCGGGATGTCGGTCCGGGTCGACGGCCAGTCCCAGGGGTTCACCACCCCGCCGACCGCGGAGGACGGCTCGGCCCTCTTCTCGATCGACGGTGCCTTCGGCCAGGAGGTGGAGTGGTGCGTGCACGGCTACAGCGCCGGGCTCGCCCGCACCTGCGCGAAGATCACGCTCACCAACGACGTGACGCCCGTCATCGAGCTGCACGCCAGCGCGCCGGTGCCCGTGCGGGTCGGGTTCGCGGACGCCATGGACCTCGGCAGCATCGCCAGCGAGGTCTTCCGGCTGGTCGACGGCCGGCGTGAGCTGGTGTCGTCCCAGCGCCGCTGGGGCGCGACCGTCGACCACAAGGTGCCCGGGCCGGGAACCTACGTGATCGAGGCGAGCGCCGGCGATCGGTTCGGGCAGCGCGAGTTCAGCGTGGCGCCGACCGACACCGAGCTCAGCGTCGAGGGCGTGGTCCTGCGCCGGCGCACCCAGTTCGCAGGCACCGACAACGTCGTGACCGCGAGCCGCGACACCGTGCTCCCCGGTGGCGTCGTCGAGCTGCGCGCCGCCTGGCGCAACCAGAGCACCCCGGCGGAGAACGTCGTGGCCCGGATCGGGATCCCCGCCGGTACGACGCTGGTCGCGGGCAGCCTGATCCTCGACGGTCGACCCGTCACCGGCACGCCCGTGGGGGCGTACGTCGAGGTCCCGCTCGGCACCCTGGCCGGCCGTGCCACCGGAGCGCTGCGCTACCAGCTGCGGGCCGACGACGACCTGGCCGGCCGGGTGGTCGGTGAGGTCGAGCTCCGGTACGGCCCGCCCGCCAGCCGGGTCTCGGAGTCGCTCCGGCCGGCGACCGTCACCGTCCAGGGCGTCACCGTCACCGGGCCCGCAGCCACCAGCTCGCACGTCGTACCCCTCAGCGGCCGTGGGCCGATCGGGCACGTCGTCGCGATCCTCGACGGCGGCGTCCCCGTCGGACAGGCGCTGGTCGGACCGGGCGGGTTCTGGTCGTCCACCGTCACCCTCGTCGAGCAGCTGCGCGGGCGCACCGAGCACCGGGTCACCGTCGAGACGGTCGTGGAGGACCAGCGGGTCTTCGCCGAGCACGTCGTCGAGGTCGACGCGACCCGTCCGGTGCCGATCGGGATCTCGCTCTACCAGCGCGACGGCGCCTTCCCGAACGGCCGGCGCTTCGACTTCGACCCGCGGCGGGGCATGGCGCGGTTCCCGTTCGTCTTCGTGCCGGGGCAGGCCACGGTCGTCGAGGTCACCTTCGACGAGCCGAGCCTGGTCTCCAGCGCGACCGTCATCGTCGGGTCGCAGCGGTTCACCGCGATCCGGCAGACCAGCGGCATGTTCCGGGCGGTGATGACGGACCGGTACCTCAGCGGCCCGATCCGGGTCGACTACGAGGCGATCGCGAAGCCGCTGGACCTGACCCAGCCGGAGCAGTCGGAGGCAGAGGTCCGCGACAACCTGCCGCCGGTGTTCCGCGACTTCGAGATCAGCGACGTCCAGCAGCCCGACCCCTCCGGATCGGGACCGAAGGTCGGCGCGTTCACGTCGAGCATCCCATCGGTGCCCGGCGGCTCGATGCGCGCGACGATGACCGTCACCCGGACGACGTACACGCCCACCGCCGAGGACATCCGCATGGAACGGGCGACGGGCTCCCCGATGTACGACGCGAAGGTGACCCGCTCGGGCAACACGGTGAACGTCAGTGCGGCGATCCCGCTCTCGGCGATCCCGGGGTTGGCGGCGCGGGCCGAGGCCGACGGCACCGAGATGGGCCGGACGCTCGCCACGATGCTGCGCAACGCGATCGGCCCGGAGGCGGTGCCGGCGAGGGCCGGCGCCGTGGGGGTCACGCTCGGCGTCGCCCGGGTGGGCTACCAGCTCGCCTTCACCGGCGCCCAGGGGCTCGACGGGATCCTGTCCGCCCTCGGGTCCGGGGACAAGTACGAGGCGCTGTCGAAGGTCGTCGCCGCCGCTGGCGGCTGCTCGCCGGCGAAGGCAGCTCAGTACGTCGACCGGGCCCGGAACCTCGCCAACGCGGCGATGGCGGCCGAGGTCGCGCTGCTGGCGCTCAACATCGGCGCCGCCGCGCTGGCGCCGGCGACGATGGGTCTCGGCACCCTCGCGGTCGGCATGATCGCGTGGGGCCTCGACAAGGCGATCGGCCACGAGATCGAGTGGCAGACCGAGATGCTCGCCGCCGACATCGAGTTCGACGACGACTGCAAGGACGACGAGAAGGACGACGACGATGACGACAAGGACGACCTCCCCGAGCCGGTAGCCGACCCCGTCTGGATCTACGACCCCAGCGGCTACGTCTACGAGGGCGCCCGGTCGGTCCGGGTCCCGGGCGTCACCGCGACCCTGCTGACCGCGCCGACCGCGGACGGTCCGTGGACGACGTGGGACGCCGAGTGGTTCGGGCAGATCAACCCGCAGACCACCGACGACGCCGGCCGCTACGGCTGGGACGTCCCGGAGGGCTGGTGGAAGGTCGTCTACTCCAAGCCGGGCTACCGTCCGGCGTCGAGCCGGGTGCTGCGCGTGCTGCCGCCCCACCTCGACGTCGACGTGTCGATGGTCAAGGAGGGCTTCCCGCACGTGACCGGATCGGTCGTGCGCGACGGGCGGCTCGAGATCACCTTCGACCGGCTGGTGCGCAGCGGCATCGCCGCGCGCTCGCTGTCGGTGGTCGACGCCGAGGGCGTCGAGGTGCCCGGTGCGTGGAGCGCCGTCGGCGCGACCACCGGTGACGACGCGGCCGCGCTCCAGCGCGGGGTGGTGTTCACCCCGACCCGCGCACTGGCGGCGGGCAGCCGGGTGACGGTGACCGTCGACGGGGTCGCGGACTACAGCGGCCGCCTGATGGCCGCGCCGTACGCCGTGTCGCTGACCGTGCCGGTGCGCGGCGGCGGAGGCCCCGGTGGCCCGGTCGCCAAGGTCCCGGACGCGCCGGTCGACGTGACCGCCGAGGCCGGGGAGCGGATGGCCTCGGTGTCGTGGGTCGCGCCGGCGGACAACGGTGCCGAGCTCATCGACTACGTCGTCACCGTCCAGCCCAGCGGGCGGCAGGTGACCGTCGGTGCCGACGCGACGTCGACCGAGGTCGACGGGCTGACGGCGGGCACGGCGTACTCGTTCACGGTGACCGCGCGCAACGAGGTCGGCAGCAGCCCGGTGAGCGCGCCGTCGAACACCGTGGTGCCGACCGCGGACGCGCCCGACACCGTGCTGGTGACGGCTCCGGCCGGGTTCGTCACGAGCCGGGCCGCCCGGATCGCGTGGGCGGCGACGGGAGCGACGTACGTCTGCGAGCTCGACGGGGTGGCCCGCGACTGCGACGGCGCGGGCACGGGGCTGACCGGTCTGCGGCCCGGGACGCACACGTTCACCGTCGCGGCGCGAGACGCGGACGGCGACGTGGACCCGACGCCCGCGGTGGCGACCTGGACGGTGCCGCGCGACGACCGCGCGCTCGCCGGCGGCCGGGACTGGAAGCGCCGCAGCAGCGACGCGGCCTTCCAGGGGACGCTCACGCAGACCTCGACCCGCGGCGCGACGCTGACTGCTCGGGTCGAGGACGCCACCGGGCTGGCGCTCGTCGTCGCCCGGGCCTCCGGGCGGGTCGCGGTGTACCTCGGCCGCGACCGGGTGGGGACCGTCGACCTCGGGTCCGTGGAGCGCCAGCGCGCGGTCGTGCCGCTGCGTGGCTTCGACGCACCGCGGACCGGGACCGTGCGGATCGTGGTCCTGTCGCGCCACGCCGTGGTCCGGGTTGACGGCCTCGCGGTGAGGACGGCGGGCTGACGGCCCGTTGTCCCGGTCGTCGCCCCGGCTTCTGCGCCGGGGCGACGACCGTTCACCGGCCCGTGCTTCAACGGACCCATGAGACGCACGATCGCGGTCACGGCGGCCGGCACGGTGGCGGGGGCCGCGGCGGTCCGAATGCTCCTGCACCGCCAGGCCGCGCACGCGCGCGGGCTCATCGGCAAGCCGTTCGGCGAGGTCGCCCCGGACGCAGACCGGACCTGGAAGAAGAAGTACGGCGCGCCGATCGAGCTGCTCCTCGTCGGTGACTCGATCGCGGCCGGGCTCGGCGCCGACCGGCCCAAGGACACCCTCGGCGGCCGGCTCGCCCGCGGCCTGGCCCAGGAGACGCACCGGGCGGTGCGGCTGCGGACCGCGGCGCGCGTCGGCGCCGAGTCGTCGATGCTCGGCGAGCAGCTGGCGCTGCTGCCGCCGGCGTACCGGCCGGACGTCGCGGTGATCGTCGTGGGCGGCAACGACGTGACGCACCGGGTCCCGGTCGTCGACGCGGTCAAGCACCTCGAGGCGGCGGTGACCGAGCTGCGCGAGCGGGGCGCCGGCGTCGTGGTGGGGACCTGCCCCGACCTCGGTGCCCTCACGCCGGTGCCCCAGCCGCTGCGCGCGCTCGGGTCCCGCGCCTCGCGCCAGCTCGCGCTGGCGCAGGAGGCGGCTGCGGTGCGCGCCGGCGCCCACGCGGTGTCGCTGGCCCAGGTGGTCGGGCCGTTCTTCATCACCAATCCCGACGAGATGTTCAGCCTCGACCGGTTCCACCCGAGCGGCGTCGGCTACAAGCGCACGGCCAAGGCGCTGCTGCCGTCGGTGCTCGCGGCGCTCGGGCTGCGCGCGGACCTCCCGTACGGACATCGCGGTCCTGGTGCTTGACAGGGGTCGTGGCAGGATCCAGAGTGAGCGGTGGGAACGCTCCCACGACCGACCTTCCGCCGAGGAGTGGACCGCGCGATGGTCTCGACGGAAGGCCCGGGAGCACCCGCCCCGAACGGCGGTTCGGCGGCGGGCCCATCCGTGCGGCGGGCCCGGGAGATCCTCGACGTCCCGGGCCCGTCGTTCGATCTCCGCACCTCGTCCGCCTTCGCCCCTCCCGCCGCCCCGCCGACGGCATACTGACGCCCATGAACCGCACCCCGCGCCCCCGACCGACCCTCGAGGAGGTCGCCGCGCGCGCGGGCGTCGGCCGCGGTACGGCGTCGCGGGTCATCAACGGCGGCGAGAAGGTCTCCGAGCGTGCGCGGCAGGCCGTCGAGGACGCGATCGCCGAGCTCGGCTACGTCCCGAACGCGAACGCCCGCGCCCTGGTCACCCGGCGGACCGACGCCGTCGCGCTGGTGATCGCGGAGTCGGAGGAGCGGGTCTTCGGCGAGCCGTTCTTCGCGGGGATCATCCGCGGCATCGGCGCCGCGCTGGCCGATGCCGGCCGCCAGCTCGTCCTGCTGCTCGCCCAGGCGTCGGAGCGCCGCGGTCCCCTCGACGAGTACCTCACCCGCCAGCACGTGGACGGCGTCCTCCTGCTCTCCCTGCACGACGACGACGAGCTGCCGGACCGGATCCGCGCGCACGGCCTGCCGGTCGTGGTCGGGGGGCGCGCGAACGAGGGGGTGCAGCACGGCTTCGTCGACGTCGACAACGTGCAGGGCGCCGGGCTCGCGGTCGCGCACCTCGTCGAGCGCGGGCGCGCCCGCATCGCCACGATCGCCGGGCCCGCGGACATGGTCGCCGGCTCCTCCCGCTTCCAGGGGTACGTCGCCGGGCTCGCCGCGGCCGGGCGCGAGCTCGACGAGCGGCTCGTCGAGCGCGGCGACTTCGGGCAGGAGAGCGGCGCCGCCGCGATGCGCGCGCTGCTCGACCGCTCGCCGGACGTGGACGCGGTCTTCTGCGCCAACGACCTGATGGCGCTCGGCGCGCTCCAGACGCTGCGCGAGGCCGGGCGCCGGGTCCCCGAGGACGTCGCGGTGGTCGGCTTCGAGGACGCCCCGGTCGCACTGTCGGCGCACCCGCCGCTCACCACCGTGCACCAGTCGCCGGAGCAGATGGGGCGCGAGATGGTCGCGCTGCTGCTCGAGACGATGGCCGGCCCCGAGGACCGGCCGGGACGGATGCTGCCCACCTATCTGGTCATCCGCGACAGCAGCTGAGCCGGGCCCCTAGGGTTTCGGTTCGTGGAGCAGATCGGCGAGGCGACGGCACCGCTGGTGCTGCTCGTCACCAGCAAGGAATGGGCCGAGGGCGAACCCGGGCACGCGGCCCTCGACCGCGCGCTCGACGCGAACGGCCTCGAGAGCCGCTGGGTCGTCTGGGACGACCTGTCGGTCGACTGGGGCGCGGCCGACGTGATCGCCGTACGGTCCACGTGGGACTACGACTCCCGGCTCGGGGAGTTCCTGGGCTGGGCGTCCGGGGTCGGCCCGGCGCTCCTCAACGGCGCGCACGTCTTCCGCTGGAACACCGACAAGCACTACCTCGTCGAGCTCCAGGACACCGGCCTCCCGGTCGTGCCGACGGTCGCCGCGGACACCGTGTTCGACGTCCGCGCCGCGGCCGACCGGTTCGGGCTGTCGGTGGTGAAGCCGCGCGTCGGCGCCGGCGGGCGGCACATCGAGGTGGTCTCCGACGGCCGCGTCTGGCTGCCGCAGCCCGACGGGCACCAGGGGCCGTGGATCGTGCAGCCGCTGGTCGAGTCGATCCACCACGACGGGGAGACGTCGGTGTTCGTGATCGGCGGGCACCCGGTCAGCCAGGTCGAGAAGCTGCCCAGCACCACCGACATCCGCGTGCACGAGCAGTTCGGCGGTACGGCGCGCTCGGTGGAGCTGACCGACGAGGCGGCCATGCTCGCCGCGGAGGCGATCGCGACCGTCGTCGACCTGCTCGGCGCCGAGGTCGTCTACGGCCGCGTCGACATGATGCGCCACCAAGGACGACTGGTCGTGAGCGAGGTCGAGCTCACCGAGCCCGGCCTCTACCTCGACGTCCTGCCGCTCAACGCGCTGCCGTTCGCCGAGGCGATCGCGAACCGCGCGCTGCCGCGGACCTGGTGAGGCTGGCGCCCCGGCCCCGGCCGCGGGCCCACCCCCGCTTCTTGCACTCGCAGGGGTCGAGTGCTAAACATGATGCTGGCACTCTCGACATGAGAGTGACAACCGGATCGGTGCCAGTTGAGGCCCACCGCGCCGGCGAGAAGGGTTCGCCGGGTCAGCAGGGTCGTCCGTCGCGGGCAACCCATCGAGCCGGATCCCCGAACTCTAAGCGTGAGGAATCGCAGGAGTTATGCCCAAGCTGATTGCTTTCAACGAGGAGGCCCGGCGCGGTCTCGAGCGTGGCATGAACACGCTCGCCGACGCCGTCAAGGTCACCCTCGGTCCCAAGGGCCGCAACGTCGTGCTCGAGAAGAAGTGGGGCGCCCCCACGATCACCAACGATGGTGTCTCCATCGCCAAGGAGATCGAGCTCGAGGACCCGTACGAGAAGATCGGTGCCGAGCTCGTCAAGGAGGTCGCCAAGAAGACCGACGACGTCGCCGGTGACGGCACCACCACCGCCACGGTGCTCGCCCAGGCGATGGTCCGTGAGGGTCTGCGCAACGTGGCCGCGGGTGCGAACCCGATGGGTCTGAAGCGCGGCATCGAGGCCGCTGTCGCCGCCGTGTCGGAGCAGCTCTCGAACATGGCGATCGACATCGAGACCAAGGAGCAGATCGCCGCGACCGCGTCGATCTCCGCCGCTGACACCACCGTCGGCGAGATCATCGCCGAGGCGATGGACAAGGTCGGCAAGGAAGGTGTCATCACCGTCGAGGAGTCGAACACCTTCGGGCTCGACCTCGAGCTCACCGAGGGCATGCGCTTCGACAAGGGCTACATCTCGGCGTACTTCGTCACCGACCCGGAGCGCATGGAGACGGTCCTCGAGGACCCGTACATCCTGATCGCGAACCAGAAGATCTCGTCGGTCAAGGACCTCCTGCCGCTGCTCGAGAAGGTCATGCAGTCCGGCAAGCCGCTGCTGATCCTGGCCGAGGACACCGACGGCGAGGCGCTGTCGACCCTGGTCGTCAACAAGATCCGCGGCACCTTCAAGTCCGTCGCCGTCAAGGCTCCGGGCTTCGGTGACCGCCGCAAGGCCATGCTGCAGGACATCGCGATCCTGACCGGCGGCCAGGTCATCTCGGAGGAGGTCGGCCTCAAGCTCGAGTCGACCGGCATCGAGCTGCTCGGCCAGGCCCGCAAGGTCGTCATCACCAAGGACGAGACCACCATCGTCGAGGGCGCGGGCGACGCCGACCAGATCGCCGGTCGCGTCAACCAGATCCGTGCCGAGATCGAGAAGTCGGACTCCGACTACGACCGCGAGAAGCTGCAGGAGCGCCTGGCCAAGCTGGCCGGCGGTGTTGCGGTCATCAAGGTCGGCGCGGCCACCGAGGTCGAGCTCAAGGAGCGCAAGCACCGCATCGAGGACGCCGTTCGCAACGCGAAGGCGGCCGTCGAGGAGGGCATCGTCGCCGGTGGTGGCGTCGCCCTGGTGCAGGCTTCGGCCACCGCGTTCGACAAGCTGGACCTGTCGGGCGACGAGGCCACCGGTGCCAACATCGTCCGCTATGCCACCGAGGCCCCGCTCAAGCAGATCGCGGTCAACGCCGGTCTCGAGGGCGGCGTCGTGGCGGAGAAGGTGCGCAACCTGGAGGCCGGTCACGGTCTCAACGCGGCCACCGGCGAGTACGTCGACATGATCGCCTCCGGCATCATCGACCCCGCCAAGGTGACCCGCAGCGCGCTGCAGAACGCCGCCTCCATCGCGGCGCTCTTCCTCACCACCGAGGCCGTCGTGGCCGACAAGCCGGAGAAGGCCGCCCCGATGGGCGACCCGTCCGGCGGCATGGGCGGCATGGACTTCTGAGTCCCACCCGCTCCACGTAGCACGCGAACGGCCCCAGTCCTCCGGGACTGGGGCCGTTCGGCCGTCTCACCCCGTCTCGCCCCGACTGAACGTGGCGGCGGGCGGGCGCGGACGCATGAGAGCGGGCGTGGCAGGGTTACGGGCGTGGGCATGGACGAGTCGCGACGCGAGCGCTTCGAGGAGATCGCCCCGGGCCTGATGGAGCCGGTACGCCGCTTCCTCGCGCGCCGCACCGACCCCGAGACCGCCGAGGACGTGCTCGCCGAGACCCTGCTGGTGTGCTGGCGCCGGGTCGAGGAGGTGCCCGACCTGCCGCTGCCGTGGGTGTACGCCGTGGCGCGCAACTGCCTCCACAACGCCGAGCGCGCCGCGCGCCGACAGGACCGGGTGGCCGCCCGGCTGATGGCGCAGCCGGACGATCCCGGCCCGCCCGACGACCAGGCGCTGCACGAGGCGCTGGCCGCGCTGCGCCCCGAGGAGGCCGAGCTGGTGCGGCTGTGGGCGTGGGAGCAGCTGACGCCGGCCGAGATCGCGGTGGTCCTCGGCATCTCGCCGAACGCCGCGAGCACCCGGCTCACCCGCGCGAAGAAGAAATTGTCCGACCTGCTGCGAAAGAGTGCGGCCCGAGCCGGACATGAGGAGTCGAGAGAGGGGAGAAGGTCATGAACGACGACGAGCTGCTGCACCGGCTGCAGGCGTCCGACCCGGCTTCCTCCCTGCCGCCGGCCGACCCCGACCGGGCGGCCCGACTCCTGGAGGACGTCATGAGCACGGAGCTCACCACCGAGAACCGTGAGACCGGCACGCACGACCGGAGCCCGCTCACCTGGCTGGTCGCCGCAGCGGCGGCCGTGATCATCGCCGGGGCCGGGATCTTCGCGGTCATGAACCTCAACGACGACTCGGCGACACCGACCGCGATCGACACCCCGGCCGCGAGCGACCCCACGGTCACCGAGCTGTCCGCGCCCGACGCTGCGGCGTACGCCGCCAAGTGCATGGTGCCCAACCCCGAGGTGCTGGCCGAGCAGACCGTGGCGTTCGACGCGACGGTGACCAGCATCGACGGCACCCTCGTCACGCTGACGCCGACCACGTGGTACGCCGGTGACCCGACCGACCTGGTCGAGGTGCAGGCGCCGTCCGCGGAGATGCAGCAGCTGCTGAGCGCGGTGAGCTTCGAGCAGGGCGGGCGCTACCTGGTGTCCGCGACCGACGGCCGGGTCACGCTGTGCGGCTTCAGCGCGGCGTACTCCGACGACCTCGCGTCGATGTACGCCCAGGCGTTCGCGGGGTGACGGTCGACGGACTGCTGCTGGCCGCGGGCGCGGGCTCGCGGATGGGCATGCCGAAGGCGCTGGTGCCCGGGTGGCTGGCCCGCGGCGTGCAGGTGCTGACCGACGGTGGCTGCGCTCCCGTGACGGTCGTCCTCGGCGCGGGCGCCGAGGACGCGCTCCCGCTGCTCGAGGGCACCGGCGCGAGCGCCGTGGTCGCCGCCGATTGGAAGGAGGGCATGTCCGCCTCGCTGCGCGCCGGGCTCGCGGCCGCGGAGACCTCCGACGCCGACGCCGTGCTGCTGATGCTGGTCGACCTCCCGGACGTCGGCGCCGACGTCGTGCGCCGGCTGCTCGACCCACCGCCGGTCGCGAGCACGTTGCGGCGCGCGACGTACGCCGGGAAGCCCGGCCACCCGGTCGTCCTCGGCCGCGAGCACTGGGCCGCGGTCGCCGCTGAGAGCACCGGCGACGAGGGGGCCCGGGCCTACCTCGCCGCCCGCGACGTCGAGCTCGTCGAGTGCGTCGACCTCGCGACCGGGCGGGACGCCGACACCCCCTGAGTAGCCTGGGCTCCATGGAGCTCGCGTCACCCGCCGCCGTGGCCGCCCGCCTCGACGAGACCGGCTACCTCGCCGACGACGCGCTGGCGACCGTCGCGTTCCTCGCGCTGCGGATGCAGCGCCCGCTGCTGCTCGAGGGTGAGCCGGGCACCGGCAAGACCGCGCTCGCCGAGGCGCTCGCGCAGAGCCTCGACCTGCCGCTGGTGCGACTGCAGTGCTACGAGGGCATCGACGCCACGCAGGCGCTCTACGACTGGGACTTCCCCCGGCAGATCCTGCACCTGCGCGCGCTCGAGGCCGCCGGGGGCACCGACGTGGAGGAGGCCGAGAAGAGCCTGTACGACGCCCGGTTCCTGCTCGCCCGCCCGGTGCTGCGCGCGCTGCAGGACAGCCCCGCGGTGCTGCTGGTCGACGAGGTCGACCGGGCCGACGACGAGTTCGAGGCGTTCCTGCTCGAGGTGCTGTCGACGTACCAGGTGACGATCCCCGAGCTCGGCACGGTGCGCGCGGCGACGCCGCCGATCGTGGTGCTCACGTCGAACCGCACCCGCGAGCTGCACGACGCGTTGAAGCGCCGCTGCCTCTACCACTGGATCGACCACCCGGGCCCGGAGCGCGAGGTCGAGATCCTGCGCTCCCGCGCGCCCGAGGTCGCCGAGACCCTGCGCCGCCAGGTGGTCGAGCTCGTGCAGCAGCTGCGCGCCCGCGACGACCTGCAGAAGCCGCCCGGGGTCGCGGAGACCCTCGACTGGGCGCGGTCGCTGCACCACCTCGGCACGACCGAGATCGACCTCGAGGCCGCGGCGGCCACGCTCGGCGCGCTCGTGAAGTACCGCGAGGACTCCGAGCGGGTCCGGCACGCCCTGGACCAGATGCTGCGGCCATGAGGGACCCGGACGAGCTCCTGCTCGGCTTCGCCCGCGCACTCCGCGCGGCCGGTGTCCCGGTCACGCAGGACCGGGCGCAGGGGTACGTCGCGGCCGTGGCCGAGCTCGGCGCCGACGACCCGCGCGCGACGTACCTCGCCGGCCGGGCGACCCTCTGCGCCGGTCCGGACGACCTGGCCCGCTACGACCAGGTGTTCCAGGCGTACTTCAACGAGCGCGACGGGCTGCCACGCGCCCGGCCGGCGCAGGCGACGGCCCCGGTGGTCTCCAGCCTGCCGGCGACCGACGAGGACGGCGCGGGCGACGGCAGCGACGCCGAGGTCGTCCGCGCGATGGCCAGCGCGGCCGAGGTGCTCCGGCACCGCGACGTCGCGTCGATGACCGCGGGGGAGCGGCACCGGCTCGCGGCGATGTTCGCGACGCTGCGGCCACGACCACCGCTGCGGCGTACCGCCCGGCACCAGCGCTGGCGCCGCGGCCAGGTCGACGCGACCCGCACGCTGCGCTCGTCGCTGCGCCGGATGGGCGAGCCGGCCGAGATCGCGTGGCGCCGCCGTGGGACACGCCCGCGCCGGGTCGTGCTGCTGGTGGACGTGTCCGGCTCGATGAGCGGGTACGCCGACGCGCTGCTGCGGCTCGCGCACCGGTTCACCCAGGCCTACGCGGGGGTCGAGACGTTCACGGTCGGCACCCGCGTGACTCACGTGACGCGTGCGCTGCGGCTGCGCGACCCCGAGAGGGCGCTGATCGCGGCCGGCGAGACCGTGCCGGACTGGTCGGGCGGCACCCGGCTCGGCGAGACGCTGCGGTTCTTCCTCGACCGCTGGGGCCAGCGCGGGCTGGCCCGGGGCGCGGTCGTCGTGGTGTTCAGCGATGGCTGGGAGCGCGGCGACCCGGTGCTGCTCGGCGAGCAGATGGCGCGGCTGCAGCGGATCGCGCACCGTGTCGTCTGGGTCAACCCGCACCGCGGCAAGAGCGGGTACGAGCCGGTGCAGCAGGGCGTCCTGGCGGCGCTGCCGCACTGCGACGACTTCGTCGCCGGGCACTCGCTCGCGACGTTCGCTGAGCTGTCGGAGGTGATCGCCCGTGCGTGACGTGCTGCCCGAGCTGATGCAGTGGTGGCGCGCCGGCGAGACCGTCGGCGTCGGCACCGTGGTCGCGACGTTCCAGTCCGCGCCGCGCCCGGCGGGCGCCTCGATGCTGGTCGGCCCGGGCGGCACGGCCGTCGGCTCGGTGTCGGGCGGCTGCGTCGAGGGCGCGGTCTACGACCTGGCGGAGTCGGTGGTCGAGAGCGGCGTACCCGTGCTGGAGCGGTACGGCGTCTCCGACGACGACGCGTTCGCCGTCGGGCTGACCTGCGGCGGGATCCTCGACGTGTACGTCGAGAAGGTGGACCGCGAGACGTTCCCCGAGCTCGGCGAGATCGCCGACGACATCGAG
This sequence comes from Nocardioides caricicola, assembly GCF_039541135.1. Lineage (NCBI taxonomy): Bacteria > Bacillati > Actinomycetota > Actinomycetes > Propionibacteriales > Nocardioidaceae > Nocardioides > Nocardioides caricicola. The sequence goes on along the minus strand of NZ_BAABFQ010000008.1, from coordinate 272,839 downwards.
GCCGGCCGGCCCGTCGCGCTGGCCACGGTGATCGAGCACCCGGACCCGTCCTGGCTCGGGCGCCGCCTCGTCGTCCGTCCCGAGCCGATAGTCCCTCACGTTTCGGCGGCGTCGACCGGCGTGTCGGCAACCAAAACGTTAGGGACTATCGGCTCTGCGCGCGCCGACGACGCCGTCCACGACGACGCGCTCGGGCTGCTGGCGTCCGGGTCCAACGCGACGCTGACCTATGGGCCCGACGGCGAGCGGCGCGGCGAGGGGATGCGGGTGTTCGTGTGGGCGTTCGCGCCCAAGCCGCGGATGCTGGTGTTCGGCGCGATCGACTTCGCGGCCGCGGTGGCGCGGGTCGGCAGCTTCCTCGGCTACCACGTGACCGTGTGCGACGCCCGGCCGGTGTTCGCGACCACCAGCCGGTTCCCCGAGGCCGACGAGGTCGTCGTGGACTGGCCGCACCGCTACCTCGCCGCCGAGGCCGAGGCCGGCCGCGTGGACGGGCGGACCGTGATCACGGTGCTGACCCACGACCCCAAGTTCGACGTACCCCTGCTCGAGGTCGCGCTCCGGCTGCCCGAGGTGGCGTACGTCGGCGCGATGGGCTCGCGCCGCACGCACGACGACCGGCTGGCGCGGCTGCGCGAGGCCGGCGTCGACGACAAGGAGATCGAGCGGCTCTCCAGCCCGATCGGTCTCGACCTCGGTGCCCGTACGCCGGAGGAGACCGCGATCAGCATCGCCGCCGAGATCATCGCCGGCCGCTGGGGCGGCACCGGCGAACGGCTCGGCACCCTTCCCGGACGCATCCACAAGGACCTGACATGAACCTCTCGAACCTCGTCGACGACCACCTCGCGACCGCGCGCGAGCACACGAGCGGGCGCAGCGCGATCACCGTGCACGGCGGCCGCGAGCACCACCTGCGCCAGACCCTGATCGCGCTGGCCGCCGGCCGGTCGCTCGGCGAGCACGAGAGCCCCGGTGAGGCCACGCTCCAGGTGCTGCGCGGCCGGGTGCGGCTGCACGCCGGCGACGACACGTGGGAGGGCGGCGCCGGCGACTTCCTGCTGATCCCGCCGCAGCGCCACGACCTGGAGGCGCTCGAGGACGCCGCCGTCCTGCTCACCGTCGCGAACCGGCTGGCCGACTGACGATGCGGTGCCTCGGGGTGGCGGTCGCGCTGACGCTGCTGCTGTCCGGGTGTACGTCGTCCGAGGGCGAGCCGACGGCCGAGCCCGCGCCCTCGGCGAGTCCGACACAGGCACCGTCGGAGCCCTCTTCGGGCCCCACCCAGCCCCCCACCCCCACCGAGCAAGAGCCGACGCTGCCACCGCGCACCGACACTCCCTCGCTGCCGAACCTGATGCGCACCGACTTCGACGGCCGCGGCCTGCGGATCCTGCGCACGGAGTACGCCACCGACGCCTACACGCGCTACGCCGTCACCTACCGCAGCAACGGCACGCTGGTCTCCGGGGTGCTGCTGCGCCCGAAGGGCCGCGGGCCGTTCCCGGCGGTCGTGCTCAACCACGGCTACATCGAGCCGTCGATCTACGTGACCGGGCAGGGCATGGCGCGCGAGCAGGACTGGCTGGCGCGCGCCGGGTTCGTGGTGCTGCACACCGACTACCGCGGGCACGCCGCCGGGGACCCGGCCACCGACCTCGAGCGCGAGCTGCGGCTGGCCTACGCCCAGGACAGCATCAACGCCGTCCTCGCGCTGGAGAAGCTGCCGTACGTCGACGACGACAAGACCGCGATGGTCGGGCGCTCGATGGGCGGCGGGGTCACCCTCAACGCGCTGGTCGCGGCGCCCGGCCTGGTCGACGCGGCGGTGATCTACGCCAGCGTCAGCTCGCGCTACCTCGACAACCTGCGGCACTTCACCGAGCCGAACCGTCCCGAGGCGGTCACGGCGCTGTACGACCGGTTCGGCCGACCTCCGCAGCCCGTCTACCGGCAGCTCTCCTCGCGCACCTACTTCGACCGGATCACCGAGCCGGTGCTGATCCACCACGGCGAGGTCGACGGCACCTGCCCACCGGTCTGGTCGCGCACCACCCAGCGGCTCCTCGAGAGGGCCGACGTCGACAGCACCCTGGTCGAGTACGCCGGCGAGGACCACACGTTCTACGCGCGCTGGCAGGACTCGATCGTGCGGACCGTGAAGTTTCTCCGCGCCGAGCTGGGAGTGTGACCCGCGTCACGCACCCGGTGCTACCTTCGACGCCATGGCGCGCAGCGAGCTGCAGACCCGCAGGATGGACGCCGTGCGCGCCTGGAGCACCTTCGTCGAGCACGGAGACGAGGCCGAGCCGCTGGTCCGCCCCGAGATCCTGCACAGCTGGACCCGCTCGGAGGCCGCGATCTCGACCGACGTCCGCGAGGCCCCGCTCGCCGACGAGTCGGAGACCGCGGCGTTCTGGCGCGGCTCCCCGCTGCAGACCGCCGTCGAGCGGGTCGAGGCGGAGCTGCGCCGTACCGCCGAGGACGGCGACCTCGTCGTCGCGGTGACCGACCCGCAGACCCGGATCCTCTGGACGTACGGCGGCCGGGTGATGCGCCGCAAGGCCGAGACCGTGAACTTCGTGGCCGGCGGCCGCTGGGACGACCAGAGCGTGGGCACCAACGCGCTCGACCTCGCCACCCGGCTGGACGCGCCCGCGATGGTGTTCAGCGCGGAGCACTACGCGCCGATCGTGCACAACTGGGTCTGCTGGGCCGCCCCCGTGCACGACCCGGTCACGGGCGCCCAGCTCGGCGTGATCGACCTGTCGACGACGTGGGACCGCACCCACCCGATCGGGCTGGCGACGGCGCGGGTGATGGCGCGGCTCATCGAGGCCGCGATGCCCAGCGGCCACCACGGCGCGGGCCTGCTCGACGAGGGCGCCGAGCCCGGGCTGTCGATGCGCCTGCTCGGCACCGCCGAGACCTGGCTGGACGGCCAGCGGCTGTTGCTCAACCGCCGTCAGACCGAGGTGCTCGCGCTGCTCGCGATGCACCCCGAGGGCCTCTCGCTGGAGCACCTGCACGCGCTGGTGTACGGCGACCAGGCGGTCACGCTGTCCACCCTCAAGGCCGAGGTCTCCCACCTGCGTTCGGCGCTCGGTGGCCAGCTCAGCTCGCGCCCCTACCGGCTGATGATGCCGGTCGCCACCGACGTCGACCTGGTCCTCGACCTGCTCCGCAGCGGCCGGGTCGCCGCGGCGGTCGACGCGTACGGCGGTGACCTGCTGCCGGGCACCAACTCGCCGGCGCTCACCGAGCTGGCGGAGTACGTCGCGGTCGCGGTCCGCGAGGCCCTGCTGGCCGACCCGCAGCCCGACGCCGTGGTGCGCTACGTCGAGCGGGCGCCGTACGACACCGAGGTCGTCGAGGTCTGCCTGGCGCGGCTCGCGGGCACCCCGCACCCCGCCGTGCCGCTGCTGAAGGGGCGGCTCGCCGCGGCCCGGCAGTGAGTTAATCCAACTTGTTCTCTAGACTTACCGCATGAAGCTCGTCGACCAGGTCCCCACCGCCCGCCGCGACTCGATCGCGATCGTCGGCGGCGGCGCCAGCGGCGTGCTCACCGCGTTCCAGCTGCTCGCCCGGCCCGACGAGGCGCTGAGCGTCACCGTGCACGAGGCGACCGGCGTCCTCGGGCGCGGCATCGCCTACGGCACCTCCGACCCGCGGCACCTGCTCAACGTGCGTGCGCGGCACATGAGCGCGTACGCCGACGTCCCGTCCGACCTGCTCGACTGGACCGTCCGCGCCGGGCGCGACCCCGACCCGCTCGGGTTCCTGCCCCGGATGGAGTACGCGCACTACCTCCAGGACACCCTCGCCGACGTCGCCGACCACCGGCTCTCGATCAGCGCCGGCCGCGTCGACGACGTCGTGCCGGTCGCCGGTGGCTTCGAGGTGCGCACCCGCGACCGGGTCACCACCGCCGGGACCGTCGTGCTCGCCTACGGCAACCAGACCCCGCAGGAGCTCGGCGAGCTGGCCGGCCACCCGGGCTACCTCGCCAACCCGTGGGACCTCGCCGCGATCCGCGCGCTCCCGGGCGACGCGACCGTGGTGCTGGTCGGCACCGGCCTCACCGCCATCGACACGGTGATCACGCTGCTCGAGGACGAGCCGGGCCGGCGCGCGGTGATGGTCAGCCGCCACGGCCTGCTGCCGTTCGCGCACATCGAGCAGCAGTCCACCGCGTGGGTCACCGACGTGCCCGACGGGCCGCTGACCGCCGACGCGCTGGCGGTGCTCGTGCGCCGTCAGATCGACGCGGCCCGCGCGCACGGCGTCGACTGGCGCAACGTGGTCGACGGGCTGCGGCCGCAGACCCAGTCGGTCTGGCAGCGGCTCGACCACGCCGAGCGGCAGCGGTTCCTGTCGACGTACGCCCGCGACTGGGAGGTACGCCGGCACCGGATGGCACCCGAGGTCGCCGACCGGATCCGCGCGTACCGCCGGGACGGCCGGCTGACGGTGCTCGACGGCGGGCTCGCCGCCGCGGACGTCGACACCGCCGACGCCGTCGTCAACTGCACCGGCCCGCTCACCGACATCAGCCGCTCCACGGACCCGCTGCTGCAGGCCCTCCAGACGCGCGGCCTGGTCGCGCCGGACCCGCTCCGCCTCGGTCTCGACGCGACGCCCGAGGGCGAGGTCATCGGCGCGGACGGCGTGGTCGTGCCGGGCCTGTACGCCGTCGGCCCGCCGCGCAAGGGCGTGCTCTGGGAGTCCACGGCGATCCCGGAGATCCGCACCCAGGCGGCCGAGGTCGCGCGGCTGGTGCTGCGGGCCAACGTGTGACCAACCGCGTACCAACCCCGCGCTCCTAGCGTGCGGGTGCATGACCCGGATCACCCTCACCGTCGACGGAGCCCAGGTCTCCGACGACGTCGAACCCCGCCTGCTGCTGGTGCAGTACCTGCGGGAGCGCCTCGGCAAGACCGGCACCGTCATCGGTTGCGACACCAGCAACTGCGGCGCGTGCACGGTCCACCTCAACGGCACGAGCGTGAAGTCGTGCAACGTCCTCGCGGTGCAGGCCGACGGAAGTGAGGTCACCACCGTCGAGGGCCTGGCGCAGGACGGCCAGCTGCATCCCGTGCAGGAGGCGTTCCGCGAGTGCCACGGCCTCCAGTGCGGCTACTGCACGCCCGGGATGATCATGCAGAGCATCGACCTGCTGAACACCAACCCGAACCCGTCCGAGGCCGAGATCCGCGAGGGCCTCGAGGGCAACCTCTGCCGGTGCACGGGCTACCACAACATCGTGCGCGCGGTGCAGCACGCAGCAGGGCAGGGGGCGCCGTCGTGACCGCCACCGAGGTCGAGAACGAGATCGGCCGGGACCGGCGCCGGAAGGAGGACCAGCGCCTGATCACCGGGCGCACCCGGTGGACCGACAACATCGTGCTCCCCGGCATGCTGCACCTCGCGATGGTGCGCAGCCCCTTCGCCCACGCGACCATCACCTCGATCGACACCAGCGCCGCCAAGGCCGCGCCGAACGTCGTCACCGTGCTCACCGGCGCGGACTTCGGCGAGGAGCTCGGCGTCTGCATCAACGCCTGGCCGATCACGCCCGACCAGGTCACGCCCGGGCACTCGCCGATGCCCAGCGACCGGGTCGCGTTCGCCGGCGAGATCGTCGCCGTCGTGGTGGCCCGCAGCGCCGCCGAGGCGCGCGACGCGGCCGAGCTCGTCGATGTCGAGTACGACGAGCTGCCGGCCGCGCTCGACCTCAAGAAGGCCGCAGCCGACGAGGTCATCGCCCACCCCGACCTCGGCACGAACAAGTCGGCGTACTGGGTGTTCGACTCCGCCGAGGCCGGCACCGGCGGCAACGTGGAGGACGCGATCGCGAAGGCCCGCACCGACGGCATCGTGATCGAGCGGGAGTACCGCCAGCAGCGGCTGATCCCCGCGTTCATGGAGCCGCGCTCGGTCGTGGTCGATCCGACCGGCGAGCAGTACGTCATGTACTCCGCCACCCAGATCCCGCACATCGTGCGGTTCGCGCTCGCGGCGACGACCGGCGTCCCGGAGTCGAAGATCCGGGTGATCGCGCCCGACGTCGGTGGCGGCTTCGGCGGCAAGCTCCAGGTGACGCCGGAGGAGTGGATCGCCTGGGCGGTCGGCCGACGGATCGGCAAGCCGGTGAAGTACACCGAGACCCGCTCCGAGTCGCTGGTCAGCGGCCACCACGGCCGTGACCAGTGGCAGAAGCTCACGCTGGCGGCTGAGAAGGACGGCACCGTCACCGGCTTCAAGGTCGAGCTGCTCGCCGACCTCGGCGCGTACGTCGCGATCGTCGGCGGCGGCGTGCCGGTCCTCGGCGCCTTCATGTTCAACTCGATCTACAAGTTCCCGGCGTACCACTTCGCGGTGCAGACGGTGCTGACCAACAAGACCTGGACCGACGCCTACCGTGGCGCCGGCCGGCCGGAGGCGACGTACGCGATCGAGCGGATCATGGACGAGCTCGCCGTCGAGGTCGGGGTCGACCCGCTGGTGATCCGGGAGAAGAACTGGATCAAGCACGAGGAGTTCCCGTTCACCACGGTCTGCGGGCTGGAGTACGACTCGGGCAACTACGAGGCCGCGACCGAGAAGGCCAAGGAGATGTTCGGGTACGACGCGCTGCGCGCCGAGCAGCAGCAGCGCCGCGAGGCCGGCGACCCGGTGCAGCTCGGCATCGGCATCTCGACGTTCACCGAGATGTGCGGCCTGGCGCCGAGCCGCGTGCTCGGGTCGCTCGACTACGGCGCGGGCGGCTGGGAGCACGCCGCCGTCCGGATGACGCCGCTGGGCAAGGTCGAGGTGGTGACCGGCGCGTCCGCGCACGGCCAGGGCCACGAGACGGCGTTCAGCCAGATCGTCGCCGATCGGCTGGGCGTGCCGTTCGAGGACGTCGAGGTGCTGCACGGCGACACCCAGGTCGCGCCGCGCGGTCTCGACACCTACGGCTCGCGGTCGCTGGTCGTCGGGGGTGAGGCGATCGTCCGCGCCGCCGACAAGGTCGTCGAGAAGGCCAAGCCGATCGCGGCGCACCTGCTGGAGGCGTCGGTCGACGACCTCGAGTTCTCGGCGGGGCGGTTCTCGGTGCGCGGCACCGACCAGGGGTTGGGCATCGCGGAGATCGCGACCGCGGTGTTCACGGCCCACAACCTGCCCGACGGCGTCGAGCCGACGCTGGACTCGGACGCGGCGTTCGATCCGACGAGCTTCTCGTTCCCGCACGGCACCCACCTGTGCGCGATGGAGGTCGACACCGAGACCGGTGCACTCAACATGCGCAAGTACGTCTGCGTGGACGACATCGGCACCATCATCAACCCGCTGATCGTCGCCGGGCAGGTGCACGGCGGGCTGGTGCAGGGCATCGCCCAAGCGCTGTGGGAGGAGGCGGTGTACGACGACTCCGGCACGTTGGTGTCCGGTTCGTTCGTCGACTACCTGCTGCCGACCGCGGCCGACACGATCACGTTCGACATCGACCACACGACGTCGCCCAGCACCACGAACTCGCTCGGCACCAAGGGCGTCGGCGAGGCCGGCACCATCGCCTCCACGCCCGCGGTCGTCAACGCGGTCGTGGACGCCGTACGCCAGTTCGGGGTCAACGACATCCAGATGCCGTGCACGCCGGAGCGGGTGTGGCGGGCGATCCAGACCGGCGGCAAGGGCGGCGCCACGACAGAAGCGGCGATGCCGCACTTCGACGAAGGTGAGGGCTCATGATCCCCGCAGCGTTCGACTACGTGGCACCGACCTCGGTCGAGGAGGCGCTGGCCGCGCTGGCGCAGTACGGCGACGACGCCAAGATCATCGCCGGCGGGCAGAGCCTGCTCCCGGTTCTCCGGATGCGGCTCAACGCGCCGGAGTGGATCATCGACCTCAGGAAGATCGAGTCCCTGCGCGGGATCCGCGACGACGGCGACGCGATCGTCATCGGCGCGATGACCCCGCACTCGGTCGTCGGCTCCGACCCGTTGGTCAGGGAGCACGCGACGCTGATCAGCGAGGCGGTCGGGCACCTCGCCGACGCGCAGATCCGGCACCGCGGCACGTTCGGCGGAGCGCTCGCGCACGCCGACCCCGCGGGCGACCTCGGCGCCCCGGTGCTCTGCCTGGGCGCGGAGTTCGTGATCGCCGGGTCGGGCGGCACCCGCACGGTCGCGGCCGACGACTTCTTCGTCGACCTCTTCGAGACCGCGATCGGCGACGACGAGATCCTCACCGAGGTGCGGATCCCCAAGCACACCGGCTGGGGAGCGCACTACGAGAAGATGGTGCGGGTCGCGCACCAGTGGCCGATCGTCTCGGTCGCGGCGACCGTCCGCATGGACGGCGGCACGATCGCCGAGGCCCGGGTCGGGTTCGCCAACATGGGCTCGACGGCGCTGCGGGCGCGGGGTGTCGAGGAGGCGCTGGCGGGCCAGCCCGCGACCGAGGACGGCGTACGCGCCGCCGCCGAGCGCGCCGCCGAGGGCACGAACCCACCCTCGGACCTCAACGGCGACGCGGAGTACAAGAAGCACGTGGTCGGCGTCCTGACCCGACGCGCCGTCCTGGCCGCCGCGGGATCCTGATGGACCTCACCCACCGCTTCACGGTCCCCACCCCGGTCGAGCAGACCTGGGCGCACTTCGCCGACATCGCGTCGGTCGCCGAGTGCTTCCCGGGCGCTGCCGTCACCTCGGTCGAGGGCGACACCTTCGCGGGATCGGTGAAGGTCAAGCTCGGCCCGATCGCCCTGGTCTACAACGGGTCCGGGACGTTCGTGGAGAAGGACGACACCGCGCACCGCTTCGTCGTCGACGCCAAGGGCAAGGACAAGCGGGGGAACGGTACGGCGGGCGCCACGGTCACGTTGACCATGGCGTCCGCCGGCACCGGCACCGACGTCGAGGTGGTCACCGACCTGTCCATCACCGGCAAGCCCGCCCAGTTCGGCCGCGGGGTCATGCAGGACGTCTCCGACAAGCTCCTCGGCCAGTTCGTGGACTGCCTCGAGCAGCGTCTCGGCGGTGAGGCCGAGCCGACAGTCCCTCACGTTTCGGTGGCCGAAACGCCGCCGGAGCAGCCAGAACGTGAGGGACCATCCGAGCCGAGCACGCCCAAGCACCTGGCCGACCCACCCGCGGACGACTCGCTCGACCTGGGCGCCACGGTGCTGCCGGTGCTGGCGAGGAGCTACTGGAAGCCGGCGGCCGGCGCGCTGGGGGTCCTCCTGCTGCTGTGGTGGGTGGTCAGTCGGTCGCGGCGCTGATCGTCTTGGCGGACTCCGGCGGGAGCTCGCCCGGCCCGGGCTCGGGAGTACGACGGCGCACGCCGTTGACCTCCGGGGTCAGCTGCGGCTCGAGCCGGAAGACCGCGATCGCGCCGCAGAGCAGGCAGCCGAGGACGAGCGTGCCGATGTAGAGCGCGCCCAGGTCGTGGTCGACCATCAGCCCGGCGACCGGAGGGGCGATGATCGCGGCGAGCTGGAACGTGCCGGAGCTGAGCGCGTTGTAGCGCCCGCGCAGGTGGTCGGGCGCGAGCTCGTTGACCAGCGCCGGGATCGTCGGCTGCAGCAGCGTCTCGCCGAACGCGAAGACCGACGCGCACGCGGCGACCAGCAGCGTGGCGCCGATGGTGCCGGACACCAGCCCGGTCGAGCCGAGCAGCAGCCACGACCCGGCCCACACGACACCCATCACCGCGATGACGCGCGTACGGCGACGGCCCTCGATCCGCTGGAGGACGAACAGCTGGAGCACCACGATCACCAGGGTGTTCGCCGCGAACGCCAGCCCGAGGCCGCGCGTCGAGACCTCGCCCACGGCGCGGGCGTACGCCGGCATGCCGGCGTTGAGCTGCGAGTAGCCGACGTACGACGACACGAAGCTCAGCAGCATCAGGCTGGCCACCGCGGGCCGGCGGGCGACGGCGAGGTAGGAGACCTTCTCGGGCGGGCCGTCCGCGTGGTCGTGGACGGCCCGGCCGGCGACGTGCCGCAGCGGGACCGCCATCAGGAAGAGCGCCGGCACGTAGCTCACGGCGTCGGCGAGGTAGATCGCCTGGAACGTCGCCAGCCGCTCCACGTCGACGAACATCCCGCCGACGATGCCGCCGATCCCGATGCCGAGGTTGAGCAGCGTGAAGTTCACGCCGAAGTAGCGCTGCCGGAGCTCGACCGGCACGACGGTCGCGATCAGCGACTGGAACCCCGGCCAGGTGACGCCGAACGCCGCGCCCGCGAGCATCAGCGCGACCGCCACCGCCGCCTCGGTCGCCGCGAACGCCAGCAGCGTGTTCGCCACGACCTGCAGTGCCAGCGCGGCCATCAGGATCCGGCGGGCGCCGTAGTGGTCGATCGCCCACCCGCCCGGGCCGGTGACCAGGAACCCGATCAACGGCGACAACCCGAGCATCAGGCCGACCACGCCCAGGTCGAAGCCGCGCATCTCGTGCAGGTAGACCACGTGGAACGGCAGCACCAGCCCGGTGCCGATGAACTCGAACACCACGACCGAGAGCAGCAGCTTCCCCTCGCGGGGGAGGTCGTGCCAGAAGGAGCGGAGGGTGGGCTTGGCGGCGGGCTGCGAGGACATCTGGACCAGTGTCCCAAGCGCCATCCACCGGACGCACGCGGATATCCGACACCCTAGGCTCCGGACCATGAAGCGTCTCGTGGGCACGATCCTCGCCCTGCTCCTGGTCGCCTTCGTCGTGTTCATCCCGGCGATGCTGTGGGGCGAGAACCTGGAGGACGAGGGACCGGTCGACGAGCCCACCTCGATCACGTCGTACGTCGCGGTCTTCGACGTCGACGACGAGGGCGACATGAGCGTCGTCGAGACGCTGACCGTCGACTTCCCGGTCAGTGACCGGCACGGGATCTTCCGGTTCTTCGACAAGTCGGACACGACCGCCCCCAACGCCCGACGGATCCCGCACGACATCCAGGTCACGATGGACGGCCGCGACGTCCCGGTCGAGATCGCCGAGAACGACCGCGGCGGCCGCTACGTCCTCGCGCGCATCGGCGACCCGGACGCCACCGTCTCGACCGGCGAGCACGTCTACGAGATCAGCTACCGCATCGACGGCGTCCTCGAGGAGGGCACCACCGGGGCGGAGACCCAGTTCTACTGGAACCTCATCCCGACCGGCTGGCTGCAGCCGATCCAGGAGGGCGACCTCACCGTGCACCTCCCGGTGCCTGCCGAAGAGCCGGTCCGGTGCGCGGTCGGTGCCGGCAGCACCGGCGGCTGCGAGGCGCAGGGCGGGGGCACGGACACACTCCACGTGCAGACCGGCGCGCTGGAGCCGAACACCCCGGTCACGGTCAAGGTCGGCCTCGACATGCCGACCCCGCCGCCCGGCAAGGAGCTGCCGTGGGAGGCTCCCCTCGACCCGGTCCTCGGCACCAACATCGTGCTGCTCGGACTGGTGCTGGCACTCTCGGTCGGGGCCGGCGTGCTCGGTTTCGTGCTGGTGCGTCGTACCCACGAGTCCGATCCGCAGTTCCCGCTGATGTACACGCCGCCGGACGGCATCGGCCCCGCGCAGGCGGCGTACCTCGTCACCGAGAGCGTGGACGCCGAGCAGTACGTCGCCACGCTGATGTACGCCGCCGACAAGGGCGCGATCGACCTGAAGCAGGACAACGCGGGCTGGACGATCACCGACAAGAACGGCGCGGCGGGCTGGGCCGGGCTCGACACCGTCACCGCCGGCACCGCCCACATCCTGGGCGGGCCGGGCTCGTCCTTCAGCGCGCGGCCGAACGACGTCACGGGTGGCAAGCGGCTCAAGGACGAGATCTCGGACTTCGAGAGCAGCACCCGCTCCTGGGCGGTCAGCGAGGGCCTGATGGAGCACAGCGGCCTGGGCAGCAAGGGCACCCTGGTCATCATCGGGTCCTTCATCCTGGTGCCGGTCATCGCGTTCTGGAACCCGCTCAACATGAGCGCGATCGCGCTGATCCCGGGCCTGTTCGCGGTCTTCGGCGCCGGCATGGCGCGGACCAGCGCGTCGACCCGGCGCACCCGCGCGGGCCGCGACGTGTGGTCGAAGGCGGGCGGCTTCCGCCGCATCCTCGCGACCCCGTCGGCCGAGGCTCGCTTCGACTTCTCCGGCCGTCAGGAGCTCTACACGGCCTACATCCCGTGGGCCGTCGCGTTCGGCTGCGCCGACGAGTGGGCCGGCAAGTACCGCGTCGAGACCGGCGCCGAGCCGCCGGTCCCGTCGTACTTCGGCCACGCCTACGGCGGTGCGTACGCCGGCAACGCCGTCTCCTCGATGGTCAGCTCGTTCGAGTCGACCGTCAGCTCCGCCATCTCGTCCTACGAAGCCACCCAGAAGTCGTCGTCCTCCTCCAGCGGGGGCGGCGGGTTCTCCGGCGGTGGCGGCGGAGGCGGCGGTGGCGGCGGGTCCTGGTAGTCCCGCACACTTCGCTCAACCCAACTGAGAGGTTCACATGATCGTCTGGATCATCGTCATCGTCGTGGTCGTCGCCCTGGTGGGCTTCGTGGTCGTCGGCTTCAACAAGCTCCGCACGACCGACATCGGCGCCCAGGAGGCGCTCGGTGGCATCGACGTGCAGCTCACCCGTCGCGCCGACCTGATCCCGAACCTGGTCGAGACCGTGAAGGGCTACGCCGCCCACGAGAAGGGTGTGTTCGAGGAGGTCACCAAGGCCCGCGCCGCGGTCGCCGCCGCCGCGAAGGGCGACGACGTCCCCGCCAAGGCCGCCGCCGACGCCGAGCTGAGCCAGGCGCTGGTGAAGGTCAACGCGGTCGCCGAGGCCTACCCGGACCTCAAGGCGAACACGAACTTCCTCGACCTGCAGAAGCAGCTGGCCGACACCGAGAACCAGATCTCGTTCGCCCGGCAGTACTACAACGACGCGGTCGCGACGCTGAACAAGCTCACGCAGACGATCCCGTGGATGTTCCTCACCGGTATCGCCAACGTGCACAAGCGCGACTTCTACGAGGCCCCCGAGGGCCACGATGTCGCCCCTTCTGTCGAGTTCTGAGCTGGGTGGCTTCGAGGCTCGTCGCTAGCGCTCCTCGCACCTCAACCACCGACACGGTGGTTGAGGTGCGAGCGCAGCGAGCCTCGAAACCACCACTCAGCCGAGCGCCGACAGCGCGTCGTACTCCGCGTCGGTCAGCTCGATCTCGGCCGCCGCGGTGTTCTGCTCCAGGTGCGCGACCCGGGACGTGCCGGGGATCGGGAGCATGACCGGCGAGCGCCGGAGCAGCCACGCGAGCGCCAGCTGGGAGGGCGTCGCCCCGTGCTCGCGGGCGGCGTCGGCCAGCGGGCCGTCCTCCTTCGACAGCTCGCCGGTCGCCAGCGGGAACCACGGCATGAAGCCGATGCCCTCGCGCTCGCAGTACTCGAGCACGTCCTCGGAGCGGCGCTCGGCGAGGTTGTAGAGGTTCTGCACGGTGGCGATCGGCGCGATCTTCCGGGCCGCCTCGATCTCCTCGACGCTGACCTCGGACAGCCCGATGTGCCGGATCTTGCCCTCCTGCTGCAGCTCCAGCAGCAGACCGACCTGGTCCTCGAGCGGGTAGTTCGCGTCGATGCGGTGCAGCTGGAACAGGTCGATGCGCTCGAGGCCGAGCCGGCGCAGGCTCATCTCACACTGCTGGCGCAGGTACGCCGGCTGCCCGAGCTGGGTCCAGACGTCCGGGCCCTGCCGGGTCAGGCCGGCCTTCGTGGCGACCACGACGCCGTCGGCGTACGGGTGAAGCGCCTCGCGGATCAGCCGCTCGGACACCTCGGGGCCGTAGGAGTCGGCGGTGTCGATGAACGTGATGCCGAGCTCGACGGCCCGGCGCAGCACCCGGATCGCCTCGTCGGCATCGCGGGGCTCGCCCCAGATGCCGGGGCCGGTGAGCTGCATCGCGCCGTACCCGAGGCGGACGACGGGGAGGTCCCCCGCGATGGCGAAGGTGCCGGAAGCCTGTGCAGTTGTCATGCCTCATGCCTAGCAGGCACTCGGTAGGGAATCGTCGACAGGCCCGACGAAGGTGGTTTCGAGGCTCGCTTCGCTCGCACCTCAACCACCGACCCTCAGAACACGTTCAGCGGCCGGAACTGGACCGAGATGCGTGGCCCGGCGTGCGCGACCTTCGGGACCGCGTGCTCCCACGTGCGCTGGCAGGACCCGCCCATCACCACCAGGTCGCCGTGGCCCATCTCGACCGAGATCGACGCACCGCCCACGCGCGGTCGCAGCGCCAGCCGGCGGGGGTCCCCGAGCGAGACGATCGCGACCATCGTGTCCTGGGTCTTGCCGCGGCCGATGGTGTCGCCGTGCCAGGCCACGCTGTCGCGCCCGTCGCGGTAGTAGCAGCAGCCCGCGGTCACGAACGGCTCGCCCAACTCGGGCCGGTAGTGCGCCGTCAGCGCACCCCGAGCCCGGGCCAGGGCCGGGTGGGGGAGCGGGTCGCCGACGCCGTACGTGTGCAGGAGTCGGGGTACGTCGACCTCGCGGTCGTACATCTGGCGCCGCTCCGCGCGCCACGGGACGTCACGGACCAGCGTCTCGAACACCTCGTCGGCCTCCGGCAGCCACGAGCGCGCGACGTCGATCCAGGCCCCTCGGGTGAGCGGCGTGCGCTCGATGGATCCGACCTCGGGCGCCGGCGGCGCCTCGAACAGCGTGCCCTGGAAGTCCATGCCCCGACCCTACGCGGAATCGAACAGATGTTCGAGACCTATTCGGTGGCGATCGCCTCCAGCACGTTGAGCCGCGAGGCGCGGACCGCCGGCAGGATCGCGGCGAGCACGCCGACGACGACGGCGATCACGAGGAATACCAGCAGCTGGCCCAGCGGCAGCCCGAGGCTGGTGAGGTCCTCCTTGAGCGCCTCGCGCAGCAGCACGCCGATGACGACGCCGATCACCATGCCGAGGACGGCGCCGAGCACCGCGATCGCGACGGACTCCAGCGTGATCATCCGGCGCAGCCGCGCCCGGCTCATGCCGATCGCGCGCAGCAGGCCGATCTCGCGGGTGCGCTCGATGACCGAGAGCCCGAGCGTGTTCACGATGCCGATGACCGCGATGACGATCGCCAGCGCCAGCAGGCCGTAGATCATGTAGAGCAGCTGGTTGATCTGGTCGCGGATCGACTCGGCGAACTCCTGCTTGTCGTAGACGGCCACGATCGGGGTCGCCTCGGCGGCCTCGTCGAGCGCCGCGCCGACCGCGACGGCGTCGGCGCCCGGCTCGAGCATGATGCTGAGGCTGGTGTCCTGGCGGGGGACGCCGGCATCGGCGAGCAGGTCGAGCGGGACGGTCACGTCCCCGGTGGTCTCGCTGCCCTCGATGATGCCGGCGACCTCGAGGTCGAGCGCCTTCCCGGCCAGGAACGTCAGGGTCAGCGGTGAGCCGACCTCGAGGTCGTGGTCGTCGGCGAAGCCCGTGGTCACCAAGGCCTCGCTGCCCTGGAGCTCCTGGCGCCCGTCGACGACGTCGAGGTCGTAGATGTCGTCGAACGCCGCGTCGTTGCCGCTGACGAAGACCGTCGAGTCGTCGACCTGCGCGCCGGTCCACTGCTGCCGGCTCACGACGGCGACCCCGTCGACCGCCTCGAGGTCGTCGCCCACCGTGGTCGAGAACGGCAGGAAGTTCGTGCTCTGCACCAGGAAGTCGGAGGTGAACTCCTCGTCCACGACGTCGTCGACCGACGCGTTGAGGGACGTGGCGAGCACCCCGATCGTGGAGACGAGGGCCAGGCCGATCATCAGCGCCGACGCCGTCGCGCCGGTACGCCGGGGGTCGCGCAGGGCGTTCTCTCCTGCGAGACGCCCGGTGGTGCCGAACAGCCGGCCGAACAGCCCGCGGCACAGCACCAGCACCGGACGGCCGAGCACGGAGCTGATCGCGGCTGCGGTCAGGATCCAGATGCCCGCGGCGACGCCGACCCAGAGCGAGTCCGGTCCCGGAGCGCCGGTGATGCCGACGACCGCGAGCACGACGCCGACGGCGATCAGCACCGCACCGACGATCGTGCGCCGGCGCAGCGAGTCGCGCACGGGGGCGGCGTCGGCGCGCATCGCGGCGACCGGTGCGACCTTGCCGGCCCGGCGGGCCGGCAGGAACGCGGCGACCAGCGTGACGCCGATGCCGACGACGTAGCTGATGACCACCGAGCCCGCGTCGAGCGTCAGCGCGTCGCCGGCGATGTCGAGCCCGACCGCGCGGAACAGCGCGGCCAGGCCGCGCGCGAGCAGCCAGCCCAGCCCGATGCCGACCGTCGCGGCCACGGCCGACATCACCAGGGCCTCGAACAGCACGGACCGGGTGACCTGGCGGCGCGAGGCGCCCAGGGCGCGCAGCAGCGCCAGCTCGCGGCTGCGCTGCGCCACCAGGATCGTGAACGTGTTGACGATGATGAAGCCGCCCACGATCACCGCGATGATCGCGAACACCAGCAGGAACGTGGAGATCACGTCGAGGAACTGCCCGACGGCGTCCTGGGACTCCTCGGCGACCTGGTCGCCGGTGACGGCCTCGAAGCCCTCCGGCGCGGCTGCCGCAGCGGCCGCGGCGAGCTCCTCCTGGGTGACGCCGTCGGCCGCGGTCAGCGAGACCTGGTGGTAGGCGTCCTCGCCGTCGAGGAAGAGGTCCTGGGCGCCCTCGGTGCTGAACACCAGCAGCGTCGCGCCCGCCGTACCCCCGCCGTTGAACTCGGCGGTGCCGACCAGCGTCGCCGTGCGCTCGGACTCGCCGAACGGCGCGAGCAGCTTCACCTCGTCGCCGAGCTCGTAGTCGCCGTTGTCGGCCGCCGCGTCGTCGAGGACGATCTCGTCGGGGGCGGTCGGCCAGCGGCCGCTGCTCAGCAGCATCGGGGGATCGCCGGCCATGTTCGGGCCGTCGGTGTGGTTGAAGGCGAGCGTCGGCGCGCCGGTGCCGCCGACGAGGGTCCCGTCGGAGGCGAGCAGGCTCATCCCGATGCCGACGACGTCGCCGTCGGCGCGGGCGACCTCGGGCAGGTCGCCGAGCTCGGCCACGACCTCGGGGGAGAGGGTCTGGGTGGTCTGCGTCGGTCCCGCCTCGAACGAGCCGGTCTGCTCGGCGCGCACGACACCGTCGGGGGTGGAGCTGTAGATGATGCTGTCGAACGTCGACGACAGGCCGTTGCTGAAGACGAGGACGCCGGACAGGAACGCCACACCCAGCACAATCGCCAGGCCGCTCATCACCAGCCGCACCTTGCGGGCGAGCAGGTTGCGCAGGGTCAGCTTGAGCACGGTGCGCCCCTCAGGCCTGGGTCGACCGGGCGGCCGCGAGGTCCTGCAGCCGGGTCATGTGCTCGAGGATCTGCTCGCGCTGCGGGTCCCGGATCTCGTCAACCACCAGGCCGTCGGCCAGGAAGACGACCCGGTCGGTGTACGACGCGGCGACGGCGTCGTGGGTGACCATGACGACGGTCTGGCCGAACTCGCCGACGCTGCGGCGCAGGAACGACAGCACCTCGGCCCCGGACGTGCTGTCGAGGTTGCCGGTGGGCTCGTCCGCGAACACGATCGACGGCTTGCTGGCCAGCGCCCGCGCGCAGGCCACCCGCTGCTGCTGACCGCCCGACAGCTCCGTCGGCCGGTGGCCGAGGCGGTCGCGCAGCCCGACGGCGTCGATCACGGTGTCCAGCCAGGCCTGGTCGGGCTTGTGCCCGGCCAGGTTGAGCGGGAGCAGGATGTTCTCCGCCGCGGTCAGGGTCGGGATCAGGTTGAACGCCTGGAAGACGAACCCGATCCGCTCGCGGCGCAGGGCCGTGAGCTCCTTGTCCTTGAGCCGGCCCAGGTCGGTCCCGCCGACCTCGACGGCACCCGACGTGGGAGTGTCCAGCGCGGCCATGCAGTGCATGAGGGTGGACTTGCCCGAGCCGGACGGGCCCATGATCGCGGTGAACCGGCCGGCCTCCAGGTCGAGGGTGACGCCGGCGAGGGCGTGCACCGCGGAGTCGCCGGATCCGTAGGTCTTACGCAGGTCGATGGCGCGCGCGGCCGGGGCCGCGGCGGAGGGCGAGACGCTGGTCATGGCACCAGCCTGCCGGAGGTCGCCGACGGCCGCCATCGGGGAGACCCCTGAGGCCGCGGAGAGGCTCGTTGCCGAATTGAGGATTTACTCAGTACGTCAACGTTCCTCCCGATTTGGCGACACGCTGGTCTAATCCTGCCTAGAGTTCGCTACGTGGACGAGTTGCTGGTGACTGAGGGGCGTGCGCTGAAGCACGTCCAGGTGCGTGAGTACGTGCGCACTCTCGTCACGGGGGCGGCACCCGGTTCACCTGCACCTTCTGAGCGTGAGCTGGTGCATCGTTTCGGGGTCGCCCGCATGACGGTGAGGCAAGCGATGGATGCCCTGGTGGTCGAGGGGCTGTTGGAGCGGATTCCCGGGCGGGGCACTTTCGTGGCCCGCCCGCGGCGCGCCGCGAGCAGGTTGACGAGCTTCACCGAGGAGATGGCGCGACGCGGCCTGCTGGCCGAGTCGCAGACGCTCCTCGCGCGGCGGGAGCAGGCGGGTCCGGGTGTGGCCCGGGCGCTGAACCTCACCGAGGGCGATGCCGTCATCCACTGGCGCCGGCTGCGCCGGGCCGACGGGGTGCCGATGTGCCTGGAGGACGCCTACCTCAACGAGGTGCTGATCCCCGGCTTCCTGCAGAGCGGGATGCCGACGAGCCTGTACGACGCGCTCGAGGTCCGCGGCCTGCGCCCGACGTGGGCGGAGGACTCGATCAACGCCGACATCGCCTCGGCGGACGAGGCCCAGCTGCTCGAGGTCGATCCCGGCGTACCGGTGCTGCGGCACTCGCGCCGCGGCCTGGTCGGCGAGAAGATCATCGAGGTCTCGCGCACCGTCTACCGGGCCGACCGGTACACCATGTGGCTCCAGGTGGGGGCCGAGGGTTAGAGCCCACCCAGGGGCGCGATCACGTCCCCGGACTCCTCGCACACCCACACGGGGTCGGGGCCGCCGAGGTCGGGCTGGATGTACAGCGTGTGCACCGGCGCGTCCGCACCGCAGTCGGTGCACAGCGGCCAGCGGCCCACGGTCTCGAACAGCGCGTCCTGGACGTCCTGCGCGACCAGGCCGGCGACGTACGCCTCGCCCTCGGGCCACTGCTCGGCCCACCACTTGCGCTGGGCCACGGCGTCCTCGAGCGCGGAGACCGCGGCGGCCGTGGCGTGCTGCCGAGCCTGGAGGTCGGCGAGCACCCGAGCGCGTGCGTCGAACAGCAGGCCGTTGTCCATTCCCCCATCATGGCCCGCCGGACAAGGGGCGCGCCGCCGCCGTACGGCGTGCTGGCGGTCCTACAGTGGCGGTATGGGACCGGCGCTCCTCGAGGTGGCCGTCCTCGACCCGCGCGACGCTCCCGGCGCGGAGGAGGGCGGCGCTGACCGCCTGCACCTCGCGACCCCCGCGGGCCTCTCGCCCGAGCCCGCGCTCGTGTCGGGCGTCTGCCGCGACACCGACCTGCCCGTGTTCGTCACCCTGCGCCTCAACGACACCTGGAGCACCACCGGCGGCGAGATGACCCGCCTGGTCGGGCTCGCCGAGGACTACCTCGGCTCCGGCGCCGCCGGGGTGTCGTTCGGCTTCCTCGACGCCGACCTCGAGGTCGACACCGACACCTGCGCCTACCTCGCCGGCCAGCTGCCGGGTGTGCCCTGGTCCTTCGGCCGCGCGGTCGACGACACCCTCGACCTGCGCCGCTCGTGGCGGCGGCTCGCCGACCTGCCGGACCTGGTGGCGGTCTGCACCGCGGGGTCGCCGCGCGGTCTCGACAGCGGGTACGACGAGCTGCTCGGCCTGGCCGCCGACCCCGCCGTCGCGCGCCGCCTGATGCCCGGCGGCGGCCTGCTCGCCGAGCAGGTGCCGTGGTTCGTGCGCGCCGGCGTGCGGCAGTTCCACCTCGGGCGCCAGGCGCGCCCGGGTGCGTCGTACAAGGCCTACGTCGACGCCGGTCACGTGCGGTCGTGGCGGTTGCTCCTGGACTCCGCGGTCGAGCGCGCGGCGCGCAGCGCTGGATGATCCTCATCGACCCGCCCCAGGTCCCGTCCCGGGGGCGGCTGTGGTCGCACCTGGCCAGCGACACCTCCTACGAGGAGCTGCACGCGTTCGCCGCGAGCCTCGGCATCCCCGAGCGCGGCTTCGACCGCGACCACTACGACGTGCCCGCGGAGTACTACGACCAGATGGTCGCCGCCGGCGCCGTCCCGGTCCGGTCCCGTGAGCTGGTCGCCCGGCTGGTCGCGGCCGGGCTCCGGCGCCGCAAGGAGCGATAGTCCCTAACGTTTTGGTTGCCGTCCACGGCGTGTCGCCAGCCAGAACGTGAGGGACTATCGCGCCAGGTCCACCAGCTCGGCCTCCACGTTGGCGCGGGCGGCGGCCTCCCAGGAGGTCTGGGCGTACGACGTGTGGAACAGGTGTGGCTTGGCGAGCAGGTCGCGCAGGACCGCCGAGCGGCCGAGGGCGAACTGGTCGTCGGGGACGTGGGCGTACTCCTCGCGCACCGCGGCGACGTACTCGGCGTACCGCTCGGGCGGCGCGGCCAGGATCGCGAGGTCGGCGTCCGACAGTGCGCAGCCGTTGGGGTCGTCGTCCGCGGGCCGGTGCTGCTCGGTGAGCAGCACCAGCCGCACCACCTCGTCGACGGTCCCCGGGTCCACCAGCGTGTCGAGCGCCTCCGCCGCCCACGCGGCCGAGCGCTTCTCGGCGTCCGGCTCGCCGTCGTACACGCCGTCGTGGAACCACGCGGCCAGCACGACCGCCATCCGGTCGAACTCCACGCCGTCGGCGGAGAGCTCGTGCACGCGCTCGAGGACCTCCTCGAGGTGCCGGGCGTCGTGGTAGCGGCGGTTCGGATGGTTGTACGCCGCGACCAGCTGGGCGCCGAGCGCGCGGGCGCCGGGCAGGGGCCACGCGAGCAGCAGGTCCACGCCGGACATTGAAGCGGTCCTTCCAGGGAAGCGCTACGGTGAGCGCAAAACGAGAACGTGTTACAGAAATGAGGAGCCGTGGCCGCGAGCAACGAGCGCATCCGTGAGGTCATCGACGAGTACGTCCGGCTGGTCGCGACCGGCACCGCCGACGAGATCGTCGCGCTGTACGCCGACGGCGCGACCGTCGAGGACCCGGTCGGGTCCGACGTCCTGACCACCGCCGAGGAGATCCGCGCGTTCTACGGCGGTCTCGAGGGCCTCGACACCGAGACCCGGTTGGTGACCGCCCGGATCGCCGGCGGTCAGGCGGCCTTCCACTTCGAGCTCGTCACGAAGGCGGGCGACGCGACGTACACGGTGACGCCGATCGACGTCATGGCCTTCGACGACGACGGCAAGATCACGTCCATGCGGGCCTTCTGGTCCGGGGACGACATGGTCATCTCCTAGCCCGCTCCCGGGCGCGGTCGGCGCCGATCGTCGCGCACGCCGGGTCCTTCTGGCCCTCGGTGCGCGGGATCGCGAGCTGGCCGATGTACCACTCCTTGCCGGTGACGAGGCTGTAGCCGTCGAACTCGGCGCGGTCGAACTGGCAGTAGCCCTCGCCGCGCAGGTACCCGCCCGGCGGCGGCTCGACCACGATGGTCAGGCCGTCCTGGGTGGCCAGCTGGCCCTTGAGGATGAACTGGCCCTCGCTGTCGCTGGTCGCGGTCGCGATCTGGTCGCCGGCCGCGTTGAACAGCCGGACCGTCGCGCCCGGCCCGTTGGTGTAGCCGGGCTTCAGCGCGACCATCCGCTGCCCGTCCCCGTCGACGAGGTGGCCCCGGAGCCAGCCACCGCGCTTGGTGAGGCGGAAGCTGCCGGACGTGTAGCCGTTCGACCGCACGACGGCCTTCTCCACGGCGCCGGTCTTCGGGAACCACACGCCCGCGCCCTCGAACTTCGCCGTGTAGCGGCCCGGGTAGAGGCCCTTGAACGAGAACGTGCCGTTGCCCGAGGTGGCGCTCCACCACTGTCCGGTCTCCTTGCTGGTGACCGTGAGGGTGTTCTTGACGGTGAGCAGGCCGTCCGGGGTGAACAGGTAGAGCGACATCTGCCCGGCCTTCTTGCCCAGCCGGATCTTGACGTTCTTGAACTTGCTGGGCGAGACCGCGCCGGCCCACGTGCTCTTGCCGACCCAGACCTTGCGCTTGTCCCACGTGAAGACGGAGTACTTGCCCGCCGGCAGCCCGCCGATCGCGAACTGGCCCTTGTCGTTGGCGGTGGTGGCGTAGGACTGCCCCGCCTGGTTCGCCGCGCGCAGGGTCGCACCGCCCATCGGCTTGCCGCCGCCCTTGACGGTGCCGGTGATGGCCGAGCCCCGCTGCATCGTCAGGTTCCGCACGGTCAGGTCGTTGGCGCGCACCGTGACCTTGACGTCGGTGGGCGCGTACTTCGACACGTCGTACGACGGACGCTGGTCGACGAACTGCAGGTGGTAGGTGCCGGCCGGCAGCGTCAGCGAGTAGCCCCGGGCGCCGGCGCCCAGCTTGCGCTGGTTGATGTAGTTCCAGTCCTTGTCGAACCACAGCATCGTGAGGCCGGGGCACTTGGTGACCCGGGGGCAGGTGATGCCGCCATTGGCGATGCCCTTCTCGGTCGCGGCGACCGCCGTCGAGCCCACCGTGGCGGCGAGCAGCGAGGCGAGCAGGCCGACGACGAGCAGCAGCGCTGCGGAGGTCCTGCGGGCGGGGGAAGGCATACCTCGATCGTAGGTGCGCAGCCTTGAGGTCTCCTTAAGGCTGCATCAGCCTTTCCTCAAGACTCCCAGGTGCGCAGCCAGATGGTGTGCTCGGACTCGGCGAGCTTCGCGAGGGCCTCGTCGGGCAGCGGGTCGGGGGTGTCGGTGACGACGTACCCCTGCTCGCCGCGGGTGGAGAGGTACTGCGCGGTGATGTTGTCGCCGCTGTCGGCGAGGATGCCGTTGATGCCCGCGAGCACGCCCGGGACGTTGTGGTGGAGGTAGCCGATCCGGTGCCCCGAGTGCAGCTGCGGCGCCTGCACCGAGGGCAGGTTCACCGACAGCTCGGTGCGGCCCTCGAGCGCGAACCCGACGAACTTGCCGGACACGAAGTAGCCGATCTCCTCCTGCGCCTCCTGCGTGGAGCCGCCGACGTGCGGCGTCAGGATCACGTTGTCGAGGCCGCGCAGCACCGACTCGAACGCGTCGCCCTGGGCCTTGGGCTCGACGGGGAACACGTCGAGCGCCGCGCCGGCGATGTGGCCGGAGAGGATGTTCTCCCGCAGCGCCACGTCGTCGACGACCATGCCGCGCGAGGCGTTGATGAACAGGCTGCGGGGCTTCATCTTCGCGAACTGCTCCGCGCCGAACATGCCGGCGTTCCCGGGCCGCCCGTCGACGTGGATGCTCACGACGTCGGCCTCGGCGAGCAGGTCGTCCAGGGACCGCATCCGGCGGGCGTTGCCGTGCGCCAGGCGGTCGGCGGTGTCGAAGAAGATCACCCGCAGGCCCATGGACTCGGCGAGGTTCGACAGCTGGGTGCCGATGTTGCCGTAGCCCACGATGCCCAGCGTGCGGCCGCGCACCTCGTGGCTGCCCTTCGCGGACTTGTCCCAGACGCCCGCGTGCATCTTCTCGGTCTTCTCGGCGAGCCGGCGGGCGAGCACGATGATCTCGCCGATCACCAGCTCGACCACGCTGCGGGTGTTCGAGAACGGCGCGTTGAACACGGCGACGCCGCGCTCGGTCGCCGCGGCGAGATCGACCTGGTTGGTGCCGATGCAGAAGCAGCCGATCGCCTGGAGGTCGGTCGCCGCGTCGAGCACGCGCGGGGTGATGTGGGTGTTCGAGCGGATCCCGAGCAGGTTGACGCCCGGCCCGTCCTGCGGGGAGAGCGCCGCGACCAGCTCGTCCTCCGAGAGCGAGCCGGCGCGCAGCTCGACGTCGAACCCGCGCGCCTCCAGGATCTCGACGGCGACCGGGTGGATGTTCTCGAGCAGCAGCACCTTCACGGTCAACCAGCCTAGGTCGGCCGGCGCGGTGTGCCGAACCGGGACCGGATGTCGGTCTTCTCCGGCATGATGCGCGCATGGGAACTCGTCGTACGCTCGGCTGGGTCGCTGTCGCCGCGCTGCTCGCAGCCGGGACGGCCACCGCCACCACCACGTCCGCGGTCTCCGCGCCCGGGGCTTCCGCGCAGGTGGTGAAGGGCGCGCCCGGCGCATGGGACGTGCGCCAGGTCGGCGTGGGGCAGTACGTCGTCTCCTGGACGTCTCCGACCCGGTTCCCGCTCACCTCCGACCGGCCCACGATCGTCGGCCCGTCGGGGATCGTCGTCGGCGCTCCCACGATCGCGGCCGACGGCCGCACGGTCCGCGCTGACGTCGCCTCGGCGACCCGGCCCGACCCGGCCGACTTCGACGTGGTCCTCTCCGGCGACCGGCTCGACGCCCCGGGCGACGACCGGCTGAGGACGGGCACCGCCCCCGAGCGCGCCTTCGACCTGCCGGGCACCGTCACGCTGCCCGACGACCCCGGCACGCCCGGGCCGTTCGACACCGAGACCAGCGACTACACGCTCCCGCCGGTCCAGATCGAGGGGATGCCCGAGCCGATCGAGATGGTCGGGCACGTCGTCGAGCCCGCCGCGGGGTCCGCGACCGGCCCGCGGCCGCTGGTGCTGTTCCTGCACGGCCGGCACAGCGTCTGCTACGACCCGGACGACGAGAACGGCGGCGACGGCACCTGGCCGTGCGAGGCGCCCCAGCTCGAGATCCCGAGCCAGCTCGGCTACGACTACGTCCAGCGGGTGCTCGCCTCCCAGGGCTACGCGACCGTGTCGGTGCGCGTGAACGGCATCAACGCCCAGGACTACCGGCTCGCCGACGGTGGCGCCGACGCCCGGGCCGAGATCGTCGAGCAGCACCTCGACCACTGGACCACGCTGGCCGCCGAGCACCAGCTCGACCTCGACCGTGTCGTGCTGGTCGGTCACAGCCGCGGCGGCGAGGGCGTCGACCGCGCCGCGCTGCAGATCCCGCTGTCGGCGCCGTACCGGATCGCCGGGCAGGTGCTGATCGCCCCGACGAACTTCGGCGTGCAGACGGCGGCCTACGTCCCGACCGTGACGCTGCTGCCGTACTGCGACGGCGACGTCAGCGACCTGCAGGGCCAGAAGTTCACCGACGTGGCCCGCGACCTGGTCGCCGGCGACACCTCACTGAAGAGCTCGGTGCTGGTGATGGGCGCCAACCACAACTACTTCAACACCGAGTGGACCCCTGACATCGCCCAGGCGCCGGCCTGGGACGACTGGGGCGGCGAAGAGACCAGCACGTGTCACCCGGACCACGCCGACCGGCTGAGCCCCGAGGAGCAGCAGGCGGTCGGGACGGCGTACGTCGCCGGCGCCGTGCACCTCTTCGCCGACGACGAGCAGGACCTGCTGCCGCTCTTCGACGGCTCCCGTGCCCGCGTCGACTCGATCGGTGACGCCCAGGCGCTCAGCCACGCGATCGGGGGCGGGCGCGACGTCCGCGCACCCGGCGTGAGCGCGGCCCGGTCGCTGCCCGACGGCGCCAGCACCCGCTTCTGCAGCAGCTCGGTCGCGCCGAACAAGGTCGCCTCGTGCGCCAACGGCGTCGACTACGGCTGGGTGTGGCCGCACTGGGTCGACGCGTGGGACTCCGCCCCGACGCGCACGTTCTTCGAGATGCGGTGGACCGCGCCGGGCCAGTCCGGTGGGCTGCTGCTCGACGACCCGATCGACCTGAGCTCCGACCGGCTCGAGCTGCGCACGATCGTCGACCCCGAGAACGGGCCGGTCGAGCTGGACGTCCGGATCACCGACGAGAACGGTGACAGCGCGGTGCTCGGCGCGCTCGGCGACGTGCTGCCGGCGCTCGCCGGCGCCGCGGACACCGCGAAGTACTGGGCGCAGACGCTGTACGTCGACCCGGCCGCCGCGACCGGTGTCGACCTCGCGCACGTCGTGCAGGTGGACCTGGTGCCCGTCACCGCGCAGGGGCGCGTCTGGGTCGCCGACCTGGCCGCGGCTCCGGCCGAGCTCGCGCCGGTCCCCGACCGCCGGCTGGCCACCATCGACCTGCACAGCGTCACGATCGACGAGGGCGACGGCAACGGCAACGAGCCGGTCACCGCCGCGGTGCCGTTCGACGTCGTCGGCGAGCTCACCGAGCCCGCCACGGTCATCGTGATGACGACGGGGCAGGGCCGTGGCGACAAGCAGCGCTTCACCCTGGACCTCGCGCCCGGCCAGACGTCAGGCAGCATCCCGGTCTCCTACCTGCCCGACGACCGTGACGACTACCCGCGCGCGCAGACGCAGGTGGCCGCGTGGGCGATCCACGACGTCATGACCGACCAGTACGCCGCCCAGCTCACGGTGAAGGACGACGACCCGACGCCCCGGATGACGGTCGAGGCGGTCGACAAGCGGGTGCGCGAGGGAGGCTTCGCCGAGTGGAAGATCACGCTGGCGCGCGGCATCGACTACGACCTGTTCATGGTCGGGAAGGTGGTCCGTGGCCCCGGGAACGACCTCACGGCCGGCGACGTCGGTGAGGAGTGGCTCGAGCGGTACCTCGGCCCGGACACCGACCCGGACAAGAAGCTGTGGACCTACCACGCGATGGTCTACGAGCAGCTGCGTGCCGGCAACCGCTCCATGGTCATCAAGGTGCCGATCCGCCGCGACGACCGGACCGAGGGGCGCGAGTCGCTGACGTTGAAGTTCCGCCAGTTCGGCAACACCTACACCCGCACCGTGTTCGTGGAGAGGTCGCGCTAACGGGTCATCAGGACGCTGGTGGCGCCGACGACGAGCACGACGAGCACCATCAGCAGCACGAAGGTGGCCAGCCCCCGACGGGGCTGGCTGGTCGGACCCATCCGGCCGCGCGCGAACTGGTGGAACGGCGGCGCGTAGAAGACGTCGACGGTCTGGCCCGCCGCCACGTCGACGTCGTACGACGCTTGGCCGTACTCGCGCAACCACTGGCAGTGCGCCTCGACGTGCCACCGGCCGGGCGGGACCGGGTGGACGTTCTCGCCGTACCGGTTCGCGACCTGGTAGCCGTTGAGACGCACGTACGGCGTGATCGCGTTGCTGGTGAACCAGTTGCCCTGCGTCGTGAGTCGGATCCATCCGACCGGCTGCTCTGTCACGGGCTCGAGCCTTGCCCCGGAAACCGGTTGGCAAACCGCGGCTCGGAGCACCTACGGTCGTCCGGATGACCCCGACCGTCGACGACTTCCAAGCCCTGGCGCGCAGCTCGCCGTGGCTGTGGTCGACCCTGCACTTCAGGCACCGGTCGAGGTTCGCGGGTGACTGCGAGGCGTGGGTGCGCCGGCCCGGCGAGCTCGTGGTGCGGACGTCGGACGGGCGGGAGGTGCGGGAGTCCGGTCTCCCGTACACGCGGTCGGCGCCGATGAGCGCGGTGGCCGAGGGCGCGGAGCTCGTGCTGCCCCCGGCGCCGGTGCTGCCGCACGAGGCGACGCCCGTGCGGCGGCCGGACGGCCTGGTGCTCGAACGGCCCGAGCGGACGTTCGAGGTCGACTACGACGACCCGATGTACCAGAACTACAGCTGGGTCGCGATGCTCGACCCGGTGGAGCTCAGCCACCACGTCGAGGTGCTCGACCTGCGCGCGGGCGAGGTCGCGGGCCGGACGGCCTGGTGGGCGTCGGTGCGGGCGCTGGAGGACTACGACCCGCGGTGCGCGTGCTGCGCCCTGGTCTGGTCGGCCATCTCCGACAGCTACGAGTACGACGAGCCCCCGCAGCGCGACTACCCCGACCACTACGACGTCGCCCTCGACGTGCAGACCGGGGTCGTCGTGCGCTGCCATCCGGTCGGCGGCGACCCGGCCGCCTCCTGGCTGGAGAACGACATCCTCGAGGTCGGCTAGCTAGACCTCGGGCACACCTGCGAGCGCCGCGGCGAGCGCCTCGTCCGACAGCGGGTCGTCCTCGAGCCGGCCGCTGAGGAACGTGTCGTACGCGCCGAGCTCGAGCAGGCCGTGGCCGGACAGGCCGACGACGATCACCGGCTCCGCGCCCGACTCGGCCGCGGCCAGCGCCTCCCGGCGTACCTGCGCGAGGGCGTGGGACGACTCCGGCGCGGGGACGACACCCTGGGTGCGGGCGAACTCCAGGGCCGCCTCGAAGCACTCGCTCTGGTGCAGCGCGGTCGCCTCGATGAGGCCCTCGTCGTACACGTGCGAGACCAGGGGCGCCATGCCGTGGTAGCGCAGCCCGCCGGCGTGGATCGTGGACGGCACGAAGTCGTGGCCGAGCGTGTACATCTTGAGCAGCGGGGTCATCCCGACCGTGTCGCCGAAGTCGTAGCGGTACTCGCCGCGGGTGAGGCTCGGGCACGAGCTCGGCTCGACCGCGAGGATCCGGGGGCTCTGCGCGCCCGCCAGCTTCTCGCGCAGGAACGGGAACGCGAGGCCGGCGAAGTTCGAGCCGCCGCCTGCGCAGCCGACCACGATGTCGGCGCCGGGCTCGCCGGCGTTGGCCAGCTGGCGCAGCGCCTCCTCACCGATCACGGTCTGGTGCAGGAGCACGTGGTTGAGCACGGAGCCCAGCGCGTACTTGGTGTTCTCGCTCTGCGCCGCGACCTCGACCGCCTCGGAGATCGCGATGCCGAGCGAGCCGGGGTGGTCCTCCGGGAACGACTTCCCGGCCTCGGTGAGCCGGCTGGGGGAGCGGTGCACCGTGCCGCCGAAGACCTCCATCAGCGTGCGGCGCTGCGGCTTCGTGTCGTACGACGCCCCGACCTGCCAGACCTCGCACTCGAGGCCGAAGAGCGCGCAGGCGTAGGACAGCGCCGTACCCCACTGGCCGGCGCCGGTCTCGGTCGTCAGCCGGGTGATCCCGTGCAGGGAGTTGTAGTACGCCTGCGGCACCGAGGTGTTGGTCTTGTGTGACCCGGCCGGCGAGACGCCCTCGTACTTGTAGTAGATGCGGGCCGTCGTCCCGAGCTTCTGCTCCCACCGGCGCGCGCGGATCAACGGGCTCGGCCGGTACTGCCGGTAGACGTCGCGCACCGCCTCCGGGATCTCGACGTACCGCTCCCCGGTGACCTCCTGCATGATCAGCTCGATCGGGAACAGCGGCGCGAGGTCGTCCGGCCCCACCGGCTCCCGCGTGCCCGGGTGCAGCGGCGGCGGCGGTGGCGTGGGCAGGTCGGCCACGACGTTGTACCAGTGCGTGACCTGCTCGGACTCGTCGAGGGTGAACATCACCTGGTCGCTCATGGCCCGACGCTAGCGATCAGGGCAGACGGCGGGAAGGGCCTTCCCGGCCCTCGACCGCCTCCGGTCCGTCCGCCCGCGAAAGCCGGAGACGACCGGGTGCACCGGTGACTTCTCAGGCGTTGCATCGGCCGAGAAGTGCCGGTTTCCCCGGTGCACCGGGGAAACCGACACTTCCAATGGGCGCTAGTCCCCCTTGACGTTCACGATCTGGCGCAGCGTGTGCCGGACCTCGACCAGGTCGGCGGCGTCGGCCATCACCCGGTCGATGTCCTTGTACGCCGCCGGGATCTCGTCGATGAACGCGTCGGTGTCGCGGTACTCGATGCCCGCCATCGCCTCACGCAGCTGCTCGCGCGTGAAGGTCTTGCGGGCCCGCGACCGGGAGTACTCCCGGCCGGCGCCGTGCGGCGCGGAGTTGAGCGAGACCGGGTTGCCCTTCCCCTCGACGACGTACGACGCCGTGCCCATCGAGCCGGGGATCAGCCCCGGTCGTCCGCGCTCGGCGTTGATCGCACCCTTGCGCGAAAGCCACACCTGCTTGCCGAAGTGGGTCTCCTGCTCGGTGTAGTTGTGGTGGCAGTTGATCTCCTCCTGCCGCTCCACATCCCCCTGCACCCACTCCGAGAACTGGCGCACGACACGGTCCATCATCTCCTCGCGGTTGAGCAGCGCGTAGGACTGCGCCCAGCGCATCTGGCCGATGTAGTCCCAGAACTCGTCGGTGTCCTCGGTCAGGTAGGCCAGGTCGCGGTCGGGCAGCTCGATCCACCGCTTCGCGCACAGGTCGCGCGCGACCCGGATGTGCGTCTGCGCGATCTTGTTGCCCACGCCGCGGGACCCGGAGTGCAGGAACAGCCAGACCCGCGCCTGCTCGTCGACGGTCACCTCGATGAAGTGGTTGCCCGACCCCAGCGTCCCGAGCTGGAGCTCCCACCGCTTGGCGTACGCCGCCGGATCGAAGCCGGTCCGCTCCGCCTCGACGGTCAGCCGCTCCAGCCGTTCGCGCGTGTGCTCCCGGCTGACCGTGCGGTTCTGCGCACCGGCCGACAGCGGGATGGCCCGCTCGATCGCCTCGCGCAGCGGCCGGCGGTCCTCCGGCAGCTGGTCGCGGGTGTACTGGGTGCGGACGGCGATCATCCCGCAGCCGATGTCGACACCGACCGCCGCGGGCATGATCGCGCCGAGGGTGGGGATGACCGACCCGACGGTCGCCCCCAGACCCAGGTGGGCGTCGGGCATCAGCGCGACGTGCGGGTGGATGAACGGCATCGTCGCCGTCGTCACCGCCTGCTCGCGCGTGCCCTGCTCGAGGATCGAAGCCCAGTTGACGAGCTTCGCGCTGATCTTCTCCATGGTCCTTTCCTGTCTACGTCTCCGTCGTCGGGTGACGACGGCCGCGTCAGGCTAGGTACCTCGAAACGCCTTGCACACCAGGTTTCCGACGTGCTTCCCGGGCAATCCCTGACGTTCTCGGGTGAAGCTTCGGCCCAGAACGTCAGGTTTCCCCGGCCCACCGGGGAAACCTGCGGCCCTACGCCCCCACGTCCTCCGCGTCGACGATCCGGTACGCGTACCCCTGCTCGGCGAGGAACCGCTGCCGGTTCTGGGCGAACTCGGCATCGACGGTGTCGCGGGAGACGATCGTGTAGAAGTGCGCGGTCTTGCCCTCCGACTTGGGCCGCAGCAGACGACCCAGCCGCTGCGCCTCCTCCTGGCGGGAGCCGAAGGAGCCGGACACCTGGATGGCCACCTCGGCCGAGGGCAGGTCGATGGAGAAGTTCGCGACCTTCGACACCACCAGCAGCCCGATCTCGCCGGAGCGGAACGCCTCGAACAGCCGCTGCCGCTCGTTGACCGGGGTCTCGCCCTTGATCACCGGAGCATCCAGGGCAAGAGCCAGCTCGTCGAGCTGCTCGAGGTACTGCCCAATCACCAGCGTCGGCTGGCCCGGGTGCGACGCCACGAGCGACCGTACGACGTCGACCTTGTGGTGCGTGCACGCCGCGAGCCGGTAGCGCTCCTCGGGCTCGGCGGTCGCGTAGGCCAGCCGTTCGGAGGACGGCAGCGTCACCCGTACCTCGACACAGTCGGCGGGCGCGATCCAGCCCTGCGACTCGATGTCCTTCCACGGTGCGTCGTACCGCTTCGGGCCGATCAGCGAGAACACGTCGCCCTCGCGGCCGTCCTCGCGCACCAGCGTCGCGGTCAGCCCGAGGCGACGGCGGGCCTGCAGGTTCGCGGTCATCCGGAAGATCGGCGCGGGCAGCAGGTGCACCTCGTCGTACACGATCAGGCCCCAGTCCCGCGCGTCCAGCAGCTCGAGGTGGCTGTAGACGCCCTTCCGCTTGGTCGTCATCACCTGGTACGTCGCGATCGTGACCGGCCGGACCTCCTTCACCGACCCGCTGTACTCGCCGATCTCGTCGGCGGTCAGCGTCGTGCGGCGCACCAGCTCGTCCTTCCACTGCCGCGCCGACACCGTGTTGGTCACCAGGATCAGCGTGGTCGCCTTCGCCTCGGCCATCGCGGCGGCGCCGACGATGGTCTTGCCGGCGCCGCAGGGCAGCACCACGACGCCGGAGCCGCCGTGCCAGAAGGAGTCGGCCGCCTCACGCTGGTAGGCGCGCAGGTGCCAGTCCTCCTCGGACAGGAAGATCGGGTGCGCCTCGCCGTCGACGTACCCGGCGAAGTCCTCGGCCGGCCAGCCCAGCTTGAGCAGCGCCTGCTTGAGGTTCCCGCGCTCGGAGGGGTGCACCGCGACGCTGTCGTCGTCGATCCGCTCGCCGAGCATGCCCTGCACCTTCTTGGCCCGCAGCACCTCCTCGAGCACCGGCCGGTCGGACGAGGCCAGCACCAGGCCGTGGATCGGGTGCTTGTCGAGGCGGAGCCGGCCGTAGCGGGCCATGGTCTCGGCGACGTCGACCAGCAGCGCGTGCGGTACGGCGTACCGGCTGTACTCGAGGAGGGTGTCGACGACCTGCTCGGCGTCGTGACCGGCGGCGCGGGCGTTCCAGAGACCGAGCGGGGTCAGCCGGTACGTGTGGACGTGCTCCGGCGAGCGCTCCAGCTCCGCGAACGGCGCGATCGCCTTGCGGCACTCCGCGGCGCGCTCGTGGTCGATCTCGAGCAGGAGCGTCTTGTCCGACTGGACGATGAGGGGGCCGTCGTTCACCGCACAAGACTACGGACCAGCCCCAGCAGGTCGTCAGGCCGACGCGACCGCCTTCTGTCGCGCACGGAAGGCGGCGACGTTGGCGCGCGACGAGCAGCGCTCGGAGCAGTAGCGACGCGACCGGTTCGGGGAGGTGTCCACGAACACCTGGGTGCACGGGCTCGCCGAGCAGACGCCGAGCCGGTCCGGCCCGAGGTCGCACACCAGCGTGGCCAGGCCCAGCAGGGACTCGCCGATCAGCAGGTCGGCGACGCTGGCGTTCTCGGTCGCGACGTGCAGGTGCAGGTCGTGCTCGTCGTGCCCGGAGATCCGCGGCGTGATCGGGTGCCGCACCATCAGCTCGTTGAGCCGGCCCACTACGTCGGTGGTGTCGTCGGCCTCGCCGGCCTCGAACACCGGGCGCAGCTCGCGTTGGAACTTCCGCAGCAGCATGCAGTCCCGGTCACTGGCCTGGTCGACCAGCCAGCTGCGGTCGTGCAGGTACGCCACCAGACCGTCGACCTCGGAGAGGTCGGCGTTCAGCAGCGCGGCCGAGGCCTCGGCGTACCGGATGAAGTCCACGATTCAATCGTACGGATCAGCCGGTGACCGGACGCACCGTAGTGATGCGATGCACGGCAAAGGTTCGGATGTCGTCGCTGCGGTGGTCGTGCGCGGTCAGCGAGCCGCCCTCGACGCGGATCGGGTCGACCAGGCGCTCGGAGCTGGTGCCCTGGTTGTCCACGTAGCCGATCAGCACGGTGTCCCCGGCCTCGACCGCCTCCCGCAGCGCCGCCATCGAGCCGCTCGGCGAGAGCGTCTCCACCGGGGTGTCCGGCCGCGCGGACTCGGCCCGGTCGCCGGCGCGGATCGCGGTGACCGCGTGCGCGGCCTGCGCGGTCTCGCGCGCGGTGCGTACGGCGGCGCCGCCGCGGTGCTCGCGCGGGGTGCGGGCGCGCAGCAGGTCCGGGCGGGCGACGTGCACGGTCCCGTCCGCGGCCTCGACGACCGGCGCCGCGCCGAGGTCGCGCAGCCGGGGGAGCAGCACGTCGAGCGGTGTCGAGCTGATCAGCACGGTCGGCGCGATCCGGCGCAGCCCCAACGGCGCGGCCTTCGGGTGGTGCAGCAGCTCGGCGAGCGCGCTCTCGTCGTCGGCGCGCAGGAAGGCCTCGGCGTGCCCGACCCGGACGCTGCCGAACGTCCGCGCCGTGTCGTCGACGAGGTAGGTGAGCGGCTGCGGGACGGGCGTGCGCGACACCGAGCCGATGAACTCGTGCACCTCCGCCGCCGACCAGCCGGTGTCCAGGGCTCGGCGGACCGAGCCCGACGAGAAGCGGTAGACGGTCGCGCCGCCTCGGGACTCGACGTCGGCCACCAGCTGCAGCCGCCGGGCCAGCTGCGACTCGAGCGGGCCAGGAGCCACCGCGGTGAGGTCGGCCTGCAGCAGCACGTGGTCCACCGGCTCCGGCAGCAGCGCCGCGAGCGCCGCGGTCGGGTCGTCGCCGGTCAGCAACGACCGGGCGTACGTCGCCATCCCACCGGCGCCGACCAGTCCGAGGACCGAGGCCTCGTCGACCGCCCAGGCCACCTGGTCGGCCCGGGTGCGCGGCCGGCGGGGCCGCAGCCACACGATCCGCTGCACCAGCGACGGGACGCCGGTGCCGGTCGCCAGCACCTGACCGGGTGGGAGGGCCGCGATCGCCTCCAGCGCCATTCGGCGGCTCTCGACCTGGAAGGCGCCGGCCAGCTCCGGTGCGAGCGCGTTCCACACCTTGCCCTGCGGGTCCCGGGACCCGATCAGCCCGGCCATCCGCGGGCTGGCGAGCCATGCCTGGACCAGCGCGGTCCAGCGCTCCGCGTCCGGTTTGGCGCACCACGCGTCGAACGCGTCGGTCGGGATCCACACCGGATTGCCGTCCCGGTCGGCCGACGTGGCCAGCAGCCCGGCGGCGGACGCCACCTCGACCAGCAGCGCGGCGGTCGGCTCGTCGACGTGCAGCGACGTCGCGGTCGCCTTGAGGTCGCGCACGCCGAGCCCACCGCTGCGCAGGGCGTTGGGCGGCGTCAGGCCCCACCCGTCCAGCAGCAGCTCGACCCGGCGTACCGCCTCGGAGGCCGCGCCCGAGGCCGCCCGGTCGACCAGGTCCTGGCTGCGCTCGCTGGTCGCGAGCTCGGGGACGACGTCGACGGGCTCGGTCGTCGTGTGGCCACCGCGCAGGGCGATCCCGACCTCGCCGGGCAGCACCACCACGCCGCCGCTGCGCGGCACCAGCAGCCGGCGGGCGAGCAGCTCCTCGGCGGGCGTCTGGGCGTCCTCCGGCAGCACGGTGTGGCGGGACGAGCCGGCCGTGGCCTCACCGCCCGCCTCCAGCACGTGCTCGAGCAGCGCCCGGGCCGCGGGGGAGAGCTCCTCCAGCCGCTGCTGCACGACCTCGGCCGTCGGCGCGTCGGGGGACACCGGGTGCAGGCCGCTGATCGTCACCAGCTCGGCGACGGCGCTGAGCGCGCGGATGCCCTGCGGCGTCTGCCACGCGAGCGCCAGGTCGAGCAGCCGGCGTACGGCGTCGGCGACCGAGTCGGGTCGCGCGTTCACGACGGTGGACAGCGCGGCTTCGGTGGTTTGGCCGACGACGACGAGGGCATCAAGGACACAGAGCTCGGCCCGCGTGAGCTGGTCGAGCGCACGCAGCAAGGAGGACCGGGTGGCCGCACGCGACGCCAGCTGGCCTGAGTCGTGAGGGGCCGGAGTGGCGAGATCGGGACGTTCGTGGAGCAACAGGGACAGACGCGAGTCCGGCCAGCTGCGCAGCTGGTCGGCGAGCGTGCGGTACCCGGTCGTGGCCATCCCTCCAACGCTACCGGGCTCGCGATGAGCCAGGTCGAGCTCCAGCACGGAGCGGCCACCGACGTCGGGCTGGTCCGCGAGGTCAACGAGGACGCGCTGCTCGCCGCTCCTCCGGTTTTCGTGGTCGCGGACGGCATGGGCGGCCACGAGGGCGGGGACGTCGCGAGCGCGATCGTCGTCGAGGAGTTCGCGCGGCTCGCCGAGGCCGGGTACGACCCGCGCAACGCGGTCGAGGCGGTCCGCTCGGCGCTCACCGCCAGCCAGGAACGCATCCGCGCCTACTCCGAGGCGCAGCGCCAGGGCGGCATCGGCCGCCGTCGGCACGCCGGCACGACCGCGGTGGTCGCGCTGCTCGCCGACGACGACGGGCCGATGTGGCTGCTCGCCAACCTCGGTGACTCGCGGATCTACCGGTTCGCGGGTGGTGTCCTCGAGCAGGTCAGCGTCGACCACAGCCTGGTCCAGGAGCTCGTCGACACCGGGCGGCTGGACCCGGCCGCGGCCGCCACCCACCCGAAGCGCAACGTGATCACCCGCGCCCTCGGCGACCCCGACGGCGCCGAGGCCGACTTCTTCGTGCTCCCCGTCGACGCCGCCGAGCGGCTGTTGCTGTGCAGCGACGGCGTGACCGGGATGCTCGCGGACGACGAGGTCGCCGCCGTCCTCCGCGAGGCCGCGGACCCGAGGGACGCCGCCGACCAGCTGGTCGCCGCGGCGGTCGCCGCCGGTGGTGAGGACAACGCGACCGCGGTCGTCATCGACGTCGTGGGGGTGCCATGACCGACCTCGCCTGGTCGTTCCGTGGCGGTGAGTGGCTCGGGGTGTTCGGCGCCGACACCGCCGTCGTGCTGCCGCCGTCCGAGAAGTCCCAGGCCGCGGTGCTGTGGGAGCTCGTCGACGGCGGAGCCGGGTACGAGCAGATCCTCGACGTGCTGCTGTCGTCGGGGCTGCGCGCGGTCCCGGACTTCGTGCTGGTGAGCCGCAAGGGCGACGTCACCCGCGTGCTGCTGCGCGGGTCGGTCAGCGCCCACTTCGCGACCGCGGAGGACGTCGTGCACCTCGACGGCTCGGGCGACCTGACCTGGGTGGAGCGCACCCTGACCGGCGTCACGCGGATGCGCATCGACGTCGCCGAGGACGACGCACCCGGCGAGCTCGCGGTCGCCACGGGACTGGTGCGGATGTCCTCGGCCGAGCAGCCGCCGAGCACCGCGGGGGTGGTGGTCCCGCGGCCGGCCGCGGCCGAGCCCGAGCCCGAGCCGGACGACGCCACCAGGATCGGCGAGCTCGACCCCGCTCTCCTCGGCGCACCGCCCGGTCTCCCGGGCCAGCCGGCGGCACCGCCGGTGATCTCCCGTCCGGTCGCCCGGCTGGTGGTCTCCGAGGGAGACGTCGTCGACGTCGACCGGGTCGTGCTGGTCGGCCGGGCACCGGAGCCGCGGCGCGCGGACACCGCCGGCGTACCCCACCTGGTCGAGGTGAGCAGCCCGCACCACGAGATCTCCTCGACCCACCTCGAGGTGCGTCCGGGGTCCGGCGCGGACCACGGCTCGGCGGTCGTGACCGACCTCGGCTCCACCAACGGCACCCTGCTCGTCCAGCCCGGCCTGCCGCCCGAGGACCTCAAGGCAGGTGTCCCCGTCCAGCTCCTCCCCGGCGCCGTCCTCGACCTCGGCGACGGGGTGACCATCCAGGTCGTCAACCCGTGAGCGCGCCGGCCGCCGACCTCGACCGGCGCTTCTACGCGTTCGCGGTGGACCGCGGCATCGCCTGGACGATCGACGCCGTAGCCGCCCTGCTGGTGTGGCAGTACGTCGACGGCGCCGCAGCCGCGATCGGCATCGTGGTCGCGGTCATGCTGGTGGTCGGCGCCGCGTTCGCGGTCGTCCTCGGCCTGACCGGCACCTCGCCCGGCAACGCGCTGCTCGGGGTGCGCGTCCTCGACGCGGGGACCGGGGCGCCCATCGGGGTCGGCCGGGCGCTGCAGCGTCAGCTCATCCTCGGTGTCGCCACGCTGCCGACGTTCGGCCTCGGCGTCGCGACGCTCGCCTGGACCGCGGCGATGGACCCGTCCGGGCGCCGGCACGGATGGCACGACCGGGTCTCCGGGTCGGAGGTCGTCGACGTCCGGCCGGTCCCGGCCGAGCCGGAGCCGGTCGCCGGCCCGCAGCCGGTCGTGAACCTCACCGCCATGCGGCTGGTCCCGGCCCCGCCGCTGCCACCGCCGCCCACGCTGCCACCACCGTCCGCACCACCCTCCGCACTCCCCGCGACACCGGCACCGGCACCGGTGCCCGCGCCGCCGCCCGCCCCGCCGCGCCAGCAGCTCGGTTACCCCCTCGTGCCCGAGCCGCCCGCCGAGCCGACCACCTGGCGGGTGACGTTCGACTCCGGCGAGTCGCTCGTCCTGGAGGGACCGGCGCTGGTGGGCCGCAGGCCGGACGCCGGGAACGACGACGCCGTACGCCACCTGGTGCCGCTGCGGTCGGAGGACATGTCGCTGTCGAAGACCCATGCCCGACTGCACGTCGGCGCCGACGGGACGCTGGTCGTGACCGACCGCGGCTCCACCAACGGCTCCTACCTGATCCGCCAGGGCGCGGCCCGCGAGCTCGCGCCCGGGCGGGCCACCACCCTGCTCGACGGCGATCGGGTGCGGTTCGGCGACCGGGAGATGACCGTCGCCCGAGCGTGACGTCGGCGGAGACCTTCACGGGGCCGTTCCGAGCGCCTAGGTTTGCTGGCATGAGCTTCGAGTACGAAGGCACTGTCACCACGACCGCTTCCCCTGCCGACGTGTGGGCCCTGTGGAGCGACGTCGGCAGCTGGCACTGCTGGGACCCGTCCGTGCAACAGGTGGCCCTGGAGGGGCACTTCGCCGAAGGCGCCGCCGGCACCATGACCCTCAACGGAGGCATCGATGCGCCGTTCGTGCTCGAGATCGTCGAGCCCGGCGCCCGCTTCCTCGACCGGGTCACCATGGGCGAGCTGGTCATCCACATCGACCACGAGGTGAAGGCGACCGACACCGGCTCCGAGATCACGGTGCGCACCCACGTCTCGGGCCCGGGCGCCAAGGACATCGGGCCGATGGTCGCGGCCGACAGCCCGAAGGCGCTGGAGGCGCTGGTCCAGATGGCCGAGAAGAAGCCGGCCTGACCTGTCGTACCGGGCGCTGCCCGTTCGTGGTGTTGACATCCACTGACCCACGAGAGGAACCACCATGCGCTCGCTGATCACCACCCACTTCGTCTCCCTCGACGGCGTCGCCGAGGCGCCCGGAGGCGAGGAGGGCTACCGCCACACCGGCTGGACGACCGACGTCGAGCCCGACCCCGCGCAGTACGAGCCGAAGGGCCGTGAGCAGGAGGAGGCGACCGCCTTCCTCATGGGCGGCCGCTCCTACGACGCCTTCTCCGAGGTCTGGCCGACGATGGACTACTTCGCGGGCTGGAACGCGATGCCGAAGTACGTCGTCTCGAGCACGGTCACCGACCCGCAGTGGAACAACACCACCGTGCTGCGCTCGCTCGACGACGTCGCGGAGCTGAAGCGGACCGAGGGCGGCCCGATCTTCGTCCAGGGCAGCATGCTGCTGACCCAGAACCTGCTCAAGGCCGGCCTGGTCGACGAGATGCGGCTGATGGTGTTCCCGGTGGTCCTCGGCAGCGGCCGCGGCCCGTTCCCCACCGACGCCGAGGACAAGGTGAAGCTCACGCTGGTCGACTCGACGACGTACTCCAACGGCGTGCAGTACCAGGTGCTCCGCGTCCAGGCGTAGGTTCGCCGCATGGAGTCCTACGCTGCCGGCGAGCTGGACCCGCCGCTCCTCGACGAGACCATCGGCGCGAACCTCGAGCGGACCGTCGCGACGTACGCCGACCGCGAGGCGCTGGTCGAGGTCGCCACCGGGCGACGGTGGACCTGGGCCGAGCTGGACCGCGACGTCGACGCGCTGGCCGTCGGGCTGATCGGCGCCGGCGTACGCAAGGGGGACCGCGTCGGCATCTGGTCGCCCAACTGCGCCGAGTGGACCCTGGTGCAGTACGCCACCGCGAAGATCGGCGCGATCCTCGTCAACATCAACCCGGCGTACCGGACCCACGAGCTCGCCTACGTCCTCAACCAGTCCGGAACCCGCCTGCTGATCTCGGCTCCGTCGTTCAAGACCAGCGACTACCGGGCGATGGTCGACGAGGTCGTCGCCGAGACCCCGGTGGAGACGGTGGTCTACCTCGGCACCCCGGAGTGGAGCGCGTTGAGCGGCGCCGGCGGAGCGCTCGGAGACGCGATGTCGTGGTCGCTGTCTCCGGACGACCCGATCAACATCCAGTACACGTCCGGCACGACGGGCTTCCCGAAGGGTGCGACCCTCAGCCACCGCAACATCCTCAACAACGGCTACTTCACGACCGAGCTGATCGGCTTCACCGCCGAGGACCGGCTCTGCATCCCGGTGCCCTTCTACCACTGCTTCGGGATGGTGATGGGCAACCTCGGCTGCACGTCCCACGGCGCGACGATGGTGATCCCGGCGCCGGGCTTCGACCCCGAGGTCACCCTGCAGGCGATCGCCGCCGAGCGCTGCACCGCGGTGTACGGCGTGCCCACGATGTTCATCGCGATGCAGCACCACCCGTCGTTCGCCGACCACGACCTGTCCTCGCTGCGGACCGGGATCATGGCCGGCTCGATCTGTCCGGTGGAGGTGATGAAGCGCTGCGTCAACGACATGCACATGGCCGAGGTGTCGATCGCCTACGGCATGACCGAGACCTCGCCGGTCTCGTGCCAGACCCGCGTCGACGACGACCTCGAGCGCCGTACCGCCACGATCGGCCGCGCCCACCCGCACGTCGAGGTCAAGGTCGTCGACCCGGTGACCGGGGAGACCGTCGAGC
Source organism: Nocardioides caricicola (assembly GCF_039541135.1). Lineage (NCBI taxonomy): Bacteria > Bacillati > Actinomycetota > Actinomycetes > Propionibacteriales > Nocardioidaceae > Nocardioides > Nocardioides caricicola. Next base: position 232,711 of record NZ_BAABFQ010000008.1, on the reverse strand, counting down.
GCGGGCAGCCGGGAGAGCTCTGCACGCGTGGGTACTCCGTGATGCTCGGCTACTGGCAGGACGAGGAGAAGACCGCCGAGGCGATCGACGCCGACGGCTGGATGCACACCGGCGACCTCGCCGAGATGCGCGAGGACGGCTACTGCAACATCGTCGGCCGGATCAAGGACATGGTGATCCGCGGCGGGGAGAACATCTACCCGCGCGAGATCGAGGAGTTCCTCTACGCCCACCCCGACATCGAGGACGTCCAGGTCATCGGGGTGCCCGACGAGAAGTACGGCGAGGAGCTCTGCGCGTGGATCAAGGTGCGCGCTGGCGCCGCGCCGCTCGACGCCGCTGCGGTGCGGGAGTACGCCACCGGCAGGCTCGCCCACTACAAGATCCCGCGCTACGTGCTGGTGGTCGACGAGTTCCCGATGACCGTCACGGGGAAGATCCGCAAGGTCGAGATGCGCGAGGAGTCCGCGCGGCGGCTCGGTCTCGCCTGACGTCGCGGTGGTCGAGGTGCGAGCGAAGCGAGCCTCGAGACCACCCACCCGAGACGACCGAGCGCTGCGTGAATAGGGGCGTGGAGGACTTCGAGGAGTGGGTGCACGCCCGCGGCGGCGCGCTCGCCCGGTCGGCGTACCTCCTCACCGGCGACCTGCACCTGGCGGAGGACCTGGTGCAGGAGACGCTCGCCCGCGTCGCGCAGCACTGGAAGCGGGTCTCGCGGCGCGGCAACCCGGACGCGTACGCCCGCCAGGTGATGCACAACCTGGCGATCGACCGCTGGCGCCGACGGAGCGTGCGGCCTCCTGAGCTGCTCACCGACAGCCACCCCGAGATCGGCCACGGCGGCCCCGACGTCGAGCGCCGGATGGTGCTGCGCGACGCGCTCGCCCAGCTGACCCCGAAGCAGCGGGCGGTCGTCTCGCTGCGCTTCTACGAGGACCTCACCGAGGTGCAGACCGCCGCGGTGCTCGGCTGCTCGGTCAGCACCGTCAAGTCCCAGACCCGCGACGCCCTGGCGCGGCTGCGCCGCATCGCGCCCGAGGAGGTGCTCCGATGAGTGACCTGCGCGACCCGCTCGACGACCTGCTCTCCGACGTGCCGACGTACGTCGTCCCCGATGCACGCGCCGCCTGGGCGGCCGGTGCGCGGCGGCGGACCCGCCGCCGCGTCGGCGTGGCTGCTGCCGTCACCGTCGTGGTCGCCCTGGTGGCCGGCGCGGTCACCTGGCTGCCGCGGACCGTCGAGCCGCAGCCGGCGGACGGCGAGGGCGTCGGTGGCTACCCGGCACGGGTCCTGAAGCCGTTGGTCGCCCGGGACCTTCCCCTCGCGCCCGGCCCGATGGCGATGGTCTTCCAGCGCAACGGTGAGGACATCTACGGATGGTGGGTGGCGAGCCCTCGAGGCCATGCGTGGCCGGTGCCCCAGCAGGACATGATCGACAGCTACCCGCCGGCGCTGTCGGCCGACGGTCGGATGCTTGCGTACCTGCACACCCCGACGACGTACGTGATCCGAGACCTGACCACCGGCGACTCGACGACCTTCGACTCGATCACCGACGGCCTGGAGAGTCGCGAGGGCCAGGGAGAGTGGGTGCTCGGCCCGCAGAACCCGTCGTTCTGGTCACCCGACGGGAGCCGGGTCCTGGTCCGCGGCAGCAGCTGGTCGCGTGACTCGCCGACGACGGCGCTGGTGCTGGACGTCGATGGAACCGTGACCGAGCTGGAGACGGACGGCTTCCCGGCCGGCTGGGTGGACGACGACACCCTCGCCTTCGTCCAGGACCGCGCCGAGCTCGACGGCAAGCCACCGGCGGAACTGGTCCTCGTCCGGGTGGATGGCGCCGTCGAGCGTCGCATCACGCTCGCGCTACCACGCGCGGCGGCAGCCTGGACGAGCCAGTGGAGCTCCTCGGTGTCGCCGGATGGAGAGTTCCTTGCCTTCGTCGCCGATGACGGTCAGGTCTACGTCTTCTCGACCGAAGACGGCGCCCGGCGCAGCAGATCTTTCGTGCCGACGAGCGACACGTGTCTGCCGTCCTGGCAGGACGACTTCCCTGCCCTCGTCCGCACGAGCACCCTGGTCGGCCACTCCGGTGAGGTCCTCACTGCCTTCGACTCGCGGCTGGAGGTGGTGTGTGCGATGGCCGCGCCCGGGGCGCTCGCGGGTGAGCGTCACGTCGGGCTGGCGCAGCGCTGGTTCGGCGATGGCTGGGTGGCCTTCAACCTCCCGCTCGCCGTGGCGATCGCGGTGGGAGGCGTCGTGGTCGCCGGGGTCGTGCTGCTCGTGATCAGGAATCGGCGCAGGAGGGTGCACCGCCTAGGCTGAGTGCATGCCAGATCAGCTCGTCGTGGGGTTCGACCTCGACATGACACTGATCGACACCGCGCCCGGCTTCCGCGACGTGCTGGCGGCGCTCGGCGCCGAGCTCGGGATCGAGTTCCCGGTCGAGGAGATGACCGCGAAGCTCGGCCCGCCGCTCGACATGCTGCTCGAGCCGCACCTCGCGGAGGACGCGATCGCCGGGGCGATCGACCGGTTCCGCGCGCTCTACCCCGACCACGCGATCGCGGGCACACCGGCGTTCGACGGCGCCCACGAGGCGCTCGCCGCCGTACGCCGCCACGGCGGCCGCAACGTCGTGGTCACCGGGAAGTTCGCGCCGAACGCGCGCCTCCACCTCGACCACCTCGCCTTCGACGTCGACCATCTCGCCGGCCAGGTGTGGGGTGTCGGCAAGGCCGACGTGCTGCGCCAGGAGGGCGCGACGATCTACGTCGGCGACCACGTCCACGACGTCGAGGGTGCGCTCGCCGCGGACGCGGTCAGCGTCTCGGTGCTGACCGGCGGCTGCACCCGCGAGGAGCTGGAGGCGGCCGGCACCCACGTCGTCCTCGACACCCTCCACGACTTCCCGGCCTGGCTCGACGAGCACCTGCTGCAGCTGCGGCTGGCCGCGCTCGAGACGGACCTCGAGCAGCGCGGGTCGGTGCTGGTCGCCTACAGCGGCGGCGCCGACAGCGCGTTCCTGCTCGCCGCCGCCGTGCGCGCGCTGGGCGCCGACAACGTCGGTGCGGCGACCGGTTACTCCCACTCGCTCCCGATCGCCGAGCGCGATCCGGCCCGCGAGTTCGCCGAGTCGCTCGGCGTCGAGGTGCTCACGCCCGAGACCCACGAGATGGAGCGCGAGGGCTACCGCGCCAACGGCGCCGACCGCTGCTACTTCTGCAAGGCCGAGCTCCTCGACGTGCTCGGCCCGCTCGCCGCCGCGCACGGGCTGGCCCACGTCGCCACCGGCACCAACGCCGACGACGCGGTCGCGGGCTTCCGCCCCGGCATCCGCGCCGCCGCCGAGCGCGGCGCGATCGCACCGCTGCGCGACGCGGGGCTGACCAAGGCCCAGATCCGCGAGGCCTCACGCCGCTGGGACCTGCCCACCTGGGACAAGCCGGCCGCCGCCTGCCTCTCCTCGCGGGTCGCGTACGGCGTCGAGGTGACGCCGTTCCGCCTGGGCCGCGTGGAGCGCGCCGAGGTCGCCGTGCGCTCGGTCCTCAGCGACGTGGTGAACCTGCGGGTCCGCGACCTCGGCGACCGCGCGTCCGTCGAGGTCGACGCGGCCCTGCTGCCGCTGCCCGCCGACACCGAGCGGTCGCTGCTCGACGCCGTGCGCGGAGCGGGGTTCGACGCGGCCGAGGTCGACCCGCGTGGATTCCGGTCGGGCTCCATGAACGAGGCTCTGTAGGCTTCTGGTCGCCGTGGCGCCGGGCCACGTGAGTAGACGCAAGAAGAGGTCAGACGGTGCCGACTGGCAAGGTGAAGTGGTTCGACGCTGAGAAGGGCTTCGGCTTCCTCTCTCAGGAGAGCGGTCCCGACGTCTACGTGCACGCCGACGCGCTCCCCGGTGGTACGGCGCTCAAGCCCGGCACTCGTGTCGAGTTCGGTATCGCCCAGGGTCGCCGCGGCGACCAGGCCCTGCAGGTCCGCGTCCTCGACGCGCCCGCGTCCGTCTCGCGCAACCAGCGCGACGCCAAGCGCAAGCGCCCCGACGAGATGGCGCCGATCGTCGAGGACCTGATCCGCGTGCTCGACGGGATCGGCGAGGCCTACCGCCACGACCGGCGCCCGGACCCGAAGACCGCGAAGCCGGTCGCGAAGCTGCTCCGCGCGCTCGCCGACGAGCTCGAGCTCTAGGGAGTCAGTTCCCCGTCTGCACGGTCCGCGGCGCACGCTGCGGCCGACGGGTGAACGCGAACACGCTCCACGCGGCCAGCACCACCACCGCGACGCCGAGGCCGAGCCGCGGCGGGTCGAGCGGCATCGCGATGCCCGTGAACCCGCCGATGACCCACGCGAGCTGGAGCGTCGTGTCGCTGCGCGCGAACGCACTGGCCTGCACCCGGTGCGGTACGTCGCGCTGGATGGTCGCGTCGAGGGAGAACTTCGCCAGCGCCTGGCCGAGCCCGGCCACCAGGCCGAGCAGCGCGAGCGCGAGCACGCCGTAGAAGAGGAAGCCGAACACGACGACGGTGACGTCGGCGACCAGCACCGCCGACACGGTGATCGCCGGCTTGATCTTCTTGAGCCCGGAGGCGAGCACGACGCCGAGGAAGTTGCCGGACGCCGCCCCGCCGACGACCAGCGCAGTGAGGAGCTCGACGCTCCAGCCGTCGATGGGGTTCTCGCGCAGCTGGAACGCCATGAACATGATGAGGAAGCCCGACATCCACCGCGGACCGCAGTTCGCCCGCAGCGCGTAGGCGACGGCCGGCGGGATCCGCACGCTGCCCGTGCGGCCCTTGTCCTCGCCGCGCAGCAGCAGGTCGCCCTCGCCCTCGCTGGAGTCGACCCGGGACGGGAGCCGGATCGCCGCGATCGTGGCGGCGACGAAGAGCAGGAAGGCGTACCGCAGCACCCACTCGGGCCCCGCGAGCGACGCCAGCCCCGCGATCGGCGCCGACACCGCGACCCCGACGATCCCGGACAGCGAGACCCGGCCGTTGGCCTTCACGAGCGTGAACTCCTGCGGCAGCAGGCGGGGTACGGCGGCCGCGCGGGTCACGCCGTACGCCTTCGACGCGACGAGCACGCCGAGCGCGGCGGGGAACAGCAGGTTCGACTCGGTGATCACCGCGCCTGCGAGCACCCAGCACAGGAACGCGCGGATCGCCATGGTCGCGCCGATCGCCCAGCGCCGGCCGTGGGCGAAGCGGTCGAGGAAAGGCCCGATCAACGGGGCCACGATCGCGAACGGCAGCATCGTCAGGCCGAGGAACAACGCCACCTGCCCGCGCGCCTCGCCCGACGGGACCGTGAAGAAGAGGGTCCCGGCCAGCGAGATCGCCACCGCGGCGTCGCCGGCGGTGTTGAAGAAGTGCATGTGGATCAGCCGGGAGAGCCCGGACTCGCCGGCGCCCTGCGCCTCCGACGCGCGCCGGGCCTGGCGCATCGTGAAGGCGCCGGCGCGCCGGAACGCGCCGAACCCGCGCGAGACCGTGCCGCCTCGCTCGGCGGTCGGCGAGTCGGGGTTCGGCGCGGCCATGGGCCCATCCTGCCGCACCCGACCTGACAGCCTCGGCCCTGATGAGGGATGATCACGCCGTGATCACGACCGCGCGCACCAAGCCCGACTCCGCCACCGTCGCAGCCGTCGACGTGGCGCGCGCCGCGCTCCTCGAGGACGTCCCGGCCGCGGACGTCGGGGAGCACCTCGGCCACGTGGTCGAGGGCGAGCGGGTCGTCACCCACCTGTTCGCCTGCGAGCGCGCCGGGTACGTCGGCTGGCGCTGGTCGGTGACCGTCACCCGCGCGCCGCGCCAGAAGGTCGTGACCGTCGACGAGGTCGTGCTGATCCCGGGCGACGAGGCGATCGTCGCCCCGCCGTGGGTCCCCTACCGCGAGCGCATCAAGCCGGGCGACCTGTCACCCGGTGACCTGCTCCCGGTCGACGACGACGACCCGCGGCTGGTCCCGACGTACCTCGTCGGCGACGACCCGCTCGACGCCGACGACAAGGCCCAGGTCCGCCAGGTCGCCAAGGACCTCGGCCTCGGCCGGGTCCGCACGCTCTCGCTCGAGGGCCGCGAGCTCGCCGCGCAGCGGTGGTACGACGGGGACGCCGGGCCGGAGGCGCCGCTGGCCAAGTCGGCCCCGGACAGCTGCACCACGTGCGGCTTCCTGCTCCGCATCGCCGGCCCGCTGTCGGAGATGTTCGGCGTCTGCGCCAACGGTGACGCCAACGACGACGGTCGGGTCGTGTCGTTCGACCACGGCTGCGGTGCGCACTCCGAGGTCCGGCTGGCCAAGAAGCACGAGCCGGTGCCGCTGCCGGAGCCGGTGTTCGACACCCTCACCCCGGACGAGATCGAGACGCTCTAGCCCTCGCGCTCGGCGCGCGCCTTGCGCCGCCGGCGGCAGTACTCCAGGCCGAACAGGCCCAGCCCGACGCCCGCGAGGCAGGTCCACAGCCACCACTCGTTGCCGGACTCCTCGAGGCGTCCGTAGAACGGCAGCAGCGCGATGAAGGCGACCAGCCAGAGCGCCGTACCGACCTCCACCGTGCGCACGCCGTCGACGTCGAGCGGCTCCACGTCGGCGACGAAGAACGTCCGCTTGCCGAAGTCGTGCTGCATCGGCTGGTCGTCGCGAAGTTCCACGGGGGCCACGCTAGTCGACGCGGTCCAGGCTCTGCGATCATTCGCGCCGTGAGCACTCAGACAGCGCCCTCGGTGGGCGGCCTCGATCGATTCTTCAAGATCTCCGAGCGTGGATCCACGCTCGGAACCGAGATCCGTGGCGGGTTCGTCACGTTCTTCACGATGGCCTACATCATCGTGCTGAACCCGCTGATCCTCGGCTTCGCGCCCGACCAGGACGGCAACTACCTCGGGGGTGGCGTCGGCGACGGCTCGAACCTCGCCACGATCGCGGCCGGCACGGCGCTGGTCGCGGGGTTGATGACGATCCTGATGGGCGTCGTCGCCAACTTCCCGCTCGCCCTGGCCACCGGCCTGGGCCTGAACGCGTTCGTCGCGTTGTCGATCGCCAGCCAGATGACCTGGGCCGACGCCATGGGTCTGGTCGTGATCGAGGGTCTCGTGATCTTCGTCCTCGTCCTCACCGGCTTCCGGGAGGCCGTCTTCCACGCGGTGCCCGCGCAGCTCAAGATCGCGATCTCCGTCGGCATCGGCCTCTTCATCGCGCTGATCGGCTTCGTCGACGCCGGGTTCGTGACCCGCATCCCCGACGCTGCCCAGTCGACCGTCCCGGTCCAGCTCGGCGTCGGCGGCGAGCTCGCCGGCTGGCCCGTCCTCGTCTTCTGCCTGGGCCTGCTGCTGGTCATCGCGCTGTGGGTCCGCCACGTCCGGGGCGCGATCCTGATCTCGATCGCGGTGACCACGGCGCTCGCGTTCGTCGTCGAGGCCATCGGCTCCCCGAAGAGCTGGGGCAACATCTCGCCGGTGTGGCCCGAGGACGTCATCAAGTCCCCCGACTTCGGCACCCTGGGCGAGTTCAGCCTGCTCGGCTCGTGGGAGAACGCCGGTGTCGTCACCGTGCTGCTGCTGATCTTCACCCTGTTGCTCGCCGACTTCTTCGACACCATGGGCACGATGACCGCGATCGGCGCCGAAGCCGGACTGCTCCAGGACGACGGCACCCCGCCGAACACCCGCCGGATCCTGATGGTCGACTCGGTCGCCGCGGCCGCAGGTGGTGCGGGCGGCGTCTCGTCCAACACGTCCTACATCGAGTCGGCCTCGGGCGTCGGCGAGGGAGCCCGCACCGGGCTCGCGTCGGTGGTCACCGGCGTCCTCTTCCTCGGCGCGATCTTCCTCGCCCCGCTCGTGGAGATGATCCCGCTCCAGGCCGCCGTGCCTGCGCTCGTGCTCGTCGGCTTCCTGATGATGCAGCAGGTCAAGGGCATCGACTGGGACGACCTCGAGATCGCGATCCCGGCGTTCCTCACGATCGTGCTGATGCCGTTCACCTACTCCATCACCGCGGGCATCGGCGCCGGCTTCATCTCCTACGCGTTCATCAAGCTGGTGCGCGGCAAGGCCGGCGACATCCACCCGCTCATGTGGGGCGTCTCCGTCGCCTTCGTCGTGTACTTCGCGATCGGCCCGATCACCGGCTGGCTGACCTAGCCCGGAGGCGTGCCAGAGGGAGGGGCCCGGCGTCGGCGCCGGGCCTCTTCTTCGCAGGAATGCTTAGCAAAGGTAATGAGTTATGCTAACGATATGCCGATCACGACCGACGCCGGACTCGCGGCGGAGCTGCGTCTCAGCGTGATGCGCCTGCGGCGCCGGCTCGCCAACGAGCGGCACCCGGACAACGAGCTGAGCCTCAACCAGATGGCGGTGCTCGGCTGCCTGTTCCGCAACGGTGCGCTCACGATCGGCGAGCTGGCCGCCTGGGAGCGGGTCCAGCCGCCGTCGATGACGCGCACCGTGAACTGCCTGCAGGAGAGCGGCGACGTCGTACGCCGCCCGCACGAGACCGACGGCCGCCAGGTCGTCGTCGAGCTCACCGACACCGGCCGCGCCCGCGTCCTGGCCGACCGGGACCGACGTGACGCCTGGCTGGCCCGCCGGCTGGCCGACCTGACCCCCGACGAGCGCGCGACCCTGCGCGCCGCCGCCCCGATCATCGAGCAGCTCGCTCAGAAGGACTGACCTCACCGCTTCATGAGTCCCACGTTCCGCGCCCTGTCCAACCCGAACTACCGCCTGTACGCCGCCGGCGCCCTGGTGTCGAACACCGGCACCTGGATGCAGCGGGTCGCGCAGGACTGGTTGGTGCTGCACGTGCCGGGGAGCCAGGGCGGGACGTCGGTCGGCATCACGACCGGCCTGCAGTTCCTCCCGATCCTGCTGCTGTCGCCGTACGCCGGCCTGATCGCCGACCGGGTCCCGAAGCGGACGCTGCTGCAGGTGACCCAGCTGATGATGGCGCTGCCGGCGCTGCTGCTCGGCGTGCTCGCCGTCACCGGCCAGGCCGAGGTGTGGCACGTCTACGTCCTCGCGTTCGTCTTCGGCATCGGCACCGCCTTCGACGGGCCGGCGCGGCAGTCGTTCGTGAGCGAGATCGTCACGAAGGACGAGCTCACCAACGCGGTCGGCCTGAACTCGGCGTCGTTCAACGCGGCCCGGATCGTCGGCCCGGCGATCGCCGGCCTGCTGATCGGCGCGTTCGGGGGAGGGGCCGAGGCGACCGGCTACGTCATCGTGCTCAACGCGGTGAGCTACGTCGGGCCCGTGCTCGCCCTGCGCCGGATGAACCCCGACCTGCTCCGCACCCCGGTCCCGGCCGCGCGCGGCAAGGGCATGATCCGCGAGGGCGTCCGCTACGTGCGGGGTCGACCCGACCTGATGCTGATCCTGATGATCGTGTTCTGCGCGGGCACGTTCGGCATGAACTTCCAGATGACGTCCGCGCTGATGGCGACCGACGTCTTCCACCGCGGTGCCGCGGCGTACGGACTGCTCGGCACGTTCCTCGCCGTCGGCTCGCTCACCGGCGCGCTGCTCGCCGCACGCCGGCCGGTGGTCCCGCTGCGGCTGGTCGTGGGCGCGGCGATGGCCTTCGGCGCCCTCGAGGTGGTGGCCGGGCTGCTCCCGACGTACACCCTGTTCGCGCTCTGGATGCCGCTGATCGGGCTCTCCTCGCTCACGATGGTCACGGCCGCGAACACGCTCATGCAGGTGTCCACCGACGCCGCGCTGCGCGGCCGGGTGATGGCGCTCTACATGATGATCTTCATGGGCGGTACGCCGCTGGGAGCTCCGGTGATCGGCTGGATCGGCGAGGCCTTCGGCGCCCGCTGGACGCTCCTGCTCGGCGGCCTGCTCACCATGGCCGGCGTCGCGCTGTCCGCGGGTTGGTACCTGAGGCGTCGGCGCGTTTTGACCGGTGTATCCGGCGCGGGTAACCTTTTTCCTCGTGTCTGGGACAACCAGGCCGTTGCGCGTGCCCGGACCCAGTCGTAGGAATCCAGTCCTCGTCTCCGGCGCGCCTGCCAGACCGAAATACGGGCGACACGCCCGACCTCGGGGGCGAGCGGTTCGGTCGACCTAGCACCACCCAGACACCCAGCAGATCCCGTGCGTGCAGAGTGCGCGTACTGAGAGTAAGACGAAGGGGAACCACCCGGTGCCCACCATTCAGCAGTTGGTCCGCAAGGGCCGCCAGGACAAGGTGTCCAAGAGCAAGACACCTGCCCTCAAGGGTTCGCCCCAGCGACGCGGTGTGTGCACCCGCGTCTACACCACCACCCCGAAGAAGCCGAACTCCGCCCTCCGCAAGGTCGCCCGTGTGCGCCTCTCCAGCGGCGTCGAGGTCACGGCGTACATCCCGGGTGTCGGTCACAACCTCCAGGAGCACTCGATCGTGCTCGTGCGCGGCGGCCGTGTGAAGGACCTTCCCGGCGTCCGCTACAAGATCATCCGCGGCACCCTCGACGCCCAGGGCGTCAAGAACCGCAAGCAGGCCCGCAGCCGTTACGGCGCCAAGAAGGAGAAGAGCTGATATGCCGCGCAAGGGTCCCGCTCCCAAGCGGCCTATCGACATCGACCCCGTCTACGGGTCGCAGCTGGTCTCCCAGCTGGTGTCCAAGGTCCTCCAGGACGGCAAGAAGCAGGTTGCCCAGCGCATCGTCTACAGCGCCCTCGAGGGCTGCCGCGAGAAGACCGGCACCGACCCGGTCCTCACGCTGAAGCGTGCGCTCGACAACGTGAAGCCGGCGATCGAGGTCAAGTCCCGCCGCGTCGGCGGTGCGACCTACCAGGTCCCGATCGAGGTCAAGGGCACGCGTGGCACCACGCTCGCGCTGCGCTGGCTGGTCGGCTACGCCCAGGACCGTCGCGAGAAGACGATGTCCGAGCGACTGATGAACGAGATCCTCGATGCCTCCAACGGCCTCGGTGCCGCTGTGAAGAAGCGCGAGGACACCCACAAGATGGCCGAGTCCAACAAGGCCTTCGCCCACTACCGCTGGTGATCGCGCGGGGAGGGACGCGACGTACCCCGTCGCCGTTCCTCCCCGGCTCCCCAGTCCTTCCTACTTTCTAAGGACGCAACGACAGTGGCTGTCGACATCACCACGGACCTCAACAAGGTCCGCAACATCGGCATCATGGCGCACATCGACGCCGGTAAGACCACCACCACCGAGCGCATCCTCTTCTACACCGGCATCACCTACAAGATCGGTGAGGTCCACGAGGGCGCGGCCACGATGGACTGGATGGAGCAGGAGCAGGAGCGCGGCATCACGATCACGTCGGCCGCGACGACCTGCTGGTGGAAGAACCACCAGATCAACATCATCGACACCCCGGGTCACGTGGACTTCACCGCCGAGGTCGAGCGCTCGCTGCGCGTCCTCGACGGCGCCGTTGCCGTGTTCGACGGTGTCGCCGGTGTCGAGCCCCAGACCATGACCGTGTGGCGCCAGGCGAACAAGTACTCCGTCCCGCGGATGTGCTTCGTCAACAAGCTCGACCGGACCGGCGCGGACTTCTTCCGCTGCGTCGACATGATGGTCGAGCGCCTCAACTCCACCCCGCTCGTGCTCCAGCTGCCGATCGGCGCGGAGTCCGACTTCCTCGGTGTCATCGACCTGGTCGGCATGCGTGCCCTCACCTGGCGCGGCGAGACCAAGATGGGCGAGGACTACGAGGTCGAGGAGATCCCCGCGGACATGGCCGAGCAGGCCGCCGAGTACCGCGAGAAGTTCCTCGAGACGCTGGCTGACGCCGACGACGCCGTGATGGAGAAGTTCCTCGAGGGCGAGGACTTCACCGTCGAGGAGCTCGAGGACGCCATCCGTCGCGCGACCCTGGCCGACAAGGTCAACCCGGTCCTCTGCGGCACCGCGTTCAAGAACAAGGGCGTCCAGCCCCTGCTCGACGCGGTCGTGAAGTACCTGCCGTCGCCGCTCGACATCGACGCGATCATCGGCCACAAGCCGGGCGACGAGGAGACCGAGATCGCCCGCAAGCCCGCCGACAACGAGCCGTTCTCCGGCCTGGCCTACAAGATCGCCTCGGACCCGCACCTCGGCAAGCTGATCTACGTCCGGGTGTACTCCGGCAAGCTCGAGGCCGGCTCGACCGTGGTCAACTCGGTCAACGGCAAGAAGGAGCGGATCGGCAAGGTCTACCAGATGCACGCGAACAAGCGTGAGGAGATCGCGTCGGTCGGCGCCGGCCAGATCGTCGCCGTCATGGGCCTCAAGGACACCAAGACCGGTCACACCCTGTGCGACCCGAACAACCAGGTCGTCCTCGAGTCGATGACGTTCCCGGCTCCGGTGATCGAGGTCGCGATCGAGCCCAAGACCAAGGGTGACCAGGAGAAGCTGGGCATCGCGATCCAGCGCCTCTCCGACGAGGACCCGACCTTCACGGTCAAGACCGACGAAGAGACCGGCCAGACGATCATCGCCGGCATGGGCGAGCTCCACCTGGAGATCCTCGTCGACCGGATGAAGCGCGAGTTCCGCGTCGAGGCCACCGTCGGCAAGCCGCAGGTCGCCTACCGCGAGACCCTCCGCAAGGAGGTCACGAACCACAGCTACACGCACAAGAAGCAGACCGGTGGTTCGGGTCAGTTCGCGAAGGTCGTCGTCTCGCTCGGCCCCAACATCGACCCCGAGACCGGGACCGGCGCGGGCTACGAGTTCGTCAACAACGTGTCGGGTGGTCGCGTCCCGCGCGAGTACATCCCGTCGGTCGACCAGGGTGGCCAGGAGGCCATGGAGTTCGGTGTCCTCGCCGGCTACCCGATGGTCGACGTGAAGTTCTCCCTCGAGGACGGCGCCTACCACGACGTCGACTCGTCCGAGCTCGCGTTCAAGATCGCCGGCAACCAGGCCTTCAAGGAGGCCGCCCGCATGGCCAAGCCCGTGCTGCTGGAGCCGATGTTCGCGGTGGAGGTGACGACCCCCGAGTCGTTCCTCGGCACCGTCATCGGCGACATCAACAGCCGCCGCGGCCAGATCCAGGCACAGGAGGAGCGTCACGGTGACATGGTCATCAACGCCCTCGTGCCGCTGTCCGAGATGTTCGGGTACGTTGGCGACCTGAGGTCCAAGACCTCCGGCCAGGCGTCGTACTCGATGGAGTTTGACTCGTACGCCGAGGTTCCCACGAACATCGCCGACGAGATCATCAAGAAGGTTCGCGGCGAGTAATCGTCCGGACCCTCGGCTGCACCACTTTTCTACGAGTCAAGTAACAAACCCACACAGGAGGAGCCCCAGTGGCTAAGGCGAAGTTCGAGCGGACCAAGCCGCACGTCAACATCGGCACCATCGGTCACATCGACCACGGTAAGACGACGCTGACCGCGGCGATCACCAAGGTGCTGCATGACAAGTACCCGGACCTGAACGCCGCTTCGGCGTTCGACGAGATCGACAAGGCTCCCGAGGAGCGCCAGCGCGGTATCACCATCTCGATCGCGCACGTCGAGTACCAGACCGAGGCGCGCCACTACGCGCACGTCGACTGCCCGGGTCACGCCGACTACATCAAGAACATGATCACCGGTGCGGCTCAGATGGACGGCGCGATCCTCGTGGTCGCCGCCACCGACGGCCCGATGCCGCAGACGCGTGAGCACGTGCTGCTCGCCCGCCAGGTCGGCGTGCCGGCCCTGGTCGTGGCGCTCAACAAGTGCGACATGGTCGACGACGAGGAGCTCATCGAGCTCGTCGAGATGGAGGTGCGCGAGCTCCTCTCCGAGTACGAGTTCCCGGGCGACGACATCCCGGTCGTGCGCGTTGCCGCCTTCCCGGCGCTGCAGGGCGACGCCAAGTGGGGCGACTCGATCCTCGAGCTGATGAACGCGGTCGACGAGGCCATCCCCACCCCCGAGCGTGAGACGGACAAGCCGTTCCTCATGCCGGTCGAGGACGTCTTCACGATCACCGGTCGTGGCACCGTCATCACCGGTCGTATCGAGCGCGGCATCGTCAAGGTCGGCGAGGAGGTCGAGATCGTCGGCATCCGCGAGACCTCGCAGAAGTCGACCGTCACCGGCGTCGAGATGTTCCGCAAGCTGCTCGACGAGGGCCAGGCCGGTGAGAACGTCGGTCTGCTGCTTCGTGGCACCAAGCGCGAGGACGTCGAGCGCGGCATGGTCGTCATCAAGCCGGGCACCACGACCCCGCACACCAACTTCGAGGCCTCGGTCTACATCCTCTCGAAGGAGGAGGGCGGCCGTCACACGCCGTTCTTCAACAACTACCGCCCGCAGTTCTACTTCCGTACCACGGACGTGACCGGCGTCGTGACCCTCCCCGAGGGCACCGAGATGGTCATGCCGGGCGACAACACGGAGATGGCCGTTGAGCTGATCCAGCCCATCGCCATGGACGAGGGTCTGCGCTTCGCGATCCGCGAGGGCGGCCGCACCGTCGGCGCCGGCCGGGTCACCAAGATCACCAAGTGATCTGACCTGATCCAGTAGCACTCACCGAGGGCCTCGAACCGCAAGGTTCGGGGCCCTCGGCGTTTGTGCGGCCGCCCGGGGTGGCCGGCTCCGCCCGATGCCGGCCGGGTCACCAAGATCACCAAGTGATCTGACCTAGCAACGCACAGGAACCCCCGCTGGCTTCGGCCGGCGGGGGTTCCTGCATTCCTACGTGGTTGGATATCGGCCATGAGCGACAACGCCCCGCCGCCGTACGGCGAGCAGCCGCCCAACCCCTACGGCCAGCAGCCGCCCGGCCAGCCGCCGTACCAGCCCTACGGCCAGCAGCCGCAGTACTACGGACCGCGCGACCACCCGCAGGCGACGGTGATCCTGGTCCTCGGCATCATCGGCCTGGTCGCCTGCCAGGTGCTCTCGGTGTTCGCCTGGGTGATGGGCAACCGGGTCGTCAAGGAGATCGACGCCAGCGGCGGCCAGCTCGGCGGTCGGAGCACCGCCAACGCCGGCCGGATCTGCGGGATCGTCGGCACCGTCCTGCTCGCGATCTCGTTGGCGTTCGTGCTGCTGTTCGTGGTCATCGGCATCGCGTCGATGGGCACCGCCTAGAGCAACGCCCGGATCGCCTCGCCGAACACCTCGGTGTGACGGTCGACGTCGTCGGCCGTGTGGTGCGGGCTGAACAGCGCCATGTTGTGGAACGGCGTCAGCAGCACGCCCCGGTTGAGGCACCACAGGTGCAGCAGGCCCTCGAGCTCCTCGTCGACCGCCGCCGCGGCCGCGGCGCCGTCGCGCGGGGGAGGGCAGAACCAGTACTCCGCCCGGCAGCCCAGCCGCTGCACGTGCCAGGGCAGCCCGTGCTCGGCGATCACCCCGGCCACGCCGTCGGTGAAGCGCTCCGCGAGCGGGATCGCGACGGCGAAGTCCTCCTCGCGCAGGAAGCTGGACAGGGTCGCCTTGATCGCGGCGAGGGCCAGCGCGTTGCCGGTGAGCGTGCCGCCGACACCGGCGACGTCGATCTCGTGGCCGAGCATCGGACCCGAGAGCCGGTCGGCGACCGCGGCCGACATGCCGTAGGCCGCGCACGGGATGCCGCCGCCGATCGGCTTGCCGACGACCACGAAGTCCGGCTCGAGGCCCCAGGCTGCCGTGGCCCCGCCGGGGCCGGCGCACAGCGTGTGGGTCTCGTCGATGACCAGCAGCACGTCGTGGCGCCGGGTCACCTCGCGGACGCCGTCGAGGTAGCCCGGGTCCGGGAGCACGATGCCGATGTTGGTGAGTGCCGGCTCCATCAGCAGGCACGCGACGTCGCCCTCGGCCAGGCGCCGGTCGAGCGCGTCGAGGTCGTTGAACGGCACCACGGCCGTCGTCTCCGCCACCGGGACCTGCGGACCGAGCGCGCCCGGTCGCGGTACGACGCGATCGCCGTCGAGCACGGCGAGGGTCTCGTCGACGGTGCCGTGGTAGCACCAGTCCATGACCGCGATCCGCGGCCGACCGGTCAGGTGGCGGGCGAAGCGCAGCACGAACCGGTTGGCGTCCGTCGCCGACATCGCCAGCTGCCACGACGGGAGGCCGAACCGGCGGGCCAGCTCCTCGCCGACCCACACCGCGTCGGCGGACGGGAGCATCGTCGTGATGCCGGTCCGCGCCCGCGCGGCGATCGCGTCGGCCACCTGCGGCAGGCCGTGCCCGGTCATCGCGCCGGTGTCGCCGAGGCAGAGGTCGACGTACTCCAGGCCGTCCACGTCGGTCAGCCGCGCGCCGGAGGCCGACTCGAAGAACAGCGGGAACCGGCCCGGCCACCGGGTCATCCACGGCATCGGCACGCCGGCGAGCAGCGGCCCGCGGGCCTTGTCGGCGAGCTCGGCGGAGCGCGGGTGCAGCTCGGCGAAGCGGTCCTCCTCGGTGGCGCGGAGGGCGGCGATTCGATCGCGGGAGATCATGCTTGGGAAGATAGAGCAATGGCCGAAGAACGCGTGCGACCAGCGCGCCCGCACCACAAGCTGACCGACGACGGCCGGCGGATGCGTGAGGTGCTCACCTACTCGCGGCGCGGCAGCCGGTTCACCCCGAAGCAGGCGCAGGCCTGGGACGAGCACGCCGAGCGCTTCTGGCTCCCCGACGAGGCCGTCGACGAGCCGGGCTTCTCGCTGGCGGGCATGTTCGGCCGTACGGCGCCCCTGGTCGTCGAGATCGGCTCGGGTATCGGTGAGTCCACGGTCGCGCTCGCGTCCACGCGGCCCGACCACGACGTCGTCGCGTTCGAGGTCTGGCGCCCCGGCGTCGCCGACACCCTCGGGCGGATCGCCGAGGCCGGGCTGACGAACGTGCGGATGCTCAGCGTGGACGCGGTCTGGTCGATGGAGCACCTCGTCGAGCCGGACAGCCTCGCCGGGCTCTGGGTGTTCTTCCCCGACCCGTGGCACAAGAAGAAGCACCACAAGCGCCGGCTGGTCACCGCCGAGTTCGCGGCGCTGGCCGCGAGCCGGCTCGCGCCGGGCGCCGAGTGGCGGCTGGCCACCGACTGGGCCGACTACGCCGAGCAGATGGTCGAGGTGCTCGACGCGGAGCCGCTGCTGACCGGCGGGGTCGTCGAGCGGTGGGCCGAGCGCCCGGTGACCAAGTTCGAGCGCAAGGGCCTCGCCAAGGACCGCGCGATCACGGACCTGGCGTACCGCAGGGTCTAGCGGTCGTACGGCGCACGACCAGCTCGGTCGGCAGCACCACCTGCTCGGGGTCCCAGTCGTCGCTGCCGAGCGCGCCGAGCACCAGCTGCGCGGCCACCCGCCCCTGCTCGTGCACGGGTTGGGCGACGGTGGTGAGGTCGAAGAAGTCCGCCATCTCGTGGTCGTCGATGCCGATCACCGACAGGTCCTCGGGCACCCGCAGCCCGCGGTCGCGCGCGGCACGGAGCGCGCCGATGGCCATCTCGTCGGACGCCGCGAAGATGCCGGTGGGCCGGTCCGCGAGCTCGAGCAGCTCGGCGGCCGCGCGCATCCCACCGGCGACCGTGAAGTCTCCGTCGGCCTCCAGCGCCGGGTCGTGGGGCACACCGGCCGCGGCGAGCGTGGCCCGGTAGCCGGCGACCCGCTCGACCGGCGCGGTGAAGTCGAGCGCCCCCTCGGTCGAGCCGCCGATGTAGGCGATCCGGCGGTGGCCGAGGTCGAGCAGGTGCTGGGTCGCGGTGCTCGCGGCGAGGTGGTCGTCGATCCGCACGGTCGCCCAGCCCGGCAGGTCGGCGCCCACGATCGTCACCGGCTTCCCGAGCGCCTCCAGGCTGGCCAGCTCGTCTCGGCTGGGGGTCAGGCTGAGCACGAGGATCGCGTCGACCCGCTTGGTGAGCAAGCTCGTGCTGAACACCCGGTGCCGGGCAGCCGGGTCGCCGGCGAGGTTGTAGAGCAGCAGGTCGTAGCCGCGGCTGCGCAGCTCCTCCTCGGCGCCCTGGACCACGGCGGCGAAGAACCACTGGGTCACGAACGGCACGATCACCGCAACTGTCCGGGTCTGGCCGGTGGCCAGCCCCGCCGCGCTGGGGGAGGGCACGTACCCCAGCCGCCGCGCGGTCTCCCGGACCCGGTCCCGGGTCTCCTCGGAGACGCCGGGGAGCCCCCGGAGGGCGCGCGAGACGGTCGCGGTGGACATCTCCACCTCGCGCGCCACGTCCTTGATGCCCGTCATCGCGGGAGCGCTCCCACTTTTGCTCGCGAACGACTACGGTGGTGCCCATGACCCAGCACCTTCCCGACGGATCCACCCTGGCGTTCGGCGCCGCCACCGCGGCGTACCAGATCGAGGGCGCGATCGCCGAGGACGGCCGAGCCCCGTCCATCTGGGACACGTTCGCCCAGGTCCCGGGCGCCACGCGCGACGGCCTCGACGGCCGGGTGGCCTGCGACTCGTACCACCGTTTCGAGGAGGACCTCGACCTGGTCGCGGGCATGAACGCGGGCTGGTACCGCTTCTCGATCGCCTGGCCGCGGATCGTGCCCGAGGGCACCGGCCGCGTCGAGCCGCGCGGGCTGGACTACTACGACCGCCTCGTCGACGCCGCCCTCGCGCGTGGCGTCAACCCGACCGCCACGCTCTACCACTGGGACCTGCCGCAGGCCCTCGAGGACCGCGACGGCTGGCTCAACCGGGACACGGCCTACGCGTTCGCCGACTACGCCATGGTGGTCCACGAGCGCCTCGGCGACCGTGTGAAGGTGTGGGCGACCCACAACGAGCCGTGGTGCGCGGCCTACCTCGGCTACGCCGCCGGCATCCACGCCCCCGGCCGCAAGGAGGGCGCCGCCGGCCACCGCGCGGCCCACCACCTCAACCTCGGTCACGGCCTGGCCGCGGCCCGCTTGCACGAGGCCGGCGTGACCGACCTCGGCATCGTCCACAACCTGGCGCCGTTCTGGCCCGAGACCCCGGAGGCCGCCGCGGCCGCCGACGAGCTCGACGCGGTCCGCAACCGGATCTGGACCGGCCCCCTCGCGCACGGCGAGTACGACGAGGGCCTGCTCCGGGTCGCTCCGGTGCTCGCCGACTCGACGCTGGTCCGCGACGGCGACCTCGACCTGGTCAAGGGCTCCGCCGACTGGATGGGCGTCAACTACTACACGCCGTTCCGCCCGACGCTCGCCGACCCGAGCCTGTCGGTGCACCCCGAGGTCGAGGCCTACCCGGGCGTCACGCCGGTGTCCTTCGTCGTCCGCGAGCCGCGCACCGACATCGGCTGGGAGGTCGACGACCGCGGGCTCGAGGAGCAGCTGATCGACGCCCACAAGGCCACCGGCCTGCCGATCGTGGTCACCGAGAACGGCGCGGCGTACCCCGACACCTCGCTCGACGACCAGGACCGGATCGGCTACCTGCGCGACCACATCGCCGCCACCGAGCGCGCTCGCGCGGCCGGTGCCGACGTCCGCGGCTACTTCGTGTGGACCCTGCTGGACAACTTCGAGTGGGCCGAGGGCTACACCAAGACGTTCGGCGTCGTGCACGTGAACCCCGAGGACCAGACGCGGACGCCGAAGGCCTCCTACCACTGGCTCGCGGAGCACCTCGCCGGCCACTAGCGGCTGCCGTCAGCCCTTGACGGAGCCTGCGAGCAGGCCGCGCACGAAGAAGCGCTGCAGCGACAGGAACACGATCAGCGGCACGACCAGCGCCACGAACGCGCCGGCGGACAGCAGGAACCAGTCCTGGCCGCGGGTGCCGGACAGCTCGGCGAGCCGGACGGTCAGCGGCGAGACCTCGAGCCTGCCACCGCTGAAGACCAGCGCGACCAGCAGGTCGTTCCAGACCCACAGGAACTGGAAGATGCCGAACGCCGCGATCGCGGGCGCCATCAGCGGCAGCATGATGCGGCTGAAGATCTGCACGTGGCCGGCGCCGTCGACGCGTGCCGACTCGATCAGCTCGCCCGGGATCTGACTCATGAAGTTGTGCAGCAGGTAGATCGCGAGCGGTAGCGCGAAGATCGAGTGCGACAGCCAGATCGTGTAGAAGCCCCCGCCGGGAGCCTCCGGCCCCGCCAGACCCCAGTCGACGTAGGTCGTGACCAGCGGGATCATCGTGACCTGGATCGGGACGATCTGCAGGGCGAAGATCGCGACGAACAGCAGGTTCCGGCCCGGGAAGCTCATCCAGGCGAACGCGTACGCCGCCATCGTGGCGATGCTGATCGGGATCAGCACCGCGGGGATCGTGATCACGATCGAGTTCACGAAGTAGGTCGCGAAGTTCGTGTCCGAGCCGTGCAGGACCTGGTCGTAGTTGTCGAGCGTGAACGGTCCCGTCAGACCGGTCCACCAACCGCTGTCGTTGATGTCGCCCTCTTCGCGGAACGACGTGATGAAGAGGCCGACGGTCGGGATGGTCCACAGCACCGCGAGCACGATCGCGGCCAGCGAGGCGAACGGCGAGGACAGCGCCCGGTGCGCACTGCTCGAGACGGACTCCTTGGCGACAGTCTGCTCGACATCGGTGACGGCGGTGCTCATCAGCGGGCCTCCAGCTTGCGCATCTGACGGACGTTGTAGACGACGATCGGGATGACGAGCGCGAAGAGCAGCGTCGCGAGCGCGGCGCCGAGTCCCTTGTCGCGGGTCACGAAGCTCTGGCGGTAGAACTCGTACGCGATCACGCTGGTGTCGAAGTTCCCACCGACGGTGGTGCGCACGATGTCGAACGCCTTCAAGGTGGTGATGCTGATCGTCGTGAGCACCACGATCAGCGACGGGCGGATGCTCGGCACGGTGATGTACCGGAACATCTTCAGACCACCGACGCCGTCGAGACGGGCGGCCTCGACGATGTCGTCGGGGATCGCCCGGATGGAGGCCGCGAGGATGGTCATCGCGAACCCGGCCTGGACCCAGATCATGATCACGATCAGGAAGAAGGTGTTCCACGGCGCGTCCTGCAGGAAGCGGTAGGTGTCGAAACCGAGGAACTTGAGCATCGCGTTGGCGAGGCCGATCTGGTCGCGCTCGCTGTCGCGGTAGTCGTAGACGAAGCGCCAGATGATCGAGGCGCCGACCAGCGAGATCGCCATCGGCATGAAGATCAGGGCCTTGGCGAACTTCTCGAAGCGCGCGCGGTCGACGAGGACGGCGTACACGAGGCCGATCAGCGTGGCCAGGGTCGGCACGAGGATCACCCACAGCGCCGTGTTGATGAGGACCCGGACCTGCTCGTCGTCGGTGAAGATCCGCGAGTAGTTCTCGAATCCGACCCACTCCTGGCCGAGCCGGTCCTGGAAGGAGCGCTTGACCGTGGACAGGGCCGGGTAGAGCAGGCCGAACGCGACCATGAGGACCGCGGGCAGGACGAACGTGGCGGACTGCACGAGCTCGCCCTTGCGCGAGCGCAGTCGCGACGTCAGCAGCAGGATGAGTGCGACCACGCCGAAGAACAGGCCGATCGCGATGAACATCTGGACGAACTTCTCACCTGTGGACACAGGTACTCCCGGTGGACTCGGGCCAACGAGCGGCGGCTCCCTGGCCGGGGTGGACGGGTCAGACGATGGTGCACGTCCCGACGGGCCGCGACGCGGGGCCCGGGAAGGGCGGGGCGTCGCGGCCCGGCGAGACGGAGCCGGTGCGTAGGTCCGGGGCCGGCCGGTGGCCGGCCCCGGAGCGCTACGTCAGGACTCGGGCCAGGAGTCCTCGATGTTGTCGAGCGTGGACTGGGTGTCCTGGTCCTCGCCGATCCACGCGGTCATCTCCTTCCAGAACGAACCTGCGCCGACCTCGCCGGGCATCAGGTCCGAGCCGTCGAAGCGGAAGACCGCGTCGGGGTTCTGGAGGATCTCGACGGACGCCTTGTCGATCGGGCTCGCGACGTTGGCGATGTCGAGGTTCTTGTTCGCGCTGACGAAGCCACCGTTCGGCGTCGCCTTGCCCTTCTCGTTGACCCACTCGCCACCGGAGATGTAGGTCATCAGCGCCTGCGTCTGGATGCTGTCGCTGAACGCGGTCACGAACTCGCCACCGCCGAGGACGGGGCTGCCCTGCGCGGGGTCGATCGGCGGCAGGTAGAACGCGAAGACGTCCTTGTCCTCACCGATCTCGGTGCCCTCGGGCCAGTTCGCGGCGTAGAAGCTCGCCTGGCGGTGCATGGCGCACTCCGGCTCGCCCTTCTCCGGCGCGATCGGCAGGCCGCCGTCGGTGAACTCGGTGCTCGCGATCGACTTGAAGTCGCCGAAGCCGCCGTTGACGTAGTCGTCGTTCTTCAGGATGCCGCCGACGGTGTCCAGCGCCTCGACCACGGCCGGGTCGTTGAACGGCAGCTCGTGGCTGACCCACTGGTCGTAGACGTCCGCGCCGCCGGTGCGCAGCAGCACGTCCTCGAGCCAGTCGGTGGCCGGCCATCCGGTCGCCTCGCCGGAGCCGATGCCCGCACACCACGGCTTCATGCCGGTGGCCGCGATCTCGTCGGACAGGGCGAGCATCTCGTCCCACGTGGTCGGGATGGCCCAGCCGTTGTCCGCGAACACCTTCGGGGAGTACCAGACGAACGACTTCACGTTCGCGGTCAGCGGCGGCGCGTAGAACACGTCGTCGACGGTGCCGTAGGTCTTCCAGTCCTCGCCGTAGAACTCGTCGACGTTGTCGGAGACCTCCTGCGGCGCTTCCTTGACCGCGTCCGGGTAGTCGCGGACGAGGGACTGGAGCAGGCCGGGCTGCGGGATGAACGCGATGTCCGGCGGGTTGCCGGTCTCGACGCGCACGGGGAGCTGGGTCTCGAACTCCTTGGAGCCCTCGTAGACGACCTCCGCGCCGGTGCAGTCGCTGAACAGCTTGAAGGAGTCCTTGTACGGCTGGTCCTCGGGAGCCACGATCGAGGTGTAGAGCGTGACCTCCTTGCCCGTCAGGTCGCCGAACTGGGTGAGCTGCTCGCAGCCCGCCTTGCCCTCGCCCGGCGAGGTGCCAGAAGCCTCGGTGTCGCCGTCGTCGTCACTCCCACCGCAACCGGCGAGTACGAGCCCGGCGCTCACGAGAACGGCAGCAACGGCCATTCCCCGGCGCGTGTTGCGTGATCGCATGCGTGCATTCCTCTCTGCGTTTGTAGCAGGTCCGTCCTGGGTCCGCGTGCCCGTAACCCGCTCCGTCGATGATGATGCAAACGTTTACGCGGAACGGCGTCAAGCGATCGCAATAACGTTTCTGTAACGCGAGTCACATTTACGTGGGAACGCTCCCACCGCCGGACGAAAGTATCAGGGAACGGCCCTCAACCGGACGATCTCCACCTCTTTGAAACCGCAATCTCCCCGGTCTGATCCGGTTGAGCGCTCTCAGAGTCCGGCGAACAGGCTGGAGCGCCGCATAACTTGCGGAATCCGGACGGCGCGGACCGCCGCCGACCGGCCCGTCAGCCGCCCAGAGCGGCCAGCTCCTCGTCGACGTACGGGTCGGTGGCGCCGATGGCGTCGAGCTCGCCCTTGAGGGCGCGCTGGACGGCGAGCGCCTCGGCGGTCCGGCCGAGTCGGCGCAACGCCCAGCCGACCATCCACCGGGCCACCCGGGTCCGCGCGTCGTCGCCGATCCGCTCACGGGCCGCGAGGGCTCTCTCGAACGTCGCGAGCGCGGCCTCGAGGTCACCCGCGTCGGCGTGCGCCATGCCGATGTTGTTCAGCAGCGAGGCGTCCCAGTCGCGGGCCTCGGGCTGGTCCGAGCCGAGCGCGACCTCCAGCGCCTGCTCGTTGATCGCGACCCGCTGCTCGAGAGGAGCGACCAGCGCCTGCATGTGCATCGCGTCGATGCGGAGCGCGTCGTTGCCCTCGTGCGCCGCAGCGGCGTCGAAGTGCGGTCGCGCCGCGTCGGGGTCGCCCGAGGAACGCAGCAGCCGCCCGCGCTCCAGGGAGACGCGGGCGGCCACCTCGTGGTCACCGACGGCCAGGTGGTCGAGCAGGGCGTGGCCGTCGTCGTACCGCTCCTGCAGGCCGAGCGCGCGGGCGACCTGGGTCAGCAGCACCAGCCGCTCGGTGCCCTCGGCGACGTCGGCCGCCTCGCGGAGCCGCTGCTCGGAGCCGGCCGGGTCGTCGAAGTCCCACAGGGCGTTGACGTTCGTCATCGGCGTGCCGTCAGCCGGCGGCGGAGGTCGGCCTCACGCGCGAGGCGCGCCGCGTCCCGCTCGCGCCGGGCGGCGGCGACCGCGCCGAGGAAGACCTCGGGCGGCGTGCCGGGCGGCGGCGGGGGAGCGACGTACTCGCTGACGGCGGAGGCCAGCTGGGCGCCGATGGCGGCGCGCGACGCGGGGTCGATCTGCGGCAGCCGCCCGAGGTACTGACGGACGGCGAGCGCGAGCCCGGTCGGCAGCGACGCGAGGTCGGCGCTCGCGGCCCAGGCGGCGAGCTGGGGTGGCATCGGGGCGGGCGGGTCGAGCCGCAGCCGGACCCGCTCGCGGACGACGTAGGTGCCGGCGGCGTAGTCGCCCAGCCGCTTGCCGCGCGAGCTGACGAGCGCGGAGAAGAACGCCGGACCACCCATGAAGACGTAGATCTCGACCACGCCGATCAGCGCCCGCACGAACGCGTGCTGGAAGGAGATCGGACCGGCGTCGTCGCGGACGGTGCGCAGCCCGAACGCCAGCTTGCCCAGGGACTTGCCGCGCGTCAGCGTCTCGATCGTGGTGGGGAAGACCAGGAACGAGACGATGACCGACGCGAGCATCGCGACCTCGATCAGCGCCTCGGACGTCTGCACGGCCGCGATCGCGAGGCCGATGACCAGCGCGACCAGCAGCAGGACCGTCACGGTGACGTCGATCAGGCCGGACGCGATGCGGGTGCCGAGGCTGGCCGGGGGCAGGTCGAGGGCGACCGCCTCGCCGGTGACGAGGTCGTCGGTCGTGAGCGTCGCGAACTCGGGGCCGGCCATCGCGCTCAGTCTAGGAGCGTCCGCAGGATCTGATCCCAGCCGGCCAGCAGCGTGCTGAAGTGGGCCGCCGGGTCGTTCGGCCAGGTGTGCACCGGGCAGCGGACGTCGGCGAGCGTCGCGTCCCAGGGCCGGAACAGCAGGGCCGCGTCCCGCAGGTAGCCGTCGTGGTCCGTCAGTGCCTCGCGGACCGAGGCCGCGACCTGCTCCGGCGTACGACGCGACGCGAGCAGGGCCGCGTCGGTCGGCGGGAGCTCCGCGAGGAACCGCGCGGCCAGGGCCGCGTCGTCCGGGTCGGCCGGGTCGAGGCGCGCGACCCACGCCTCGAACTCGGGCCGGACGCGTCCGTCGTCCTCGCGGGGCCGCTCTTCCGGTGGTGCCACGAGCCCGAGCGTGCGGACCCGGTCGGGGTGGCGCGCCGCGCACGCCAGGGCGTACGGCGCGCCGACCGACATCGACAGCGCCGCGAAGCGGCCGATGCCCAGGAGGTCGGCGGCGGCGACCGCGTCGTCGGCGACGGTGGCGTGGGAGGACGCGTGCCGGTCCGAGCGGCCGTATCCAGGGCGGTTCACCGCGACCAGCCGCGCACCGGTCCGGGCGGCCGCGTCGGCGCCGGTCATCGCGGCGTGCCGCGTGTCAGGGCAGCCGTGGAAGAACAGCACCACCGGCCCGTCGCCCCCGCTGTCCCAGAACTGCGCGGACCTGCCGTCGGGCAGCCGGAGGAGGTCGCTCGCGGTCACCTGCGCACCCTAGGCTCTCGTCATGGATCTCGACGCGTACGTCGCCGCGCACGCGTTCGAGTGGCAACGCCTCGAGGCCCTCACCAAGAAGCGCCGGCTCACCGGGGCCGAGGCCGACGAGCTGGTCGAGCGCTACCAGCAGGTCGCGACGCACCTCTCCGTCGTCCGCACCTCGGCGCCCGACCCGTCACTGGTCGCGCACCTGTCGTCGCTGCTCTCGCGAGCGCGCAACCGCGCCGCAGGCGGCCGCACGGGAACCTGGCGCGGCGTGCAGCTGTTCTTCACCGACCGCTTCCCGGCCGCGCTGTACCGGCTGCGGTGGTGGTGGATCACCACGCTCGTGGTGAACGTGGTCGTGACCGGCGTGATGATCTGGTGGCTGCTCGACCACCCGCTCGTGGAGCAGAGCCTGCTCTCGCCCGCCGAGGTCGACCAGCTGGTCAACCACGACTTCGAGGACTACTACAGCGAGTACGCCGCCAGTCACTTCGCGGCGCAGGTGTGGGTCAACAACGCGTGGGTCGCCGCGCTCTGCCTGGCGCTCGGGATCCTCGGGTTCCCGATCGTCTACCTGCTCTTCACGAACATGGCGAACGTCGCGATCCTCGGCTCGATCATGATCCGGCACGACCACGGCGCCCACTTCTGGGGGCTGCTGCTGCCGCACGGCCTGCTCGAGCTGACCGCGGTCTTCGTCGCCGCCGGCGTCGGGCTCAAGCTGTTCTGGTCGTGGGTCGAGCCGGGTGAGCTGACCCGCTCCCAGTCGATCGCCCGCGAGGGCCGGACGGCGGGCACGGTCGCGCTCGGCCTGGTCGCGGTGCTGTTCGTCAGCGGCGTCATCGAGGCGTTCGTGACCCCGTCCGGCCTGCCCACCTGGGCCCGCGTCGGCATCGGGATCCTCGCCGAGGCCGTGTTCTTCGCGTACGTGTTCGTGCTCGGCCGCCAGGCGTTCCACCGCGGCCAGACCGGCGACGTCGACGCGTCGCTGCTGGAGGACCGAGTCGCGACCCAGGCCTAGAGAAGTCCCCGCGCCTTCAGCGCCAGGTAGTGGTCGGCCAGCGCCGGCGGCAGCTTCTCGGCGTCGGCGTCGACCACGTCCACGCCGAGCGCGCGCAGCAGTCCCGCGGTGTGCCGGCGCCGGTCGATGACCTGCTCGGCCGCGGCGGCGTCGTACACCTCGTCGACGGTCGACCGGCGGGCCGCGAGCTCCTCGAGCGCGGGGTCGCGCACGGACGCGAGCACCACGCGGTGGTGGTGGGTCAGCGTGGGCAGCACCGGCAGCAGGCCCTCCTCGACCGCCGACGGCTCCAGCGGGGTCAGCAGCACGACCAGTGCGCGCTGGCGGCCGAAGCCCGTGACCGCGCCGGCCAGCGAGCCCCAGTCGGCCTCGGCGATCACCGGCTCGAGGTCGGCCATCACCTCCTGCAGGTTCGCGGCGACGTCGCGGGCGCCCGCCGACCGCAGCCGGGCGCGGACCCGCCGGTCCCCGGCCACGAAGTCGATCCGGTCGCCGGCCCGCGCGGCGAGCGCCGACAGCAGCAGCGCCGCGTCCATCGCCGAGTCCAGACGGGGTACGTCGCCGACGCGGCCGGCCGAGGTGCGCGAGGTGTCGAGCACCAGCACGACGCGGCGGTCGCGCTCGGGCTGCCAGGTGCGCACCACCACGTTGCGGTTGCGGGCGCTCGCCCGCCAGTCGATGGACCGCACGTCGTCGCCGCGGACGTACTCGCGCAGCGAGTCGAACTCCGTCCCCTGGCCGCGCACCCGGATCGCCGCCCGGCCGTCGAGGTCGCGGAGCCGGGCCAGCCGGCTCGGCAGGTGCTTGCGCGACTCGAACGGCGGCAGCGAGCGGACCGTCCCCTCGACCACCTGCGTGCGCTGCCGGGCCGCCAGGCCGAGCGGACCGCGCAGGCGCACGGTGACGCCGACGGCGCGCAGGTCGCCGCGCCGGCGCGGCAGCAGCGGAGTCCGCAGGACGGCCCGGCCGCCGCCGTCGAGCTGGAGGCGGTGCCGGTTCCCGGTCGCGCCGGCCGACGGCTGCCAGGCGTCGCGCAGCAGCCCGTGCACCCGGCGGCGGGAGGTGTTGGTGACCAGCAGCCGGGTCTCGGTGGGCTGGCCGAGCCGCACCGTGCCCGCCGGCGACCGGACGATCGTCAGGGCCGCGGGGGAAGGGGCGAGCAGCAGGTCCAGCCCGACCAGCAGCGCGACCGCGAGCACCCAGAGCCACATGGTGCCGATGCCCGGGCGCAGCACGACCGCCACCACTCCGAGGAGCAGCAGCAGCGGGACGCGACCGGAGATGCTCATCGAGGCACGGGCACCGATCCGAGGGCGGAGGCCAGCACCTGTGCGACGTCGACACCCTCCAGCTCGGCCTCGGGGCGCAGGCCGAGCCGGTGCACGAGCGTCGCGTGCGCCAGCGACTTCACGTCGTCCGGCGTGACGAAGTCGCGGCCGGTCAGCCAGGCCCACGCGCGCGCCGATCGCAGCAGGGCGGTCGCGCCACGCGGGCTGACCCCCAGGCTCAGCGACGGCGACTCCCGCGTCGCGCGGGCGATGTCGACGATGTAGCCGGCCACCTCGGGCGACACCTGCACCTGCCCGACCGCGGCCCGTCCGGCCTCGATGTCGGCCGCCCCGGCGACCGGCGTCACTCCGGCGCCGGTGATGTCGCGCGGGTCGAAGCCGGCGGCGTGCCGGCGCAGGATCTCCAGCTCGGCCTGCCGGTCCGGGATCGGCAGCACGACCTTGAGCAGGAACCGGTCCAGCTGCGCCTCGGGGAGCGGGTACGTCCCTTCGTACTCGACCGGGTTCTGCGTGGCGGCGACGAGGAACGGCCGGGGCAGCGGTCGCGAGACGCCGTCGACGGAGACCTGCCCCTCCTCCATCGCCTCCAGCAGCGCCGACTGCGTCTTCGGCGGCGTCCGGTTGATCTCGTCGGCGAGCAGCAGGTTCGTGAACAGCGGGCCCTCGCGGAAGCGGAGCTCGCCCTGCTTGCTGTCGATCACCATCGAGCCCGTGATGTCGCCGGGCATCAGGTCGGGGGTGAACTGCACCCGCCGGGTGTCGACGGACAGCGCGCCCGCCAGGGTGCGCACGAGCAGCGTCTTCGCCACCCCCGGCACACCCTCCATCAGCACGTGCCCGCCGCACAGCAGCGCGACGAGCAGCCCGGAGACGGCGGCCTCCTGGCCGACCACGGCCTTCGCCACCTCGGTGCGTACGGCGGCCAGCCGCTCGCGCGCGTCACCTGCAGGGATCTCGGTCATGGTCGGCGTACCTCTCTGTCGAGCTCGGCCAGTCGGTTGGCCAGGGTGATCAGGTCGTGGTCGGTGGCGGGGACCGGCGCGCTCGCGCCGAGCAGGATGTCGACCTCCTCGAGCGGCACCCCGGTGTGCCGCGCCAGGTCGCGCACGAGGGTCGCGGTGTCGGCCTGCGGCCCGAGACCGAGCCGGTCCGCCGCGCGCACGCGCGCCGCCGAGCGCAACGCGGCTGCGGCGTGTGCCCGGTCGCCGGCCTTGCGGTAGAGCCGGCCGCGACTCCGCGTGGTCTCGATCGCCTTCACGACGACCGGCAGCGGCTCGCGGGCGAGCGCGCCCAGCCGCCGAGCGCGCCAGAGCAGCAGCACCAGGCTCGTGATGACGAGCAGCCACAGCGTGGGCCGCAGCCAGTCCGGCAGCAGCGTCGTCAGGCTGACGCCGTCGTCGGCCACCAGGTCCTCCACCGTCGGGACGTACCAGACCAGCCGCTGCTGCTGGCCGAGCAGCCGGAGCACGACGGCCGCGTTCTCGGCGCGCAGCACCTGGTCGTTGGTGAGCGCCTCGCCGGCGCCCATCAGCACCAGCCCGTCGCGCGGCTCCACCAGCAGCGCGCCGTACTTCCCGGGGAAGCAGCCACCGTCGGCGGGGTACTCCGACGCCTCGTCGACCTCGATCGAGAGCCCGGCGTACGTCGGGTCGGTGCAGCGCGCCGGCCGGGGCTCGTCGATCGCCACGGAGAAGGGGAGGTCGGCGATCCCGAACGCGCCGGTCGTGCCCGGTCCGGGCTCGACGAGCACCAGCCGAGCGTCGCGGGCGTGGGTCCGGAGCCGGCCGATCGTGCTCTCGCCGAGCTGGTCGGTGGAGGTGACCAGCACCGTCGCGCCGTCGGCGTCGGTCGCCTCGAGTGCGTCCGCGTCTCGGACCACCGTGACGTCGACGCCCTGGTCGGCCAGGACCCGCGCCAGCGCCTGGGCGCCGTCGGGGTCGGGGTTGGCCGGGTCGAGGTAGCCCGCGCGCCGGTCGGCGGTGCCGCCGACCAGGACCACGACGACCGCGACCACCAGGCCGGCGACGATCAGCAGGGCCGAGCGGTGCCGCCTCATGGCCGGCCCGCCAGGACGTCGTCGAGCTCCAGCACGCCACGGGCCTGGGCGCTGGTCGCCGGCCGGTCGCCGTACCGGACGGAGTCGAAGAGCGCTGCGGTGACGTCCACCCGCTGGCGCTGCCCGGGGTGCGCGGCGCCGACCGCCGTCGCGACCTCGTGCGCGGTCGCGCCGGGCAGGTCGTCGAGCAGGCCGTGCTCGACCTGGCGGACGGCGAGCGCGCGGAAGCCGTCGACGACCGCGTCCGCGTTCCGGCCCTCGGCCAGGGCGCGCTCGGCGCGCTCACGCAGCTCGCGCGCGGTCAGGGTCTCGTCGGTGATGACCGCGCGCCGCTCCTTCGCCACCCGAGCGGTACGCCGCGCGCGCGACAGCAACAGCGCGAGGGCGGTGGCGAGCGCGAGGAACGCGACCATCGCGGCGAAGGTCGAGAGGGGCGGCGCGTCGGACGCGGCGTTGACGGTGTCGTCGATCGCCCGGCCGATCCAGTCGAGGAGCTGCTGGAAGACGTCGCGGTCGTGGTACTCCGGACGCACCAGCTCGCGCTCGAACAGCGAGCGCGCCTCGTCTCCCGACGGGTCGAGCGGGGGCTCGGTCACGAGGAGGTGATCCCGGCCTGGGCCATCAGCTCGACGTCGTACGCCTCCTTGCGCATCCGCTGGTCGAGGTACTGCAAGGAGGTGACCGCGGCCGTGAACGGCGCGGTGAAGGCCGCCGCGAGCACCGAGCCCACCGCGGACAGCACGACCACGAGCAGCGGCGCCCACTGCGACGACACCACGCCGGCGCCGACGATCTGGGCCGCCAGCGTGAAGGGGAACGACAGCATGCCGCCGGCGATCTGCACGATGACCAACGTGAGGACACCGATGCCGAACGTGCGCCAGTACTGCCGCGACGTGAGGCGGTAGCCGCGACCGATCGCCCGGAACACCGTCGTCCGCTCGATCATCAGCGCCGGGACCGGCAGGTAGTAGACGCGGATCCAGAACCACAGCATGAGCACCGTGAACGCCGGCACGGACACGATCCCGAACACCACGATCGCCCAGGTCGGCAGCAGCAGCACGACCGGGATCCACAGCACGACGTACGCCACGACGAGCGCGAGGGTCGCCAGCGCGAGCAGGAGGGTGAGCCCGATCAGCCGCCAGCGCGACCCGTGCGTCGCCGACCACGCCTCGCCGAGCGTGAGCCGGCGCCCGATCGCCGCGGCGGCGGTGACGTGGGCGATCATCCCGGTCACCAGGACGATGCCGACCGACTGGAGGAGCGCGCCGATCGTCAGCGAGCCGAAGCTGCCGACCACCGCGATCAGCTCGGCCGTGGTGATCTCGCCACCGGCGTCGGCGGTGAAGTCGACCAGGACCGTCAAGATCGCGGTGACGACGATCGGGACCGCCATGGCCGCGGCGGTCACGAGGACCGCGGACCCGACGGTCGCCTTCGGGTTGAAGCGGATGATGCGGAACGCCGCGTCGTAGATGTCACCGAGCGCCAGCGGGCGCAGCGGCATGGCGCCGGGCTTGTGGGCGGCGCCGAGCATCCCGGGGGCGAACCCGGGCGGGACACCGGGTGGGACACCGGGTGGGACACCGGGCGGCGGCGACGGCGCGGCCCACTGCGGCAGCGGCCAGGGTGCCCGGGCCGGCGCAGGCGGGGGCTGCCAGCCGGGCGGCGGAGGCCCCGGCGGCGGGTACCCCTGGTCGCCCGACATGGGCCCAACCTAGTGGCTGGACGCTAGTGGCTGGCCAGGTGACTCGGGAGCACGCACGCGGCGTCCAGGCCGAGCACGTGGTTGAGCCGGCCGAAGGCCAGCCACGAGCCCAGGCACATCGACAGCTCGACGATCTCCTTGTCGGTGTAGTGCGTCTTCATCCGGGTCCAGAACCCGTCGTCGAGGCCGTGGTGGTCCTCGGCGTAGCGCTCGGCGTACTCCGCCGCGAGCCGGGTGCGCTCGTCGAAGTCGGGGGTGATCCGCCAGTCGGTGACCGCGTCGGCGAACGTCTCCTCGACCTTGGTGCCGTCCCGCTCCGTGCGCCAGTCCTGGCAGAACAGACAGCCGTTGATCTGGGCGATGCGCAGCCGCGCGGCCTCGAACTCGCGCAGCCCGAGCGTCGAGTGCTCGTAGACGGCCATCGAGAACTTCGAGGCGGGGACGCCGATGCCCGGCACCATCTCGCCCCAGACGTACATGATCGGGTCCTTGCCCTCCGGGACGTCGACGATCACGAGGTGCTCCTTCCGATGCGCCCGTGGGCGGGCGAGAGAGGTACGTCGAGGCCGTCGTACAGGCCCGGCTCGACGGTGGTCAGCCACGGGATCGCGTTGACCAGGCGATTGGCGGCGGTGGCGTTGCCGCCGGCGGCCCTGTTGCCGCCCTCGTCGGTCGCCTCGAGGCTCACCTCGATGCGTGGCCGGCCCTCGATGACGACGCGGTGCGCGCCCGCGCCGCCGTCCGGTGGCACCGGCCAGTCGGGTGCACAGCCGGGGTCGATGCGGGTCACGTGCTCGACCACGATCCGCGGCTCGCCCGCCACCAGGCCCTGCACCTCGAAGCGCAGCGCGCCCTGGGTGCCCGCGCCGAACAGGCCCATGCCGTTGGTGACGTCGGTGTCCAGCGGGCGCCGCTCGAGCGTCTCGCGGATCTCGTCGAGCTCGACCCCGAGCGCGCGGGCGATCATCCGGACCTGCCCGCCCCAGACCATCGTGGGCACGCCGGCCGCCACCATCGGCGGCTCGTAGTCCATCGCCTCGCCCATCCCGACCAGGAACCGCACCGAGTCGGGCTGGTCGTAGGTCGAGTAGTCGAAGATCTCCTGGCAACGCACCTCCTCGACGGTGCCGGCCAGCCCGCTGAGCAGCACCGGCAGCACGTCGTTGCCCCAGCCCGGGTCGACCCCGCTGGCGAAGAACGCGGACGCCCCCTGCTTGGCGGCGTCCAGCAGGGGAGCGGTCACCTCGTCCGGGGCGCTGCGGTGGTCGTAGAGCGCGTACAGCGCGGGGGTGACCACGGCCCGCCCGGCCCGCAGGCAGCGCGCCACGTCCTCCAGGGCGGCGTCCGGCCGGATGTCTCCCGACGCCATGTAGGCGACGGCCCGCGCACCGCCGAGTGCGGCGTCGACGTCGGTGGTGGTGAGGACGCCGAGGTCGCGGCCCAGGTCCGCCAGGTCGCCGGCGTCGCGGCCGGCCTTCTCGGGGGAGGACGTGATGACCGCGCTGAGTTCGAGGCCGGGGTGGGCCGCCACCGAGCGGATCGCCGCGCGACCCATGTTGCCGGTGCCCCACACCGCGACGGGTACCGTCGTACCCGCCCCGGAGGCACCGGAATAGAACGTGTTCTCGTCCGCCATGCAGGGACCATAGCCGAGCGCGGCGGGCCCCGGAATGGCATCGGTCGGTTCGATTTGGCCTGCTGCGGGATCTCTGCCAAGATAGTCCGGTTGCTTCGGCTGGGTTGCCGGGGTGCACCACATCTTGACTTCTGAATCGCGTCTCCTGACAGGTCAGTCGTCGGCATGTGCCGCACCGAACCTGGAGACCCGATCTGCTCGACGAACCGTCGGGCGCCATCCAACACCAGCGAGATCCCGGTCTCGTGTTGTGCGAAACAAGCACGACACGCCCGACCGCGGGGGTCGGAGCCGGGGCGGGATGGGAAGCACGGGGTGGGACCGACTCAATTCGGAGGACGTCCCGGGACAAGCACGCGGTACTGATGGAGAAGGACGAGCTACCTATGGCGGGACAGAAGATCCGCATCAGGCTCAAGGCCTATGACCACGAGGTGATCGACACCTCGGCGCGCAAGATCGTGGACACGGTCACCCGCACGGGTGCCAAGGTCGCCGGCCCGGTGCCGCTGCCGACCGAGAAGAACGTCTACTGCGTCATTCGCTCGCCGCACAAGTACAAGGACTCCCGCGAGCACTTCGAGATGCGCACGCACAAGCGCCTCATCGACATCATCGACCCCACGCCGAAGACCGTCGACTCGCTGATGCGCCTCGACCTGCCTGCCGGCGTCGACATCGAGATCAAGCTCTGAGGTCGCCTGACATGACTTTCGAACGCAATGTGAAGGGCCTGCTGGGCACCAAGCTCGGCATGACCCAGCTCTGGGACGAGAACAACCGCGTCGTCCCCGTGACCGTGATCGCGGCCGGCACCAACGTGGTGACCCAGGTCCGCACCCCCGCCGCCGATGGCTACAACGCCATCCAGGTCGGCTTCGGTGAGATCGACGGCCGCAAGGTGAACAAGCCGCAGGCCGGCCACTTCGGCAAGGCCGGGACCACCCCGCGCCGCCACGTGGTCGAGATCCGCACCGCCACCGCGCCGGAGTACACCGTCGGCCAGGAGCTGCCCGTCGACACCTTCGCCGCCGGCGACGAGATCGACGTGACCGGCACCAGCAAGGGCAAGGGCTTCGCGGGCACGATGAAGCGCCACGGCTTCGCGGGTGTCTCCGCGTCGCACGGTGCGCACCGCAACCACCGCAAGCCGGGCTCGATCGGCGCGTGCGCCACGCCCGGTCGCGTGTTCAAGGGCGTCCGCATGGCCGGCCGGATGGGTTCTGACACCGTCACGACCCAGAACGTCACCGTGCACGCCGTCGACGTCGAGAAGGGCCTGATCCTCCTCAAGGGTGCCGTCCCCGGCCCCAAGGGTGGTCTCGTGGTCCTGCGCTCGGCCGCCAAGAAGACGGAGGTCTGATCATGGCTGAGAACGAGAAGACCACTGCCGAGGAGACGGCGGCCGAGAAGCCCGCCAAGAAGACCGCGGCCAAGAAGACCGCTGCGAAGAAGACGGCCGAGAAGCCGGCTGCTGAGAAGCCCGCCGCGAAGAAGACCCCCGCCAAGAAGGCTGCCGCCAAGCCGGCCGCCCCCAAGGCCGTCAAGGTCGACTTCCCCGCCGAGATCTTCGACGTGGAGCTCAACATCCCGCTGATCCACCAGGTCGTCGTGGCCCAGCAGGCTGCTGCTCGCCAGGGCACGCACGCCACCAAGACCCGCGGCGAGGTCCGCGGTGGTGGCCGCAAGCCCTACAAGCAGAAGGGCACCGGCCGCGCCCGCCAGGGCTCGACCCGCGCGCCGCAGTTCGCCGGCGGTGGCACCGTCCACGGCCCGCAGCCGCGCAGCTACGACCAGCGCACCCCCAAGAAGATGAAGGCCGCCGCCCTGCGCGGTGCCCTCTCCGACCGGGCCCGCAACGACCGGATCCACGTCGTGGACTCGATCATCGCCGCGGAGAAGCCGTCGACCCGCACCGCGCTCGCGGCGCTGTCGACGCTCGCCGAGCGTGACCGCT
This sequence comes from Nocardioides caricicola, assembly GCF_039541135.1. Classification (NCBI taxonomy): domain Bacteria; kingdom Bacillati; phylum Actinomycetota; class Actinomycetes; order Propionibacteriales; family Nocardioidaceae; genus Nocardioides; species Nocardioides caricicola. The sequence continues at coordinate 197,492 of NZ_BAABFQ010000008.1, read as the reverse complement.
TCCTCGTCGTGCTCGAGCGGACCGACTCGGTCACCTGGCTCTCGCTGCGCAACGCGCCGCAGGTGCACATCGTGGCCGTCGACCAGCTCAACACCTACGACGTGCTGGCCGCTGACGACGTGGTGTTCACGCAGGGCGCCTACGACGCCTTCGTGAACGGCACCGCCAAGACCGAGGAGGCTGCCAAGTGAGCACCCTGCACAAGGACCACCGCGACATCCTGCTCGCGCCGGTCGTGTCCGAGAAGAGCTACTCGCTCCTCGACGCGAACAAGTACACCTTCCTGGTGCACCCGGACGCGAACAAGACCGAGATCAAGATCGCGGTCGAGAAGGTGTTCAACGTCAAGGTGACGTCGGTCAACACGATCAACCGCCAGGGCAAGACGCGCCGGACCCGCAACGGTCTCGGCAAGCGCAAGGACACCAAGCGCGCGATCGTCAGCCTCGCCGAGGGCCACCGCATCGACATCTTCGGAGGTCCGGTCTCCTGACCGGGCAGCTGGATAACGAGGACTGAGACATGGCTATCCGTAAGTACAAGCCGACTACCCCGGGCCGTCGCGGCTCGTCGGTCGCCGACTTCGTCGAGATCACCCGGACCACTCCGGAGAAGTCGCTGACGCGTCCGCTGCCCAAGAAGGGCGGCCGCAACAACCAGGGCCGGATCACCACCCGGCACCAGGGTGGCGGTCACAAGCGCGCCTACCGCATCATCGACTTCCGTCGCTACGACAAGGACGGCGTTCCGGCCAAGGTCGCTCACATCGAGTACGACCCCAACCGCACCGCGCGCATCGCGCTCCTGCACTACGCCGACGGCGAGAAGCGCTACATCATCGCGCCGAAGGACCTGGCGCAGGGCATCCGCGTGGAGTCCGGCCCGAACGCCGACATCAAGCCCGGCAACAACCTGCCGCTGCGCAACATCCCGGTCGGTACCACCATCCACTGCGTGGAGCTGCGTCCGGGCGGCGGCGCGAAGATCGCCCGCTCGGCCGGCAACAGCGCCCAGCTGGTCGCTCGTGAGGGCTCGCGCGCCACGCTGCGCATGCCGTCGGGCGAGATGCGCTACGTCGACGTGCGCTGCCGCGCCACCGTCGGCGAGGTCGGCAACGCCGAGCAGTCGAACATCAACTGGGGCAAGGCCGGCCGTATGCGCTGGAAGGGCAAGCGCCCGACCGTCCGCGGTGTCGTCATGAACCCGGTCGACCACCCGCACGGTGGTGGTGAGGGCAAGACCTCCGGTGGTCGCCACCCGGTCTCCCCCTGGGGCAAGCCCGAGGGCCGCACGCGCAAGCGCAAGGCCTCCGACTCCCAGATCATCCGCCGTCGCAAGACCGGCAAGGGTAGGAAGTAACTGAGATGCCTCGCAGCCTGAAGAAGGGCCCCTTCGTCGACGACCACCTTCAGAAGAAGGTGGACGCGGAGAACGAGAAGGGCACCCACAACGTCATCAAGACCTGGTCGCGCCGCTCGATGATCGTGCCGGACATGATCGGTCACACGATCGCCGTGCACGACGGTCGCAAGCACGTTCCCGTGTTCGTGACCGACGCGATGGTCGGTCACAAGCTCGGGGAGTTCGCCCCGACCCGCACCTACCGCGGACACGTCAAGGAAGACCGGAAGGGACGCCGTCGATGAGCACCACTGAGCGCATGCGCACCAGCGCGCGTCGCGAGTCGCTCCTGGGCGACCAGCCGGGCGCCTACGCGAGTGCCCGCTACCAGCGGATCACCCCGATGAAGGCCCGCCGTGTCGTCGACATGGTCCGCGGCCTCCCCGTCGACGAGGCCCTGGCCCTGCTGCAGTTCGCGCCGCAGGCCGCCTCGGAGACCGTCTACAAGGTGCTGGAGAGCGCCATCGCCAACGCCGAGACCACTGAGGGTCTCGACCGCGGCGACCTGGTGATCTCCAACGCGCAGGTGGACGAGGGTCCGACCATGAAGCGCTGGCGCCCCCGGGCCCAGGGCCGCGCGACCCGCATCAACAAGCGGACGAGCCACATCACGCTCGTCGTGCAGCCGGCTGACGTCGCTGCCAAGAAGGGTGGAAAGAAGTAATGGGTCAGAAGATCAACCCGAACGGTTTCCGCCTGGGCATCTCGACCGACCACAAGAGCCGTTGGTACGCCGACAAGCTCTACAAGTCGTACGTCGGTGAGGACGTCGCGATCCGCAAGCTGCTCTCCAAGGGCATGGAGCGGGCCGGCATCTCCAAGGTCGAGATCGAGCGCACCCGCGACCGGGTCCGCGTGGACATCCACACCGCCCGCCCGGGCATCGTCATCGGCCGCCGCGGCGCCGAGGCCGACCGCATCCGCGGCGAGCTCGAGAAGCTCACCGGCAAGCAGGTCCAGCTGAACATCCTCGAGGTCAAGAACCCCGAGATCGACGCGCAGCTGGTCGCCCAGGGTGTCGCCGAGCAGCTGTCGGGCCGCGTGCAGTTCCGTCGCGCCATGCGCAAGGCGATGCAGACCTCGATGCGTTCGGGTGCCAAGGGCATCCGGATCCAGTGCTCCGGCCGCCTCAACGGCGCCGAGATGTCGCGCACCGAGTTCTACCGCGAGGGTCGCGTCCCGCTGCACACGCTGCGTGCCGACATCGACTACGGCTTCTACGAGGCCCGCACGACCTTCGGCCGCATCGGCGTGAAGGTCTGGATCTACAAGGGCGAGGTCGCCGGCACCCGTGCCGAGCGCCAGGCTCAGGCCGCTGCCCGCGCCGGTGTCCCCGGCCGCGGCGGTGCGCGTGACGGCGCCCGCGGCGGTGCCCGTGGCGCCGACCGTCCGACCCGTGGCTCGCGCAGCGACCGTCCGACGCGTTCGGACCGTGGCGACGCCGCTCCGACCGCTGACGCTCCGGCCGAGTCCGCAGCGCCGGCCGCTGAGACTCCGAAGGAGGCCTGAGCCATGCTGATGCCCCGTCGTGTCAAGCACCGCAAGCAGCACCACCCCAAGCGGACCGGTGCGGCCAAGGGCGGCACCCGGCTCGCCTTCGGTGAGTTCGGTATCCAGGCGATCGAGGGTCACTACGTGACCAACCGGCAGATCGAGTCGGCCCGTATCGCCATGACCCGTCACATCAAGCGTGGCGGCAAGGTCTGGATCAACATCTACCCGGACCGCCCGCTGACCAAGAAGCCTGCCGAGACCCGCATGGGTTCCGGTAAGGGTTCGCCGGAGTGGTGGGTCGCCAACGTCAAGCCGGGCCGTGTCATGTTCGAACTCTCCGGTGTGGACGAGGCTGTTGCCCGCGAGGCCATGCGCCGTGCGATGCACAAGCTGCCGATGAAGTGCCGGTTCATCTCCCGCGAAGCAGGTGAATTCTGATGGCTACCACTGCTCACGAGCTCGACGAGCTGAACGCCGTCGACCTCGAGGCCAAGCTGCGTGAGGCCAAGGAGGAGCTCTTCAACCTCCGCTTCCAGGCGGCCACCGGCCAGCTGGAGAGCCACGGCCGGCTCCGCACGGTCAAGAAGGACATCGCCCGGATCTACACCGTGGTGCGTGAGCGCGAGCTCGGCATCCGGACCACCCCGGGTCAGGACAGCAACGAGGATGGTGACGCATGAGCGAGCAGACCGCAGAGCGGAACGCCCGCAAGACCCGTGAGGGCCTGGTCGTCTCCGACAAGATGGACAAGACCGTGGTCGTGACCGTCGAGGACCGCGTGAAGCACGCGCTCTACGGCAAGGTCATGCGCCGCACGAGCAAGCTCAAGGCACACGACGAGCAGAACGAGTGCGGCATCGGCGACCGAGTCCTGATCATGGAGACCCGCCCGCTGTCGGCCACGAAGCGCTGGCGCGTCGTCCAGGTCCTCGAGAAGGCGAAGTAAGCGAGCGGTGACCGAGCTCGCTCGTGTCACCCGAGCGCACAAGCTTTAGCCGCCGAAGGCGGCCGAAGGCCAAGTAATCCACCCGTTCGGCCAGGCTCAGCGCCCGCGAGGCGATGAGAACCGGCACGACAAGCAGGAGAAGAAATGATTCAGCAGGAGTCGCGACTCAAGGTCGCCGACAACACCGGTGCGAAGGAGATCCTTTGCATCCGTGTTCTCGGTGGCTCGGGTCGGCGCTACGCCGGTATCGGCGACGTCATCGTCGCCACCGTGAAGGACGCGATCCCCGGTGGCAACGTGAAGAAGGGTGACGTCGTCAAGGCCGTCATCGTGCGCACCGTCAAGGAGCGCCGCCGCCCGGACGGTTCGTACATCCGCTTCGACGAGAACGCCGCCGTCATTCTGAAGAACGACGGCGAGCCGCGGGGCACCCGCATCTTCGGCCCCGTCGGTCGCGAGCTGCGCGAGAAGAAGTTCATGAAGATCATCTCGCTCGCACCGGAGGTGCTCTGAACATGGCCAAGAGCGTGAACATCAAGAAGGGCGACACCGTCAAGGTGATCGCCGGCAAGGACAAGGGCGCCGAGGGCAAGGTCATCCAGGTGCTCCGTGAGGAGCAGCGGGTGATCGTCGAGGGCGTGAACCGCATCAAGCGGCACACCAAGGTCGTGAACCAGGGCGGTCGCGCCGGCACCACCGGCGGCATCATCACCGCCGAGGCGCCGATCCACGTGTCGAACGTGATGCTCGTCGAGGGCGACGGCGTGACCCGGATCGGCTTCCGCCGTGACGAGGTCACCAAGCGCCGCCCGGACGGCTCGACCTACAAGGCGGAGCGCTCCGTGCGCATCTCCCGCAAGACCGGTAAGGAAATCTGATGACCGAGACGACTGCGTCTGCCGCGGTTACCCCGCGTCTCAAGACCCGGTACCGCGAGGAGATCCTCCCCGCGCTCCGCTCCGAGTTCGACATCGCCAACGTCATGCAGGTGCCCGGCCTGACCAAGATCGTGGTCAACATGGGCGTCGGCGAGGCGGCTCGCGACTCGAAGCTGATCGAGGGCGCGGTCAAGGACCTCACCGCGATCACCGGCCAGAAGCCGCTGGTGACCAAGGCCCGCAAGTCCATCGCGCAGTTCAAGCTGCGTGAGGGCATGCCGATCGGTGCGCACACCACGCTGCGCGGCGACCGGATGTGGGAGTTCCTGGACCGCCTGCTGTCGCTCGCGCTGCCGCGTATCCGCGACTTCCGGGGCCTGAACCCGAACCAGTTCGACGGCCGGGGCAACTACACCTTCGGTCTGACCGAGCAGGTCATGTTCCACGAGATCGACCAGGACAAGATCGACCGCTCGCGCGGTATGGACATCACGATCGTCACCACCGCCACCAACGACGAGCAGGGTCGCGCGCTGCTGAAGCAGCTCGGCTTCCCGTTCAAGGAGAACTGACATGGCGAAGACCGCGCTCAAGGTCAAGGCCGCTCGCAAGCCGAAGTTCGCTGTCCGCGGCTACACCCGCTGCCAGCGCTGCGGCCGGCCGAAGGCCGTCTACCGCAAGTTCGGCCTGTGCCGCATCTGCCTGCGGGAGATGGCGCACCGCGGCGAGCTGCCCGGCGTCACCAAGTCCTCCTGGTAATCCCTCACACACGTTGAAGGTCGGCAGTCCACCGTGACTGTCGAAACCACGGCGAGAAAGAAAACCCATCATGACGATGACTGACCCGATCGCAGACATGCTCACTCGTCTGCGCAACGCCAACCAGGCGTACCACGACGCGGTTTCCATGCCGTACAGCAAGCTCAAGCAGGGCGTCGCGGAGATCCTCAAGCAGGAGGGCTACATCACGTCGTTCGACGTGAAGGACCCGGCCGAGGGCGAGGTCGGCAAGACGCTGACCATCACCCTGAAGTACGGCCGCAACCGCGAGCGCTCGATCGCAGGTGTCCGCCGCATCAGCAAGCCCGGTCTCCGGGTGTACGCCAAGCACACGGGTCTCCCGAAGGTGCTCGGCGGCCTGGGCGTCGCGATCATCTCGACGAGCCAGGGCCTGCTGACCGACCGCCAGGCGAACCAGAAGGGCGTGGGTGGGGAAGTCCTCGCCTACGTCTGGTAACGACGAGACCGAGAAGGAGAACACAAGCATGTCGCGTATTGGCAAGCTCCCCGTTGCGGTCCCGTCCGGTGTCGACGTCGCGATCGACGGCGCGCAGGTGACCGTGAAGGGCCCGAAGGGCACGCTGTCGCACACCGTTGCCGCGCCGATCACGGTCGAGAAGGGCGACGGCGTCCTCGACGTCAAGCGCCCCGACGACGAGCGCCAGAGCAAGGCGCTCCACGGCCTGACCCGCACGCTGGTCAACAACATGGTCGTCGGTGTCACCGAGGGCTACGAGAAGAAGCTCGAGATCGTGGGCGTGGGTTACCGCGTCCTGTCCAAGGGTCCGACCCAGCTGGAGTTCCAGCTCGGCTACTCGCACCCGATCACGTTCAACGCTCCTGAGGGCATCACCTTCGCGGTGGAGGGTCCGACCAAGCTCGGCGTCCAGGGGATCGACAAGCAGCTGGTCGGCGAGGTTGCCGCCAACATCCGCAAGCTGCGCAAGCCTGAGCCTTACAAGGGCAAGGGCGTTCGCTACGCGGGTGAGCACATCCGCCGCAAGGTCGGAAAGGCTGGTAAGTGACCATGGCGATCTCGCTTTCGAACAACAAGCACACTGCCAAGCGGGTCAAGTCCCGTCTGCGTCGGCAGGTCCGCGGCCGCAAGAAGCTGCACGGCACCGCCGAGCGCCCGCGCCTGGTCGTCACCCGCTCCTCGAAGCACATCAGCGTCCAGGTCGTCGACGACCTGGTGGGCAAGACGCTCGCGTCCGCGTCCACCATGGAGTCGGACCTGCGCGGCTTCGAGGGTGACAAGACCGCCAAGGCCAAGAAGGTCGGCGAGCTCGTCGCCGAGCGCGCCAAGTCCGCTGGTGTCGACGGGGTCGTCTTCGACCGCGCCGGCAACAAGTACCACGGTCGCATCGCGGCCCTGGCCGACGGCGCTCGCGCCGGCGGCCTGACCTTCTGATCGCACAGACAAGTAAGAGAGAAGAGGAAGTCTCATGAGCGGAGCCCAGCGCGGACAGCGTGGTGGCGAGCGCCGTGGTGGACGCGACGACCGTCGCGGCCAGGGTGCTGACAAGACCGCCTACATCGAGCGCGTCGTTGCGATCAACCGTGTCGCCAAGGTCGTGAAGGGTGGTCGTCGCTTCAGCTTCACCGCCCTCGTGGTCGTCGGCGACGGTGAGGGTCTCGTTGGCGTCGGCTACGGCAAGGCCAAGGAAGTCCCGGCAGCGATCGCCAAGGGTGTCGAGGAGGCGAAGAAGAACTTCTTCCGCGTCCCCCGCATCCAGGGCACGATCCCGCACCCGGTCCAGGGCGAGAAGGCCGCCGGCGTGGTCATGCTGCGCCCGGCCGCTCCCGGTACCGGTGTGATCGCCGGTGGTCCGGTGCGTGCGGTACTCGAGTGCGCCGGCATCCACGACATCCTGAGCAAGTCGCTCGGGTCGTCGAACCAGATCAACATCGTGCACGCGACCGTCGAGGCCCTGAAGATGCTGGAGCAGCCCGAGGCTGTTGCGGCCCGCCGTGGCCTCCCGGTCGAGCAGGTCGCCCCGGCGGCCCTGCTCAAGGCTCGCGTCGAGGTCCCGGCCGGCGTGTCGGCGGAGGTGTCGTCCTGATGGCGCAGCTCAAGGTCCAGCAGAAGAAGGGCACCGTCGGCATCAAGGCCAACCAGCGCGAGACCCTGCGCACGCTCGGTCTCAAGCGCATCGGCGATGTCGTCGTCAAGGAGGACCGCCCGGAGATCCGCGGCATGGTCAACACCGTCCGTCACCTCGTGACGGTCGAGGAGGTGGAGTGACATGACGGTCAAGCTGCATCACCTGCGGCCTGCCCCCGGCGCCAAGACCGCGAAGACCCGCGTGGGTCGCGGTGAGGGCTCGAAGGGCAAGACGGCCGGTCGCGGTACCAAGGGCACCAAGGCCCGGTACCAGGTCCCCTCGGCCTTCGAGGGTGGCCAGATGCCGATCCACATGCGGCTTCCGAAGCTCAAGGGCTTCAAGAACCCGTTCAAGGTGGAGTTCCAGGTCGTCAACCTCGACCGGATCAGCGACCTGTTCCCCGAGGGCGGCACGGTCGACGTCGACGCTCTCGTGGCGAAGGGCGCCGTCCGCGACGGGCACCCGGTCAAGGTGCTCGGCCAGGGCGACATCTCGGTGAAGGTCCAGGTCTCCGCCAACGCGTTCTCGGCCTCCGCCAAGGAGAAGATCGAGGCCGCCGGCGGCACCACCACCCTGGTGTGAGCCACGGGTGACCCGCTCCAGCGCTCCGGGCGCGGCGGTCCTGTCTGAGGCAGGACCGTCCGCGCCCGATGCGCATTCTGGGGGTTGCGGCCTGCCTGTTAGGCTTCCACGGGTCCTTGCGAGCGAGTCGCAGGGGCCGCTTCATGCTTGGAGAAAGAGGATCTCGTGCTGAGCGCGTTCGCGAACGCTTTCCGGACCCCGGACCTGCGACGGAAGTTGCTGTTCGTCCTGATGATCATCGCGATCTTCAGGTTCGGGTCCCAGGTCCCGACCCCGGGCGTCAATGTCGCCAACGTGGAGACCTGTGTCGACGTCGTCAACTCCGGCGCCAACGCTGAGCTCTACAGCTTGGTGAACCTGTTCTCCGGCGGAGCCCTGCTCCAGCTCACGGTGTTCGCGCTCGGCATCATGCCGTACATCACCGCGAGCATCATCCTCCAGCTGCTCGTCGTGGTCATCCCGCGGCTCGAAGCGCTGAAGAAGGAGGGACAGGCCGGCCAGACCAAGATCACGCAGTACACCCGGTACCTCACGCTCGGCCTCGCGGTCCTGCAGGCCACCGGGATCGTGGCGCTGGCCCGCTCGGGCCAGCTGCTCCAGGGCTGTGACCCCGAGCTGTACCCGCTGCTGCACAACGACGGCACCGCGACGTTCCTGGTCATGGTCGTCACGATGACCGCCGGCACCGCCGTGATCATGTGGCTGGGCGAGCTGATCACCGAGCGCGGCATCGGCAACGGCATGTCGATCCTGATCTTCACCCAGGTCGTCGCGACGTTCCCGGCCTCCCTGTGGAAGGTCCAGAAGGAACAGGGCTGGTGGGTCTTCGGCATCGTGCTGCTGATCGGCCTGGTCATCATCGCCGCGGTCATCTTCGTCGAGCAGGCGCAGCGCCGGATCCCGGTGCAGTACGCCCGCCGCATGGTCGGCCGCAAGATGTTCGGCGGCAGCTCGACCTACATCCCCCTCAAGGTGAACCAGGCCGGCATCATCCCGGTCATCTTCGCCTCGTCGCTGATGTACCTGCCGGCGATGCTGGCGTCGTTCAACCCGGAGGCGGACACCTGGTGGTCGAACTTCGTGAACGACTACCTGGTGCAGACGGGCAGCCCCGTCTACATGGGCATCTTCTTCGTCCTCATCATCTTCTTCACCTACTTCTACGTGTCCATCACCTTCAACCCTGAAGAGGTGGCGGACAACATGAAGAAGTACGGCGGCTTCATCCCCGGGATCCGGGCGGGCAAGCCGACTCAGGACTACCTGTCCTACGTCCTCTCCCGCATCACGCTGCCCGGCGCGCTGTACCTCGGCATCATCGCGCTCATCCCGCTGATCGCGTTCGCGATGATCGGGGCCGACCAGAACTTCCCGTTCGGCGGCACCAGCATCCTGATCATGGTCGGCGTGGCCCTCGACACGGTCAAGCAGATCGAGAGCCAGCTCCAGCAGCGCAACTACGAAGGATTCCTCCGCTAAATGCGTCTGATCATCATGGGCCCGCCGGGGGCGGGCAAGGGCACCCAGGCGAAGTTCATCGCCGAGCACTTCAAGATCCCCGCGATCTCCACGGGGGACATCTTCCGCGCCAACGTCTCGCAGGGGACCGAGCTCGGTCTCGAGGCCAAGCGGTACATGGATGCCGGTGACTACGTCCCCGACGAGGTCACCAACCTGATGGTGCGCAACCGCATCGACGAGCCCGACGCCGCCAACGGCTTCCTCCTCGACGGCTACCCGCGCACGCTCGCGCAGGTCGAGGAGCTCGACGGGATGATCCGGTTCACCGGACATCGGCTCGACGCCGTGGTGGTCCTGACCGTCGACCAGGACGAGATCGTGGGCCGGCTGCTGCAGCGCGCCCAGGTCGAGGGCCGCGCCGACGACACCGAGGATGTCATCCGCCGGCGCCAGGAGGTCTACCTCGAGCAGACCGAGCCGCTGATCGCCGTCTACCGCAGCCGCGGGCTCGTGGTCGAGGTCGACGGCATGGGCGAGGTCGCCGAGGTCACCCAGCGCATCTTCGCCGCGCTGGACATCATCCCGGAGTCCTGAGCCGATGGGGCTCCTCGACCGCGGGGTCGAGATCAAGTCGCCCGAGCAGATCGACCTGATGCGCCGGGCCGGCCTCGTGGTCGGCCAGACCCTGGAGCTGCTGCGCGCAAGCGTGCGCGCCGGCATCAGCACCGGCGAGCTCGACGCGATCGCGGAGGACAACATCCGCAGCTCCGGCGCGACCCCGTCGTTCAAGGGCTACCACGGCTTCCCGGGCTCGATCTGCGCGTCCGTGAACGACGAGGTCGTCCACGGGATCCCCGGCGGGCGTGTGCTCGCCGAGGGCGACGTCATCTCCATCGACTGCGGTGCGATCGTCGACGGCTGGCACGGGGACGCCGCGATCACGGTGGCCGTCGGCGCCGTGCCTCCCGAGGTGTCCGAGCTGATGCGGGTCACCGAGGAGTCCATGTGGCGCGGCATCGCCGCCGCCCGGCTCGGAGGCCGGGTCACCGACATCTCCCACGCCGTCGAGCGCCACGTCCGCGGTCAGGGCCGCTACGGGATCCTCGAGGACTACACCGGCCACGGCATCGGCTCGGAGATGCACATGGCGCCGAACGTGCCGAACTACGGCCGCCCCGGCAAGGGCCCCAAGCTGGTCGAGGGCATCGCCCTCGCGGTCGAGCCGATGCTCACGCTCGGGAGCAAGCACACCGAGCTGCTCGAGGACGACTGGACCGTCGTCTCCGAGGACGGCAGCTGGGCGGCCCACTTCGAGCACACCTTCACGCTCACCTCGACGGGCACGTGGGTGCTCACCGCCCTCGACGGCGGGGAGGCCGCGCTGTCCGCGCTGGGTGTCCCGTTCGGTGGCCGTTGACTGAGATGTGCTTGGATGGGCACCGCAGGGGGGAGTATTCCTTCGCTGCGGTCTCGTCAGTACGAGCTACCAGCTCCGGGGCCGTGGGTCGTCACCAGGACGGCGGAAGAGACTCCTGACGACTTCGTGTCCCCTCACCCCAGGAGCTGTCTGTGGAAGTAACGTCCCTCGAATGGGGCATCACCATCGCGATCACGGTCGCGGTGCTCGCGTTCGACGTCATCGTCATCGCGCGTGACCCCCACGAGCCGTCTTTCCGCGAGTGCGCCGTCGCGCTGAGCGTCTACATCGGTGCGGCGATCGCCTTCGGCGTCTGGGTGTGGACGTTCCATGGCCACGACTACGGCATCGAGTTCTACGCCGGCTGGTTGACCGAGTACTCACTCTCGATCGACAACCTCTTCGTCTTCATCATCTTGATGGCCGCGCTGCGCGTCCCCCGGGAGTACCAGCAGGAAGCCCTGATGGTGGGCATCATCCTGGCGCTGGTCTTCCGCGGCATCTTCATCGCGCTCGGCTACCAGCTGATCGAGAACTTCAGCTGGGTCTTCTACGCCTTCGGTGCGTTCCTCGTCTACACCGCGGTCTCGCTGGTGAAGAGCTATCGCAGCCACGAGGACGAGCATCCGGAGGAGAACCGGATCGTGAAGTTCGCCCAGTCGCACCTCAACGTGGGCGACGAGTACCACGGCCTCAAGCTCTGGTACCACCAGAACGGCGCCCGCGTCGTCTCCCCGATGCTGATCGTGATCATCGCGCTCGGCACCACGGACCTGCTGTTCGCGCTCGACTCGATCCCGGCGATCTTCGGCATCACGCAGGAGCCGTACCTCGTGTTCACGGCCAACGTGTTCGCGCTGATGGGTCTGCGCCAGCTGTACTTCCTGCTCGGTGGCCTGCTGGAGCGGCTCGTGTACCTCTCGCTGGGGCTGGCGTTCATCCTGGCGTTCATCGGCGTCAAGCTGGTCCTGCACGCGCTGCACGAGAACGAGCTGCCGTTCATCAACGACGGTCACCCGGTGCACGTCCCGGACATCTCGTCGCTGCTCAGCCTCGCGGTGATCATCACGACGCTGGTCGTCACCGCGGTCGCCAGCCTGATCAAGGACGGCCGGGACCGCGCCAAGGAGGAGGCGGCGGCGGAATAGCGCTCCGGGGATCGTCGTTCACCCGACGATGCCTCAGCTCTCCGTCCTCGACCTCGTCCCTGTCCGCTCCGACCAGGCGACGGGCGACGCGCTCGCCTCGACCCTGTCCCTGGCGCGGGTCGCCGACCAGCTCGGCTACCAGCGCTACTGGCTCGCCGAGCACCACAACATGCCGGCGGTCGCGGCCACGAACCCGCCGGTGCTGATCGGGCTGGTCGCCGGTGCGACCGAGCGGATCCGGGTGGGCTCCGGGGGCGTGATGCTGCCGAACCACGCGCCCCTGGTGGTCGCCGAGCAGTTCGCGCTGCTCGAGGCGGCGTTCCCGGGACGGATCGACCTCGGCATCGGGCGCGCGCCCGGCAGCGACCCGGTGACGTCGTACGCGCTGCGGCACGGCGCCGGGGGAGTGAGCGACGAGGCGGTGACGCGGTTCCCCGAGTACGTCGACAACGTGCTCGCGATGATGGAGCCCGACGGCGTCGGCCTCAGCATCCAGGGGCGGACCTACCCGCTCAAGGCCACGCCCGGCGCCCGGGGTGTCCCGATGATCTGGCTGCTCGGGTCGTCGGACTACTCCGCACGGCTGGCGGCCGAGAAGGGCATGCCCTACGTCTTCGCCCACCACTTCTCCGGCTCGGGCACGGCCGAGGCGCTCGCGCTCTACCGGTCGACGTTCAAGCCGTCGCCGGAGCTCGCCGAGCCGAGGACGTTCCTCACCGTGAACGCGGTGGTCGCTGAGACCGAGGAGGAGGCGGCCCGCCTCGCGCTGCCCCAGCTGCAGGCGATGCTGGCGTTGCGCACGGGCCAGGAGCTGAGTCCGCAGCGGCTCGTCGAGGAGGCCGAGAAGGTCGAGCTCCCGCCGGCGCACGTCGAGGTCGTCGAGGCGATGGCGCAGCGCTGGGTGATCGGCGCGCCCGACCAGGCGAAGCGACGCATCGACGACCTCGCGGCGGCGTACGGCGTGGACGAGGTGATGGTGCACCCGGTCGCGGGTGCCTACGCCGGCACCGAGCCGGGTGCCAGCCCGGCGCGCGAGGAGACGCTGCGCCTTCTGGTCTAGGGCTGCGTGAGCGGTCGCAGCCGAGCCGCGTCCGGCTCCCGGCCCAGGCTCTCGTAGAGGCTCACCAGCTGGCGGGCGGCGAGGAAGGTGCCGTGGCCGATGGTCGCGCCCGGGAGGCTCGAGTCGCCGAGGCTCAGACAGGTCAGCCAGGCGTCCTCGGCGAGGGGCAGCACCTCCGGCTGCAGCTCGGGGTGTGCCAGCGCATGCTGGTGCAGCGCATGACCCAGCATGAACTGGAAGTCCGCCGACCCCTGCCAGTGCTCCAGCTCCGACACCGCGAAGTCGATCGCGTCCTGGGTGCGCCCGGTCATCACCAGGCAGGCGAGGAACCGGACGACGAACGGGTGCCGCCACGGCGGTGGGGTCGGGCCGGTCGGTCCGGTCAGCTGGTACGCGCGCTCGAACCCCAGGCACGCAGCGGCGGGGCTGCGCGCGACGTCGTGGGCGCGGGCGAGCTGGAACCAGAGGAACGGGTTCTCCGGATCCTCCGCGAGGGACATCTCGAGCAGGCGGCGGTTGCGCCCCGCCTTGCTCGCGAGCTGCTCGGCGAGGTAGCCGTCGTGTTCCAGGCGGACGTCGAGGGCGCGCTCCTCGCCGATCACGTCCGGCTGCTCGTGGATCCGACCGGTGTAACGGGCGCCGCTGGGGAGCACCCGGACCTGGCGGATCATCGTCACGGTGCCGTCGCTGGTCGGGCTGGCGATCTCGACCGCCCCGGTGAACACCGGCTCCGCCGAGCGCAGGGACGTGACGACCTCCGCGCCGGAGACGAGCCACTCGTCGGCGTCGAGGACCAGCACCCAGTCGCCGGTGCAGTGGCCGAGCGCGACGTTGCGCGCCGCGGCGAAGTCGTCGGCCCACGTGACGTGGTGGACGGTCGCGCCCGCCGCCTCGGCCAGCGCGACGGTGTCGTCGGTGGAGCCGGTGTCGACCACGACCATCTCGTCGACCAGCTCCCGCACGCTCTCGAGGCACCGCTCGATGCAGCGGGCCTCGTCGCGCACGATCATCGCCAGGGAGACCCGGTACGTGGCTGTCACCCGCGGAGCCTACTGCCGTACGGCGAGCGGCCGGACCCGTTCCGCGTCCTGCTCGCGGCCCTGGCGCTCGTACAGCCCGACGAGCTCGCGCGCCGCGAGGTAGCTGCCGTGGCCCTCGATCGAGCCGACGAGCCTGGCGTCGCCGAGGGCGAGGCAGGTCTGCCAGGCCTCCTCGGCCATGGGCAGGACCTGCTCGGCGATCTCGGGATGGGCGAGCGCGTGCTGGTTCAGGGCGTGCCCCAGCACGTAGAGGAAGTCCGAGGAGTGCTCCCAGTGGGGGAGCTCGTCGGCGGCGAGGTCGACGGCGTCCTGGGTGCGACCCGCCAGCAGCAGGCTGGCGACGTACTGCACCACCAGGCCGTGCCGCCAGGGCGGGGAGTCCGGCCGGGTCGGACCGTCGAGCTGGTTGGCCCGCTCGAAGCCCAGGCAGGCGGCGGCGTGGGCGCCGGCGTGCCCGTGCTCGCGGGCGAGCTGGTACCAGAGATAGGCGTTCTCGGGGTCCTCGACGAGCGCCATCTCGAGCAGCCGCTGGTTGCGGCCGACCTTCCGCTCCAGCTGCTCGGCCTGGTAGCCGTCGGTGGCGATGCGGATCGCGAGCGCCCGCTCCTCGACCTCGAGCTGGGGTTGCTCGTGGACGCGACCGGCGTAGCGGGTGCCGGCGGGGAACACCCGGATCGACGGGCTGGTGCTCACGACGTCTCCGCGGGTGCGACCGACGATCTCCACGATGCCGGCGTACGTCGGGGCGGTGGAGCGCAGCGCCTCCAGCACCTCCGCGCCGTCCTCGAGCCAGTCGTCGGCGTCGAGCATCAGGATCCAGTCACCCGAGCAGTGCTCGAGCGACACGTTGCGGGCGGCGGCGAAGTCGTCCACCCACGCGGTGTGGTGGACGATGGCGCCGGCGTCGCGCGCGAGCTGTACCGTGGTGTCGGTCGACCCGGTGTCGACGACCACCATCTCGTCGACGTGGTCGCGCACGCTCTCCAGGCACCGGGTGATGCAGCGGGCCTCGTCCCGCACGATCATCGCCAGGGACACGCGGTAGGGCTCGCTCACCCGGTCAGGCTAGCGGCCGGGTCCGCGCGGGCGGATTGTGGATTCGGGTCCCGCTCCGGCTAGACTGGCGTGTCGGCCCAACGTGGGTCTGCTTCGTGGTGCCTCGCGGCTGCCCAGATGTACGCCTGAATCGCTGGAGACAGCGCTTCGGCCGTGCGCCTGGGAAGAGGTCCACCAGGCGGCTGCACGAGGTCCACCACCGCACCAGCGGTGGAGGTTCCCGGGCCACACGGTAGACAACCAACCGACAGATTGTGGAGGACATGCCGAAGAAAGAAGGCGTGATCGAGATCGAGGGCACCGTCGTGGAGGCCCTGCCGAATGCCATGTTCCGCGTCGAGCTGAGCAACGGGCACAAGGTTCTCGCCCACATCAGCGGCAAGATGCGCCAGCACTACATCCGGATCCTCCCCGAGGACCGCGTGGTGGTGGAGCTCTCGCCGTACGACCTCACGCGAGGTCGGATCGTCTACCGGTACAAGTAACCGCCGAGCAGCCGAAAAGAGGACTGACCGTGAAGGTCAACCCGAGCGTCAAGCCGATCTGTGACAAGTGCAAGGTGATCCGTCGCCACGGCCGCGTCATGGTCATCTGCGAGAACCCGCGCCACAAGCAGCGCCAGGGCTGATCTCGCACGTTCGTACCCGACGGAGTCGGGGCCGAACGAGGCGAGATCAGTAGGAGGCCGCGAAGCGGGCTCCTACCGCTTGAAGAGCAACAACTGAAGAAAACACAACGTGATCGCTTAGCAGGAAGACCTGCGAATCACCCCCGGAGCAGATGGCTGGGGCCTGGACACACGAGGACAGGACGCGACACGACCGAAACCGCTGCGAACAACAAGAAGGACAAGCCACATGGCACGCCTCGTTGGTGTTGACCTCCCGCGCGACAAGCGCATCGAGATCGCACTCACCTACATCTACGGCATCGGCCGTACTCGCGCCCAGCAGCTCCTGGCCGCCACCGGGGTCAACCCGGACCTGCGCGTCCACCAGCTGGGTGACGAAGAGCTGGTCAAGCTCCGCGATGAGATCGAAGCCAACTTCAAGATCGAGGGTGACCTCCGTCGTGAGGTCCAGGCCGACATCCGCCGCAAGATCGAGATCGGCAGCTACCAGGGTCGCCGCCACCGCCAGGGCCTTCCGGTCCGCGGTCAGCGCACCAAGACCAACGCTCGTACCCGCAAGGGCCCGAAGCGCACGGTTGCCGGCAAGAAGAAGGCGAAGTGACCCTTCGCGTTCGCGCGAGTCACTGAGCTCTCACCCACAGACCAGCTACTTCAGGAGATAACTGCATGCCTCCCAAGAGCCGCACCGCGGCCGGCGCCAAGAAGGTGCGCCGCAAGGAGAAGAAGAACGTCGCCATCGGCGAAGCTCACATCAAGAGCACGTTCAACAACACGATCGTCACGATCACCGACCCGACCGGTGCGGTGATCTCGTGGGCCTCGGCCGGCACCGTCGGCTTCAAGGGCTCGCGCAAGTCCACCCCGTTCGCCGCGCAGATGGCTGCTGAGGCCGCTGGTCGCCGGGCGATGGAGCACGGCATGAAGAAGATCGACGTCTTCGTGAAGGGCCCGGGTTCGGGCCGCGAGACGGCGATCCGCTCCCTGGGTGCGATCGGCCTCGAGGTCGGCACCATCCAGGACGTCACGCCCACGCCGCACAACGGCTGCCGCCCGCCCAAGCGTCGCCGCGTCTGATCACGCGACCGAGAACAGGAGACTTGTAGAAAATGGCCCGTTACACCGGCCCCATGACCAAGAAGTCGCGCCGTCTCGGCGTCGACCTCGTCGGTGGCGACCAGGCTTACGAGCGTCGCCCCTACCCTCCCGGCCAGCACGGCCGCGCCCGCATCAAGGAGAGCGAGTACCGCTCGCAGCTGCAGGAGAAGCAGAAGGCTCGCTTCACCTACGGCATCCTCGAGCGCCAGTTCCACAACTACTACGTCGAGGCCTCGCGTCGTTCCGGCAAGACCGGTGACAACCTGCTGCAGCTCCTCGAGTGCCGTCTCGACAACGTGGTGTACCGCGCCGGCTTCGCCCGGACCCGCCGCCACGCGCGTCAGCTCGTCGTGCACGGTCACTTCAAGGTGAACGGCAAGAAGGTCGACATCCCGTCGTACCAGGTGTCGGCCCACGACGTGATCGACGTGCGCGAGAAGTCGCTGGAGATGACCCCGTTCATCGTGGCTCGCGAGACCCACGGCGAGCGCGTCGTTCCGGCGTGGCTCGAGGCCATCCCCTCGCGGATGCGCATCCTGGTGCACCAGCTTCCCGTCCGGGCGCAGATCGACCTGCCCGTCCAGGAGCAGCTCATCGTCGAGTACTACTCGAAGAAGTAATCCGGGAGGCGCCCCGATCATCCGCAAGGGAATCGGGGCGCCGACCATCCTTCCGTCACTCAGCACATTCGGGCCCTTCAAATAGCGGTCGGACCCGGAAAGGAAAGAACAAGTGCTCATCGCACAGCGCCCCACCCTGTCGGAAGAGACCGTCGACGAGTTCCGCTCGCGGTTCGTCATCGAGCCCCTCGAGCCCGGCTTCGGCTACACGCTCGGCAACTCGCTGCGCCGTACCCTGCTGAGCTCGATCCCCGGTGCGTCGGTCACCAGCATCCGGATCGACAGCGTCCTCCACGAGTTCTCGACCATCGAGGGCGTCAAGGAGGATGTCACCGAGATCATCCTCAACCTCAAGGGCCTGGTCGTCTCCTCGGAGCACGACGAGCCCGTCACCATGTACCTGCGCAAGTCGGGTGCCGGTGACGTCACCGCCGCGGACATCGCTCCGCCGGCCGGCGTCGAGGTCCACAACCCCGACCTCAAGATCGCCACGCTGTCCGACAAGGGCACGCTGGAGATGGAGCTGGTCGTCGAGCGTGGCCGCGGCTACGTGTCGGCCGTCCAGAACAAGGGCGCGGACAACGAGATCGGCCGGATGCCGGTCGACTCGATCTACAGCCCGGTCCTCAAGGTGACCTACAAGGTCGAGGCCACCCGTGTCGAGCAGCGCACCGACTTCGACAAGCTCGTCATCGACGTCGAGACCAAGCCGTCGATCCGTCCTCGCGACGCGATCGCCTCGGCCGGCAAGACCCTGGTCGAGCTGTTCGGTCTGGCGCGCGAGCTGAACGTCGAGGCCGAGGGCATCGACATCGGCCCGTCGCCGGTCGACGAGCAGCTGGCTGCCGACCTCGCCCTCCCGGTCGAGGACCTGCAGCTGACCGTCCGCTCCTACAACTGCCTCAAGCGCGAGGGCATCCACACCGTGGGTGAGCTCATCAGCCGCTCGGAGCAGGACCTGCTCGACATCCGCAACTTCGGTGCGAAGTCGATCGACGAGGTCAAGGCCAAGCTGGTCGAGATGGGCCTGTCCCTCAAGGACAGCGCGCCCGGCTTCGACCCGCACGCCGCTCTCGCGGCGTACGGCGATGACGACGACGACGCCTTCGTCGAGGACGAGCAGTACTGAAATCAAATCGACCCGTCGCCTGACGGGTCGTCTACCCCGGTACCTGATACGGCCGGAGAGAATCGAGAGAGACAATGCCCAAGCCCACCAAGGGTCCCCGCCTCGGCGGTAGCCCGTCCCACCAGCGCCTGATCCTGGCGAACCTGGCCACCCAGCTCTTCGAGCACGGCCGGATCACCACGACGGAGTCCCGCGCGCGTGCCCTGCGCCCGCACGCGGAGAAGCTGATCACCAAGGCGAAGAAGGGCGACCTGCACAACCGTCGCGAGGTCCTCAAGACCATCCGCGACAAGTCGGTCGTCCACACCCTCTTCACCGACATCGCGCCGACGTTCGCGGAGCGTCCGGGTGGCTACACCCGGATCACCAAGATCGGTCCCCGCAAGGGCGACAACGCGCCGATGGCCGTGATCGAGCTGGTGACCGAGGCCTACAAGCCGAAGCCGGCGAGCACCAAGAAGAAGGCCGCTCCGGCCGCTGCCGCCCCGGAGCCGGTCGTCGCCGAGGACGCTCTCGTGGAGGACGTTGCCGAGGAGACCGCTGCCGAGGAGACCGCCACCGAGGAGGCGCCCACGGCGCAGACCGACGAGGCGTCGACCGAGGAGAGCGTCGTCGCCGAGGAGGAGCCCGTCGCCGACGAGGCCCCCGCCGAGGAGACCGACGACAAGGCCTGATCCAGGCCCCTGCTTCACCACCGACCCGCCGGAGCGATCCGGCGGGTCGGTGTCATTTCGGACGACGTCGAGTCGTGACCAGAACTCCCGATTGAACGGACCGGAAGTCCCGATTCAACGTGGTGGTCACCAGGCGTTCTCGACGAGGCGGAGGGCTTCGGGGAGGGTGAGGCCCTGGCGGCGGGCGGTGTCGACGTACGTCGCGGCGGCGTCGCGGACGTCGGCGCCCGGGGTGGCTGACGCGATGAAGGTCCCGCGGCGGCCCTCGGTGGTGATCACGCCGTCGGTCTCGAGGGCGCGGTAGGCCTTGGCGACGGTGTTCACCGCGACGCCGAGGGTCTCGGCGAGGGCGCGGACCGTCGGCAGCCGGGTACCGGCGACGAGGTCACCGGACGCCGCCCGCCGCGCGATCTGGCTGCGCAGCTGCTCGTACGGGGCGGTGCCGGAGGCCGGGTCGAGCGGGTGCACGTCCATGCGGGCATGGTAGAGACGTCCCATGCAGAGCGTCCTGGTCATCGGTGAGTCGCTGATCGACATCGTGCACCGCGCGGACGGTCGGAGCGTCGAGTACGCCGGGGGCAGCGCGGCCAACGTCGCCGTCGCGCTCGCGCGCCTCGGCCGGCCGGTGCGGTTCGTGACCGCGTGGGCCGACGACGCCCGGGGCCGGGTGCTGGCCCGGCACCTGGCGGACGCGGGCGTCGACCTGGCCAGCGACCCGGTCGTGCTCGAGCGGACCGCGACGGCGGCGGCGACGATCGGCGTCGACGGGTCGGCGTCGTACGAGTTCGACCTCAGCTGGCGCATCGGCGAGGTCGAGGTGGCCGAGCCCGTCGTCGTGCACGTCTGCTCGATCGGCGCGGTGCTGGAGCCCGGGGCCGGTCAGGTGCTCGAGGTGCTGCGCGGGCTGGAGGGGGCGACGGTCACCTACGACATCAACGTGCGGCCCGCGATCACGGGCACCGGGCCGGACCTGGTCGCCCGGGTCGAGCGGATGGCCGCGGCGGCCGACGTGGTCAAGGCGTCCGACGAGGACCTGGAGGCGTTGTACCCGCACCTCGACCCGACGGCTGCGGCCCGGCACGTGCTGACGCTCGGGCCGTCCGCGGTCGTCGTGACCCGCGGCGGCGACGGCGCGACGTGGGTGAGCACCGAGCACACCGTCGAGGTCGCCTCGCTCCCGGTCGACGTCGCCGACACCATCGGGGCGGGCGACACGTTCGGCGCGGCCGTGATCGACGCGCTCTGGGACCGCTCGCCGGACCGCCTGACGACCGCCGAGATCGAGGAGGTCCTCGCCCACGCGGCCCGGGCCGCCGCGGTCACGGTGTCGCGACCGGGCGCGGACCCGCCGTACCGCTCGGAGCTCTAGGGCGCCAGGTAGGCGTGCACGAGCGGCACGACCGACGCGCCTTCTCCGCTCGCCGAGGCGACCCGCTTCATCGAGCCCGCACGGATGTCGCCGGCGGCGAAGATGCCGGGCACCGTGGTCGCGAGCGGCTCCGGCGGCAGGCCGTCGGCCCAGAAGTCCTGGGGCACGTCGCGCCCCGTCAGCACGAAGCCGCGCGCGTCGCGCGCGACCGCGCCGGGCAGCCAGTCGCAGCGCGGTTCGGCGCCGAGCAGCAGGAACAGGCCGTACGCCGGCACCCGCTCCCGCTCGCCGGTCTGGACGTCCTCCAGCGCCAGCCACTCGAGCCGGCCGTCGCCGCCGCCGTCGACGACGGCGGTGCAGGTGCGGACGTGGATGCGGCTGTTGTACTCGATCTCGCCGATGAGGTACGCCGACATCGTCTCCGCGAGGCTGGGCCGGCGGACCAGGATCGTCACCGAGCGGGCGAACCGGGCCAGGTGGACGGCGGCCTGGCCGGCGGAGTTGCCACCGCCGACGACGTACACGTCCTGGCCCTCCATCTCGCGGGCCGCGGTCATCGCGGCGCCGTAGTAGACGCCCATCCCGACCAGCTCCTCGACCGGGTCCACGCGGAGCTTGCGGTAGGCGACGCCGCTCGAGACGACGACCGCGCGGGCGCGGACCTCGCCGGTCTCGGTGCACAGCACGTGCGGGTCGCCGCCGGTCCCGGGCCGCAGCTCGTCGACGACCTGGCCGGTGAAGAACTGCGCGCCGAAGCGCAGCGCCTGGTTGCGGGCGCGCTGGGCCAGCCGCATCCCGGAGATGCCCCGCGGGAAGCCGAGGTAGTTGCGGATCATCGAGCTGGTGCCGGCCTGCCCGCCGATCGCCTCGGCCTCGAGGACCACCGTCGACAGGCCCTCGGACGCGGCGTAGACCGCGGCGGCGAGCCCGGCCGGCCCGCCACCGACCACCGCGAGGTCGACGACGTGGTCGAGGTCGAGCTCGGTCGGGGCGCCGTACATCGCGACCGCGACGTCGCGGACGCTGGTCGCGTGGACGACCGGCCGGTTGATCGCGCACACGAGCGGGTACGCCGGCTCGCCGTCCCACTGATCGAGGACGTAGCGACCTCCGTCGGAGTCGGGCTCGTAGACCTTGTTCGGCATGCCCATCCGGTCGAAGAAGTCCTGGATCGCCAGCGTCAGCCCGTCGCGCACCGGGCTGACGATCTTGACCGAGACGACCTCCGGGTCCGCGACCGTCGAGCCCCAGTCGGAGAGCAGGTCGGTGATCGCGTTGTGGAACTCCTCGTCGCGGGTGCCGCGCGGCATGAGGAGGAACGCGTCGTACTTGCCCTTCGCCATGCCGGGACGCAGGCCGGGCGCGTCGGTGATGAACCGGTCCCAGTGCGCGGCGATCACGCGGCGCGCGGTCGGCACCTTCTCGCGCAGCTTGTGGAAGCAGACCAGGACCTCGGCGTCGGGCAGCACGGACTCGCTCGCGAACAGGGCGACCGTGCCGCCCGCGCGGACGATGTCGTGGGTGACCTGGAGTGCGTCGTGGCAGGACCGCGCGAGGCGGACGTCGTACTCCGCGACGTAGCGGCCGAACCCGGCCTGCATCTCGTCGGGGTGCGCGGGTGCGATGAGGACGATGGCGGGGGCAGCACTCACGATGAACAGCCTAGGAGTGGCCCGCAATAGGATTCCGAGTCGTGCGCATCCGCCTCGACCTCGCCTACGACGGCTCGGCCTTCCACGGCTGGGCCGCCCAGCCGCGGCTGCGGACCGTGCAGGGCGAGCTGCAGGCGGCGCTCGCGACCCTGCTCCGCGTCGAGTCGGTGGCGGTGGTGTGCGCAGGGCGGACCGACGCGGGCGTGCACGCGCGCGGGCAGGTCGTGCATCTCGACGTGGAGGAGCCGATCGACCCCGCGCCACTCGTGCGCCGGCTCAACGGGATCCTGCCCGCGGACGTGCGCGTCCACCGCGCGGTCGAGGCGCCGGGCGGGTTCGATGCCCGCTTCGGTGCGCTGTGGCGGCGCTACGCCTACCGGATCGCCGACCGCGCCGAGTCCGTGGACCCGCTGACCCGCAACCACGTGCTGGCCTGGCCGCGGCCGCTGGATCTGGACGCGATGAACGCGGCGTCGGCGCTGCTGGTCGGCCGCCACGACTTCGCGTCGTTCTGCAAGCAGCGGGAGGGCGCGACCACGATCCGCACCCTGGAGGAGCTGTTCTGGGTCCGCGGCGAGGACGGCGTGCTCGTCGGCACGGTCCGGGCCGATGCGTTCTGCCACAGCATGGTGCGCTCCCTGGTCGGCTGCCTGATCGCGATCGGCGAGGGCCGGCAACCGGTGTCGTGGGCGGGGGAGATCCTGTCGGCGGAGGCGCGGAACCCCGCGGTGGCGGTCGTGCACGCACACGGGCTGACCCTGGAGGAGGTCGCCTACCCGGCCGACGCCGAGCTCGAGGCGCGCGCCGTACAGACGAGGGCGAAGAGGATTGCCGGTGAGTGACGAGCAGGACCACTACTTCAGCGCGGACCCGGCGGTGCCGTTCGAGCGCGAGACGTTCACCTGCGAGGTGTGGGGCCACGAGCTGACCCTGGTCAGCGGGTCGGGCGTGTTCAGCCGCGGGCACCTCGACCACGCGACCGCGATCCTCTTCCGCGAGACCGAGCCGCCCGTGCAGGGCCGCTTCCTCGACCTGGGCTGCGGGTACGGCGCGATCGGGCTGGCGATCGCCGCCGCGGTGCCGCTCGCCTCGATCACCGCCGTCGACGTCAACGACCGCGCGCTCCTGCTCGCGAACGAGAACGCGAGGGCCATGGGCGTGCAGGGCCGGTTCATCGCCTGCCGTCCCGAGCAGGTTCCGACCAACGAGGTGTACGACGAGATCTGGTCGAACCCGCCCATCCGGATCGGCAAGCAGGCGCTGCACGAGCTGCTGCTGACCTGGCTGCCGCGGCTCGCCCCGGACGGGCGGATGGTGATGGTCGTCGGGAAGAACCTTGGCGCCGACTCGCTGCAGCGCTGGCTCGGCGAGCAGGGCTGGCCGACCGAGCGGCTCGCGAGCGCCAAGGGGTTCCGGGTGCTGGAGACCCGCGCCGCAGGCTAGGGAGCGATCGGCAGCGCCAGCAGCGCGGCCGCCGCCGGGTCGTCGGACACCGTGCGGTGCCAGAGCATCAGCAGCACGTCCGTCGCCGGGGCGCGCACCTCGACCTCCGGAAGCGCGTCGCCCACGACGACCGGGTCGACCTCCAGGTCGGTGGCCACGAGCCTCAGCGTGCCCGGGACCGGCTCGGTGCGGCCGAGCCGCACCTGGCGCGGGTAGAACTCGGTCGCGACCTCGCGGACGCCGTCCCACGCGAGCTCCGGGTCGATCAGCCACTCGTCGACCCGGCCGGCCGCGTCGAGCAGGTCCCGGGTGTGCATGAGCGTCTCGTGGGTCTGCCGGCGCAGCCACCACGCGACGGTCTGCTCGGTGCCGAAGGTCCAGGCGGGCGCGCTGGGCTCGGCGAGCGCGTCGACCAGCGCGCGGGCGTGGCCGGCGTACCACCGCGCCGGGTCGCCCGTGAGCGGCGCCGGCTTCCCGTCCGGGTTGCCCGCGACCACCGCGTGCCGCGCCCACTGGTGGACGCCGCCGAGGTGGTCGACCAGGTCGGCGACCGTCCAGCCGGGGCAGGCGGGTACGGCGGCGACCGGGTCGACCTCGCCGGTGATGCGGGCGAAGTCGTCGGTCGCCGCCGTCAGGAGGGCAGTCCAGTCGTGGTGGGTCACGACCGGATTCTCGTGGATCCGGCTACTCCACGGCGTCGACGTCCGGAATGCCGTCCTCCGGCGGTCCGTCGTCGGCCTGGCCGGAGTCGTCGGTCGCGATCTCCGCGTCGCCGATGTCGGTGACGAGGACGTCGGTCAGCGGCTGGCCGGCGCCGTTCTCCAGCTCCACCAGCTGCAGGCCGGAGATGCCGAGGTGGCTGTCCTCGCTGTAGCGGTACGGCGCGAGGTTGGGGCCCTCGAGCGACGAGCCGACCTCCTCGAGCGCGTCGACGAGCCCCTCGCGGGTGAGGTCCTCGCCGGCCGCCTGCAGCGCCTGGACGAACGTGTAGGCCCACGACATGCCGTAGATCCGGTAGTTGGTCAGCTCCCCCTTGGCGCCGTGCGCGTCCCAGACCTGCTGCCACAGCTGGACCCACGGGTCGTCCTGCGCGTCGATGCCGGGGATGTACTCCGACGTCATCACGCCGTTGAGTGCCGAGGCGTCACCGGGCACGGCACCCTCCGAGAACTGCTCGAGCAGCGAGCCCACGAGCGCCGGGTCGGAGCCGACGTTGGACACGTACCACTGCGGTGCGAAGCCGAGCTTGAGCGAGACCAGCTGGGCGAGCGCCGTGTACGACGGGGTCGTGAACGCCAGCACGATGTCGGGCTTGCTCGCCTGGAGCCCGGCGATCTGCGGGCCGATGTCGGTGTTGCCCGACGTGTAGCGCTGCACGTCGACGATCTGCGAGTCGAGGAACTGGCGGGCGCCCTTCTCGGCGTCCGCGCCGAAGTCGTCGTCCTGCAGGAAGAGGCCGACCTTGGCGTCGGGCATCTCCTCGGCGACGTACTGCCCGATGATCTTGCCCTCGATCTCGTAGTCGGGCTGCCAGCCGAACGTCATCGGCCGCGCCTCCGGGTCGTCGCCCCAGCCCAGCGAGCCCGAGGACACGAACAGGTCGGGCACTCCCTCGTCGTTGAGGAAGTCCACGACCGCGCTGTGGGTGGGCGTGCCGAGCGACCCGACGGTCGCGAAGACCTGGTCCTGGAGCACGAGCTCGTTGGTGAGGCTGCTGGTCTTGGTCGGGTCGTAGCCGTCGTCCTTGACCTCGAAGTCGATCGAGCGGCCGTAGACGCCGCCGTTGTCGTTGACCCAGTCGAAGTACGCCTGAGCACCGGTGGGGATCTCGCTGTAGCCGGGGGCGGCCACGCCGGTGAGCGGGAACGTGCCGCCGACCGTGATGGAGTCCGCGGTGACGCCGACGTCGGACGCGCTGCCGCCGTCACCGGCGCCGTCGTCGTCGGAGCGCCCGCCGGCGCCGCAGGCGGCGACCAGGAGCAGGGAAGTGAGGATGCTGACCGCGCCGGCCAACCTCCTGTGTCGTGTCCTCATGGCGTTTCTCCTTTGACGGTGGTGCGGTGGCGCAGCCAGACGGATCGCAGGCTGCCGACGAGACCGGAGGGGGCGAGCAGGATGACCGCGACCAGCACGACCCCGTAGACCAGCGGGGCGAGCTCCGCGGCCCGGATGTCGTCGAGGCCGGCGGCGACACCCGCGTCGGTGATGACGCCGGGCAGGAACGTCAGCAGCGCGGCGCCCACGAGCGCGCCGGCCAGGCTCCCCAGGCCGCCGAGCACGACGGCGGTCAGCAGGGTGAGGCTGAGCGTGAGGGAGAACCCGCTCGGTGCGGCCAGCCGCACCGACACCGCCATCACGAAGCCGGCGGCGCCGGCCGCGGCGGCGCTCACGACGAACGCCGAGACGCGCGCGCGGCCGAGCTCGATGCCGGCGACCTCCGCCGCGACGTCGTCGTCGCGGACGGCGCGCCAGCGGCGGCCGACCCGGCTGCGCGAGAGGTTCGCGAGGCCGACGTAGGCGACCACGAGCGTGAACCAGCCGAGGAAGGCGACGTACTTGCTGGGGGTGAGGTCCTGGCCGGTGACGAAGTACGCCGCGTCGAGCACCCAGTCCGGTGCGTCGGGGACCCGTACCCGCAGGCCCTGCTCGCCGCCGAGGGTGTCGCCGAAGTAGAGCGCGATGCCGGGGACGGCGACGGCGAGCGCCAGGGTGGCACCGGCGAGGTACGGGCCGTGCAGGCGGGCGGCGGCGATCCCGATCACGGCACCGACCGCGAGGGTGACCACCGTCGCGACCACGAGCACCGCCAGCAGCGGCAGGGCGGGGTCCTCGTCCTGGAGGAGGAGCGCGGTCGTGTACGCGCCGATCGCCATCAGCGCGCCGTGGCCCAGCGAGATCTGGCCGTTGAGCCCGGTGAGGATCGTCAGGCCGCCCGCGGCGATGCCGAGGTAGGCCATCTGGGTGAGCTGGACGGCGCGGAAGTCGTTGACCGACGTGAGCACCAGCACGATCACGACCACCCCGAGGGCGGCCAGGACGAGATGGCTGCGCAGCAGCGCGCTGACCCGGGTCATACGCGCCGCTCCCGGGCCTGGGCGAACAGCCCCCGGGGCCGCAGCAGCAGCACGACCATGAGGATCGCGAGCGCGGCGAGGGCGACCAGCTCGGATCCGACGTACCCCGACACCAGGCTCAGCGAGACACCGAGCAGCAGCCCGCCGACGACCGCGCCGGCGGGACTGTCGAGGCCGCCGAGCACGGCGGCGACGAAGCCGTAGACGACGACCGCGTCCATGTAGGCGGGGTGCACGAGACTGCCGCCGGCGATGAGGAGCCCGGCCAGCGAGCCCACCAACGACGCCAGCGCCCAGCCCAGGGTGAGCATGTGCCCGACGCGGACGCCGAGCAGCCGGGCGACCTCCTGGTTGTACGCCGCCGCGCGCATCCGCAGGCCGAGGTCGGTGAACCGGAACAGCAGCACGAGCAGCCCCATCACCGCGAGCACCGCGAGGATCGTGAAGATCCCGAAGCCGGTCAGCGCGATCGTCATGTCGCCGACCTCCATGCCGCGGATGCCGAACGCGGCCGGGAACGATCGGTAGCGGTTGCCGAACACGACCGACGCGAGCGCGTGCAGGACGATGAACAGCCCGAGGGTGAGGATGACGGCGTTGAGCTCGGCCTTGCCCTCGACCGGCCGGACCAGCACCCGCTCCACGACGGCGCCGAGCACGAGGCCGGCCAGCAGGGCGGCGGCGAAGGCGAGCCAGTAGGAGTGACCGCCCTCGATGATCCGCAGCGCGACGAACGTCGTGACCATCGCCATCGGCGCCTGGGCGAAGTTCACGATGCGCGTCGAGCGCCAGATCAGCACCAGCGCCAGCGCGAAGGCGGCGTAGACCATGCCGAGCGTCAGGCCGCCGAGGAGGGTGTTCACGAGCTGCTGCACGGTTCCTCCTGTCAGAACCCGAGGTAGGCGTGTCGGAGCTGGTCGTCGCCGGCGAGCACGTCGGCGCGGTCGTCGACGACCACGCGGCCGAGGCTGAGCACGACGCCGCGGTGCGCGATCGACAAGGCGCTGCGGGCGTTCTGCTCGACCAGCAGCACGGTCAGGCCCTCCTCGGCCACGAGCGTCTGCACGAGCTCGAAGAGCTGCGCGACGATGCGTGGCGCGAGGCCCAGGGACGGCTCGTCGAGGAGCAGCGCGGTGGGCTCGGCCATCAGCGCGCGACCGAGCACGAGCATCTGCCGTTCGCCGCCGGACAGCGTGTGTGCGAGCGCGGAGCGCCGGTCGGCGACCGCGGGGAACAGCGCGTAGATCCGGTCGAGCTGCTCGGCGCCCGCCTTGCCGCGGCCGCGACCGAGGCCTCCGAGGCGGAGGTTCTCCTCGACCGTCAGCTCGGTGATCACGCCGCGGCCCTCGGGCACGTGCGCGATGCCGAGCCGCGGCATCAGCTCCGGCGCGGTGCGGGTCAGCTCTCGGCCGTCGTACGTCGCGCTCCCGGCCCGGGCGCGCACCAGGCCGGTGATGGTGCGGAGCAGGGTGGTCTTGCCGGCGCCGTTGGCGCCGAGCACCGCGGTCACCTCGCCGGTCGGCGCGGTGAAGCTGACGTCGCGCAGCGCGTGGACCGCGCCGTACGACGCGGAGAGCTCGCGGACCTCGATCATCCGACGGCCTCGCCGAGGTAGGCGGCGCGGACGGCCGGGTCGTCCTTGACGTCCGCGGGTGTGCCGGTGGCGATCACCTTGCCGAAGTCGAGCACGACCAGCCGGTCGCACACCGACATCACCAGGTCCATGTGGTGCTCGACGAGCATGATCGCCATCCGGTCGGTGAGCGCCCGCAGCCGTTCACCGAGCTCGGCCATCTCCTCGTCGGAGAGGCCGCTGGCCGGCTCGTCGAGCAGCAGCAGGTCGGGCTCGGCGACCAGCGCCCGAGCCAGCGCGACCTTCTTGCGCAGCGCGTAGGGGAGGCTGCCGGGGTAGCGGGCGGCGTACGACGCCACGCCCAGCTCGTCGAGGGCGCTCATCGCGCGACCACGGAGCGCGGCCTCGTCGCGGGTCGACCGGCGCAGCCCGAGGAGCCCGGACCAGAAGCCGGCGGCCGCGGCCCGGTCGGCGCCGACGAGCACGTTGTCGAGCACCGTCATCTTGTCGAACAGGCCGAGGCCCTGCAGGGTGCGCGCGATGCCGAGCCCGGCGAGGTCGTGCGGCCGCAGGGCCGGCCGGTCCTCGCCGCGCCAGTGGAGCGTCCCCTCGTCGGGGCGGACGAAGCCGCACGCGACGTTGAACAGCGTGGTCTTGCCGGCGCCGTTCGGTCCGATGACACCGAGCACCTCGTGCGGGGCGGCGGTGAGCGAGACCTCCGACAGCGCCGTCAGGCCGCCGAACCGCACGGTCACCCCGCGGATCGCGAACCCGGTGGTGGAACCCGGCACGGCGTTCCTCCCTCACGGCCCGGACTGTGACGGGCACCACCTTGGTCGGAGCGCACAGGAAGCGCATTGGGCGCTGCGCCCAACAGGTCTCGGGCGGAGCGCCATGTCCTGGGGGTGGGTCTGGCGCATTTTGTGCTCCGGGTGCGATGGTGCCTGCATGCGTCCGTTCGCCGGGGAGGTGACGCCTGCTCTCGAGGCCCAGGTTGCGGAGGCGTGGATGTCCGTCCTCGGGCAGGCCGACGCCGTCGCCGACGACATCTGCCTGTCGCTGCTGGAGAAGGACGCCGAGCTCTACGAGCGGACCGGCCCGGAGTTCCAGGTCGACGTCCGGGCGAGCACCCGCGACCACGTGCGGCACGGGATCGAGGCGATGGCCGGCGTCGCCGAGGCCACCCACGTGACGGCCGAGCTGTGGCGCGAGACCGGTCGCCGGCGGGCCCGGCAGGGGATCCCGATGGAGCTGGTGCTCAACGCCTACACGCTCGGCACCCGCGTGCTCTGGGAGGCGCTGCTCGCGCAGGGCGCCGTCGACAACGTCGAGGAGCAGGTGCTGCTGATCGCGGGCCAGCAGGTCTGGTCGGCGCTCGACGTGCAGAACGCCGTGTTCATCGAGGCCTACCGGCGCGAGAGCGCGCGGCTGCAGCGTCGCGACCTGCAGCGCCAGCAGAGCACGCTGGACGCGCTGGTCGAGGGGCGCGGCGCCGACCCCGACTTCGCGACCGAGGCCCGCGAGGCGCTCGGCATCGGTGGTGAGATGTCGGTCGCGTGCGTGGTGGCGCCGTACGACGGGTCGCTCGACGAGCCGCTGATCGCGTCCACCGACCGCCTGGAGCGGCTCGGGATCGTCTCGCACTGGCACGTGCGCGGCGGGCTGTACTTCGGGCTGCTCGCCGGCGACCTGCCGCGCGACGCCCAGCTCGCCGAGCACCTGGCGCCGCTGGCGACGGGGCGGGCCGCGGTCGCGTCGTCGCCCGACGGCATGGCCGGGTTCGCCACCGCGTTCCAGCTCGCCACCCGCGCGACCGAGACGCTGCCGGCCGGGGAGCCGTGCGTGGTCGCGGTCAGCCAGCGGCTGCCCGAGGTGCTGCTCGCCGGCAGCCCGGAGGTCGCGGCGCTGCTCGTGCGCGAGACGGTCGCGCCGATCCTGGCGCAGCCGCCGCACGCTGCCGACACCCTGCGCCAGACGCTGGTCGCGCTGCTCGAGCACGACGGCTCCGCCAAGCACGCCGCCGAGTCGTTGTACTGCCACCGCAACACCGTCATCTACCGCGCGAAGCAGATCGAGGAGCTCACCGGGCGGTCCCTCTCGACGCCGCGCGACAAGCTGCTGCTCGAGCTCGGGCTGCTGGCCGCCCGGGCCGACTGATGGTGCCGGCCGGCGGCGTCCTCGGTGTCCTGGCCGGGCTGCTGCTCGGCGCGATCTGGGCGTACGGCGCCTGGGACGTGGCGCTGGCGGTCACCGCGGTGTTCCTCGGCCTGGTCGCGGCCGTGGCCGGCGCGTCGGACTGGCGCCGCTTCGCCCTGGCGCTGCTGGGCGGTGCCGTCCTGGTGGGCGCCGTGATCGCGGTGCTCAGGAGCTGATGATCGACTGCCCGTCCTGATCCGGAGGGTAGCGACTAGCGTGCGCCCATGATCTGGTCGCGATCCGGGGGTTCGGACGAGGGACCGCTGCTCGTGCTGCTGCACGGGCTCGGCGCGACCGCCGAGGTGTGGGCGGGCGTGCAGGGGGCCTGGGGCGGCGGCTGGCTGGCGGTCGACCTGCCGGGACACGGGCGCAGCGACTGGGACCCGCCGTACACGTTCGCGCGGCACGCCGACGCCGTACGCCCGCTGCTGCCGTCGGGCCGGGAGGTCGTCGTCTTGGGTCACTCGATGGGCGGCGTGGTGGCCCTGGAGCTCGCCGACGTGGCGAGCGCGGTGGTCGCGTTCGGGGTGAAGGTCGACTGGCCGGACGAGCACGTCGCGTCGGCGCGGAGGATGGCCGAGCGGCCGGTGACGTTCTACGAGACCCGGGACGAGGCCGTCGCGCGCTACCTCAAGCTGGCCGGACTGGTCGACGGGGAGACCGACGCCGGGGTGGTCGAGACATCCGACGGCTGGCGGGTCGCCCAGGACCCGGCGACGTTCGGCGTCGGTGTGCCGGACATGACGGGCCTGCTCGCGCGCGCTGCCTGCCCGGTCGTGCTGGCCCGCGGCGAGCACGACCCGATGGTGGCCGCCGCCCCGGTCACCCTGCCCGGCCTCGGCCACAACGCGCACGTGGAGGATCCGGCCGCGGTGGTCAGCCTGGTGCGTGCCGCAGCCGCGCGGCCTGCTTCGTGAGGTGGTCGCGCTCTGCCGTGCTGCGGGCGGCTGTCGCCGCCTGCACGTAGAGGTCAGCCGCAACGACGGTGTCGCCAACGCGCTCGCGCAGCCACGCCTCGACCGCGACGCGGCGGGGTACGTCGGCCGGCACCGTCTCCAGCGCGCGCAGCCCGGCCAGCGGACCATCCGCCTCGCCCACCGCGACCGCCCGGTTCAGGGCGACCACCGGTGAGTCGGTGAGGCGCGCCAGCTCGTCGTACCACTCCAGGACCTGCGTCCAGTCGGTCTCCTCGGTCGAGCGCGCGTCGCAGTGCAGCGCCGCGATCGCGGCCTGGCACTGGTACTCGCCGAGCCGGTCCTTCGCCAGCGCGTCCTGCAGGATGTCGACGCCCTCCGTGATCAGCGCGGTGTCCCAGCGGGACCGGTCCTGCTCGGCGAGCGGGACGAGCGCACCGTCCTCCGTCCAGCGGGCGGTACGCCGCGCGTGGTGGAGCAGCATCAGTGCGAGCAGGCCCGCGACCTCGGGTTCGTCACTCGCGCCCCGAAGCATCCGCGTGAGCCGGATCGCCTCCGCGGCCAGGTCGACGTCGCCGGAGTAGCCCTCGTTGAAGATCAGGTACAGCACCTTGAGCACGCGCGACAGGTCGCCCGGCGCCCCGACACCGGCGTCGGCGATCGTGCGCTTCGCGCGGCTGATCCGCTGGCCCATCGTCGGCTCCGGCACCAGGTAGGCCTCCGCTATCTGCGCGGTGGTGAGCCCGCCGACCGCGCGCAGCGTGAGCGCGACCGCGGACGCCGGCGTCAGCGCCGGGTGGCAGCACAGGAACAGCAGCTGCAGGGTGTCGTCGTGCTCCTCGGCCGGTCCGGGCTCGGGCTCGTCGTGCAGCCGCACCTCACGGGTGCGCCGTGCGGACTCCCGTCGGTTGGCGTCGATGAACTTGCGCCAGGCGACGGTGATCAGCCACGGCTTCGGGTCGTCGGGCGGGTCGTCCGGCCACCGGCGTACCGCCTCGACCAGCGCCTCCTGGACGGCGTCCTCGGCCGCCGCGAAGTCGGCTCCGCGGCGGACGAGGACACCCAGGACCTGGGGCGTCAGGTCCCGGACGACGGCGTCCATCACTCGACGTCGGTGTGGGTGTGCTCCAGGAAGGGGCGCACCTCGATCCACTCGTTGATCGGCTCGCCGCCCGGGCCGGGTGCGGACGACAGGAACGCCGCCGCCTCGTGCGCACGCTCGACGGAGTCGACGTCGATCACCATCCAGCCGGCGATCAGGTCCTTGGTCTCCGCGAACGGCCCGTCGGTCACCGGTGGCTTGCCCGCGCCGTCGTGGCGGACGAACGTGCCCTCCGGCGACAGCGCCTGGGCGTCGACGAACTCGCCGCGCTCGCGGAAGGTGTTCGCCACGTGGCCCATGAACGCGAGGTGCGCCTCGACCTCCTCCGGCGTCCACTGGTCCATCGGCGCGCAGGGGATCTCCTTCGCGCCGCGGTAGTGCTTGAGCAGCAGGTACTTCGCCATGGTGGATCTCTCCTCGGTTCCGGTGCTCCATTGTGGTCGCACACCCCGAGGACGAAGCCGTCAGACGGTTCTCGACATCGGTCGGGAGGAATCTTCCGCAGCGGTGGCTGCAGGTAGAGGTGACTGGCGGTCGCGTACGTGAGTCACTTTTCTCGGCCTGCCACCAGCCATCGGTCGCCATCCCACTGCATCCAGAACCGGGCGCGCTTCGAGTCATCGCTCGTCACTTCGATGAGTGCCTCTCCGGACGGATCCCATGCCGGGACGTTCATGGCCGCGTTCGCAGGAGGCAGCGCTGGCATCGCATCGGAAGCGACCGCTGCCAGGACGAGGTCGCATTCGGTCGCAAGAGCGTCGGCAGAGGTCGCTGCAGACAGCAGGCGACGATACTCAGCCGTCATGTGACCGCATGCCTCCTCGTCACCCTTGTGCGCGGCAGCGAGCCAGACGCGCAAACCGGTCTTCGCGGCGTCGTAAGAGCTCTCATCGCCGCACGAAGTCAGCATGACCGCGAGCGCGAGTACGGGAGTCACACGACGCAGTGACACGGGCTCTCCTGGTTGCTCAGATCTGCTGAAGCGTCATGGTGGCACGCGCACTGCCCGATACCGTCCGCATATACCGCGATCCGCTCACGCCGATGACCG
Source organism: Nocardioides caricicola (assembly GCF_039541135.1). NCBI lineage: Bacteria > Bacillati > Actinomycetota > Actinomycetes > Propionibacteriales > Nocardioidaceae > Nocardioides > Nocardioides caricicola. The sequence goes on along the minus strand of NZ_BAABFQ010000008.1, from coordinate 163,601 downwards.
GGTGCCATGCAGCACCAGGCCGATGGGTCGTGTGCCTGACAACGCGCTATGCCGCGGCCTCAGGCACACGACCCGACGGGATGGCGCACGCATCCGCATCTGCCGCGATGAGTGCGGTTGTCGAGCTGCGTCTATCCGCCGCACAGGGGAGTGCGGCCGGTGAGGCACCTCGAAGCCGTTCGCCACGTTGTCAGGTCACGCGATCAGCACCCAACGTCCGGGCCGTCCTCGCGATGCGCAACGCGGCGCAGTCCGACGAGGGCGCGCTCGAGGTGGAGTGATGTAGGCCGGTGCGGGAGGGCGGGGAAGTGGGGAAGGCCTGCCTACCCGTGCAGGACCTTCCGGAACAGCGCGAACGTCTCCTCGACCGCCGCCTGTGCCGCGGGCGAGTGCCGGCCCAGGTCGGCGAAGCCGTGGATCAGTCCGGGGAAGTTGCGCACCTCCACCGGTACGCCGGCGTCGATGAGGGCGGCGGCGTACGCCAGGCCGTCGTCGCGCAGCGGGTCGAACTCCGCGACCACGATCACCGCCGGCGCCAGGCGGGAGAGGTCGCCGTGGCGCGGGGACAGCCGCGGGTCGGCGAGGTCGAGCTCGGGCAGGTGCCCGGTGTACTGCTGGTGGAACCACATCATCGTGGCGAGGTCGAGCAGGTAGCCCTCGGCGTTCTCGGTCATCGACGGGTGGTCGGACCCGGTGTCGGTGACCGGGTACATCAGCAGCTGGCCGGCCAGCGCCAGGCCCTCGTCCCGGCAGGCCTGGGCCACGATCGCGCTGAGGTTGCCGCCGGCGCTGTCGCCGCCGACGGCGAGCCGGTCGTCGCCACCGAGGTCCGGGAGGTGTGCGGCGGCCCAGCGGGTAGCGGCGAGCGCGTCGTCGAGACCGGCCGGCCACGGGTGCTCGGGAGCGAGGCGGTAGGCGACCGAGAGGACGACGGCGTCGCATGCGGTCGCGATCGTGCGCGCCACCAGGTCGTGGGTGTCCAGGTCGCCGATCACGAAGCCGCCGCCGTGGAAGAACACCACCGTCGGCAGGGGTCCGGGCGTCCCCGGCGTGTAGACGCGCCCGGCGAGGTCGCCCTCGGCGCCGGGGATCGTGATGTCCTCGACCGCGTCGACGGCCGGCAGCGTGGCCGGGTCGCGGAGGTCCACCGTGAGGGTGCGGAAGCTGCGCCGCGCCTCCTCGGGCGTGCCCTCGGACATCGGCTTCCCTGAAGCGGCGAGGAACTCGAGCAGGGCGGCGAGCTGGGGATCGACAGGCAACGTGGTCTCCTACACGAAGGCGGCGATGCCGGTCTCGGCACGACCGATGAGCAGCTTCTGGATCTGGCTGGTGCCCTCGTAGAGCGTCATCACGCGGGCGTCGCGGAGGTACTTCTCGGCCGGGTGCTCGTCGACGTACCCGGCGCCGCCGTATACCTGGATCGCGTTGTTGGCAGCGCGTACGGCGGCCTCGGACGCGAACAGCTTCGCCTTCGACGCGGCGACCCCGAACGGCTCGCCGCGGTCGATCAGGTCCGCACACCGCCACACCAGCAGCCGGGCGGCGTCGGCGTCGACGGACATGTCGGAGATGAGCTCCTGCACCAGCTGGAATCCCGCGAGCGGCCGGCCGAACTGGGTGCGCTCCTTCGCGTACGACACCGAGGACTCCAGGCAGCCCTGGACGATCCCGACGCAACCGGCCGCGACCGAGACGCGGCCCTTGTCCAGCGTGGTCATCGCGATCTTGAAGCCCTGGCCCTCGTCGCCGAGGCGCGCGGACTCCGGGACGCGGACGTCGGAGAGGAAGAGCTCCGCGGTCGCCTGGCCGCGCAGCCCGAGCTTGCCCTTGATCTCGCGGGCCTCGAAGCCGGGGGCGTCGGTGGGGACGAGGAAGGCCGTCACCCCGCGGGCGCCGTCGTCGCTGGTGCGCGCGAAGACCAGCGCGACGTCGGCCCAGGTGCCGTTGGTGATGAACAGCTTCTGGCCGTTGAGGACGTAGTCGGTGCCGTCGCGGCGCGCCCTCGACGTGAGGTTGCCGGCGTCCGAGCCGGTGCCGGGCTCGGTCAGGCCGAAGCAGCCCAGTGCGGTGCCGGCGGCGATCCGCGGCAGCCACTCCTGCTTCTGCTCCTCGGTCCCGAAGCCCAGCACGGACTTGCCGAACAGGCCGTTGGACACCGACACGATCCCGCGCAGCGCGGAGTCCGCGCGGCCGAGCTCCTCCATGCCGAGCACGTAGGTGAGGTAGTCGCCGCCGAGGCCGCCGTACTCCTCGGGGATGGTGAGGCCGAAGAACCCGATCTCGGCCATCTTCGGGATGATCGCGAGGTCCACCTGCTCGTCGCGGTCCCACTGGGTGCGGTGCGGCACCGCCTCCCGGTCGAGGAAGTCGCGCGCCAGGTCGCGGAACGCCTGCTGCTCGTCGTTCAGGCTCAGGTCCATGGGCTCATCCTGCCGCCGGTGCTGGGAGATCGACGAGCAGGGCCAGCGCGGCACGGTGCGACTCCGCGGAGCCGAGCAGCAGCGCGTCGGCCTTGGCCCGCTTGAGGTGCAGGTGGGCCGGGTGCTCCCACGTCATGCCGAGGCCGCCGTGCAGCTGGACGGCCTCCTCGGTGGCGTGCACGGCGACCTCGCTGCAGTACGACGCGGCGACGTGCACGGCGACCGGCGCGTCGGGGTCGCTGGCGGCGAGCGTGGCGGCGGCGTACCGCGCGGCGGCGTCGGCCTGCTCCACCTCGGCGTACAGGTCGGCGAGCCGGTGCTTGAGGGCCTGGAACCCGCCCACGACCCGGCCGAACTGCCGGCGCTCCTTGAGGTAGGCGATCGTCGTCTCCAGCGCCCAGCGGGCGACGCCCACCTGCTCGCTGGCGAGCAGCCCGGCGCCCATGAGCAGACCGGTGTCGATCGCCGCGCGGGCGTCCTCGGACAGCAGCGTCCGCTCGGCGCCGGCGAGGTCGACGTCGGCGAGCGGGCGGGTCATGTCGAGCGAGGTGACGGTCGTGGAGGTGGCGCCACGTACGGCGTACAGCGCGTCGCCCTCCGGCACCAGCAGTACGTCGGCGGGCAGCCCGACGGGCGCACCGGCCAGCAGCGCGGCCGTCTGCTCACCACTGGCCAGGGCCGGGAGGACCGTGGTGTCGCCCAGCGCGGCGAGCACGGTGGTGGCGACGACCGAGGACGTGAGGAACGGCGAGGGCGCGGCCGCCCGGCCGATCTCCTCCAGCACCGCGGCGGCCTCGCGCGCCGACGCACCGGCGCCGCCGAGGTCCTCGGGCACGAGCAGCCCGGGGAGGCCGAGGTCGCTGAACGCCGACCACAGCGGTGCGGTGACGTCGTCGGTGTCGTCGTACATCGCGTTGAGCTTCTCGACCGGCGCGTGCTTCTCGAGCACCTTGCGCACGGAGCCGCGCAGGTCGAGCTCGACGTCGTCGGGCAGCAGGTTCACGTCCGCAGGAGTGGTGGTCATCGCGGCAGCTCCTTCCAGGGGATGTCCTTGTCGACGCGCGGCTCGGTCGGCAGCCCGAGGATCCGCTCGGCCACGACGTTGCGCAGCACCTCGGAGGTGCCGCCCTCGATCGAGTTGCCCTTGGCGCGGAGGTACCGGAAGCCGGCGTCCTGGCCGAAGAAGTCGACGAACGTCGGGCGTCGCATGGTCCAGTCGCCGTACCGCAGTCCCTCGTCGCCGAGCAGGTCGACCTCGAGCCCGGAGAGCTGCTGGTTGATCTTGGCGAACGTCAGCTTCATCGCCGAGCCCTCGGGGCCGGGTACGCCGGCCGCGAGCTTCTGGCGCAGCCGGGTGGCGGTGATCCGGGCGACCTCGGTGTCGACCCAGCCGCGCATCAACCGCTCGTGGGTCTCCGGGGTGCGCAGCTCGGGCCGCTCGCGCCAGGTCTTCGCGACGCTCGTGACCATGCCGAACTCGCGCGGGAACGCGTGGCCGCCGATCGCGACGCGCTCGCTGCTCAACGTGGCGTTGGCGACCTTCCAGCCCTCGCCGACCTCGCCGAGCCGGTCGGAGTCAGGGATCCGCGCGTCGGTCAGGAAGACCTCGTTGAACTCCGCCTCGCCGGTGATCTGGCGCAGCGGACGCACCTCGACGCCCGGGTCGTGCATGTCGAGCATGAAGTACGACAGTCCGGCGTGCTTGGGCACGTCCGGGTCCGTCCGGACGACGATGATCGCGCGGTCGGCGATGTGCGCCGACGACGTCCACACCTTCTGGCCGTTGACGGTCCAGGTGTCGCCGTCGAGGACCGCGCGGGTCGCGAGTCCGGCGAGGTCGGAGCCCGCGCCCGGCTCGGAGAACAGCTGGCACCAGACCTCCTCGCCGCACCACAGCGGCCGCAGGTAGCGCCGCTTCTGCTCCTCGGTGCCGAACGCGAGGATCGTCGGCGCGGCCATGCCGAGACCGATGCCGATCCGCTGCGGGTCGTTGTCGGGCGCTCCCGCCCTGGCGAGCGCCTTGTCGACGACCGGCTGCATGCTGCGCGGCAGCCCGAGGCCGCCGAGGCCCTCGGGGAAGTGCACCCAGGCCAGTCCGGCGTCGAAGCGGGCGTGCAGGAAGTCGAGCCGGTCGGTGCTGGCCGGCGGGTGCTCGGCGAGCAGCGCGTCGATGCGCTGCTGCAGCTCGGACTCATCCATCGTCGGAGTACCTCGCGATCTGGGCCTTGGCGAGCGAGTTCTTGTGCACCTCGTCCGGGCCGTCGGCGAAGCGCAGCGTGCGGATGCCGGCGTACGCCGAGGCGAGCGGGAAGTCCTGCGACAGGCCGCCGGCGCCGTGCACCTGGATCGCCTTGTCGAGGATCCACTGCACGGTCTGCGGGGTGGCGATCTTGATCGCCTGGATCTCGGTGTGCGCGCCGCGATTCCCGACGGTGTCCATCAGCCAGGCGGTCTTGAGCACCAGCAGCCGCAGCTGCTCGACGCGCACCCGAGACTCCGCGATCCAGTCACGGACCACGCCCTGGTTGGCGATCGGACGGCCGAACGCGACGCGCTCGGTGGCGCGCCGGCACATCAGCTCGATGGCGGCCTCGGCCACGCCGATCGCCCGCATGCAGTGGTGGATGCGGCCAGGACCCAGGCGGGCCTGGGCGATCGCGAACCCGTAGCCCTCCTGGCCGATCAGGTTCGACGCCGGGACGCGCACGTCCTCGAACAGCAGCTCCGCGTGGCCGCCGTGCTCGTGGTCGTCGTACCCGAAGACCTCCATCCCGCGGACGACGGTCAGTCCCGGGGTGTCGCGCGGGACGAGGATCATGCTCTGCTGCTGGTGCCGCGATGCCGACGGGTCGGTCTTGCCCATCACGATGAGGATCTCGGCGTGCGGGTTCATCGCGCCGGTGATCCACCACTTGCGGCCGTTGAGGACGTACTCGTCGCCGTCGCGCTCGATGCGGGTCGCGATGTTGGTCGCGTCGGAGGAGGCGACGTCCGGCTCGGTCATCGCGAACGCCGAGCGGATCTCGGCGTTCAGCAGGGGCCTCAGCCAGCGCTCCTTCTGCTCGGGTGTGCCGAACAGCGAGAGCACCTCCATGTTGCCCGTGTCGGGCGCGGCGCAGTTGAGCACGGCGGGCGCGAGGTGGCCGGAGCGGCCGGTGATCTCGGCGAGCGGCGCGTACTGCAGGTTGGTGAGGCCGGGGGAGTCGGCGTGCTCCTTCGGGAGGAAGAGGTTCCAGAGGCCACGCTCGCGGGCCTCGGCCTGCAGCTCCTTCAGCACCGGCGCCTCGGTCCAGGCCCAGCGGTCGTCGAGCTCCTTCAGCTGGGCGTGGAACGTCGGCTCGGACGGGACGATCCGCTCGGCCATGAACGCCTCGAGCCGGTCGATCAGCTCCTGGGTCTTGTCGTCGTGTGCGAAGTGCATCGGTCAGTCCTCTCCCAGGGCGTCGAGGCCCGCGGTGATGAGTGGGTCGAATCCGGCGCCGATCTGGTCGAACCCCTCGCCGACCGTGGCGCCCTGCAGGAAGCGGAAGTGGATCCCCTCGAGGATCACGGCGAGCTTGAAGTAGGCGAGTCCGAGGTGGAACCCCATGTCGCCGAGGTCGCGGCCACTGGTCGCGGCGTACCGCGCCAGGTGCTGCTGCGGCTCCGGGTATCCCGGCGCCGTGGCGACGTCGGCCACCAGCGCGCCACCCGCGATCGTGGCGATCTGGTCGTAGACGAGCAGCAGCGCGAGGTCGGTGCGGACGTCGCCGAGCGTGGCCATCTCCCAGTCCACGACCGCCTTGATCTGGTCGTCGGGCCCGGTGAGCAGGTTGTCGAGGCGGTAGTCGCCGTGCACGATCCCGGCCCACTCGTCGTCGCCCACGGGGACCCGTGCGGTGAGCCGACGGTGCAGCTCCTCGGCGTTCGGCCGCTCGGTGGTCTTCGAGCCCTCGAGCTGCTGGCCCCAGCGGCGCACCTGGCGCTCCAGGAAGCCGTGCGGCCGGCCGAACTCGGCGAGCCCGACCGCCGCCGGGTCGACCGCGTGCAGGGTCGCGAGCACGTCGACCATCCGGTCGGCGATCGCGGCGGTGCGCTCCGGGCCGATCGGCTCGAGCTGGCTGGCCGAGCGGTAGGCGACCCCGTCGATGCGCTCCATGACGTAGAACGGCGCACCGATCACGTCCGGGTCGGCGCAGTGGGCGTACGTCGTCGGCACCGGTACGTCGGTGTCGCGCAGCGCGCTCATCGCGGTGTACTCACGGCCCATGTCGTGCGCGGTCGCCTGCACGTGCCCGAGCGGCGGCCGGCGCACGATCCACCGGTGCTCGCCGTCGGTGACCTCGTAGGTCAGGTTGGACTTGCCGCCGGCGATCACCTGGCCGCTGAGCTCGCCGGTGATCTCGCCGGGGCGCTGGCCGTCGTACCAGCCACGGAAGGCGGTCAGGTCCAGTCCGGGGGTGTCGTTCAACTCGATCCTCCTGCGTCGTCGACCTTCTGCTGCAGCCGGCGCATGCCCGCGAGCCACCGGTCGGTGTCGGTCGCGCGGGCGACGTAGTAGCCCGCGACCTCGGGATGGGGCAGCACGAGGAACCGGCCGTCCTCGATCGCCGCGACCGCCGCGTCGGCGACCTGCTCGGGCTCGAGCGCGGAGTCGCGGGAGAGCAGTGCCTGCAAGGGTCCTGCTTCCTCGAGCATCTGCGTTCGCACACCCTGGGGGCAGATGGCGTGCACGTCGATGCCGCGGGCGCCGTACGTCACGGACAGCCACTCGGCGAAGCCGACCGCGGCGTGCTTGGTGACGGAGTACGGCGCGCTGCCGATCATCGTGAGCAGGCCGGCCGCGGACGCGGTGACCACGAACCGGCCGCCCTGCCCGTCGTCGAGCCAGCGGGGGACCAGCACGCGGGCGGCGCGGACGTGCGCCATCACGTTGACGTCGAGGACCCGGTCCCAGACGTCGTCCTCGGTCTGCAGGCTGTTCGCGCCACCGGCGCCGTCGATGCCGGCGTTGGCGAAGAAGACGTCGACGCGGCCGAGCGTCTCGGTCGCTGCGTCGATCAGCGCCTCGGGCGCGGTCACGTCACCGGCGATCGCCGTACCGCCGATCTCGGCTGCGACCTGGTGGGCGTTGGCCTCGTCGAGGTCGTTGACGACCACGCGGGCTCCCTCGGCTGCCGCCCTCGTCGCGAGGGCTCGCCCGATGCCCCGGCCGGCGCCGGTGACGACGACGCCCTTGCCCTGCAGGGCGGGCATCAGTGGCCGCCGGCGAGCGTGATGCCGCCGTCCAGCGTGATGGTCTGGCCGGTCAGCCAGGCGGCGTCGTCGGACAGCAGGAAGACCACGGAGCCGGCGACGTCCTCGGGGACGCCGAGCCGGCGCAGCGGGTACTTGGCGGCGACCCCGTCCTCGTTGCCCTGGTAGAGCGGCTCGGCGAAGGCGGTCTTGACGATCGCCGGCGCCACGGCGTTCACGCGGATCGTCGGTCCGAGCTCGACGGCGAGGGTCTCGGTGAGGCTGATCAGCATCGCCTTGGACGCGCCGTACATGCCGATCATCGGGGCGGGCTTCACGCCGGAGACCGAGGAGATGTTCACGACGGATCCGCCGTGGTCCTTCATCCAGGCGCGGTACGCCTCCTGCGTCCACGCGAGCGCGCCGAGCGCGTTGACCTCGACGGTCTTGCGGGCCGCGCCGAGGTCGAAGTCGATAAGGGGACCGGCGACGGGGTTGATGCCGGCGTTGTTCACGAGCAGGTCCAGGCTGCCGAACGTCTCGACCGTGCGGCGTACGGCGTCCTCGCGGTGCGCGGGGTCGTCGGCCTTGCCGGCGATGCCGATCGCGTTCGCCGCTCCCAGCTGGTTCACCGCCTCGTCGAGCACGTCCTGCTTGCGCGCGGTGATGCAGACCTTCGCACCCTCGTCGACCAGCCGTTGGGCGATGCCCAGCCCGATGCCCCGACTGGCCCCGGTCACGAGCGCGACCTTTCCGGCGATTCCCTGCACCACATCTCCTCCTTGCCGACTGACTAAGCGCTTGCTTACCATGCTCCCGATGAGTGCGTCCACCCCCTCCGCCCCGTCCGGAGATGCCCGGACCCGGCTCGCCCTCGCGGCGGTCGAGGCGTTCGGCGCGCGCGGGTTCCACGGGACGACGACGCGCGACATCTCCACCGCCGCGGGGATGTCGCCGGCTGCGTTGTACGTGCACCACCGGTCCAAGGAGGAGCTGCTCTTCGAGCTCGCTCTGGTCGGCCACGAGCGGGTGCTGTCGCTCGTGCGTGCGTCCGTCGCTCGCTCCTCGGACCCGGTCACCCAGCTCGGCGACCTGGTCGAGGACTTCGTGCGCGACCACGCGGTCTCGCACACCGGCGCCCGGGTCATCAACTACGAGCTCGCCGCGCTCAGCGAGGAGCGCCTGGCCGTGATCCTCGCCGTCCGCCACGACATCGACGTGGTCGTCCGCGACGTCGTCTCCCGCGGCGTCGCCGCCGGTGTCTTCGCCACCCCGGACCCGCAGATGACCTCGCTGGCCATCCTGTCCCTGGGCATCGACGTCGCCCGCTGGTTCCGCGACGAGGGCCGCTGGTCCCCTGACGAGGTCGCCGCGCACTACCGGCTGTTGGCGCTGCGGATGGTCGGTGCCGCTGTCGCTGGCTGAGGTGCGGGTGGGCGCTGTCTCGAAACCACGTGCGTTGGTGTCTGTGGCTTGCGGGTTCTTTCGGTCTGGCCGCCGCTAGGGCTTTTACGCGGGTGGGGTTGGTTCGGGCTGGCGCTGCTTCCCGGCTTTCCGGCCGCTTCTGCGGTGGTTGAGGTGCGAGCGCTAGCGAGCCTCGAAACCACCCGATCGTCGGTTGGCTGCGGGTCCGCCGTGGTTGGCCGCCGCTAGGGCTTCTACGCGGGCGGGGTGGGTTTCGGGCTGGCGCTGCTTCCCGACTCACCGGCCGCTTCTGCGGTGGTTGAGGTGCGAGCGCTAGCGAGCCTCGAAACCACCCGACCGTCGGTTGGCTGCGGGTCCGCCGCGGTTGCTCGCCGTGAGGGCTTTTACGCGGGCGCGGTGGGTTCGGGCTGGCGCTGCTTCCCGACTCACCGGCCGCTTCTGCGGTGGTTGAGGTGCGAGCGCTAGCGAGCCTCGAAACCACCCGACCGTCGGTTGGCTGCGGGTCCGCCCTGGTTGCTCGCCGTCAGGGCTTTTACGCGGATGGGGTGGGTTCGGGCTGGCGCTGCTTCCCGGCTCACCGGCCGCTTCTGCGGTGGTTGAGGTGCGAGCGCTAGCGAGCCTCGAAACCACCCGACCGTCGGTTGGCTGCGGGTCCGCCGTGGTTGCTCGCCGACAGGGCTTCTACGCGGACGGGGTGGGTTCGGGCTGGCGCTGCTTCCCGGCTTTCCGGCCGCTCCTCCGGTGGTTGAGGTGCGAGCGCTAGCGAGCCTCGAAACCACCACCGAATAGTTCTCAGAACTTTCTCGCGAAAGTGTCCACATCCCGGTCGAAACAAGGGATTCCGGGCCCTGACTGTCGGTGGTCCCTGGTTGAGTTGATCCATGGCAGCCACCACGACCACCCGCACCGAGATGGTGCTCGCGGCTGCCCGCAACAACCTGGACGCCGCCACCCAGCTGGAGATCGAACGGCTGCTCCTCGCACTGGAGTGGGCCGACCTGCACCCCGGCGACGAGGTCGATGCGACCCGGTCGTGGGGTGAGCGGGACCTCGAGGTCGCCGGCGACGGCGCACCAACGGTCGCGGAGTTCTGCATCGCGGAGTTCGCCCTCGCACTCGGACTGTCGTCTGATGCGGGTCGGGTGTTCATCGGTGACGCGGTCGAGCTGCGCCACCGGCTCCCGTCCACCTGGACCCGCGTGCTGGCCGGGGAGGTGCTGGCGTGGAAGGCCCGCAAGGTCGCCCAGCAGACCCGGTCCCTGCCCGCCGACGCCGCCGGGTTCGTGGACCGGGCCCTCGCGCCGGTGCTGCACCGGTGTTCGTTCGCGCAGATCGAGCGGACCGTGGAAGCCGCCCGCGCCGAGTTCGACCCGACCGCTGCGGAGGAGCGGCGGGTCGCGGCGGCCGAGCAGCGGCACCTGACGTTCCACTGGCGCAACGTGGTCGACGGGCAGGTCCCCGTCGCCGGTGTGCTGGACCTGGCCGACGCGGTCGCCCTCGACGAGGCGATCACCGCGAAGGCCGCCGCCCAGGACCCGGCGCTGCCGTTGGACGTGCGCCGCTCGATCGCCGCCGGGATGCTCGCCGCCGACGGCCACCGCGAGGTCGTGATCCACACCCACACCCGCCCCGACCAGTCGATGGTCGAGGTCGAGCACACCCGCACCGTCGTCACCCCCGACCAGATCAAGCACTGGTGCCAACAGGCCGGCACCACGGTGACCGTGCGGCCGGTGCTCGACCTCAACGACAACCTGTCGACCGACTCCTACCCGCCCACCGAGCGGCAGCAGGAACAAGTCACGCTGACGTTCCCGACGTGCGTGTTCCCCAGCTGCAGCCGGCCTTCACGCACCGCTGACACCGACCACATCACCGCGTACCCGACCGGTCGCACCGAGACCCGCAATCTCGCGCCCCTGTGCCGTGGACACCACCGGCTCAAGACCCACACCGCCTGGACCTACCACCGCATCGGCCCCACCACGTTCGTGTGGACCAGCCCCCACGGCCACACCTACCTCGTCGACACCGACCGACATACCCACTGACCCACACCCCGCCGACCACGGCCGGCGGGGCCATGGCCATGCGATCGGCCTCACCCGGCCCTGGCAGGATCGGAGCATGAGCTACGAGGCAGCCGAGAACCGCTACGACACCGAGGCGACCGGGATGGAGTACCGGTTCACCGGGCGCAGCGGCCTGAAGCTGCCGGCGATCTCCTTGGGGCTGTGGCAGAACTTCGGGGACGACCGGTCGGAGGCGAACCAGCGCGCGGTGCTGCGTCGGGCGTTCGACCGGGGCGTCACGCACTTCGACCTGGCGAACAACTACGGCCCGCCGTACGGCCGGGCGGAGGAGAACTTCGGGCGCTACCTGAAGGACGACTTCGCGCCGTACCGCGACGAGCTGGTGATCTCGACCAAGGCCGGCTACGACATGTGGCCCGGGCCCTACGGGCAGGGCGGCGGCTCGAGGAAGTACGTGCTCGCCTCGCTCGACCAGTCGCTGGCCCGGATGGGCCTGGAGTACGTCGACATCTTCTACAGCCACCGCTTCGACCCCGAGACGCCCGTCGAGGAGACGATGATGGCGCTCGACCACGCGGTGCGGCAGGGCAAGGCGCTGTACGCCGGCATCTCGTCGTACTCGGCGGCGAAGACCAAGGAGGCTGCGTCGATCGCGCGCGAGCTCGGGACGCCGCTGCTGATCCACCAGCCGTCGTACTCCATGCTCAACCGCTGGATCGAGGAGGACCTGCTCGACGAGCTCGAGGCGCAGGGGATGGGCTGCATCGTGTTCAGCCCGCTCGCGCAGGGCCTGCTCACCGACCGCTACCTCGACGGCGTCCCGGCCGACTCCCGCGCCGCGCGCGAGGGCTCGTCGCTCGACAAGGACCACCTCGAGGAGTCGCGGCTGCGCCACGTGCGTCGGCTCAACGAGATCGCCCAGGGGCGTGGCCAGAAGCTCGCCCAGCTCGCGATCCAGTGGGCGGTCCGCGACCCGCGCGTGACGAGCGCACTGCTCGGCGCGAGCTCGGTCGAGCAGCTCGACACGAACCTCGACGCGCTGGCGTTCCCGCCGCTTTCGGCTGACGAGCTGCGCCTGATCGACGAGGATGCGGTGGAGGCCGGCATCAACCTGTGGGCGAAACAGACCGAGGAGTAGCCATGACATCCGTCGCGCGGGAGCACGGCGCGCTGCGCGAGAACGTCGTCGTCGCGCTGCGTGAGGACATCATGGCCGGCCGCCTGGCGCCGGGGGAGCCGCTGCGCACCGAGGCGATCATGGCGCGCTTCGGGGTCTCGAACTCGCCGCTGCGCGAGGCGTTCGCCCAGCTCGCCACCGAGGGACTGGTCGTCGTCGAGCGCAACCGGGGCGCGTCCGTCGCGCCCCTGACCCGGGCCGCCGCGGCCGACATGCTGCGCGTGGGCGGGATGCTCATGGAGCAGGTGCTGCGCTGGGGGATGCCGCACTACGCCGCTGGCGACGTCGCCACCTTGCGCCGTACGGCGCTGGACTTCGAGCTGGCCTACCGCAGCGGTGACCTCGTGCTCGCGTTCGCGGAGTCGGACCGGTTCGGCAGCCAGCTCCTGGACCGATGCGGCAGCGCGGAGCTGGCGCACGCGCTGCTCGCGCTGCTGCCGCGACTGCAGCGCCTGGTGCGCCTGCTCGACCCGTTGGAGTACCTCGCGCTCCAGGGTTCGCTCCAGTCCGCGCTGGTCGCCTCCGCGCAGGACCGCGACATCGAGAGCGCGGTCGTCGCCCTCGCCTCCATCTGGGCCCAGGTCGCCCGGCTGGTCGACGATCTCGGGTCGGACGTGCTCGGGAGCTGACGATGACCACCGTCGTGTCCCACCCCTCGGTGCTGGCCCTGCGCCGGCGTCAGCGGGCGGGCGCGATCAACCGCAAGGTCGGCTGGGTGCTGCTGCCGGTGATGGTGGCGGCGACCGCGGTCCACTACCTCGCCGACGACCGTACGGCGCTCGCCGCCGTCCTGGTCGTGCTGGTGGTGGGTCTCAACACCGTGCACCTGGTGCTGTCCGTGTACGTCTTCGGACTGGTCCGGCCGCGGCGCACGCTGAAGGTGTTCCACATCTACTTCGGCTACGCGCTCGGCGTGGTGATCTGGGTGTCGCAGACCAACCTCGACAACGAGCCGCTGCACACCTGGACGACGATCCTGATGTTCGCCGGGATCGCCGTGCACATCCTGCTCGGTGCGCGCTACGCGGCCCGTCGCCGGGCCGCGTAGCGCCTCGCACCTGCTACTTCCTGACGGTCACCTTCGCGGTCGTGCGTGCGGCGGTGTCGCTCAGCATCTCGGACACGGTGGTGCCGGCGTACGCGAACACGAGCTTGCCGTTCGCACGCGGCTTCCAGGTCAGCTTGCCGCTCAGGGTGGCGGCACCGGCGGGGCCGACCACGACCTTGCCGAGCGAGACGTTCTTGCCCTTGGCGGGGTCGAACGTGACCGTGACCGAGCGCTTCGGGCCGTCGGCGGCCGCGTTCAGCTTCACGGTCCAGGTGCCCCTCCTGCCCGCCTTGATCGTCGACCTCGCCGGCGTGACGGACAGCGTGCTGTCCACGGTCACGGGCACGTCCACGGTGCCGGTGCGGCTCCAGAGCGCCACGGTGTTCTCGTCCCACGAGCTGAACACCAGCTCGTTGACGCCGTCGCCGTTGAAGTCCTGGACCCAGCCGCCGCCGGACTGGCCGAAGTGCTCGCCCTCGGCGGTGAGCCGGTGCAGGGTCGTGTCGCCGTCGGCCTGCTGCTCGATCCACCACAGCCGGCGGTCGCCGTCGCCGGAGACACCGAGGTCGATGTCGCCGTCACCGTCGATGTCGCCGTAGCCGAACGTGCCCGGGGAGCCCTGGCCGGGGCCGTAGCGCGAGGTGATCGCGTCGCTCCAGGTCGGGTAGTTGTCGCGGTTGGTGCCGTAGTCCTCCGGGCACGGGGGTACGACGGTGTCCGGGTCCGAGAGCGTCGTCCGCTCCCACGGCTCGCGGATGTCGTCGCCGGGCACGAACTCGATGACCTGCTCGCGGTCGGCGAGCGCCGGGAAGAGGAGCGCGAACGTGCACCGGTTGGCGTGGTTGGTCGCGATCCACGAGACCTTGCCGGGCTCGCGGAACCCGACGACCGGCTGGATCTGGAAACCGAAGCTGGTCTCGCTGACCGTGGCGATCGTCCGGACCGCGAAGTCCGCGGACGTCAGGGTGCCGTCGGTGTCGCTGTTCTCGAGCCACAGGTAGCTGGGCGCCGGGAAGTCGCCGCCACCGGCACCACGCAGCGGGTCGAAGTAGCGCGCCGTGATGACGTCGAGGTCGCCGTCCTCGTCGACGTCGGCGATCACCGGCTGGCTGCCGCCGACGTCGGCGAGCTGCACCGGGGCGGCGAACGTGTGGTCGGCGCGACCCTTGAAGAACTGGGTCGCGAGGACGTCGTCGGACTGGTTGCCCGGCGCCTTGGCCTCCTCGGACACGCTGAGGATGTCCTTGATGCCGTCGCCGTCGAAGTCGACGTACTGGACACCGTGGTACGCACCGGCCTGGTCGGTGATCACGTCATGGCGCGTGAACTGGTCGGTGCCCTTGTTCTCCCACCACGTGATGCTGCCGCTCAGCACGCGCAGCTCGGCGGCGATGCCCGGGTCGGTGCCGAAGAAGTGGCCGGCGGGCACGATCAGGTCGTTGTCCCCGTCCCCGTCCACGTCGGTGATCGTCGTCGCGTTCGGCATCGTGATGCCGGCCTCGGGGCCGAAGACCGTGACCTTCGACCAGTCGGAGAGGGTCGCGCCGGGGCGGTAGATGTTCAGCGAGCCCGGACCCTTGGGGCGGCTCCCGTCGAACGGGCCCCACACGCTGGTGACGATGTCGTGCTCGCCGGCGAACACGGTGCCGACCGACGTGAACGCCGCTCCGGTGGCCGCGGTGTCCACGTCGTAGCGCGTGAACGTCGGGTCGGTCCCCGTCGTGTCACCGGCGGCGAGCGCCGGCGCCGTGACGGCGTCGGCGGTGCCGAGGGACGTGACGGCGGGTACGGCGGCCAGGCTGGCGACGGCCGCGACGGCGATCGCGCGCACGCGACGACGGCGGGTCATGAGACCACTCACGGAGGACTCCTCACGGGATCGGGGCCCTCACCGTGTCAGCATTTCGCACAATCTGGAAGGATTTTGCGAAACATTTCGTATATCAGATACGGATGCGATCCCGGCTGTTCTCCCAGAGCTGGCAGACCACCAGCACCGCGCCGGCCAGGATCGCCCCGGCGACGATGTCGATCACGTAGTGCTCGCCCATGTAGACCAGCGCGGTCGACATCGCCAGCGGGTAGAGCGCGAGCAGCCAGCGCCACGGCGAGCGCAGCCGCTGGATGCCGTAGATCGCGATGAGGAACGTGATGCCGGCGTGCAGGGACGGCATCGCCGCGACCGGGTTGCCGACCCCGTGCAGGATCAGGTCGATGCGGTCCAGGCCGATGTCGCGCCAGCCCCGGCTGGTGAGCCGGGCGACGTCGGCGCCCAGCCAGCCCTCCTCGGACGCCATCCACGGCGGCGCCATCGGGTAGAGGATGTAGACCACGAGCGCGCCGAAGTTGATCAGCAGGTAGCGCCGCATCCACTTGATCCACTCGGCCCGGTTGCGCACCCAGAGCACCGCGGCGATGGTCAGCCCGGTCACGAAGTGGGTCGCGTACACGGTCGTGAAGAGCGCGTCGTACCAGCGCGGCTCGCTCTCCTTGAGGCACGGGTCGCCGCACCACGCATCCTGCAGCCGCTCGGTCGGCGTCATGCCGCCGCCGAGCCACTCGTCGACGTGGATCGGCATGTAGACGTGCACGGGCAGCCCGAGCTCGTCGGTCAGTCCGCGGCTGAAGAAGTAGATGACCAGCCCGAGTACCGGCAGCCACCAGTCCTTCAGGAAGTTCAGGTGGTAGCGCGGGCGGGCCTCGACGTTCCAGGCCACGGTGCCGAGCCACAGCCACAGGAACACCTGCACGGTGTCGTTGGGCAGGCCCAGCGTGAGCGACCACGCCACGAGTGCCGCGGCGTACGCCCCCATCGCGACCGCGCGGACCTTGCGCCGGGTGCGCGGGTACGGCAGTGGTCGCGCTGGTGCCACGACAGGCGCCTGCGCCTCGTCCTCCGCTCCCCGGGTCATGCGGGGGATTCTAGGAGGCAGCCCTCCTGCGCCTGACCTACTGGGCACTCCGGCTGTCGGACACGACGCCGGGGTAGGCCTCGACCAGACCGTCGAACGCGGCGTCGGTGGGGTCGAGGCCGAAGACCCGGCGCAGCTGGGCGATCACCGTGTGCTGGACCGCCGGCAGCGCGACCGACGGCTCGAGCGCCGGGGCGATGCAGCCGTCGGTCGCCAGCCGGATGAGGCTCTGCGGGACCGGGAAGCCCAACAGCTCGGCGACGGCGAGCAGCCCGCCGTCGGACTCCCCGATGTCGCACAGGTCGCTGAAGAGCAGGTGGCCGCCGCCGAAGAGCACGATCCGCTTCGGCGCCGCGAAGGTGTCGTACGCCGCCTCGATCCGGTCGAGCGTGATGATCTCGTCGTCGGTCGCGGCCAGGACCAGGCTGGGCTTCTGGACCGGTGCCAGCTCCGCGTCGTGGCCCGGAGCCATCCCGATGAACGTGTCCACGCGCTTGTCGACCGACGCGAGGCTCTCGACGGCGCGGCCGCCGGCCGAGTGGCCGAGTGCGCCGATCTGCTTCATGTTCACGTGCCCGAAGAGCCACGACCGCTTGGCGCCGTTCGCCTTGCCGACCATGGAGATCGCCTGCTGCAGGTCCTCGACGTCGGTGGTCGTCGCCGGCGGGGCGTTGGAGGGCAGCACCCGGGTCAGGTTCCGGCTCGGGTGCTCGGGCGCGGCGACGACGAAGCCCCACGAGGCGATCGCCGCGGTCAGCGCGGACGACTGGGTGCGGAAGCCGGCGTACCCGTGGCTGAAGACCACCAGCGGGAACCGGCCCTTGGCGACCGGCACGCCGCGCACGCCGCCGCTCGGGTAGGGCACCGACGCGCCGTCCGGGATGTTGTAGATGCTCGGGATCCAGTCGACGACGTCGTAGCTGCCCTCGGGCTGACCGACGACGTCCTTCTTCCGCGCCGGGTACCAGACCTCCACCTTCACGCCCGACGGCAGCGTCATGGTGCGCTCGCCCACGGCGTACCTGCCGTCGGCGGAGTAGCTGGTCGGCCCCACGGGCAGCGGCACCTGCTCGGCGGACGCGGTCGAGGTCGGGGCGAGCAACGTGGCGGCGAGGGTCGCGGTCGTCAGGGCGACCGCGGCGGCGCGGCGGAGGGTGGTCACGGTTTGCACGCTAGACCGTTCGGGCGATCTCGCGATGGAAAACGAGAACACGTCCTAGTCTCGCTCCATGCCGCGATCGCTTCCGTCCCTCCGGCGCTCCGCGGCTCCCGTCCTCGTGCTCGTGCTGGTCACCGGGGGCGCCGCCACCGGGTACGGCGTCGCGCGGTCCGACGACCGGGCCACGTCGGTGATCCGTGCCTGCGTGAACCAGATGACCCAGGTGATGCGGTTCTCCGATCCAGGCTCGCGCTGCCCGCGCGGCTGGGACCGGATCTCCTGGAACGCCGAGGGTCCGGCCGGTCCGGCCGGTCCGGCCGGTGCGTCCGGGTCCCCGGGACCACAGGGCGAGCCCGGAAAGGCCGGTCCACCGGGCCCCGCGGGAGCGGCGGGCGCGAGCGGCGCTCCCGGTTCGCCCGGACCGAGCGGCCCGCCCGGACCGAGCGGATCGCCGGGACCGAGCGGCCCTCCCGGTCCGACCGGTGCTCCCGGTGCGGACGTGCCGACGGGTGCGGCCTACCTCTGGGCCAGCGGCCTGATGGCGGTGCCTCCGGGCACGGCGGTGTTCTTCAGCGGCGGTGCGCCCGTGGCGGAGGGCGTCAGCGCGAGCATGGACGAGGTGACGATCGACGAGGCGGGGACCTACTCGATCCGGTTCACGGTCAACTTCAGCGAGCGGCTGACCGGCACCCAGTTCGCGATCTCGGTCAACGACTCCACCGACCCGGGGGTCGTGTTCGGCGCTCCCGTGGGTGCCCGGACGATCACCGGCGAGGTGCTCGGCGAGCTCCACGTCGACGACATCATCGAGCTGGTGAACGTGTCGGACTCGTTGGTGCTCGTGGAACAGCCGTCGACCCACGCGGTCGCCGCGTCCATGGTCGTGGAGCGCATCGGTTAAACGACGTGACCCCGCCTCGGCGATGACGGACAATCCTTCGACGTGGGACACGTGGACGTCGCTGGAGTCAGGTACGAGCTGCCGGACGGTCGAGTGCTGCTCGACGACGTGTCGTTCCGGGTCGGCGAGGGCGCCAAGGTCGCGCTCGTGGGCGCGAACGGCGCCGGCAAGACCACGCTGCTCAGGATCATCACCGGCGACCTGGTGCCGCACGCCGGCGCGGTGACGCGCTCGGGTGGGCTGGGCGTGATGCGGCAGGCCGTCGGCGCCGGGCTCGGAGACGACCCGACCGTCGCCGACCTCCTGCTCAGCGTCTCGCCGCCTCGGATCCGGGCGGCGGCCGCCGAGGTCGACCGCCTCGAGCTGGCGCTGATGGAGACCGACGACGAGAAGACCCAGATGGCGTACGCCCACGCGCTGTCGGAGTTCGCCGACGCCGGCGGGTACGACGTCGAGGTCACCTGGGACGTGTGCACGATGGCGGCGTTCTCGCTGCCTTACGACCGCGCGAAGTACCGCACGCTCAGCACCCTCTCGGGCGGCGAGCAGAAGCGGCTGGTGCTGGAGTTCCTGCTGCGCGGGCCGGACGAGGTGCTGCTGCTCGACGAGCCCGACAACTACCTCGACGTCCCCGGCAAGATCTGGCTCGAGGGCCGGATCCGCGAGTCCGACAAGACGATCCTGATGATCAGCCACGACCGCGAGCTCCTCAACAACACCGCCACCCGCGTGGTCACCGTCGAGCTCGGCCACGCGGGCAACACCGTGTGGACCCATCCGGGCGGGTTCGCGTCGTACCACGAGGCTCGGCGCGACCGGTTCCTGCGCTTCGAGGAGATGCGCAAGCGCTGGGACGAGGAGCACGCCAAGCTCAAGCAGCTGGTGCTGCACTACAAGATCAAGTCCGAGTACAACGACGGGATGGCGTCGCAGTACCGCGCCGCGCAGACCCGGCTCCGCAAGTTCGAGGAGGCCGGCCCGCCGACCGAGCAGCCGCGCGAGCAGCAGGTGACGATGCGGCTGCGGGGCGGCCGCACCGGCAAGCGCGCGGTCGTCTGCGAGAACCTCGAGCTGACCGGGCTGATGAAGCCCTTCGACCTCGAGGTCTGGTACGGCGAGCGGGTGGCCGTGCTCGGCTCGAACGGCTCCGGCAAGTCGCACTTCCTGCGCCTGCTGGCGATCGGGGGCAGCGACCCCGACGTCGAGCACCGGCCGGTCGAGGACATCGAGATCAAGCCGGTGCTCCACTCCGGCAAGGCCAAGCTCGGCGCGCGCGTGCGTCCGGGGTGGTTCGTGCAGACCCACGAGCACCCCGAGCTGATCGGCCGGACCCTGCTGGAGATCCTGCACCGAGGCGACGGCCGGCGCGAGGGCATGGGGCGCGAGCAGGCGGCCCGGGTCCTGGACCGCTACGAGCTCGCGCACGCGGGTGAGCAGAGGTTCGAGTCGCTCAGCGGCGGGCAGCAGGCCCGGTTCCAGATCCTGCTGCTCGAGCTGTCCGGCGCCACGCTGCTGCTCCTCGACGAGCCGACCGACAACCTCGACGTGCAGTCCGCGGAGGCACTCGAGGACGGGCTCGCAGCGTTCGAGGGCACGGTCCTCGCCGTCACCCACGACCGTTGGTTCGCCCGCGGCTTCGACCGCTTCCTCGTGTACGGCGCGGACGGTGAGGTCTACGAGTCCGACGGCCCGGTGTGGGACGAGGGCCGGGTCGAGCGCGTCCGATGAGCCTGGTGATCGAGCCCGTCGACCCGGACGACGCGGCGTCGTACGACGCGTTCTACGACGTCTACCTCGCCGCCGAGCGGACCGACGAGGAGGCGACGCCGTGGATGCGCGACGAGATGCGCGCTGCCCTCCGGCCGAGGGCCGCGCGCCGCGCCGACGCCTTCGTCGGGAGGGTCGGCGGTCGCGTGGTCGCGGCGGGCCGTCTCGAGACGCCGATGCTCGACAACCTGGAGACCGCTGAGGTCGCGGTCCACGTGGGGCCGCAGGACCGGCGGCTCGGCCACGGGTCCGCGATGCTCGCGGGGCTCGAGCGCGAGGCCGCCGGCCGCGGGCGCTCGGTGCTGCAGACGCTGGTGACCTGGCGCTACGACGCCGGCCCGGATGGCGCCGGCGAGGCGGGCGCCGAGTTCGCCCGCGCCCACGGCTACGCACTCGGCCTGGCGGAGGTGAAGCGCCGGCTGACGCTCCCGGTCGAGGCCGGTCTGCTCGAGCAGCTGGCGGCCGAGGTCGCCCCGCACCACCGCGGCTACGAGCTGCGCTCCTGGGTGGGGCCGGTGCCCGACGAGCTCGCGGAGGGCTGGGTGCGCCTGACGTCGACGCTGATCACCGAGGCGCCGGTCGGCGACATGGACTTCGAGCCCGAGAAGGCCGACGTCGGCGCCCTGCGCGAGGGTGAGGCGCTGATCGCTGCCCAGGGCCGCACGAAGTACAACACCGTGGCGTTCGACCCGGCGGGCGAGATCGTGGCGTACTCCGACCTGGCGACCACGGTCCACGAGCCCGGGAAGGCCTACCAGTGGGGCACGCTGGTGCGCGGCGACGCCCGCGGGCACCGGCTCGGGCTGGCGGTGAAGGTCGCGAACCTGCGACTGCTCCAGGCCGAGCGGCCCGACATCGTGGAGCTGACGACGTACAACGCCGAGGTCAACGCGCACATGATCGGTGTCAACGAGCGCCTCGGCTTCGCAGCCGTCGGCCGGCTCGGCGAGTTCCAGAAGCGGCTCTAGGCGCACCACGGGCCCCACCGGGCAGGAGACGGTTCCGTCCAGTGGGGCCCGCTTCCTTCTCGGGGGAGAGAAGGAGCCTGGGAGCGCCGGGCTCAGGAGGTGGACGTGTCCGCGTCCGAGTCCAGCGTGAGGGTGACGGTCCGGGTCTCGCCGTCGCGGAGGTACGTCACGGTCACCTCGTCGCCGGGCCGGTAGGACCGGATCGTGGCGACCAACGAGTCGGCACTGCTGACCAGCTGGTCGTCGACCTTGGTGATCACGTCGCCCTCGGCGAGGCCGGCGTCCGCTGCGGTCGAGCCGTCGCTGATCTCCTGGACCTGCGCGCCGCTGTCGACCTCGGCACCGGTCTGGTCGGTCACCGGGGAGACCGAGATGCCCAGCCGGGCGTGGGTCGGCGTCTCGCCGTTGCTCATCTGGTCGACGATCGGGAGCACGAAGTCGATCGGGATCGCGAACCCGAGGCCGATCGAGCCTGCCTCCTCCTCGGAGCTGCTGGCGGAGCGGATCGAGGAGTTGATGCCGACGACGTTGCCGTTCATGTCGACCAGCGCGCCACCGCTGTTGCCGGGGTTGATCGCCGCGTCGGTCTGGATCGCGGGGTAGGTCGTGCTGTTGTTCTCCGCGTCCGACCCGACGTCGACCGGCCGGTTCAGCGCGCTGACGATGCCGCTGGTCACCGTGGACTCGAGGCCGAACGGCGAGCCGATCGCCACGACGCCCTCGCCGACCGCGAGGTCGCTGGACTTGCCGATCGTCGCCGGGGTCAGGCCCGACACGCCCTCGGCCTTGATCAGCGCGGTGTCGGTGAGCGGGTCCGTGCCGAGGATCTCGGCCGGGGCCGTCGTGCCGTCGTTGAAGAGCACGGTGATCTCGCCGCCGTCGGCGGCGACCTCGACCACGTGGTTGTTGGTGAGGATCTCGCCGTCCGAGCTCAAGACGATGCCGGAGCCGGACCCCGCGCCCTGCGCGCCGGTGACGTTGAGCTTCACGACCGACGGCAGCACCTTCTCGGCGACCGCCTCGACGGAGCCGTCGGCGGCGGGGGAGTCGGGGGTGTCCACGACCTGTGCGGTCGAGACGGTGTCCGGGCCGGTGGAACCGGACTCGTCCGTCGCGGTGTTCCACGCGGCGGCACCGCCGACGCCCGCCGCACCGCCGACCACCAGTGCGGTGGCCAGGACGGCGACGGCGAGGCCGGTGTGCCGGTGCTTGCGCGAGCTCGGCAGCGACGACGGCTGCGCGATGACCGGCGGGCCCTCCGGCGGGGGCCCCAGCGGAGCACCCTGAGGAGGCTGGATCGGGTACGGGGTGGTCGGCTGCTCGTCCATGCACACCACAGTGCTCGGGGTGACTGTGGGTTCCCTGAGAGAGTGCTGGGCGGCGACGAAGAAACCCGGCCGAGGCCCGCTAGGAGTCGTCGGACTCGAGCTGGAGGGTGAGCACCTTGAGCAGCTGCGCGAGGCGGACCCGCTCCTGCGGAGGGAGCGTCCGGACGAGGTCCTCCTCGGCGCGACCGCGCAACGCCATCGCTCGCCGCCAGACGTCCATGCCCGCCCGGGTGACCTCGATCCCGACCCGGCGCCGGTCGTTCGCGTCGGCCCGGCGCTGGATCCAACCCCCGCGCTCGAGCGCGTCGAGCCGCCCGGTCATGCCCGCGTTGCTGATCCCCAGGTCGGTCGCCAGCGCCGACGGGCTGGCGTGCCCCGGGGTGTCGCGGACGATCAGCAGGTGCAGCGTCTCGTACTCGAAGTCCTGCAGCCCCACCTCGGCGACCGCCTCCTGCATGGCGGCCTTGAAGTGCCGCACCAGCCTGCCCATCCGGACCACGATCGCCTCGATGTCGTCGTCGAACGGCACGTCGATCCAGTGGTCGCGCCAGCGGGCGACGTGCCGGTCCGCCCAGTCCTCCCCGGCGGTGGTCTCGGCCATGGCGCCATCGTAGGGACGAACTACTTTGACGAATAGTTCGCCAGCGAATTAATCTGCGGGCGTGAGCACGACGACGAGCGTCCGGACCGGGCCCTGGCGGTACCCCGACTTCCGCAACCTCGTCATCGGCACCACCACCAGTGCGCTCGGCAACGCGATCTATCCCGTCGCGCTCGCCTTCGCCGTCCTCGACCTCGGCGGCTCCGCGACCGACCTCGGACTGGTCATCGCCCTCTTCGCCCTGGCCGACGTCGCCACCGTGCTGTTCGGGGGCGTGCTCGGCGACCGGGTCTCGCGCAAGCTGATGATGGAGGGCTCCTCGGCCGCGTGCGCGGTGACGCAGGGGCTGCTCGCCGTGCTGCTGGTCGGAGGCTGGGCGACCCTGCCCGTGCTCGCCCTCATCGGCATGGTCACCGGCTGCCTCGGGGCGCTGAGCAAGCCGTCGTCCTCGGCGATGACCCGGCTGACCGTCCCGGCCGAGGAGCTGCCGTCGGCGGTCGCCGTACGCCGGGTGCTGGAGACCGGCGCGATGGTCGTCGGCTTCGCCTTTGCCGGCATCCTGGTCGCTGCCGTCGGGTCCGGATGGGCGATCGCGGTCGACGGTGCGACGTTCGTCGTCGCCGCGCTCGCCTTCGCCCGCCTGCGCGTCCCGCACACCCGGCCGGAAGGTGTGCGGCCCTCGCTGCGCGCCGACCTGGCGGAGGGCCTCCAGGAGGTGTTCCGCCACACCTGGCTGTGGTTGCTGATCGCCCAGGCGCTGCTCTACCACCTGTTCTACGGCGGCGCCCAGGGCGTGCTCGGGCCGATCGTGGTCGGTGACGAGTTCGGTCGGTCCGCCTGGGGCTTCGCGCTCGGCGCGCTGATGGTCGGGTTCGTCGTCGGCGGTCTCGTCTGCCTGCGCTGGCGGCCGCGGCACGGACTGTTCGCCGGGACCATCCTGCTGTCGCTGACCGCGACGTTCCCGATCGCGATGGCGCTCAGCGACCACCTGCTCCCGATCCTCGTCGGCGCCTTCCTGCACGGTCTCGGGCTCGAGATCTTCAGCGTCAACTGGGACCTCTCGATCCAGCAGAACATCGCCGAGGACAAGCTGGCGCGGGTCTACTCGTTCGACCTCGTCGGCTCCTTCGTGGCCCGCCCGATCGGCCTCGCGCTCACCGGCCCGGTCGCCGCGGCCGTCGGCTTCGACACCTGGCTGCTCGTGGTCGGCACGATCATGGGCGTCTCGGCACTGCTGGCGCTGCTCTCGCCGGACGTCCGGCACCTCGAGCGCACGACCACCTGACCCGGCCCTGGTCCAGTCCAGCGGGCCCGAATATCGGGCGTTCGCGACGATGGGAGCCTGCTTCGTGGCACCGTCAGCGGTGCAGACCAACTGGGGGGTTAGTCATATGAGCACGTCTGTACCTCGTCGCGCGCGCCGCGCGGCCCGTCTTCCGCTCGCCATCGCCGCGCTCCTGTGCGCCGGTAGCGCGGTCACGGTGCTCCAGCTCTCCGGGGCCGGCGCCGGCGCCCAGACCCCTGCGGTCTGCACGACGGTGAGCAACCCGCTCGGCGACGCCACCGGATGGACCGAGTTCATCGAGACCGACGGCACCCGAGGCGCCGAGTCCGAGGGTTCGATCGCGTACGGCGGCAGCTTCGCGGGCAGCGGCTTCACGGTCGGGTCGCACCTGCCCGTCTCGACGCCGGCCTCGACGCCGACCCTCGTGGTCGCCGGGTCGCACGGCACCTTCAACCTCCAGCGCGGCAGCGCCTACGTGAACCCGCAGAGCGGCGTGAACTTCAACGGCGGCGGCAGCTACCTGGCGAGCAACCCGGTCAGCTTCGGCCCGGCGTTCACCTACCTGCGCGGCAAGTCCGCCGAGTGGGCCGGCGCGGCGCAGACCGGCACGGTCACCACCGTGACCTCGAACCCGCTGCCCGGCGGCCAGGTCACCCTGGTGCTCTCGGGCTCGAACGCGGACCTCAACGTCTTCAACATCGCCGCGTCCGACCTCGGGACCAAGCAGGTCGGCATCGACGTGCCGCAGGGTTCGACGGTCCTCGTCAACGTCAGCGGTTCCGCCCCGGCGTTCCAGAACAACCTCCTGATCAAGAACCAGGGCAACGGCAACTGGGACCAGGCCAGCGACTCCGTCGTGAAGCCCGGCCAGATGACCGCGACGGGCTGGCCCGGCATCCTCTGGAACTTCCCGCAGGCGACCTCGCTCCAGATCAACAGCGGCTCCGCGTTCGCCGGCACGGTCCTGGCGCCTGACGCCGCGGTCACGGTCGGCAGCGCCGGCCACACGATCGGCCAGATGATCGCGAAGAGCTTCGTCTCCGGCAAGGAGACGCACTTCAACCTGTTCCCGTCGTCGGCCTGCCTCCCGGGTCCGCCTCCGCCGGTGGGTGACTCGGACGTGAAGATCACCAAGACGGCGTCCGACCCGAGCCCGCACGGCGGCGACCTGGTCACCTACACGCTGCTCGTCGAGAACGTCGGCGACAGCCCGGCCACCGGTGTGGTCGTCACGGACGTGCTGCCGGCCGGCGTCACGTTCGACTCGGCACAGGCGCCGTGCACCCAGGCGTCCGGCACCGTGACGTGCAACCTCGGCACGCTCGCCGCGCACGCCTCGACCACGCTCTGGATCAAGGTCGTGGCCAACCCCGTCGCCGGCGCCGGGCCGTCGTCGCACCCGCAGGCCCACCACTGGCTCACGCCGTACAAGGCCGAGATGCAGGTCGACCTGCAGCCCGGTGAGCAGAAGAGCGTGACGCTGAGCTGCAACGCCGGGGACATCCTGAGCGACGGCCACTTCCGCATCGACCACGTCGACCAGGACACCGGCACGATCGGCGACGACGTCACGATCCTCAGCTCGCAGGCGACCGGGCTCGGTGTCGGCTCGTGGAAGGGCATCATCCGCAACGACGCCGACGGCCGCGCGCAGGCCAAGGCGTTCATCGTCTGCCTGCCGAAGCAGACCGAGGCCGCGGACCGCCAGACCGGCTACAACGACAGCCACAAGCACCCGCTGTCGGTCGACCCGGCACCGGTCACGCACACCGCGACGTACGCCGCCGGCTC
Source organism: Nocardioides caricicola (assembly GCF_039541135.1). Classification (NCBI taxonomy): domain Bacteria; kingdom Bacillati; phylum Actinomycetota; class Actinomycetes; order Propionibacteriales; family Nocardioidaceae; genus Nocardioides; species Nocardioides caricicola. Next base: position 137,572 of record NZ_BAABFQ010000008.1, on the reverse strand, counting down.
GCACACCGCGACGCTCACCTGCCCGACCGGCACGATGCCGATCGCGCCCGGGTTCGACGCGCCCGCCGGCGGGGTGGTGCTGACCGGGTCGGAGTGGAGCCAGGGTCAGCCGCGGGACTGGGTCTTCTCGCTGAGCGTGAGTGCCCCGACCACCGTGACCGTGAGCGCGCGCTGCCTGCGCACGACCGTCGGGCCCGTCCACGGCCACACCCACGACCTGAAGTTCAGCCACGTGGTGGAGACGTTCACGGTCCCCGGCCACACGGCCAAGGAGGGTGACGAGTTCAAGGTCGTCTGCCCCGACGACGCCAAGGGCGTCGTGGCGACCTGGCACCTGCCGCCGGGCCTGAAGCACTTCGGCAACGACCCGCGGCTCAAGGAGCGCGCGTTCCGGATCTTCAACGACACCGGGGTCGCGCAGCAGGCCACGCTCGACCTCATCTGCCTGCACGACCGCACCAAGACCGAGGGCATGGGCACCGACGACCCGGTCGTCGTCCCCAACACGGCGACGGTGACCTCCACGTCGGTGGACGCCAACCCGTTCAACAACTCCTCGACCGCGACGATCACGGTGCTGCCGGGCTCGTCGACCACCGGGACGGGCGGCAGCGGCCTCGTGAGCGGCTCGACGTTCTCGATGAAGGTCGTCTCGTCGATGCCCGGCAAGGGCGCGCTCGTGGTCCGCGGTGGCGGCGCTGTGCTGGCGAAGGGTCAGGTCGCGTTGCGGCCGGGCCAGGCGTCGACGGCGCGGCTGCAGCTGACCGCCGCCGGGAAGCGGCAGCTCGCCAAGCTCGACAAGGTCTCGGTGAGCGTCGACCCGACCCGGGGCCGGACCGTCACGCGGAGCGTGCAGGTCCGGCGCTGAGCCGGTAGCCGCGGGCGCGCAGCTGCTCACGCAGCTGCGTCGCCCCGGTGAAGAGGATCGCGTCCATGCCGAGCGCGGCCGCGGCGTCGATGTTGGCGCGGTTGTCGTCGATGAACACCAGCTGGTCGAGCGGGAGCCCCGCCCGGTCGGCGACGATCTCGAAAGCGCGCGGGTCCGGCTTCGCGACCTTGACCTCGCCGGACACCACGACGTGGTCGAGCAGCGTGAGCACCTCGAACCGGCCGGCGGCGTACGGGTAGTAGAGCTCGTCGGACCAGTTCGTCAGCCCGAGCAGCCGCACCCCGGCCTGGTGCAGCTCGCGCACGATCTCCGCCGTGCCGGGCACCTCGCCGAGCGAGGCGGGGAAGTGGTCGAGGTACGCCGCGGCGTGCTCGGCCCAGTGCGGGTGCGTGCGCCGCACCTCGGCAACGCCGTCGGCCCAGGGCCGGCCGCTGTCCTGGAGGTGGTTCCACGCCAGGAAGTCGAAGTCCTCGGCGTCCAGGAACCTCTGGGCCTCAACGGCACCGACCCCCGCCGCGATGGCGAGGGCCGGTTGCCAGTCGATGAGGACGTTGCCGAGGTCGAAGACCACGGCCTCGGGCATCAGGCCCAGCGCTCCGAGGCGGGCGTGAAGTCGAGCTGGCGGTCCCCGGTGTAGATCTGCTTCGGGCGGGCGATCTTCTGCTCCTTGTCCTGCACCAGCTCGGACCACTGGGCCAGCCAGCCCGGGGTCCGGCCGATCGCGAACAGGACGGTGAACATCTCCGGCGGGAACTGGAAGGCCTCGTAGATCAGGCCGGAGTAGAAGTCGACGTTCGGGTAGAGCTTGCGCTTGACGAAGTACTCGTCCTCGAGCGCGATCTTCTCCAGCTCCTGGGCGATCTCGAGCAGCGGGTTGACCCCGGTGACCTCGAAGACGTCGTCACAGGCCTTCTTGATGATCGTGGCGCGCGGGTCGTAGTTCTTGTAGACCCGGTGGCCGAAGCCCATGAGCTTCTCGTTGCCGTTCTTCACGCCCTCGATGAAGGAGGGGATGTTCTCCTTCGAGCCGATGCGGCGCAGCATCCGCAGCACGGCCTCGTTGGCGCCACCGTGCAGCGGGCCGTAGAGCGCGCCGACGCCGGCCGCGACCGCGGAGTACGGGTCGACCTGCGAGGAGCCCACCGAGCGGACCGCGTTGGTCGAGCAGTTCTGCTCGTGGTCGGCGTGCAGGATGAACAGCACGTCGAGGGCGCGCACCAGGCGCTCGTCGGCCTCGAACTTCGACTCGCTCATCTTGAAGAGCATCGAGAGGAAGTTCGCGGTGTACCCGAGGTCGTTGTCCGGGTAGACGTACGGCTTGCCCTGCGCGTGGCGGAACGCCCAGGCGCCGAGGGTCGGCATCTTGGCGATCATCCGCACGATCTGCATGTGCCGGTTGTCGGCGTCGCTGATGTTGCGCGCGTCGGGGTAGAACGTCGAGAGGGCCCCCACCGACGCCATCAGCATCCCCATCGGGTGCGCGTCGTAGCGGAAGCCCTGCATGAACGACTTGACGTTCTCGTGCACGAACGTGTGGTAGGTGATCTCGTGCACCCACGCGTCGTACTCCGCCTTCGACGGCAGCTCGCCGTTGATCAGCAGGTAGGCGACCTCGAGGAAGCTCGACTTCTCGGCCAGCTGCTCGATGGGGTACCCGCGGTACTCGAGGATGCCCTTCTCGCCGTCGATGTAGGTCACCGAGCTGCGGCAGGACGCGGTGTTGACGAAGCCCGGGTCGTAGACCGCCAGGCCCGGAGTGTCGTCCCCGGCCTTGATCTTGCCCAGATCCGCGGCCTTGATGGCGCCGTCGAGGATCGGGACGTCGTACTCCAGTCCGGTGCGGTTGTCACGCACGGTGAGAGAATCAGTCACCCGCCCAACTTAGTCGGCCGGGCACGCGCGTGTGAAACCAGGTCCGTCCGTGGACAGCGCCCGAGGCGGCGCTCGCGCGCTTTTGACCCTGCCGGGAGCGGCCCCGTAGTCTTGTCAGTCGCGCCTCCTGCCGCGCTCCGACCCAGCCACGGGATCGGGGTGCAGACCCGGACCAGCAGCCAGCTGAGAGACCGGGCAGTGTTCGTCAGAAGGCGTGGCTCCACAACCCGCGGTGACAAAGGGTCCCCGCGGGCCACCACGAACGAAGGAAGTTCCTCCGTGCGCACGTACAGCCCGAAGCCCGCTGACATTCAGCGCGAGTGGCACGTCATCGACGCCACCGACATCGTCCTCGGCCGGCTCGCCGTCCAGACCGCCAACCTCCTGCGCGGCAAGCACAAGCCGATCTTCGCCCCGCACATGGACACCGGTGACTTCGTCATCATCGTCAACGCGGAGAAGGTCGCCCTGTCCGGCACCAAGAAGACCACCAAGCTCGCCTACCGGCACTCCGGTTACCCGGGCGGCCTCACGGCCACCCCGATCGGCGAGATCCTCGACAAGGACGCCCGCAAGGCCATTGAGAAGGCCGTGTGGGGCATGCTGCCCAAGAACAAGCTCGGCCGTCAGATGCTGAAGAAGCTGAAGGTCTACTCCGGGCCGAACCACCCGCACCAGGCCCAGCAGGCCACTCCCTTCGAGATCTCCCAGATCTCCCAGTAATCCGTCGCGTACCGAGAGAGTTTGAGAGACATGGCTGACACCACCACTGAGGTCGAGGAGACCTACGAGGTCGACGAGCAGGGCATCGCCTACAGCTCGGAGAGCGCCCCGTCCGCCGACACCCCCGCGCGCCCGGCGACCATCGCCCCGGCTGCCGCGACCGGTCGTCGCAAGGAGGCGGTTGCCCGCGTCCGGATCGTCCCGGGCACCGGCGTGTGGACCATCAACGGTCGCACCCTGGACTCCTACTTCCCGAACAAGCTGCACCAGCAGGTCGTGAACGAGCCGTTCGCGAACCTCCAGCTGGAGGGCCGCTTCGACGTCATCGCCCGCATCCACGGCGGCGGCATCACCGGCCAGGCCGGCGCGCTGCGTCTCGGCGTGGCCCGCTGCCTGAACGCGGTCGACGTCGAGGCCAACCGCCCGTCGCTCAAGAAGGCCGGGCTGCTCACGCGTGACGCCCGCGTCATCGAGCGCAAGAAGGCTGGTCTCAAGAAGGCCCGCAAGGCGCCTCAGTTCAGCAAGCGCTGATCCGAGAGCGCATGCCGCGCATCTTCGGCACGGACGGGGTCCGGGGCCTGGCGAACGGTCAGCTGACCGCGGAGCTGGCCCTGGACCTTTCCGTTGCTGCCGCACGGGTTCTGGCCGACCGTGGCGAGTTCGAAGGGCACCGCCCGCTCGCCGTGGTCGGCCGGGACACGCGCATCTCCGGCCAGTTCCTCGAGCACGCCGTCGTCGCCGGGCTCGCGTCCGCGGGCGTCGACGTGCTCCGGCTGCGGGTCCTGCCGACCCCGGCCGTCGCGTACATGACGCACGCGCTGGGCGCCGACCTCGGCGTGGTCATCAGCGCGTCGCACAACCCGATGCCCGACAACGGCATCAAGTTCCTCGCCGGCGGCGGGCTCAAGCTCGACGACGCGGTCGAGAAGCTCATCGAGCAGCACCTCGACGAGGAGTGGGACCGCCCGCTCGGCGGCGCGGTCGGCCGCGTGACGCCGTACGCCACGCCCGTCGAGGAGTACGTCGAGCACCTCGTCTCCACCCTCGACAAGCCGCTGAGCGGCATCAAGGTCGTCCTCGACTGCGCCCATGGCGCGGCGTACGAAGCCGGCCCCGCCGCGCTGCGGGCCGCCGGCGCCGACGTGATCGCGCTGAACGTCGAGCCCGACGGCCTCAACATCAACGACGGCTGCGGCTCCACGCACCTCGGGCCGCTGCAGGCGGCCGTGCTCGAGCACGGGGCCGACGTGGGCTTCGCGCTCGACGGTGACGCCGACCGCTGCCTCGCGGTCGACCACGAGGGCAACGACGTCGACGGCGACCAGCTGATGGCGATCCTCGCGATCGGCATGTCCGAGACCGGGCACCTCGCGAAGAACACCGTGGTCGCCACCGTGATGAGCAACCTCGGCTTCGTGCAGGCGATGAAGGCCGCGGGCATCGGGGTGCGCCAGACCAAGGTCGGCGACCGCTACGTGCTCGAGGCGATGAAGGTGTCCGGCTACTCCCTCGGCGGCGAGCAGTCCGGCCACGTGATCATGAGCGAGTACGCCACCACCGGCGACGGGATCCTCACCGCCCTCCACGTGCTGCAGCGGATGGCTGCCACGGGCGAGAGCCTGCAGTCCCTGGCGTCGGTCGTGCACCGGCTGCCGCAGGTGCTGGTGAACGTCCCCGGCGTCGACAAGTCGCGCGCGGACGAGGACGCGGTGCTCGCCGCCGCCGTCGCCGAGGAGGAGGCCGCGCTCGGCGACTCGGGCCGGATCCTGCTGCGGCCCTCGGGCACCGAGTCACTGGTGCGGGTGATGGTCGAGGCCGCCACCCAGGACGAGGCCACGGCGGTCGCGGAGCGGCTGGCCGCGGTCGTGAAGCAGCAGCTGGCACTCTGATCCCATGACCGGTCCCACTCTCGCGGTCGAGGGCGTCGCGAAGACGTTCGGCGCCGTGCGCGCCGTCGACGACCTGTCGTTCACCGTCCGGCCGGGCGCGGTCACCGGCTTCCTCGGCCCGAACGGCGCCGGCAAGACCACGACGCTGCGGATGCTGCTCGGCCTGACCCGGCCGACCACAGGGCGCACGCTGGTCGGTGACCGGCCCTACACCGAGCACGAGCGGCCCGCCCGCGTGGTGGGCGCCGCACTGGAGGCGTCGAGCTTCCACCCCGGGCGCACCGGGCTCGCGCACCTCGAGGTGTTCGCACCGCAGGTCGGCGTCTCGCGGCAGCGCTGCCGCGAGCTGATCGACTTCGTCGGCCTCGGGCCGGCCGCGGACCGCCGGGTGGGCGGTTACTCGATGGGCATGCGCCAGCGCCTCGGCCTCGCGACGGCGCTGCTCGGCGACCCGCCCGCGATCGTGCTCGACGAGCCCGCGAACGGGCTGGACCCCGAGGGCATCGTGTGGCTGCGCCGGCTGCTGCGCGCGTTCGCCGACGAGGGCCGCACCGTGCTGATCTCCAGCCACGTGCTCACCGAGGTGCAGCACACCGTCGACGACGTGGTGATCATCGCCCGCGGCAAGCTGGTGCACGCGTCGTCGCTCGCGGCGCTGGCCGACCTCGCCGAGCCCCAGACGTACGTCGAGTCGCCCGACCAGGCCGCGCTGCAGCGGCTCTGCGAGGCGCGCGGGTGGACGGCGGAGGCGAGCGACCGCGGACTGGTGGTGACCGGCGTGGTCGCGGCCGAGGTGGGCGCTGCGGCGTACTCCGCCGGCGTCGAGCTGCACCAGCTCGCCAGCCGCGGGGTCGGCCTCGAGGACGTGTTCCTGCGACTGACGGGTGGTGCCTCGTGAGGGACGCCGTGGTCGCGGAGTACCGCAAGCTGGTCACCACCCGGATGTGGTGGGTCCTGCTGCTCGCGCTGGCGGCGTACCTCGCGTTCATCGGAGTCGCGCTGGCGTTCTCGATCGTGGTCGCGGCCGAGAACGAGGAGGGCGACCTGATGCTCAGCGGCGTCGACGCCGCAGCCTCGATCTACGGGCTGACGAACGCGATCGGATACGTGTTCCCGCTGGTGATCGGCAGCCTCGCGATGACCACGGAGTTCCGGCACCAGACCATCACGCAGTCGCTGCTGGTCGAGCCGCGGCGCGGGGTGTTCCTCGGCGCGAAGCTGCTCGCGACGCTCCCGCTCGGGCTCCTGTACGGCGTGGTCGCGACCGCGGCGGTGGTGCTGGCCAGTGCGCCGGTGCTCGCCGTCCTCGGCGACGGCGCGTTCCTCACCGAGCCCGACATCATCGAGGTGCTGCTGCTCAGCGTGGTCGTCACGGCGCTGTGGGCGATGATCGGCGTCGCGTTCGGCAGCGTGCTGACCAACCAGGTCGCCGCGATCGTGGTGATCCTCGCGTTCACCCAGTTCGTCGAGCCGATCGCCCGCGTCGCCCTGGGGGCGTTCGACGCGCTCGACGGTGTCGCGAAGTTCCTGCCCGGCGCGGCCGCCGACGGCCTGATCGGCGCCAGCTTCCTGGGCTCGATGGACGGCGGCTCAGCCGACCTGCTGCCGCGCTGGGCGGCGCTGCTGGTCATGCTCGCGTACGCCGGGATCCTGGCCGGCGTCGGGCGGTTCACCACCCTGCGCCGCGACATCGGTTGACGCGCTGCGGGGCCGGGTAGACCCTCCGCATGACCCGAGCCCGCGTCGCCGCCGTCCTCGGCGTCGTCGCGGTCCTGTGCGTGGTGGCGACGGCCGCGGTCGCGCTGACCCGCGAGGACACGGCACCCGACGCGCCGACGCTGACCGTGGCCGGGCCCGAGGGCTCCTTCGAGGTGCCCGCGGACGGGTGGAAGGTCGAGGACGCGGACGTGCGGGTCTTCTACGCCGACGAGCAGGGCCGGCCGGTCGCCGTCGTGCACGGCCCCGCGGTGTTCCGTGCGGGGTACTGCGGGAAGGACTCCAACCAGGCGTTCGCGGGCTTCACGCGCGAGCCACTGGGCGCGTGGACGGGGGCCCTGGGCGAGGCGGGGCCGGTCGACCGCGAGGCGGTCGTCCTCGAGGACGGCACCGTCGCGCGGCTGTCCCGGGTGGACGTCGAGGTGGACTCCGCCGCGCCGTGCAGCGCGTCGCGGGTCGAGGTGTCGATGCTCGAGGTGGGCGGCGTGCGGGCGGTGCTGGTGCGCGACGCCGGTGCGCTCCCCGACGACGACGTGCTGCTCTCCCTAGAGCTTTCGTAGCCGCACGTACCGCACCGAGTGGTCCCGGTCCTTGCGCAGCACCAGGGTCGCGCGGGAGCGGGTCGGCAGGATGTTCTGCGAGAGGTTCGGCCCGTTGATCGTGTCCCAGATCCGCTGGGCCTCGGCGACCGCCTCCTCGCGGGAGAGCGCGCCGTACTTGGAGAAGTACGAGTCGGGGTCGCGGAACGCGGTCTCGCGCAGCCGCAGGAAGCGCTCGACGTACCAGTCCCGGATGTGGCCGGTGCCGGCGTCGACGTACACGCTGAAGTCGAAGAAGTCGCTCAGCGTCAGGCCGGTGCGGCCGTCCTCGCGGACCCGCGCGGGCTGGAGGACGTTGAGGCCCTCGATGATCACGATGTCGGGGCGCTTGACCACGACCTTCTCGTCCGGGAGGACGTCGTAGGTCAGGTGGGAGTAGACCGGCGCCTCGACCTCGTCCTTGCCGGACTTGATGTCGACGACGAAGCGCAGCAGCGCGCGCCGGTCGTACGACTCGGGGAAGCCCTTGCGCTGCAGGAGGCCGCGGCGCTCGAGCTCGGCGTTCGGGTACAGGAAGCCGTCGGTGGTCACCAGCGCCACGTTGGGGTGCTCGGGCCAGTGCGCGAGCATCTGCCGGAGCACGCGGGCGGTCGTGGACTTCCCGACGGCGACCGAGCCGGCCAGGCCGATGACGAACGGCGTGCGCTGCGGCTGGACCTGGTGCAGGAACTCCTCCTGCTTGCGGTGCAGCCCGCCGGCGCTCTCGACGTACAGGCTGAGCAAGCGCGACAGCGGCAGGTAGATCTGCTGGACCTCGTCGAGGTCGAGCTGGTCGCCGAGGCCGCGCAGGCTGCGGATCTCGTCGGCGTTGAGCGGGTTCTCGACCTCGTGGGCGAGCGCCGCCCAGGCCGAGCGGTCCAGCTCGACGTAGGGCGAGGACTCCCGGGTGGCGTCGGCGGCGTGCACCTCGCCGTGGGAAGACATGGATGCGATTGTTGCAAAGGGCGCTCACTACAGTGAGACCCATGTGCGGGATCGTTGGTTACGTAGGTCACAAGCGAGCCCAGGACGTCGTGGTCGAGGGGCTGCGGAGGTTGGAGTACCGCGGCTACGACTCGGCCGGGATCGCTCTCGTCGCCGACGGCGCCCTGGCCGCCGACAAGCGGGCGGGCAAGCTCGCGAACCTCGAGAAGGCCATCGCCGACACCCCGCTCCCCGACAGCACCACCGGCATCGGTCACACCCGGTGGGCGACGCACGGCGCGCCCAACGACGTGAACGCCCATCCGCACGCGGGGGAGTCGCGCCGGGTGGCGCTCGTGCACAACGGGATCATCGAGAACTTCGCCGAGCTGCGCGCCGAGCTCGAGGCCGCCGACCACCACCTGCTCTCCGAGACCGACACCGAGGTCGCGGCGCAGCTGCTCGAGCTCGAGGTGCTCGCCGGCGCCGACCTGACCGAGGCGATGCTGCGGGTCGTACGCCGGCTGGAGGGCGCGTTCACGCTCGTGGCCGTCGACGCCCTCGACCCGTCACGGGTGGTCGCCGCCCGGCGGAACTCGCCGTTGGTCGTCGGCATCGGTGAGGGCGAGAACTTCCTCGGGTCGGACGTCGCCGCGTTCATCGAGCACACCCGCGAGGCCCTGGAGCTCGGCCAGGACCAGGTCGTGACGATCACCCGGTCCGGCGTGACCGTGACCAATTTCGACGGCACGCCCGCCGAGGGACAGCGCTACCACGTGACCTGGGACCTGTCGGCCGCAGAGAAGGACGGCCACGACTGGTTCATGCGCAAGGAGATCTTCGAGCAACCCCGCGCGGTGGCCGACTCGCTGCTCGGGCGACGTACCCCCGAGGGGCACCTGCAGCTGGACGAGATGCGGCTGTCGGACCAGGAGCTGCGCGACGTCGACAAGGTCATCATCATCGCGTGCGGCACGTCGTTCTACGCCGGCATGGTCGCGAAGTACGCCATCGAGCACTGGTGCCGGGTGCCGGTCGAGGTCGAGCTCGCGTCGGAGTTCCGCTACCGCGACCCGATCCTCGACTACTCCACGCTCGTCGTCGCGATCAGCCAGTCCGGCGAGACCGCCGACACCCTGCAGGCGATCCGGCATGCGCGCACGCAGCGCTCGAAGGTGCTCGCGATCTGCAACACGAACGGCTCGACGATCCCGCGCGAGTCCGACGCGGTCATCTACACGCACGCGGGCCCGGAGATCGGGGTCGCCTCGACCAAGGGGTTCCTGACCCAGCTGGTCGCGTGCTACCTGCTCGCGCTCTACCTCGCGCAGGTGAAGGGCACGCGGTACGGCGACGAGATCGGCCAGGTCGTCGAGCAGCTCGAGGCGATGCCGTCGCACATCGAGCGGGTCCTCGCCGACCAGGAGGCGATCTACGCGCTGGCGCGCGAGCACGTCGGGACCCGGTCGGTGCTGTTCCTCGGCCGGCACGCGGGCTACCCGGTCGCGCTCGAGGGCGCGCTCAAGCTCAAGGAGCTCGCCTACATCCACGCCGAGGGCTTCGCGGCCGGCGAGCTCAAGCACGGCCCGATCGCACTGATCGAGGAGGGTCTGCCGGTGTTCTGCGTCGTGCCGCCCGCCGGCCGGGACCAGCTGCGCGACAAGATGGTCAGCGGCATCCAGGAGGTGCGCGCCCGCGGCGCCCGCACCATCTGCCTGGTCGAGGACGGCGACGACGCGATCACGCCGTACGCCGACGTCGTCATCCGGCTGCCCCAGGTGCCGGTGCTGCTCCAGCCGCTGGTGGCCGCCGTACCCCTGCAGCTGTTCGCGTGCGAGCTCGCCACCGCGCTCGGCCACGACGTCGACCAGCCGCGCAACCTCGCCAAGTCGGTCACGGTCGAATGATCATCGGGGTCGGCATCGACGTCGTCGACATCGAGCGCTTCGGGGAGTCGCTGACCCGCACGCCGGGGCTGTCGGCGCGGCTGTTCACGCCGTCGGAGGCCTCTCGTCCGCTGGCGTCGCTGGCCGCCCGCTTCGCCGCGAAGGAAGCGCTCGCCAAGGCCCTCGGCGCGCCGGTCGGCATGCACTGGCACGACGCCGAGATCGTGTCGGAGGAGTCGGGCCGCCCGGTGCTGGAGATGCGCGACTCGGTGCTCGCGCGCGCCAACGACCTCGGCGTCGCCTCCGTGCACGTGTCGCTCTCGCACGACGCCGGCATCGCGTCCGCGGTCGTCGTCCTGGAGTCGTAGCGTCGCAGGTGCAGGTCGTGTGCCTGAGCACGCGCTATGCCGCGTTCTGAGGCACACGACCCGGCAGGCCGAGGGCGATGAGATCGAGGGCGACCTGCTCGGGCTCGTGGCGAACCTCGTAGGCCGAGCAGCGCACGACGATGCGGTTCGCGGTCATGATCCTTCGAGCCCTGCGGTGGTCGATCATCGACTCGGTCACGTCGAGGTGGAACGCGCCGTCCACCTCGAGAAACACGGTGGTGCCCGACGGGAGTCGCCACTCGCAGTCGGTCCACCGGCGCTTGCCGGCGCGGTCGAGCCGGGGTCGCTGCCCGTCGGGAAGCGGCATCCCGAATCGTCGACACATGCGGCGCACGTCGAGCTCGGCGCCGGAGTGTGCGCCTCCGGCGATGTCCCCGAGGGTGCGCTTGAACGGCTTGGCCCATCGGAGGGGGCGCAACACGTCGACCCACTCGACCATGCGCTCGACCGTCGTGAGCCGCTGCTGGATGCTGGCCGCGATCACGCCGTGAGCTGGCCGCGGACTCGTCTGGTACGCGGCGAAGAGCAGGACGGCCGGCTCCAGCCGGCTCATCGGGATGCCGCTCCGGGGGTGCTGGAGCAAGTCGAACGGCCGGCGACTGCGGAAGAAGCGAACACCGTCGACCGGCTCGAAGCTCAGCTCGTCGTCGACGTAGACCGTCACGACATCGCGCTCCCAACCGGACAGCCCGTGCCGTGCGGCTGCGCTCAGGCCCCCGAGCATGCTGCGTTCACCGGCGTGCAGGACCGCCAGCCACTCGCGCTGGGCGCGGGTCAGGTCACCGGTGACGGTGCTGATCACCCGCGGAGTGCGTTCTACCCAGCGCCGTGCGTAGCTGTGGTCACGGACCCTGTCCCAGTCGACCCCGTGCCGGGTCAGCTGCCTGCGAGCGACCATGCCGTGCTGCGACGCGATGAGTGCATCAAGGACGTCGTTCATGCGAGAACGTCTTCCCTGATCGGGGAGGGGCGCTGGAGGTTCTCCACAGGCGTTGGGTCGTGTGCCTGAGCACGCGCTATGCCGCGGTCTCAGGCACACGACCCGTTCGCCGCTAACGTCGGCCCCATGAGATCCGCGCACACGGTCGAGCAGGTGCGGGCGGCGGAGGCCGAGCTGATGAGCCGGCTTCCCGAGGGGGCGCTGATGCAGCGCGCTGCGGCCGGGCTGGCGTACGCCGTGATCGACCTGCTCGGTACGGCGTACGGACGGCGGGTGCTGCTGCTCGTCGGGTCGGGGGACAACGGCGGGGACGCGTTGTACGCCGGGGCGCTGCTCGCCCGGCGCGGCGTGCAGGTCGAGGCGTGGCTGATGTCCGACCGGGCCCACGAGGCCGGGGTGCGCGCGCTGCGCCGGGCAGGCGGACGCCTCACGACCGACCCCGCTCGGCCCGACGTCGTCGTCGACGGGATCGTCGGGATCGGCGGGCGCGCCGGGCTGCGGCCGGACGCCGAGGCGGCGCTGAGGACGCTCCGGGGCGTCCCGGTCGTGGCGGTCGACGTCCCGAGCGGGGTCGACGTCGACTCCGGCGAGGTCGACGGCGCCCACGTGCGCGCGGACGTCACGGTCACGTTCGGCACCCACAAGGTCGCCCATCTCGTCGACCCCGCGGCGCGGGCCTGCGGGGTGGTCCACCTGGTCGACATCGGCCTGGACCTGACCGACCCGGTGGTCGAGGCGCTGCAGCCCGAGGACGTCGCCGCCCTGCTCCCGCGCCCCGAGCCGGACGCGCAGAAGTACGCGCGCGGCGTGGTCGGCGTCCGCGCCGGCTCCGCGCAGTACCCGGGCGCCGCCCTGCTGAGCGTGGCCGGAGCCGCCAGCGGGCTCTGCGGGATGGTCCGGTACGTCGGCGAGGTGGCCGACCAGGTCCGGGCGACGCATCCCGAGGTCGTCGGCGCCGGCCGGGTCCAGGCCTGGGTCGTCGGCTCCGGCGGCGGCGCGGGCGCGGGCGACGAGCTCGCCGAGGCGCTGACCGACCGCGTGCCGACCGTCATCGACGCCGACGCCCTGCAGTACGTCGCCGGACCGGTCTCGGTGCCCGCGGTCCTCACGCCGCACGCCGGGGAGCTCGCCGCGATGCTCCAGGTCGAGCGCCGAGACGTCGAGGACCGCCCGCTGGCGCACGCCCGCCGCGCGGCGGCGACGTACGGCGCCGTCGTGCTGCTCAAGGGCCGCCACACGCTGGTCGTCGACCCCGACGGCCGGGTGCGTGCGACCACGACCGGCACGCCGTGGCTGGCGACCGCCGGCGCGGGCGACGTGCTGGGCGGGCTGATCGGTGCGCTGCTCGCCGCCGGTCTCGATCCGTACGACGCGGCCTCGGCGGGCTCCTGGCTGCACGGTGCCGCCGCAACGCTCGCCAGCGCCGGCGGACCGATCACCGCGGGCCAGGTCGCCGCGTCCATTCCGGTGGCCGTCCGGGGGCTCCCGGACGCGTGATGGGAGAATCGGGGACATGTTCCCCGAGATCGTCGTCGATCTCGCGGCGGTCCGGCACAACGTGCGCGCCCTCCGCGAGCACACCGGCGTCGCCTCGATGACGGTCGTCAAGGCCGACGGCTACGGGCACGGGATGGTCGAGGTCGCCCGCGCCGCCCGCGAGGCCGGCTCGGAGTGGATCGGGGTCGCCACCCTCGACGAGGCGCTCGCGCTGCGGAGCGCCGGCGACCGGGGCCGGCTGCTGTGCTGGCTGACGTTCCCCGGTGCCGACTGGGCGGCCGCCATCGACGCGGACGTCGACGTCACGGCGTACACGGTCGCCGAGCTCGACGAGATCGCCGCGACTGGGCGGCCCGCGCGCGTGCAGCTCAAGATCGACACCGGCCTGTCCCGCGGCGGCGCCACGCGGGACAGCTGGCCCGCGGTCGTCGAGCGGGCGAAGCAGGGCGAGCGGGACGGCAGCTGGAGGATCACCGGCATCTGGTCGCACTTCGCGGCCAGCGACGAGCCCGACCACCCGGCGAACGACGCCCAGGAGCAGGCCTTCCTCGAGGCGCTGGAGCTCGCCGACGGGCTCGACCCCGAGGTCCGCCACCTCGCGAACTCCGCCGCCGGCATCCTGCGGCCCTCCAGCCGCTTCGACCTGGTCCGCTTCGGGCTGGCGTCGTACGGCCTCGACCCCGCCCCCGGCCACACACCCGACCTCGGCCTGGTCCCGGCGATGACGGTCCGCGCACCGCTCGCGCTGGCCAAGCCGATCCCCGCCGGCGCCGGCGTCTCCTACGGCCACACCTGGGTCGCGGACACGCCGACCACCGTCGGCCTGGTGCCGATCGGGTACGCCGAGGGCGTGCTGCGCTCGGCCAGCAACGCGGCCCGCGTGCTGGTCGACGGCAAGCAGCGCGCGGTCCGCGGCCGGATCTGCATGGACCAGTTCGTGGTCGACCTCGGCGGCGACCTGCCCGACCCGGGCACCGAGGTCGTGCTGTTCGGCCGCGGCGCCCACGGCGAGCCGACCGCGCAGGACTGGGCTGAGGTCGCCGGCACGATCTCGTACGAGATCGTCACCCGCATCGGAGGCCGGTTGCCCCGGAGGTACGTCGACGCATGAGCATTCGCAGAGCCGCTGTCGCCGGAGCCGTCGGCCTCGCCGCCGCCGGCGCGGCCGGGGCGGGACTGGCGCACCGCCGCCGGGTGCTGGCGCGGCGCGAGGACGAGCCCGGTCCGGCGTTCGGCTCGCTGCGCTCGAAGGGCCGCACCGTCGTCGCCGACGACGGCACCCCGCTGTACGTCGAGGTCGACGAGCCGGAGGTGCCGACGCGACTCACGCTGGTCTTCTGCCACGGGTACGCCCTGAGCCTCGACTGCTGGCACTTCCAGCGCGAGCACTACCGCGCCCGGGGGATCCGCGCGGTCTACTACGACCAGCGCTCCCACGGCCGGTCCGGTCGCTCCCCGATGGGCAACGCCACGATCGACCACCTCGGCGCGGACCTGATGACGATCCTCGACGCTGTCGCGCCCGAGGACCCGGTCGTCCTGGTCGGGCACTCGATGGGCGGCATGACGATCGTCGCCCTGGCCGAGCAGCACCCCGAGCTCTTCGGTGACCGCGTGGTCGGCACGGCGCTGATCGCCACGACGGCCGGTGGGCTGGACCCCAGCCGCATCCTGTTCCCGATGGTGCCGACCTGGGCCGGTTCCGGCGCCGTGCACCGCAGCGTCGCGGCGCTGGCCCGCGGCCACCGCGCGGTCGACCGGCTGCGCCGGCTCGGCCGCGACGTCGCGCTGGTCGCCACCGAGCAGCTCGCGTTCGGCGACGACGTGCCGCAGAGCTACGTCGCGTTCGTCGACCGGATGCTGGCGGCGACGCCGTTCGAGGTCGTCGCGGAGTTCTTCCCGGGCTTCAGCACCCTCGACAAGTTCGACCACGTCGAGCCGCTGGCGAAGGTGCCGACCGCGGTGATCTGCGGGACCGACGACAAGCTCACCTCGATCGGGCACAGCCGCAAGCTGGCCTCGCGCATCATCGGGTCGACGCTCCTCGAGTGCCACGGCGCGGGCCACATGGTCCTGCTGGAGCGTCCCGACGAGGTCAACGGCGAGCTGGATCGCCTGCTCGGCACGACCGGCGCGGTGGACGAGCGGTGAGCGTCGAGATCCGGCGCGTCGGCCCCGAGGCCGCCGCCGACGTGCTGACGGTGGTGCGCGCCGCGTTCGAGGCGCGCCCGCCCCTGGACCCGCCGGCCGCGGCCCTCACCGAGACCGAGGAGTCGCTCGCCGCGAAGCTCGCGGCCCACGGCGGTCTGCTGGCCTGCGTCGACGGCGAGGTGGTCGGCGCGCTGCTGCTGGACCCGGTCGGGACCACGACGTACCTCCGCCGCTTCGGCGTGCTCCCCGCCGCCCAGGGCCACGGTGTGGCCGCCGCGCTCATCGACGCCGCGGTCGAGGCGTCGGACGGATCGCACGACCTGACGGTCGTCGCGCGCGAGGAGCTGCCCGAGACGGTGCGGTTCTGGGAGCGGCAGGGCTTCCGCGAGATCAGCCGCGAGTCGCCGAACGTCGAGCTGCGGCGGCCGCTGCGCACCCATGCGTTCCAGGTCCCCGACGCCGAGTCGATGCGCGACCTCGGCCGCGCCCTGGCCGCTCAGCTCGCCCCGGGCGACCTGCTCGTGCTGAGCGGCGAGCTGGGCGCGGGCAAGACGACCTTCACCCAGGGTCTCGGCGCGGGGCTGGGCGTCCGCGGCGACGTCACCTCGCCGACGTTCGTGATCGCCCGGGTGCACCCGTCGCTGGTCGGCGGGCCCGACCTCGTGCACGTCGACGCCTACCGCCTCGGCGGCCTCGACGAGCTCGACGACCTCGACCTCGACGCGTCGCTCGACGAGGCGGTCACCGTCGTCGAGTGGGGCGAGGGGCTGGCCGAGGGACTCTCGGAGTCGCGGCTCGAGGTCTCGATCGTCCGCGGCGACGCACCGCACGACGGGCTGGACCCGCGCCGGGTGGAGATCACGCCGGTCGGGCCGCGCTGGCACGTGCTGTCGTACGCCGCCCTCGGGCTCAGAGGAAGGCCTGCGAGCCGACCAGGGCCGTGACCGCGCCGGTCAGCGCCGTCGTGGAGACCAGAACGGCGCCGGTCGCCAGGGCGCCGGTGACCTTGCGCGCGGGGGAGCCGCCGGTGGGGAACGCCAGGCGGCGCAGCCAGGAGAGGGTGCGGCCCAGCAGGCCGAGGACGTGGCGCGCCCAGGCGTACTCCGCGGCGAGCAGCGCCAGGCCGAGGCCGATGACCACCAGGCCCGGACCCGGGAGCACCAGCATGGCGATCCCGGCGACGACGAGCAGCGGTCCGACGATCGTGACGCCCACCTTGACCGCCACGGCACGGACCGGGCCGGCGTTCGCCCAGGCGTCGACACGGTCGAGCAGGGCCTGGGAGCGCGAGGTGGGGGAGGGGTTCGTCACCGCCTCATGGTGACCGACCGGCCTGAGAGCCTCCTGAGCCCGCGGCGGCTACGCTAGGGCGTCGTTCTCCCCCGATCCGCGAGGAATCCCGTGCCCGAAGCAACACCCCAGGACCGCGTCCGCCTCGTCATCGTCACCGGGTCCGGACGCAGTGGCACCAGCACCGTCGCGGGGACGCTGAAGCGGCTCGGCCTCTACGTGCCGCAGCCCGAGATGCCGGCCGACGAGACCAACCCGCGCGGCTTCTACGAGCCGATCTGGGTCGTCGACTTCCACAAGCGGATCCTCAACAGCATCCCGGCCCGCACGAACGACGCCCGCCCGCACGCCGCCGAGGAGATCCGGGCGGCGTCGTCGACGCCCGAGATCCGCGAGGAGTTGCGCACCTGGCTGGCCGAGCAGGTCGCCGAGGTCGGGCCGGGCGGGCAGCTCGCGATCAAGGACCCGCGCACGTTCTGGGTGCACGAGCTGTGGACGTCGGTCGCCGACGAGCTGGACATCGACCTCAGCTTCCTGACGATGCTCCGGCACCCAGCCGAGGTCGTGCAGTCCCGCGAGACGCACTACCTCTCCAACCAGACCGACGAGTTCCGCCGTACCCGCCAGACCGCGAACCTCGCCGGCTGGGTGAACTCGGCCTACGAGACCGAGGTCGCGACCCGGGCCCGGCCGCGGACGTTCGTGCGGTACACCGACCTGCTCGCCGACTGGCGCGAGGCGATGTCGCGGGCGCAGGCCCAGCTCGGCATCACGTTCAACACCGACCTCGCCAGCCGCGAGCACCACGACGTCGACGACTTCATCGACGTGAAGCTGCACCGCAACAAGGTCACCTGGGACGACGTCGACACGCTCCCGGAGCTCCAGGCGCAGGGCGACGAGGCCTGGGAGGCGTGCAACGCGCTCGTCGACGCGCCGTACGACGCCGAGGCGATCGCGACCCTCGACCGCGTGCACGACCGCTACGTCGTCCTGCACCAGTTCGCCGAGGCGGTCACGCTCGACCACACCAACGTGGCCGTCGCGACGGAGCGTCGCCAGCTGCAGGCGAAGCTGCGGGAGAAGCACCTCGAGAACACCGCCGACCTCAAGTCCCGGCTCGCCCGCCGGCGCGAGGAGGTCAAGCAGCTCAAGGCCGAGCTCGCGCGGGCCGGGTCGGACGGTGGCCGGTCGCGGCTGCCCTGGAAACGGTGAGGAAGACGTTCCTGCTGGGCGTCGGCGCCCAGAAGGCAGGCACCACCTGGCTGCACCGCTACCTCGCGGACTCGCGGGAGATGGTCCCGGGGTACCGCAAGGAGTACCACGTCTTCGACAGCAGCGACCTCGCCGACGAGCCCTGGCGCGAGCGCAACCTCGACATGGCGCAGGCCGAGCTCGACCACCTGCGCGCCGGCGAGCCGGCCGATCCGGCGCACCTGCACCGGGCGGCGATGATCGCCGACGACGAGTTCTACTTCGACTACTTCACCGGGCTGCTGCACAGCCGGCCGCGGTTCCGCGTCACCGGCGACGTGACGCCGGAGTACGCCGACCTCTCCGCCGAGCGGTTCGCCGCGATCCGGGACGGGTTCGCACGCCGACGGGTCAGGACCGTCGCGGTGTTCCTGCTGCGGGACCCGGTCGACCGGATCTGGTCGCAGATCCGGATGCAGGAGGGGCGCCGGCCGGCGCGCTTCGAGCACCCGGCCGACCAGATGGTCGAGCGTCTCTACGACGACCCGAGGTACGAGCGCTTCACCCGCTACGAGAGCACCATGGAGCGCCTCGAGGCGGTGTGGGAGCGCGACGCGATCCACTACGGGCTGTACGAGCAGCTGTTCCGTGAGGAGGAGGTGCGCGCGATCTGCGACCTGCTGGGCATGCAGTTCCGCCCGCCGGACTTCGGCAAGGTGGCGAACGTGTCCTCGGGCAAGGCCGTCGAGGCGCTGCCCGACGCGGTCGTCCAGCGCGTGGCGACGTACTTCGAGGCGACGTACCACGCCGTCGCCGAGCGGCTTCCGGACACGGACCTGGCCCGGCTGTGGCCCAGCAGCCGCTTCGTGCTCTGAGCCGTCAGTCCGGCTTCTCCCACGGCGCCCGGACCGGCAGGTAGAAGGAGTAGAACTCCTCGAGCACCTCCTGCAGCGCCGCCGGGTGCAGGGCGTGGTCGTGGTGGTCGCCGAAGCAGATGAAGTCGCGGTCGCGGTCCTTCAGCGCGCGCAGCCGGCGGACCACGTCGTTCGCGCTGATGTTGACGTACGTCGTCTCGGGGGTGCCGAGGACGGCGGTGCCGGTCATCAGGCCGTAGTGCTGGGCGAACGACGACAGCAGCGAGATGTCGTCGTCGGAGCGGAACGGCGAGCGCGCGGTGCGGGCGATCTCCTCGGGGAAGCGCCGCTCGATCTCCTCGAGCACCGACGTGCGGTGGGCGTACGGCGCGTGCTGGAGGCTGTGGGTGCTCACGACCCCGAACGTCTCGCGCAGCAGCCGCCGGTTGTTCCAGGCCGCCTTCAGCCACGGCGCCGCGCCGGGCATGTCGTCGAGGCCGAGGTTGCCGCCGGAGAGGAACACCGCGGTGTGCCCGGCGGTGTCGAAGAACCGTTGCGGCTGCTGGGGGCGGGCCAGCAGGAAGTCGTCGTTGAGGTAGAGGAAGTGCTCGGCGAGCCCGGGGATCTTGTGCAGGCTGCTCTCGATCGCGTGCGAGTTGAACGTGGGCAGCGCGTCGGCGGGCAGGATGTCGCGGTGGTCGACGACGTTGACCTGGGGGTGCTCCACGAGCCACCCGGGGACCTGGCCGGCGGTGACCAGGTGGATCCGGCGGATCCACGGCGCGAACAGGTGGAGGCTGCGCAGCGAGTAGCGCAGCTCGTCGCGGCTGATGAACCTCGCCCGTCCGCTCGACTGCCGGGTGAGCGCCGTACCGCTGAGCTGGGCGAGCCGTGCCTCGCGGGCGGCGTTCCACTCCGGGTCGTTCCCGTCGACCCAGGTGTAGACCGCGTCGATCGGGAACGTGCAGTCGTGCACGGTCGGCTCGGCCATGAGCGGCAGGGTCCGGGCGGGGACGCCCTCGATCTCGATCGGCACGGTCTCGTAGGCGGGCGGGAGCTGGTTGGTGTACCGGTTCTGCCCGGCCGCGACCAGGCTGCCGTCCGGGCCGTCCTCCCAGAACTCGACGTCGATCCGGCACCCGCTCGACAGCAGTCCCGGAAGCCCGTCGGCGAGCAGCGGCCACGGCTCGAGGCTGACCCGCCCGGTGCGCTCGCCCACCAGGCTCGCCGCCAGCTCGTCGAGCCGGCCGCGCCGCTCCGGCCACCCGTGCCCCGCGGAGTCGACCATGCTCAGCTCGCCGGGCGCGCCGCTGCCGCCCAGCTCTGTCAGGTACGCCGCGCGGTCGGCCATCGGCACCACGACGGTGGCCGGCGAGTCGCCGTGGGCCGGGATCGCGAACCATCGGCCGGAGGCGCGCTGGGCCACCTCGACGGCCCAGGACATCGCGCGGTGGCGCGCCTGGGCGGGGGTGAGGTCGGTGGACGCGGTCGGCGCGGGGCGGCCGGTGTGGGGCGACGTGGCGAGCTCGGTCGCGCGCTGCGTCACGCGCTGCGGGCCGCGCGAGCGCCGGGCCACGACGTCGGCGAAGACCTGCTCCCACTGCCGGGCGACCGTCTCCGGCGCGTACTGCTGCGAGCTCGCGAGCGCCCCGGCGCCCAGGCGGTGCCGCAGCTCGTCGTCGGTCGCGAGCCGGAGCAGGGCCGTCGCGATGCCGGCGCGGGCGTCGGGGCCGACCAGCAACCCGTTGGCCTCGTGCCGGATGACGGCGCGGGAGCCGGACGGGCTGTCGAACGAGATCACGGGGACCCCGGCGGCCATCGCCTCCTGGACGACCAGCGGCAGGCCCTCACTGCGCGACGTCAGGGCCGAGATGCTCGCCGCCGCCCACTCGGACGGCATGTCGGCGCTCTGCCCGGGCAGCTCGATGCGGTCCCAGAGCCCGAGCCGCCGGATCAGCCGGATCAGCTCGAGGCGCTGCGGCCCGGTGCCGAGGAGCCGCAGCCGCCACTCGGGGATCTGGGCGGCGATCTCCGCGAACGCCTCGACGAGCTTGGCGAACTGCTTCTCCCACACGAAGCGCCCGGCGGCCACGATCAGCTTGGTCTCGAGGGTGGAGCGGGGCTTGAAGCCCTGGGGGAGCGGGTTCGGCACGACGACCGTGCGGGGCGCGACCGGGCCGAGCGTCTCGGTCAGCCAGTCGGCCGCGCTGGTGGTCAGCAGCGCGACCACGTCGGCGCGGGGCGCGAACGTGAGGAGGGGCTCCAGGCCGGACGTCCGGTCGGACGAGGACCGGTGCTCCTGGTGCACGAGTCCCACGCGGTCCGGGAGCAGCTGGACGGCGATCGCCAGCAGCCCGGGCGTCACCGTGACGACGACGTCGGCGTCGAGGGTCGGGACGACGGCTTCGTACATCGCGTCGGTCAGGGCGCTGAACTGGACGTCCCACCGGGCCGGCACCAGCAGCGACGGCGTGAGGTGGAGCGTCGCGGCGAGCGCGCCGTTGATGCCGGCCGCCTCGACGCGAGGCGCCTCGGGGTCCCGGGCGTCGACGAGCTGCCGGATCCGCACGGCGGCGTCGACGGCGTAGTGGGGCGAGTCGGCGGTGCGCAGGGCGCTGAGGATCGTGACGTCGTGACCGAGACCGGCGAGGGCGTTCGCCTGGGTGATCACCGAGCGCTCGGTGCCGCCGACGCCGTCGAGGTTGAGCAGGAAGAACGTGACCTTCACGAGACGGTCTCCGCGTCCTTGCGCATCAGGCGCAGCACCCCTTGGGTCGTGTACAGGAACCGGCCGGCGATCGCCTCGGTCTCCGGGTCGAGGAGATGGGGGAGCAGCACGTTGGCCGGCTCGGTGATGTGGATGTCGTTGCGCAGCCGGACGACGGTGACCGGCTCGGTGAGCGGGCCGACCGCGACCCGGTAGCCACCGGCGGTGGCCGGCAGGTCGGTCACCCGGACGTGGGCGACGATCTCGCCGCCGGCGGTCTCGGCGGGGACGCTGTGGGCGACCAGGTCGTCCTTCGCCACGAAGTGCAGCCGGGGCTCGAGGCCCGCCACCGGCGGGCTGACGACCACGCGCACCGCGTCGCCGTCCACCGAGATGTGGGTCAGCCTGGCGACGTGGGCGGCGCTGCTGCGGCGTACCCGCAGAAGGCCGCGCGCGTCGGGCTCGACGAGGAACCGCCAGCGGCCGTCCGGCGTGGGCGGGACCCGCAGGTTGCCCTCCGGGTGCGGCGGGGCGGGGCGCAGCCGGGTCGGCTTCGCACCGTCGCCGGTGAGCGCGACGAGCTGCAGCTCGGCGTCCTCGGCGGGCGGCAGCACGTCGTCGAGGCGCCAGCGCGCGGAGGCGTACGCCGGGTCCTCGCCGGGCAGGGCGGTCGCCTCGACGATCTCCCCGGACGCGGGATCGCGCAGCGCGGGGCGGCCGGTGGCGGCGTCGACCGCGACCCAGAGGTGCTCGCCGTCGAGCACGCGCGCGTAGACGGCCTCCGGGCCGCCGACGAGATCACGGCCGAGGCTGCGGGTCGCGCGGTTGACCGCGCGTGCCCCGTCCCCGAGACGTTGGGTGAACTTCACCGGACCTCCATCCGCCAGCAACCCAGCGATGGTAGCGGCGCGGAGCAGGTCCTCAGAGTCCGGTGATGCCCTCGTTGCCGTAGCCCTCGGCCTGCTCGTCGAAGGTCTCGTGCTCGAGCAGGTGCAGGATCGGGACCCCGAGCCGGCGGCGGGCCTTCGACGTCCAGTCGACGTGGAAGAACTCGGCGACGACGTGCGGGCGGGTCAGGATGATCGCCTCGCGGCCGTCGACCTCGGTGACCTTCGCCGCAAGCGCGTCGATCGGCGGGTCCGTCACGACCTCCCCGCGAGCGGTCGCACCGCTGGCGCGCAGGGCCGCGAGGGTCTGGTCGAGCTCGGCGGTCGACCGGTCCTGGCAGTCCTTGCGGACCGCCTCCAGGTCGGCCTCGCTCATCGGCATCGTCGGCGTGGCGAGCATGTCGCCGGCGGTCAGCGAGCCCATCGCGGACTCGACCCGGGTCGCGGCGTCCTCGAGCGGGAGGAGCACGTGGTAGACCACCGGCCCGTCCAGGCCCTCGTGCAGCGAGTGCACCTGGGCGGCGTCCTGCGCGGTGAGGGCCTGCTCGATGAGCAGGACGACGGCGTAGTCCTCGGTGCTGTTCTCGGACATTTCACTGACCTCCCTGGTCGACGCCCAGGATCCTAGCGAGGTCGTAGGAGACCGGTTCGTCCAGTTGCTCGTAGCCGCACGACTCCGGGTCTCGGT
The DNA here is from genome assembly GCF_039541135.1 of Nocardioides caricicola. NCBI lineage: Bacteria > Bacillati > Actinomycetota > Actinomycetes > Propionibacteriales > Nocardioidaceae > Nocardioides > Nocardioides caricicola. The sequence continues at coordinate 114,498 of NZ_BAABFQ010000008.1, read as the reverse complement.
CGGTGCGCCAGCGCCGGAACTGGGCGGTGTGCCGGAACCGGCGGCCCTCCATGTGGTCGTAGGCGACCTCGAGCACGAGCTCGGGGCGCAGCGGCGTGAACGACAGGTCCTTGCCCTGGCTCCAGCGGCTCTGGGTGCCCGGGACCCGGTCCGGGTTCGCGGTCAGGAACTCCTGCCAGCGCCCCCACGGGTGGTCGGCGATGTCGACGACCAGCGGCTGCAGCTCCTGGAACAGCTCGGCCCGGCGCTTCTCCGTGAAGCTGGCGCTGACCCCGACGTGCTGGAGGTCGCCGTCGGCGTACAGCCCGAGCAGCAGGCTGCCCAGCAGCGGCCGCTCGGGCGTGCTGGTCTTGTGCTCGCGGTAGCCGGCGACCACCACGTCGGCCGTCCGCTCGTGCTTGATCTTCAGCATCGTGCGGGCGTTGGGCTGGTACGCCGCCCCGAGCGGCTTGGCCACCACGCCGTCCAGGCCGGCGCCCTCGAACTGGTGGAACCACTCCTCGGCCTGCGCGGGGTCGGTCGTGGTGCGGGTGAGGTAGCAGGGGCCGTCGAGTCCGGCGAGCGCCTGCTCCAGCGCCGCCCGCCGCTCGGCGAACGGCCGGTCGGCGTACGACTCGTCGCCGAGGGCCAGCAGGTCGAAGGCGACGTACGACGCCGGCGTCTTCTCGCTGAGCATGTCGATGCGGGACTTGGCCGGGTGGATGCGCTCCTGCAGCACCTCGAACTCGAGACGGTCCCCGACCGCGACGAACAGCTCGCCGTCGAGCACGCAGCGCTCGGGGAGCTGCTCCCGCATCGCCGCGACGACCTCGGGGAAGTAGCGGGTCAGCGGCTTGGTGTTGCGGCTGGCCAGCTCGACCTCGTCGCCGTCCTTGAACACCAGGCAGCGGAAGCCGTCCCACTTCGGCTCGAAGCTCAGGCCGCCGAACTTGGCCGGGTCCGGGATGCCCTTGACCGACTTCGCGAGCATGGGCTGAACCGGAGGCATGACGGGGAGGTCCACGTTCCGAGGCTAGCCGTACCGGTGGTGGTTTCGAGGCTCAGGCGCCAGGGCGCCTTCGCACCTCAACCACCGTGGGTGGACGGTGGTTGAGGTGCGAGCGGAGCGAGCCTCGAAACCACCCTCTAGCCTGTAGCCGCAACATTCCCCGGTTGGTCTGCCGGCAGGGCCCGCCTGACTTTGAATCAGGACTAGCGACGTAGGTTCGACTCCTACCCGGGGAGCATGGTGAACAACCTGACGGTCGTCGTGCTCGCTGCTGGCGGCGGCACCCGCATGAAGTCGAAGACCATGAAGGTCCTGCACCGGATCGGCGGGCGCACCATGATCGGGCACGTCCTCGCCGCCGCCCGGGCCACCGAGCCCGAGCGGATCGTCGCCGTGGTCGGGCACCAGCGCGAGCAGGTCGAGGCGCACATCCTGACGCTGGAGCCGAACCTGGTGCTGGCGGTGCAGGAGGAGCAGCTCGGCACGGGGCACGCGGTGCGGATGGCGGCCGAGGCGGCCGGGCAGCTGTCGGGCACCGTCCTGGTGGCGTACGGCGACACCCCGCTGCTGACCGGGGCCTCGCTGCGGTGGTTCGTCGCGGAGCACGAGGCGTCGCAGGGCGCGGTGAGCATCCTGAGCGGCATCGTCGACAACCCGTTCGGCTACGGCCGGGTGCTGCGCAACGCGGAGGGCGACGTCGAGGCGATCGTCGAGGAGAAGGACGCGTCCCCGCAGCAGCGTGAGGTGCGCGAGATCAACTCCGGGATCCTCGCGTTCGACGCGGAGTTCCTGCTCGCCGCGCTGCCGCGGATCGGCAACGACAACGCCAAGGGCGAGTACTACCTGACCGACGTGATCGCGATCGCCCGCGAGGACGGCCTGACCGTCGGCGCCTACCCGATCGACGACGTGATGCAGACCGAGGGCGTCAACGACCGGGTGCAGCTCGCCAAGATGGGCGCGGAGCTGAACCGCCGGATCGTGGAGCGCTGGATGCAGGAGGGCGTCACCGTGATGGACCCGGCGACGACGTGGATCGACGCCGACGTCGTGCTGGCCCAGGACGTGACGATCCTGCCGGGCGTGCAGCTGCTCGGCACGACGGTCGTCGCCGAGGACGCCGTGGTCGGGCCCGACTGCACGCTCAAGGACTGCGAGATCGGCGCGGGGGCCCGCGTCGTACGCACCCATGGCGAGCTCGCCGTGATCGGCGAGGAGGCCAACGTCGGGCCGTTCTCGTTCCTGCGACCCGGCACCCTGCTGGGCGCACGCGGCAAGATCGGCGGCTTCGTCGAGACCAAGAACGCCGCGATCGGCGACGGCGCCAAGGTGCCGCACCTGTCGTACGTCGGCGACGCGGAGATCGGCGAGGGCACCAACATCGGCGCCGGCACGATCTTCGCCAACTACGACGGGGTCAACAAGCACCGCACGACCGTCGGCAAGCACGCCCGCACGGCCTCCAACAACACGTTCGTCGCGCCGGTCACGATCGGCGACGGGGCGGGCACCGGAGCGGGCACCGTCGTGCGCCAGGACGTGCCCCCGGGCGCGCTCGCGGTGTCCAGCGGCCCGCAGCGCAACATCGAGGGCTGGGCCCAGGCCAAGCGGGCCGGCACCGCCCAGGCGAACGCCGCCGAGGCGGCTGCCGCACAAGCGTCGGGTGAACGAGACACGACTCACGAACGGACAGAGTTGGGCAACCCGGGCTGACGGGGGCAGAATCCCTACCGTGACGGGATACAAGAAGACCACCGAGAAGAATCTGATGGTCTTCAGCGGTCGGGCCCACCCTGATCTCGCCGACGAGGTCGCCGCGCTGCTCGGCACCGACCTGGTGCCGCAGTCGGCGTACGAGTTCGCGAACTCCGAGATCTACGTGCGCTACGAGGAGTCCGTACGCGGCTGTGACGCGTTCGTGATCCAGAGCCACACCGCTCCGATCAACGAGTGGATCATGGAGCACCTGATCATGGTCGACGCGCTCAAGCGCGCCTCCGCCAAGCGGATCACCGTGGTCATGCCGTTCTACGGCTACGCCCGCCAGGACAAGAAGCACAAGGGCCGCGAGCCGATCTCGGCGCGGCTCATGGCCGACCTGTTCAAGACCGCCGGCGCCGACCGGCTGATCACGGTCGACCTGCACGCCGACCAGATCCAGGGCTTCTTCGACGGCCCGGTCGACCACCTGATGGCGCTGCCGATCCTCGCGGACTACGTGAAGGAGAAGTACGGCAACCAGCCGCTCGCCGTGGTCTCCCCGGACGCCGGCCGGATCAAGGTCGCCGAGCGCTGGTCGGCCCGCCTGGGCGGTGCGCCGCTGGCGTTCATCCACAAGACCCGGCGTACCGACCGCCCGAACGAGACCGTCGCGAACCGCGTCGTCGGTGACGTCACCGGTCGGATGTGCGTGCTCGTCGACGACATGATCGACACCGGTGGCACCATCGTGAAGGCCGCCGAGGCCCTGATGGCCGACGGCGCCGCCGGCGTGATCATCGCCGCGACCCACGCCATCCTCTCCGACCCCGCCGTGGACCGGCTGAAGAACAGCCCGGCCGCCGAGGTCGTCGTCACCAACACGCTGCCGCTCACGCCCGACCGCGAGTTCGACAAGCTCACCTGCCTGTCGATCGCCCCGCTGGTGTCGCGCGCGATCCGCGAGGTGTTCGAGGACGGCTCGGTCACCTCGATGTTCGACGGGGCCTCCTAGCCCGGGTCAGCCGAGGTCGTCCGCCCAGTCGGACCACTGCCGGCGCAGCACGGTCGGCAGCTCGCCCGCCAGTTGCTCGTGCAGCAGCGCGCGCTGCGCGTCGGTGAGCAGCAGCGTCGGACGCGCCTGCCCGACGACCTGCGCGAAACCCGCGCCGCGCTCGCTCCAGGAGGGTGCCTCGCGCAGGTAGCGGTCGACGTACGGCGCGATGAGGTCGGCCTGCTGCGCCGACCAGAGCCCGCCGAGCACCGCGGTGAACATCCGGTTGCCCACCGCCGGGTCGGAAGCGACCGCCCACGCCTCGGCCTTCGCGGCCGGGGTCGGCCGGGCGGCGAGCGCTGCGGCCGCGCCGAGGTCGGCGGCCAGGCCGGGCGCCCGCCGCCGCTCGGCCTCGATGAGCTCGACGTCGGCGGCGCCGACCTCGGCCAGCCGGCGCACCGCGCGCCACCGGAGCGCGGGCGTGAGGGAGCCGAGCGACCCCCGCAGGAGCGCCGGGTCGCTCTGGGTCGCGACCAAGCCGCCCGCGAACGCCTGCGCGAGGTCCGGGTCGTCGGTCGGTGTCGCGCAGGCCGCCGCGATCAGCGCATGCGCCTCGGCCACCGACTCGTGGGGCACCCGCAGCGGCAGCACCCGGCCGAGCGTGCGGGTGACGATCGTCGACACCAGCGACGGGCTGCGCTCGGCGGGCAGGTGCCGCTCGACGAGCGCGAGGAAGTCCTGCGGCGCGAGGTCACGCGTCTGGACCTGGTCGAACAGCATCGTCCAGAGCACGCTGCGGGTGAGGTCGTCCTCGATCCCGCTGAGCCCGGTGGCCACCGCGTCCCAGGACTGCTCGTCGAGCACGATCCGGGCGAACGTCTCGCCGTGGCTGTTCGGGACCACCGCCAGCCCGGCCAGCTGCGGTAGCGGGACGGGGTCGTCCGCGAGGTCGACGTACGTGCTGGTGCCGTCGAGCGCGGTGACCCGGAAGCGGTGCGGGCGCACGCCGTCGCGGTGCAGGACCGGTACGTCGCCGTCCCGCTCGACGCGGATCGTGTCGAAGCCGCTCTGCCGCAGCCACACCTCGACCCAGGCGCGCACGTCGCGGTCGGACGCCTCGTCGAGGGCGGCGACGAAGTCGGCGAGGGTGGCGTTGGCGAACCGGTGCCGGGTCAGGTAGGTGTTCACGCCGCGCAGGAACGTCTCGTCGCCGAGCCAGGTGACCAGCTGGCGGAGCACGGAGTTGCCCTTCGCGTACGAGATCGAGTCGAAGATCGTGGCCGCCGCGGCGACGTCGGGCACGTCCTCGGGGTGCGCCGCGACCGGGTGGGTCGAGCGGCGCTCGTCGGCGTCGTACGCCGCGGGCTTGCGGCCGGCCTCGTGGCCGAGCAGGGCGCCGACGTACCCGCCCGCCTCCTCGGCGACCCGGTAGCCCAGGTAGTCGGCGAACGACTCCTGGAGCCAGGAGTCCTCCCACCACGTCATCGTCACCAGGTCGCCGAACCACATGTGCGCCATCTCGTGGGCGACGACGGAGGCGCGCAGCAGCCGCAGGTCCTCGGGCACCCGGCCGACCGGCAGCATCTCGTCGCGGTAGATCACGCAACCCGGCTGCTCCTGGGCACCCCAGTTGAGGCCGGGGACCAGGACCTGGTCGAACGAGTCGAACGGGTAGGGCTCCTCGAAGATCTCGGCGTAGTGGTCGAAGCAGGCCTCGGTGACCGCGCGCAGCTCGTCGGCGTCGCGGGCCAGCTCGGTCGCCAGCGAGGCGCGGGCGTGCCAGCCGAACGGCAGCCCGGCGTGCTCCCAGCGCACCGACCGCCACGGCCCGGCGACCACGCACACCAGCGCGACCGGGATCGGCGGTGTGGGCGCGAACTCCCAGTGCCCGCCGCTCTCGCTGACCGCGCGCCCGTTGGCGAGCACCGTCCACGACGGGTCCGCCGCGACGCTGATCGTCACCGGTGCCTTGAGGTCGTTCTGGTCGAAGCAGGCGAACAGCCGCTGCGCGACGTCGAGCCCGAGGTAGGCGCCGAGGTAGGTCTCGCCGTCGGCGGGGTCGACGGTCCGGTGCAGGCCCTCGCCGTCGGTCACGAACGGCAGCCGAGCCTGCACGGTCAGCTCGTGAGCACCGTCCAGGCCGGTGAGGTGCAGCCGGCGCCCGTCGTACGCCGGATCCACGGGCGCGCCGTCGAGGGTCACCTCGAGGTCGGTGGCCGCCGTCAGCTCGAGGAACGTGTCGGGGGCGCTGGCCCTGAAGCGGACGGTGGTGCGGCAGCCGAACCGGTCCGCCGACGGATCGGTGAGGTCGAGGTCGACGGCGTACGAGACGTCCGAGATGACAGCGGCCCGGGCCCGGGCCTCGTCGAGGGTGAGGCTCACGATTCGACCCTACGGGCGGATGCCCAGTAGGCTTCTGCAGTTGCCTCGGCGAGGGAGTGAGAGCTCCGTGATCGACAGGGCTGGCTGAACCTCCGGGTGCGCCTCCTGCGATCTGCAGTGCCGAGGCCCCGAGACATTCGAAGCAGCCAGCACCGAACGAGGAGCATTCCCCATGTCCGAGAAGATCAAGGCCGAGACCCGCACCGAGTTCGGCAAGGGCGCGGCCCGCCGCATCCGTCGCGAGAACAAGATCCCCGCGGTCGTCTACGGCCACGGCAACGAGCCGATCCACCTCACCCTGCCGGGCCACGACACGATGATGGCGCTCAAGCACGGCGGCGCCAACGCGCTGCTCGAGCTCGACATCGACGGCAAGACCCAGCTCGCGCTGACCAAGCAGGTCCAGGTCGACCCGATCCGCCGCGTGCTCGAGCACGTCGACTTCGTCGCCGTCGTCAAGGGCGAGAAGGTCACCGTCGAGGTCCCCGTCCACCTGAACGGCGACGCCGCCAAGGAGACCCTGGTCGTCACCGAGACCACGACCATCCAGCTCGAGGCCGAGGCCACCCACATCCCCGAGTTCATCGAGGTCGACATCGAGGGCGCCGCCGCCGGCACCCAGATCCACGCCTCCGACCTGAAGCTCCCGTCGGGCAGCACGCTGCTCCTCGACCCGGAGACGCTGATCGTCAACATCACCGAGCAGATCTCCGCCGAGGCTCTCGAGGCCGAGCTGGAGGAGGCCGAGGCCGAGGCCGGCATCGAGCACGACGCCCCCGAGGCCGAGGCTGCCGAGGAGCCCGCCGCGGAGGCTGCTTCGGAGGAGCCCGCCGCGGAGTAGCTCCGTGGTCTCTTGGGCACACCTGTTTCGTAGAGAGGGCCGGGATTCCGTGACCGACGCTGCTGCATCCGTGTGGCTGGTGGTCGGGCTGGGGAATCCCGGCCCGACCTATGCCGGCCACCGCCACAACGTGGGCTACCTCGTCACCGACGAGCTCGCCACGCGGATGGGCTCGCCGTTCCGCGCCCACAAGTCCGGCCGCGCCGACGTGGTCGAGGGCCGCCTGGGCGCGCCCGGGACGCCGGGACCGCGGGTCGTGCTCGCGCGCCCCCGCTGCTACATGAACGAGACCGGCGGCCCGGTCAAGCAGCTCGCCGCGTTCTACAAGGTCCCGCCCGAGCGGATCGTCGCGGTGCACGACGAGCTCGACATCCCGTTCGACACCATGCGGGTCAAGCTCGGCGGCGGCGACAACGGGCACAACGGGCTGCGCTCGATGCGGTCGTCGCTCGGCACCGGCGACTTCTACCGGGTCCGCGTCGGCATCGGCCGGCCGCCGGGCCGCCAGGACGTCGCCGACTTCGTGCTCTCCGACTACTCCTCGGCCGAGCGCAAGATCCTGCCGTTCCAGGTCGACAAGGCCGCCGACGCCGTCGAGTCGCTGATCACCGATGGACTCGAGCGCACGCAGCAGAACTTCAACTCGTAAGGTCTCCCTCATGACGTTCGCCCCTGGAACCCCGCCGGCCGAGGCCGCCACCGACGACCACGTGCTCGCCTCCTGGCTGGCGACCGTCGCCGGGGAGCGGCTGCTCGAAGTCCGGGGCGAGGGCCTCGAGGGGCGCGAGCTCAAGGACGCCGGCGACCGCGCCGCGCACGAGCTGCTGATGGAGCTGCTCGCCGAGCACCGGCCGAGCGACTCCGTGCTGTCGGAGGAGGGCAAGGACGACAAGGCCCGTCTGGACAACAGCCGGGTGTGGATCGTCGACCCGCTCGACGGCACCCGCGAGTTCTCCGAGGTGCCCCGCGACGACTGGGCCGTGCACGTCGCGCTGTGGCAGGACGGCGACCTGGTCGCCGGCGCCGTCGCCCAGCCCGCGCTCGGCGAGACGTTCAACACCGGTACGCCGCCCGTCGTACCCCCCTCGACCGCGCAGCGCCCGCGCATCGCGGTCTCCCGCTCGCGCCCGCCGGCGTTCGTGCATGCGCTGGCCAAGGAGCTGGACGCCGAGCTGGTGCCGATGGGCTCGGCCGGCGTGAAGGTCATCTCGGTCGCGCGCGACATCACCGACGCCTACGTGCACGCCGGCGGCCAGTACGAGTGGGACTCCGCCGCCCCGGTCGCGGTCGCCCGCGCCGCCGGCCTGTTCACCTCGCGGATCGACGGCACGCCGCTGGAGTACAACCAGGAGGACGTCTACCTCCCGGACCTCATCGTCTGCAGGCCCGAGCTGGCCGAGCGGATCGTGGCGTTCGTCAAGGAGCACGGGTACGAGTAGTGCCCCACCGGGGTCGGGCCGCGCGCCCCGGCGGCCGCCTCGGCCAGCCCGCGCCCGACCGATATCCGGTTGATCCCCTCCCGACCGGCCCACAGGCTGGCGGCATGACTGCCTTCATCTCGCACACGACCATCGATGCCCGCAACGCCTACGAGCTCTCCGAGTGGTGGAAGCCCGTCCTCGGGTACGTCGACATCGAGGGCGACCCGAACCTGCCGGGCCACGAGGAGTGCATGATCCGCGACCCCGAGACCGGCCACCAGCTGCTGTTCATCGAGGTCCCGGACGACAAGACGGTCAAGAACCGGGTGCACCTCGACATCCGGCCGCGGGTGGAGTCCCGCGACGCCGAGCTCGAGACGTTGCTCGCCCACGGCGCCACGGTCGTCGAGGACCACCGCGGCATCCACGGCCCGGGCTCCGGCTGGGTGACGCTCGCCGACCCGGATGGTAACGAGTTCTGCATCCTGCGGTCGACGGCCGAGCTCGCGGCACAGGGCTGACCCGTACGTCCGGCGGCGAGCGTCAGTCCGCGTCGACCTTCGGCGGCAGCCACCCGACGCCGCGGGCGAGCCCGACGGCCGCGAGCTGGGAGCTCACCTCGAGCTTGGCGAGGATCGACTTGACCTGGGTGCGGACCGTCGCCTCGGAGACGAACCGCTCGCGCGCGATGTCGCGCACCTGCCGGCCCTCCATCAGCTGGCCGAGCACCTCGCGCTCGCGGGTCGTGAGGATGGCGAGCCGGTTGCGGACCAGCTGCTGCTGACTGCGCTCGGCGTGCCAGATCCGCAGCAGGTCCTCCCGCTCCTCGTGGTTCATGACCGGGAGCCCCTGGTAGATCTTCCGGACGACCGACATGATCTCGTTCAGGGGCTGGGTCTTCGAGATCACCCGGCGAGCGCCGTTGCGGATGCACTCTCCCCACCGGGCGAGGTCGGTCGACGCCGTGACCACCACGACGTTCGCTCCGGTCCGGGCCAGCGGGTTGATCAGCTCGGCGCCGTCGCCGAAACCCCCGAGATCGAGATCCAGGAGCACGACCCGCGGGCGGAGCCGGAGCACCGTGGAGATCAGCGGTCCGGTCGAGCTCGGCTTGGTCGGCACGGGGTACCGGCGGACGTCGTACCCCTCCATGGTGAGGCTGAGGTCGAGCGACTCGGCGAAGAGGGCATGGTCCTCGATGAGGAGGATCCGGACCTTACTGCGCGACGACGCGGGCTGTGTCATCACAGGACCCTTCGGCCAGGTGGGTGACCTGCCGGACCCCGACGACGAACGCGGTGCCCGAGCGCCAGGTGGGGTCGAGCCGGAGGTATCCGCCGCCGCGCACCATCAGCCGTCGCGCGACGTGCAGACCGAGACCGTGCCCGGAGGACTCCGGGCCTCGGACGCCGCGGTGGAACAGCGTCTCTCGCTGTCCCTCCGGCACCCCCGGTCCCGTGTCGGCGACGACCACGTCCACCGTGCCGTCGGACTGGTGGACGAAGACGTCCACGGTCGCATCCGGCGCGTGCTTCGCGGTGTTCTCGAGCAGGATGTTGAGCACCGCCGTCAGGTCGTCCTCGCGCGCCCAGACCTGGAGACCACTCGGGCGCCAGGTCACCGTCTGGCCCTGGGCACGCCGGGCGACCACGAGCGGCCGGATCACGTCATCGACGGACACCAGCCCCAGCGGTCCCGGTGTCGCGTCGTGCACGAGTCGTTGCAGGCGTGCCGACTCCCGCTCGAGCATCTCCTCGAGCATCTCTCGGCTGGGACCAGGCAGGGGCGGCTCGTGGTGGATGAGCCGCGACGCCGAGGCGATGCCCGCGATGGTGCCGCGCACCTCGTGCAGCCGCTCGCGGTCCACCCGAGCGTGGGCTGCCGTGCTCGCGAGCTGGTCCTGCAGGGCCGTGATCACCAGGCGGTCGTCGTTGATGGCCGTGCCGAGCGTGGTGATGGACGTGCTCATGAACAGCACGGCGGCCGTGGTCGACACGAGCACCGCGAGGAGGTTGACGGCCGTGTCGCTCGGGTTGGCCGCCACCAGGCACGCGCGGCCGAGGAACAGGGCAGCGATCGCGACCGCGAGGCGGTTCCGCGCCCACCGGGGCAACGTCGCCAGCCGTCGTACCTCGGTGGCGAGGAGCACTCCTGCCACCACCAGCGGGATCGTGAGGAGCGCGGTCGCGTTGCGCGAGACCGTGAACTGGCTGGCCGCCGCGCCGATGACGATCGCCAGCGCGGATCCCGCCGAGCCGAGGACGAGTCCGAGAGCGGCCGGGTCGACGGAGAGCGTGATCCGCTCCGAGATCAGGACCATGGTGAGAAGGGCCAGGGCGAGGACGATGTCGGCAACGACGAGCGGCGCCGCGAGCGGCCGCCCGCCGGTCAGCGAGGTCTCCAGGCCCGTGACCGTGAGCCCGTAACCGCCCACGAAGATCAGCCCGGCTGCGAGCCAGGCGGTGCTGTCAGATCTCGTCAACCGGTGGTGCAGGTACATGTAGACGCCGCTCGTCACCACGACGATGTTGACGACCAGCGCGGCCGTAGCCGCCGCGTCCCCGGCGTTGCGCGCCGAGGGCACGATGGCCTGGACGGCGAGCTGAGGAACCATCGTCACCAGGAGTGCGGCGGCGATCGCCCCCCAGCACCAGATCCCGTCCGGACGTTGTCGACCTTCTGTTCCGTGCGTCATGCACTTCACCCCCGTCGTACACCACGTGCCCCCTGGGTGTCCTCGCCCGCGACCGGTGGCCGTCCCGTTCGGCTCGACCGCGTCGTGCACCCCATCGCAGCGACCGTAAATTCGGGTGGGCGGGGGTCTGCGGAGGTCCCGGACTCGTTACCCCAAATTGGTGACGGCCGTCCGACAGCCGGTGTCGTGGTGTCGCCGGACCCGGTCGATCTCGACCTCGGGGACCTCGACGGCACCTGATGGGGGCAGGTCCGAGGCGCTACGCCTCACGGGTCGAAGCACGCCGTGACCGCCGGGGCCGGCGACGAGACCCACGATCGGCGACCGGGAGGCGCCGGGGGCCGATTCGGCCGGCCGGTCCCCAATTTCAGGGGGAGCGCAGCCGAACCGCCGACAGAACCGACCGGTCACCAGAGGATGACGGGGTCATGCCATCCGGGAGAGCGCCTTCGACGCAGCGTGTGCGCGTCAGTAGAGAGGCTTGGCACATGCCAACCCAGTGTCACGTTGCGGTAGCGGCAGACCAGTCGCTGATCGCCGACACCGTCAGCGCGGCGCTGGTCACTCCAGGCATGCGCGTCACCGGCGTCCGGTGGCGGACGGAGCCGGCGCCGTGGGTACCGGTTCCCCGCGTCGAGGACCCCATCGACGTGGGAGTCATGCTCTGCGACCTCCAGCCCCGCTGGCGGCTCGTCCAGGCCCGGTGGATGATCCACTCCGTCCGCGCACCGTGGCTGGTGCTGACCGGGGCGCCTCGGGGCCCGTTGTGGGGAGCGATGCTCGATGCCGGCGCCGTGGCTGTGTACCCCAGCGCGTCCACCCTCAACGAGGTGCGGCTGATGGTGGGCAGGGTCGTGGCCGGCGAGAGCCTGATGGACGCCGGCGAGATGGCCGCGCTGCGTGCGGCCTGGCACACCGCTGAGCGGGCTCGCCTCACCGCCGTTCGCAGCGTGCGGTCGTTGAGCCCGCGGGAGTTCCTGGTGCTCGAGCTCATGCACGCGGGCGAGCCGGTGCAGGGCATTGCGGCCCAGCTGGACGTCAGCGAGTCGACGGTGCGCAGCCACGTCCGCGCGGTCCTGCGCAAGCTCGACGTCCGGACGCAGCTGGCTGCTGTGGCGGAGTTCGAGGCGGCGAGTGCGGGCATCGACGGTGACGCCGACGGTGACGCCGACGACTGGCCGGGCGGCAGCTGAGCTCAGGCGGTCTCCCCCCGGAGCAGCCGCAGGTGCAGCTCCTGGGTCTGGCGGGACGGGTCCGCGCCCAGCTCGGTCGCCAGCCTGGCCCGGTAGGTCTCGAACACGCGGAGGGCGGTCCCCGTCTCGCCGAGTCCGGCCTGCGCGGCCATCAGCAGCCGATGCGCGGTCTCCGAGGTCTCGTTGACGCGGATGGCCTCGGTGGACAGGGCCGCGGCCTCGCGGGTGAGGCGGAGGGCGAGGGCGCTGGACGCGGCGTCGCAGAGCAGCTCGTGCCTGGCCACGGCGATCCGGTCGCGCTCGGCGACGGCCCAGGCGCTGTCGTCGTCGTAGGCCCGGAAGTCTCCGGCATAGAGCTGCTCGGCGGCACGGGCGACCTCGAGGACGCGAGCGTGCTGCTGCGACCGGGCCGCGTGGGCGACGCGGGCGGTGGCCTCGAGATAGCGAACCGCGTCCACCCATGCGTCCAGGAGGCGCAGGCCATCGGGCTGCCGTACGACGCAGTTCGTCCCGATGGTCCGGCGGATCTGGCTGCTGGCCGTCCGCAGGCTGCCCCTGCCGCGCTCGGGCGTGGCAGCAGGCCACAGCAGCTCGACCAGGGTCTGCGGACGCACCGGCCGGCCGTCGGCCAGCGCGAGCAGGCGCAGCAGATCCATCGTCTTGCCGGTGCGCCACTGGTCGGTGGGGACGGTCGTGCCGTCCGGTCTGACGACGGTGAGACCGCCGAGCAGGCGAATGCGGATCGATTGAGAGATGAGCATGGTGCGCCCCCCACAGGGTTGTAGAACGCAGCACCTTTCTGACCGCACTTCATCGTGTACCCGTATCGGAGGATGCGGGTAACCCTTCTGGGCGAGACCGTTTGCCCGTAGGTACTAGGACCAACGGCCCAGACGGGACTCACCAGTCGCCACCGATCCCTCCGCCCGCCGCCAGTGGGGGACATGCCGGCGCGGATGCCGGTGCCGCTTCGGGCAGCCGGACAGAAACCCTGTCTGCTGCGCGACTGGTGAGCCGACTCGGGTGTCGGGACTCCCTCCTTCGACACCTTCACCATCGCCGTTGGCGACAGGTGGCCGCATCCCCAGGATTGAGGATCGGCGCTGTCGTCAGTAGGCGCCGCGATGGCCGAGGACCGCGCCGAAGGTGCGCAGGACGATCGCGATGTCCAGGCCGAGCGACCAGTTCTCGACGTAACGGAGGTCGAGGCGCACCGACTCGTCCCACGAGAGGTCGGACCGTCCACTGACCTGCCACAGACCGGTCAGGCCAGGGGTCACGGCCAGCCGCCGGTGGGCGTCCACGTCGTACTGGTCGACCTCGCTCGGCAAGGGCGGGCGCGGACCGACCAGCGCCATCTCGCCGCGGAGGACGTTGACGAGCTGAGGCACCTCGTCCAGCGAGTAGCGGCGCAGCACCCGTCCGACCGCGGTCACCCGAGGATCCGAGCGCAGCTTGAAGAGCACGCCGTCCCCGGGTTGCTGGTCGGTGAGCGCGGCGAGGCGAGCTTCGGCGTCCACGCACATCGTCCGGAACTTCAGCATCGTGAACTGCCTCCCGTCGCGGCCGACCCTGGTCTGCCGGAACAGCGCCGGCCCCGGGGACTCGAGGCGCACCAGCACCGCGATCGCGAGCAGCAGCGGCGCGAGCGCGACCAGCGCGAGGGCCGCCGTCGACCGCTCCCACAGCTGCTTCGCGAGGCGACGGCCGCCGTACAGGCAGGCAGGACGCACCTGGATCAAGGGCATGGGTCCGGCGTGCCCGAGACGGGCCCGGGCGGGCCCGAGGTCGCGAATCCCGGCGCCGACGAACAGCTGGGTCCGCTCCCGCTCGAGCTGCCACCCGAGCCGTCGCAGCTGCGCAGGATCGACCTGGCGGCACGGCACCACGATGACCGCGTCGGCGCCGTGCTCCTCCACGCAGTCCGACAACGCGTCCAGGCCGGCCGAGACCGGCACGCCGAGGCCGGTGCCGCCCTTGTGCCCAGTCAGGCACACCGCGACGACCGTGACCGGCGAGCCCGCGTCGTCCAGCTCGGCGAGCATCTGCTCGACACCGTGGCGGTGTCCGGCCACCACGACGCGCAAGGTCCGGGACGGGTCCCGGACATCGATCCTCTTCGCGAGCCCGCGGTACGCGAGCGCCACCGCGCTCGTCAGGACCGCGAAGGCGACCAGCGTGTCCGGGGTGACGTCACGGCCCAGCGCACCGGCAAGGGCGACCGCGAGGAACACGAGCACCAGGCCCGCTCCGGCGACCTGCCGGGCGACCTCGCGGACGGACGTGGTGGGGTGCCGGGCGTTCCGGGTCGCGATCGCCACCACGACCGCCCACAACGCGGCGAGGGTCAGGTCGGTCCACCCGAGAGCGACGGCGGCGAGCACGCCGGCCGTCGTGTCGACGACGAGCGCTGCCGCGACCTGGCCCAGACGGGTGGGGCGCGTGCGCGGCCGGGCCCGGCCCGCCGTACGGAGCAGGGGCCTCCGCAGACCGTCGACGACCCTGATCGCGGCCTCGTGCGGGACCGGCCACTCGGTGGTGGGCGACGGTGCGGTGGAGACCATGGACACCTCTCTCGCGCTGGCGCAGCCGCACGGCCGGCGGGCGTGCCCACACCGTAGGAACGCGGGCCGTCACCGGCCCGGTCCCGACGGGAGAATCCACCAAATGGGGGAGTCAGCCGGTGCGCGGACGCGGCGGAGGCTGCCAGCGGGCGCGGTTCGCCGCACCGACGGCGGCGAGCTGCGACGACACTCCGAGCTTGCTGCGGATGGCCTTCACCTGGGTGCGGACCGTCGCATCCGACACGTACGACGTGTGTGCGATGTCGGTGACCGTGGCGCCGGTCATCAGCGCGCCGAGCACCTCGCTCTCGCGACGGCTGAGGGTCGCCAGCGCGGCACGGGTGTCCCGGACGTCGGCGCACTCGTGCCGGTACGTCGCCAGCAGCTGGTCTCGTTCCTCGCGGGGCATCGCCGGGAGGCCTGTGGCGACCCGCCGGATGGCGCCGAGGATCGCGTTGAGAGCTGATGACTTGGCGACGACACCGCGGGCGCCCAGCTGCAGGCACTCGCCCAGCCGGGAGTCCTCCGTCGTCCCCGACACGACGATGACGGCGACGTCGGCACCGGCAAGCGGCCTGACGAGGTCGACGCCGTCGGCCGCCGCACCCAGGTCGAGGTCGAGGATGGCGATCTGCGGACGCTGTCGGAGGACGGACCTGAGCAGAGCCTCGGTCGATGCCCCCGCGGTTGAGACCCGCCGGACGTCGTGTCCCTGGAGGACGATCGCCATCTCGAGCGCCTCGGCGAACAGGTCGTGGTCCTCGACGATCGTGATGCGGGTCAGTCCGGAACCGCGAGGCACGATGCCGCTCCTCGAGGCCGGGGCAGCGCGCCTGCGGCTTCCTCGCCGGCCAGCAGTGGGTGCGGCTCGGCGTCGTGCGGCCCCTCCGCATGCGCGCAGGCCGGTGCTCGATGGATGGTCCTGAGATCGATGTGCATCACGCCTCCCCCTTGGTGCCGCTCCATTCAGGCACCGACGCGCGAAAAAAGTGTGAAAGAACCGTCAAATCCAGGTGCGGTCAGTCGGCCTCGGCGCCGTGGTGCGCCGTTCCGGCCTCGGTCTCGTGCTGCCCGACGAGGTGGGCGGCGAGCTCGCGGATCGGCTGCTGCGACTGCTGGGAGTGGCGGCGGAGGTAGGACATCGCCTGGTCGCCGGTGAGGCGGTACCGCTCCATGAGCAGGCCCTGGGCGCGGCCGATGATGTCGTGCGTGTGCAGGGCGTCCTCGAGGTTGACCCGTCGCTCGGCGAAGCGCAGCGCAGTGCCGGCCACGCGAGCAAGGCGTGAGATCTCCGACCTGGTCTTCGCGAACGCGTCCTGCTCGGAGGAGTACAGCTCGAGGGCGGCCGGCCCGCTGCTGAGCTGAGGCAGACCGACCAGGAGGGCCGACTCGAGGCCCAGGTCGGCGGCGAGCGGATGCCAGGCCCGCGGCACCTGGACGATCTCGCCCTCCGCCAGCGGCCTCCCGCCCGGGAGGTCGGGGTCTCGCACGCGCAGGGCGACGAGCTCGGCGCCGATGTCGTCGGTGGCAGCGACGAGGTCGAGCCCGCCCCGGCGGAGATGCCGCGACACGGCAGCGATGTCGGCACCGAGATGCTGGACGCCGAAGTCGGCAACCA
Organism: Nocardioides caricicola; assembly: GCF_039541135.1. Taxonomy (NCBI): domain Bacteria; kingdom Bacillati; phylum Actinomycetota; class Actinomycetes; order Propionibacteriales; family Nocardioidaceae; genus Nocardioides; species Nocardioides caricicola. Next base: position 98,104 of record NZ_BAABFQ010000008.1, on the reverse strand, counting down.
GCCGTCCGGCGTGCGCGAACCCGCCCGCGTCCGCAAGGTCTGCGACGACCTCCCCCAGGGCGCGATGGAGCTCGAGCAGTGCATCAGAGTCGCCTTGTGACATGGCAGTCGCCACTGTCGTTCCCCGCCCCCGAAGGTCCCCCGACCTTTGGTCACTTCCTATACCGCGCAGAGCTCGCTCGTCGGTGAAACGTGAGATTTCAACGAACGCCGCTAGACGGGTCCGAGCTCCCGTTCCGGCCCGTCGAGCGGTCCACCTGGTCGAGCTTGATCGCGCGCCACAGCTCGGCGCCTGCCGGGTGGTCGAGCCAGACGACGCTCTGGTCTCCGGCCCACCCCACGCCGCTGACGGGCGCGGTCAGGTACTGGACGTCGTCGGCACCGACGCCGCGAAGCGACCACGCGAGCGACGTGAGCTCGCTCGTGCTCCAGTCGTCGTCCACCGAGACGTGTCGGGTCATCATGCCGACGAAGTCGAGGACCAGCGTGGGGCTGCGACGCAGCTCGAGCGACTCCTCGGCCAGCGTCGCGAGAACGGCCTGCTGCCGGCGTACCCGGTCCAGGTCACCGCCGGGAAGGCCATAGCGTTGTCCGACGTAGTCGAGCGCCTCCTGGCCGTCCAGCAGGTGCTCGCCCGCGGTCCAGGTGACACCCCGTGCGGAGTCGTGCACCGTCTGAGGCACCTCTACGGTCACGCCGCCCACCGCGTCGGTCAGCTCCCGGAAGCCCTCCCAGTCGATGACGGCGACGTGGTCGATGCGAACGTCGGTCAGTCCTTCGACGGTCTGGACGGCGAGCGACGGGCCGCCCCAGGAGAACGCCGCGTTGATCTTGGCCATGCCGTGGCCGGGCACCTCGACCCACGAGTCGCGGGGAAGCGAGACCACCAGGACGTGGTCGCGGTCGGCGCTGATGTGGACCAGCATCATCGCGTCGGATCGCTGCGCCCCCGGGACCCAGTCGGCAGCCCGGGCTGCGTCACCCGTGGTCGCCACCTCCGAGCGCCGGTCGGTCCCGAGCAGCAGCACGTTGATCGCCTCGACGGCCGGGCCGGTGGTGACCCGCTCGGGCCGCGGACCGAGGTCGTCGAAGACCCCGTCGATCCGGTCGACCTCGTCGATCCGGTGGTGCAGGTAGCCCATGGCGGTGACGGCCAGCAGCGTGGTCAGCGCGACGCAGACGACCAGGGCGACCAGGCCGCGGCGGATGGTGCGAGCCAGTCGTGTGGCCATGGGTCCCCCCGTCGGTAGTCCTCCCGTCTCGGACGATGGGGTGCGTCGGGCGCTGCTGCGTCACTCGATCGGAGCCATCCCCAAGGTTGGGGATGTCGCGGCGGGTCCGGGCCGCGTCGACCGGGCTGGGGCTGTGGTGGAGGCGAGACGGCCGCCGGGGTGCGGCCGCTCGTCAAAGGAGAGCCACATGCAGCTGATCGCCGGACGTGACCGACGGTGGTGGACCGTCGCCGTTGCAGTCGTGCTCCTGGGAGGTGTCGTCGCCGTCCTGGCGCTGGCGGCTTCCGCGGAGCCGTCGTCGTCGCCGGAGGCGCCGACGACGACCGCGTCGCCGAGCGCCGCCGCGTCGGCGCCCACCCCGGGCGCCGCCCCGTCCTCGGGCCCGACCGGAGCTCCCGAGCCGGGATCGCTCGAGGTCGTGCCGGCAGGAGAGATGCGCACGCGAGCCCCGGTGCCCTTCGACGCGACGGGGAACTTCGGGTCCGGGCTCACCCTGAGCGTGACGCAGGTGGAGGACGTCGCCGGCGTCGCACATGGGCCGGGCGAGATCGCCGGCCCGGCGGTCCGGCTGAGCTTCGCGCTCGACAACGACGGCGCCGAGCCGATCTCGCTCGAGACCGTCGTGGTCGCCGTGACGTACGGCGCCGCGGAGACTCCGGCGGTCACCCTGAGCGGACCGGGAGAACAGGTGTTCGGCGGCACCCTCGAGCCCGGCGCGACGGCCGAGGCGCGGTACGTGTTCGCGATCCCGGTCGAGGCGCGCGGTCGGGTCCGGGCCGTCGTGAGCTACACCGGCACCGCTCCGGCGGTCTCCTTCGAGGGCTCCGTCCGATGAGCGGCGGTACCCCCAATTTCGAGTACGGCGACGCCGACGGACGGTCCGCGGGGTCGCAGGTTCCTACGTTCCTCGACGTGGGGGGTCAATGCCCTCCTTCACGTTCGCGGGCGACAACTGAGTGGATGGTGGCGGAGATGGATCGAGTTCGTGGTGCTGCCGGGGAGAAGCGTCCCGGTCAGGGGTGGAGGCGGTTGCTGCTGTTGCCGCTGCTTGCAGCGGCCCTGCTCCTGGCCGGGGTCGGCGTCGTGCCGAGTCCGGCGTGGGCGGACTCGGCACCGCAGGACCCGCAGAGCCCGGAGACTCCGGTCACGGTGGCAGCCGACGCCCTGCCGACGGTCCAGATCAACGGCGTCGTCTGGTCCCAGGCGATGGTCGGGGACATCGTCTACGCGGGCGGCAGCTTCACCACCGCTCGGCCGGCCGGGGCCGGCGGGACCGGTGTCACCCGCAACAACATGCTGGCGTACAACATCCGGACCGGCGCGCTGGTGACCTCGTTCGCGCCGTCGTTCAACGCCCAGGTCAAGGCCGTAGCGGTCTCGCCTGACCGGTCACGCATCTACGTCGGCGGCGACTTCACGACCGTCAACGGGCTCTCCCACCGCCGCATCGCAGCGTTCAACGCCACCACCGGAGCGCTGCTCGAGACCTTCAACCCGCCGGTGAACTACCACGTCAACGCGCTGGTCGCGACCAACACGACGGTGTACGCCGGCGGCGAGTTCCAAGACGTCGGCACCCAGATCCGGCAGGGCCTGGCCGCGTTCAACGCCTCGAACGGCGCCCTGCTCAACTGGACACCGGCCGCGACCGGCGGCGACGTCTGGGCGCTGGCGCTGAACCCGGCCGGCACGAAGCTCGCCGTGGGTGGCGCGTTCACCGCGCTCAACGGCTCCTCCAACCCGGGCTACGGCCTCGGCATGGTCGACGCCTCGACCGGCGCCAGCCTGCCGTTCCTCGCGAACAACATCGTCCGCAACGGCACGGAGAACGGTGCGATCACCACGCTGACCGCCGACGACGACTACATCTACGGAGGCGGCTACACGTTCGGCCGCGCGGGCGGCACCTGGGAGGGCACGTTCGCGGCGTCGTGGAACGACGGCGCTGTGCACTGGGCCAACGACTGCCACGGCGACACCTACTCGCTGCACGCGCAAGGTGACGTGATCTACGCCGCGAGCCACGCCCACTACTGCGAGAACATCGACGGCGTCCGGCAGGGCGCGGGCGGGGTCGGGGACTATCCGTACTTCCGTGGCATCGCGTTCGGTCGGGACGTCACGGGCACCGCGACGTGGGAGCCCGACCAGGGCCGCTACTACAACTTCGAGGGCCAGCCGCGCTCCTCGATGCTCACCTGGTACCCGAACCTGAACGCCGGTACCTACACCGGCCAGATCCAGGGGCCGTGGAGCGTCACCGGCAACGCCGACTTCATCTCGATGGCCGGTGAGTTCACTCGGGTGAACGGGCAGAACCAGCAGGGCCTGGTGCGCTTCGCCCGACCCGGCCTGGCGCCCAACGACCAGGGCCCGAGCCTGTTCAACACGACCTACCCGCTGAACCTGCGCTCGACCGAGGCCGGCAAGGTCCGGATCAGCTGGGCGACCAACCAGGACATCGACAACGACTACCTCACCTACCGGGTCTACCGTGACGTGCAGAGCGGCGCCGGGCTGATCCACACCCGCTCGGTCCGGGCGCACTGGTGGAACCCGTACGGCATGGGCTTCACCGACACCGGTCTGGCACCCGGCTCGACCCATCGCTACCGCGTGGCGGTGACCGACCCGTTCGGCAACATCGCGAACTCCCCGTGGACCGACGTCACGGTCGCGTCCGCCGGCAGCGACGGACCGTACGTGCAGGCCGTGGACAACAGCGAGCCCACCCACTGGTGGCGCCTCGACGACACCACGGGCACGACCTTGGCGGACTCGGCCGGCTTCCAGCCGCTGACGATCACCGCCGGCCCGACCCTCGGCGTGCCCAGCGCGCTGGCGGCCGACACCGGAACGGCGACGCGGTTCCCGGGAACCAGCACGACGCGCGCCTACACGACCGTGCAGGACAGCCCGCCCGACGTGTTCACGCTCGAGGGCTGGTTCAAGACCACGGTGGGTGGCGGCAAGATCATCGGTCGCGGCAACCGCAGCGACCGCAACTCCAGCAAGATGGACCGGCAGATCTATCTCAACAACGCCGGCCAGGTCCTGTTCGGGGTCAAGCCCAACGCGACACGCCAGGTCGTGACCAGCCCCGCCAGCTACAACGACGGCCTCTGGCACCACGTGGCGGCCTCGCTCTCCCCGGCCGGCATGAAGCTGTACCTCGACGGCGCCGTGGTCGCCGAGCGGGCCGACGTCAAGGTCGGCGAGCACCTCGCCCTCGGGTACTGGCGGATCGGGGGTGACGGTCTGAACAACTGGCCGACCGCCCCGACGAACGCGTTCTTCAACGGCGATCTCGACGAGATCGCGGTGTACTACCGGGCCTTGAGTGCCGGTGAGATCGCCGCGCACCACGCCGCCGGGTCCAACGTGCCGCCGCCGAACCAGTCGCCGGTCGCGGACTTCAACGCTGCGGTCACGAACCTGAGCGCCGAGTTCACGGCCGCCGCGACGGATGCGGACGGAACCGTGGAGTCGTACGCCTGGTCGTTCGGTGACGGCGACACCTCGACGGAGCAGAATCCGTCCCACGCCTACGCAACGGGAGGCACGTACGACGTCACGCTGACCGTGACCGACGACGACGGCGCCACCGGCACCGTGACCAAGCAGGTCACGGTCGCGCCAGCTCCCAACCAGGCGCCGGTGGCCGACTTCAGCTCGTCGGCGGCTGGACTGACCGCGAGCTTCACGTCGAGCGCGACGGATGCGGACGGCACGGTGGAGGAGTACGCCTGGTCGTTCGGTGACGGCGACACCTCGACGGAGCCGAATCCGTCGCATGCCTACGCAACGGGGGGCACGTACGACGTCACGCTGACCGTGACCGACGACGGCGGCGCCACCGGCACCGTGACCAAGCAGGTCCTGGTGACGTCCGGGCCGACGCCGTTCGCGGTCGACGCCTTCGGTCGCACGGTCGTCGACGGGTGGGGCAGCGCCGAGACCGGTGGCGCCTGGACCCGGTCCGGCACCGCGACGAACTTCTCGGTGACCGGCGGGTCCGGACGGATCCGGATGGGCTCTGCCGGCTCGGGGCCGGCGATGGCCCTGACCGGTGTCTCGTCCACGAGCACCGACCTCCGGGTGAAGGTCGGGGCGGACAAGGCCGCGACCGGTGGTGGGATCTACCTCACCGCTCAGCCGCGGCGGCTCGCCAACGGTGACCGGTACTTCACCGACGTCCGGTTCCTGTCGAGCGGCGCCGTGTCCGTGACCCTCGGCCGGAACGTCGGTGGCACCGACACGTTCCTGCAGAGCCAGACCGTGGCCGGGCTGACCGTCGGAGCTGGTGACCTGGTGAACCTGCGGGTGCAGGCCACCGGCACCTCGCCGACCACGGTCCGCGCCAAGGTGTGGGCGATCGGGAGCACCGAGCCGGCCGGGTGGAACGTCTCCGTCAACGACAGCGCCGCTGCTCTGCAGAGCGCCGGCCACATCGGGTTGCGGACCTACCTGTCCGGATCGGCCACCAACGCTCCGGTCTTCGGCCTCTTCGACGACCTGGTCGCCGGACCGGCGTAGGAGCACCGGCACGCGGAAGTGAGGAACACCATGGGGATCAAGGGGTTGTCGGCATGACATTCGCGGAGTACTTCGTCCTGCTCCAACGCCGGTGGCGGATCTGGGTGGCCGGGTTGCTGCTCGGGCTGCTCGCCGCCGGCGTCGTGAGCGCGCTGGCGCCGACCCGGTACACCGCCACCGCGCAGTCCTTCGTCACGGTCGCGGAGCGGGTCGACGGGAGCGGGCAGGGCGAGATCTTCCAGGGGTCTCAGTTCGCGGTGCAGCGCGTGAAGTCCTACGCCCCGTTGGTCCGGAGCCCCGACGTGCTCCAGCCGGTGATCACCCGGTTGGAGCTGGATCGCTCGGTGGCCGAGCTGGGCGCGCAGGTGACGGTGAGCAGCGCGCCGGAGACGGTGCTGCTCGACGTCTCCGTCACCGACGCCGACCCCGAGCTGGCCCGCCAGCTGGCGGACGCGATCTCGGTCCGCCTCGGGCTGGTGATCGAGCAGCTCGAGACCCCCCGCGACAGCGGTGTCTCCAACGTCACCGTGTCGTTGGCGCGACCGGCCGCCGTCCCCACCGAACCGTCGTCGCCGCGGGTGCTGCTGAACCTCCTGCTCGGGGGAGTCGCCGGCCTCGCGATCGGGTTGGTGCTCGCCGTGCTGCGTCACTACCTCGACAAGCGGATCAAGACCGCGGACGACGTCCGCGCGCTCACCGACATGTCGCCGCTCGGCTCCACGCTGTACCAGCGTTCCGTACGGCGGCGCCCGCTGGTGGCCCTCGACTGGCGCTCCGCCGCGGCCGAGCGGTACCGCACCGTTCGGACGGCGCTGAAGTTCGCGACCGTCGACCGCGAGCTGCGCCACTTCGCGGTGACCTCCTCCCTTGCCGGCGAGGGCAAGACGTCGGTCGCCTGCAACCTGGCGATCAGCTGGGCGCAGTCCGGCGCGTCGGTCTGCCTCGTGGAGGCCGACCTCCGTCGTCCCGCCGTGGCGCGCTTCCTCGGTCTCGACGGCAGCGTCGGCCTCTCCGACGTGCTGGTCGGCGAGCGTGACCTCGACCAGGTCCTGGTCCCGTGGAACCACCACATGCTGACGGTGCTGCCGGCCGGCTCGCTCCCACCGGACCCGGCGGCGCTGCTCGGGTCCGCCCCGATGGCGAGCCTGGCCGGGATCCTCCGGGACCGCTTCGACGTCGTCATCTACGACACCCCACCGCTGCTGTCGGTCACCGACGCGGTGGTCCTCGGCCGCCACGTCGACGGCGTCGTGCTGGTGATCCGGTCGTCGGTCACCCGTCGGGACCAGGTCATCCAGTGCCTCGAGACGCTCCGCCGCTCACGGCTCGCCCTGCTCGGCAGCGTGGTCACCAACGAGCGGAGGCGCCGTCGCGAGGTCGAGCACGACTACACCTCCGACCTCGGCAACGACCGGGTCGAGCTGGCGCCCCTCACCTCCGAGGCTCCGGTAGAGCCGGCGGTCGAGACACTCGTCGAGCCCGTGGTGGTCGAGGCCGACCGCGCTGGGAAGGGCTCGGGCTTCTGGCTCGGGGACGGCCACGGTCGGCTCGTGCTGCCCAGCGCGGGCTCGGCGTCCGTCTCGGCGTCGGCCCGCGGGTGCTGGCCAACGCGAACCGGTATCTCGCCGACGTCCGCCTGCGTGTCGACGGGCGGATCGTGCTGCTGCGGGGCCTGAACGTCGACCACGAGGAGCACCGGCGGTGGATCGGACTGTCAGGCGGAAGCGCGAGCCGAGGTCAGCCGACCCACGCGCCGAGATGGCGTACGCCGGCCGGCCGGCCCAGCGACCGGGCGAGCGCGGCGGGCAGCGGCTGGGCGACCCGCTCGGCGGCCCTGCTCACCACTGCGGTCGCGCCGAGGTCACGCGTGACCGCCGGCCGGCCGACGACGGCCAGGTGCGGCCGCTCCTGGCCGGTCGTGCGAGCGAACTCGGAGACCGACGTGAACACCGCCGGGTTGCCGGCACCGCGGGACCACACCACGACCCAGTTCGGGGCCGAGCGGTTGGCGCGGGCGTAGACGTTGCCGGACGCGCGCACGCCCAGCTCGGCGGCGCTGAACCGGCCCGAGTAGTCCTCGACGCACAGCAGGCAGTTCGCGTCGGCCTGCCCGCGTCCCAGGATGTTGTTGTGCACGCTGACGTCGGAGTTGATCCAGGTGAGCCCCGGCGCCGGCACGGGCCGGCGCGGGTCGTGCCCCGGCACGTCCGGGTCGGAGCCGTCGCGCTCGTCCTGGACGATGTTCACCGGTCGCCCGTTGTCGACGATGGTGTTGTTCCACAGCCCGACGCGGCTGGTGTTGTTCACCTTGACGCCGTCGTCGGTGTTGCCCGCGATGACGGTGTCGACGACGCGCGCGTTGTCCGAGATCTCCAGCGAGATGCCGTGGTGGTCGTTGTCCCGCACCACGCTGTCGAGGACCCGGATCCCCTGGGTGGACTCGTCGAACCACAGCCCGGTCCCGTCGTTCCCCGTGGCCGTCGCACCGACCACGCGGACCCCGCGGGTCCGGCCGATCTTGATCCCGCCTGCGACCGGGGCGTGGTTGAAGCCCTCGGTGTTGTTGCCCTGGGCCCGCACGTGCATGAGCCGCAGGCCGTCGGCGTAGGTCGCGCTGAGCCCGAGCATGCCGTTGTCGACGAGCGACACGTGACGCAGCGCGACGCCCGGAGCCATGACGTGCACGCCGGTGGTCGCGTTGCCGCGCACGGAGACGCGCGCGAGCGTGACGTCCCTGGCCTCGACGGTGACCGCTCCCATGTGCGGGACCGACGGAGCGAAGCGGCGTACGCCGATGCCCCGGATCGTGGTGCCGGAGGCCCGGATGGCCAGCGCCGTGGCCAGCGTGCTGGCACGCACGTCCCGCCCCGCCGGGTCGGACCCGAGGTAGAGGCGGTCGGCGCGTTCGTCGACGAAGAAGGCGCCCGGCCGGAGCTGCGCACGTGACGAGACCTGGCGCTGCGCTGCCCCACCGATCCAGACCTGGTCCGGGTGCGCGGCCATCGGTCGCTGCGGGTTGACGAACGACCAGCCCGGGTCGGTCCCGTCCGACGCACCCCAGGTGTAGGTCGGACTGGAGTCGAACGACGCGCGCCACCCGTGGTGCACGAACCCGTCCGCCGTGGCCCGCCAGCCGTGCACCGGCTGGGATCCGTCGATCCACGGCCGGTCGCCGGGTGCGGCCTCGATGGTGAGCCGCTTGCCCGAGGGGATGGTCAACGACTCGTGGTACTGGCCACCGCGTACGACGATCGTGCTGCCCGAGCCTGCGCGGGAGATCGCCGCGCCGATCGTGCGCAGCGGTGCGCTCGGCGTGCCGGCGGCGGAGTCGCTGCCGTGCGGGCCGACGACGAGGGTGCGGGCCCGGGGCGAGTCGGGGGCGGATGCCTGGGCGGCCGCGGGCGGCAGCGTCGAGGCAACGAGCGCGAGAAGGGCCCCACTCACGATGGACCCGAGCAGGACAGGAGACGTCGACGAGTTCGATACCGACATTGAGCACACCTCAGAACGAGCAGGTGGCGGCATGCATGTCCCCCAGGACTCGGGGAACCTTTCACCGCTGGTCCCGGCTTGTCAAACCGGTGCTCGTCCAGGACTGCTCAGCGGCGGCTCCGGTGGCGCAGCCGGGACGAGCGGGCCGAGCCGTCGACGACCTCGAGCCGGCCGGCTCGGTTGAGTGTGTGCAACCGGGACCCGGGCCAGGACGGGTCGGGCGGGATCCGGGCGACGACGCGCTGGACGAAGGTGGCGGGATCGAGGGTCACGACCTCGGCGACGGCCAGGGCTGCGCCGTACCCCCGGCGGCCGTCCTGCACGGGCCGGAGCAGACGTCCGCCGTGGCGTTCGGGCCGGCCTGCCGGCCGGGCGCTGGCGATGTCGACGAGCACCGGGTTGCCGGCGTGTGCGACCCAGGGACCGGCCAGCCGGTCGGCGTACCAGAGGTGCAGCGCGTCCGAGCAGGACCCGCCGTGGCGGACCGTCGCCGAGAGCCACCAGCGCCCCTCGTGGCGGAACGGGGTCGTGTCGTTGGCGTCGAGGTCACTCAGCAGGACCGAGTGGAGCTCCCACCGGTCCGGGAACTCGGTGGCCCGGTACAGCTCGACCGTGCCGGCGGCCGACGTCTCGGGGATCATCCACAGCTGTCCGTCGTCCTCCAGCACGACGGGGTAGGAGAGGTGGACGTCGTGCTCCAGCACGGGGCGGGGCGTGCCGACCGGGCCCTGGCCGTCGAACTCGAGGACCGAGATCACCCCCCGGCCGAGCCGGTGGTCGTAGTCCTCGACGAACAGGTAGGTCCGGCCGTCCACCTCGATGGGGAAGGGGTCGGCGTAGAAGTGCCGGCCGTCGTCCGGGAGGTCGCGCCACCGCTCCCCGGCCAGGCCCCCGGTGGCCAGGACGCCGGGGCCCTCCGTGAACCGCCACCCGACCCGCCAGTGCGGGCTGCGGTACAGCCTCCGGTAGACCCGCCGGGCGACCGCGGCCGCCCAGGCCCGGCGGGCTCGCGCTTTCGGCGTGGGCACGCCGCCGGTCCCGGGGGCGTCGTGACCGCCGGGCTCCGCAGGCAACCGCAGTGGGTGGCCGGCGACGGCGGCGACCAGCAGCTGGACGCAGCCGGCGAGCACGTCGTCGAGCGCCGCGGCCAGCAGGCCGGGGACCTCACTGCCGGGCCGGCCCTCGACGATGACCCGCCCGTGCTCGTCGACGACGCGGACCACCGGGAACCGGTTCGCCAGCAGGGCCTGGACGGCGGCGTCCTCGCCCGGACGGTCGTCGAAGGTCAGGGTCCAGCAGCCCGGCCGGACCGGCCCGCCGCTCAGGTCGATCCGGGTGCCGGACCGGACCTCCTGGGTGACGACGGCGTCCTCGGCGGCGTGCCTGCCCGGGGACGAGCCCGGCGGTAGGAGGTCCGAACCTCGGGCGCTGAGGTCGCCCAGACGTCGCTCGCGGCGCAACAGGCTGTCGACGTCGCGGCCCCAGGTCGACCCGTCGGTCACGAGGGTCACCCGGACCTCGTCGACGGGGAGCGCGTCGACGGCGTCGACGTGCCAGGCCCGGACGGCCTCGGCCTGGAGCAGGATCTCGACGTCGATCGGGCTCACCCCACCGAGACCTGCGCGCACGTGGAGAGATCGCGGGCGACCTGCTTGGAGCTCGAGGCGGTGAGTGAGTAGACGGCGCGATGAGGGGCGCGCTCGCCCTGGTGCGCGTCCGGGATGTCGTGGGCGTGGACCGCCAGCCGCCGCCACGGGCTGGTCAGCACGACCATGCGGCGGGTGCGGGGCAGCTCGCTCAACCCGCGCACGTCGTTCATCGCGGCGACGTACGACCGCAGCCGGTCGTCGAGCGTGTGGCCGCGAACCTCGGGGAGGGCGGCCGCCCCGAGCTGGGCGGCCTCGCGGATCGTGAACGTGCGGCCGGTCGCGAACGGCATCCGCTTCATGACCCCCGACCGGGCCCGCCGGTCGGCGGTGAGCACGAGGTCGGCCGCCCCGATCTCGTCCGGCGTCAAGATGCTGGCTTCGTGCCGGACCAGGCTTCTCGAGTGGAGCCCTCGTGCCTCCGCCATGCGCGCGATCTCCGGGCAGGCCGGCTGCCCGGCGATGGCCTCGAGCCCGCCGGTGACGACGGAGACCGACCGGTCGACCTGCTCCAGCGCGACAGCGTGGGCGAGCACGGCGGAGGCGAGCGGCGATCGGCACACGTTGGCCGAGCAGGCGATCAGGATGGTGAACGTCATGGTCCCTCCGGGGGCGGTGGTCTCTGGATGGCGAGGCTGAAGCAGAGGAAGGGGATGAACGCGGCCGAGGCGTCGAACAGGCCGCTCTCGAGCACGCTGCGGACGACCAGCAGCACGAGCACGGCGAAGACGAGGGCGCGCTGCGGGTTCGGCAGGGTGAGCGATCGCGCGAGCGTCAGCAACGTCATCACGACGAGCACGGCGGTCCCGGCCCAACCGGCCTGCACGATCGCGGACACCCAGGTGCTGTCCAGGATCTGGGTGCTGCGGTACATCGCCGAGACCGGGATCTCCTTCACCGAGAGCCCGACACCCACGAGCTGGGTGGTACCGCTGTCGGCGTAGTCGAGGGCGGCCTGCCAGGCCACCGTGCGCGAGTTCAGCGTCAAGGTGCTCGCGGCGTCGCCCCGGGTCGCGTAGGTCGACACGAGGGGGGTGAAGAACATGACGTAGAGGACCGCCGGAAGGCACAGGACACAGACCGACAGCAACCAGGCCGGGATCCGCGGGGCCATCGTGGCCAGGAGCAGGAACGACAGCACCAGCGCGGCCAGCCCGGTCCGGGTCCCGGTCAACCAGATCACGCCGAGGAGCGGGAGCACCGAGACGATCTCGAGCACCGTGGCCGCGTGGTTCACGCAGCGCCAGACGATGCAGACCAGGGGGACGCCGATCAGGAGCGAGATCTCGTTGGCGTTCAGCGGGGGGATGCCGCCGTACAGACGCCCGGACGCCAACGAGCCGACACCCGTGACGGCGCCGACGCCCGCGAGCAGGAGCATCGCGGAGGTGAGGGTGCTGAGCAACGTCGCCCAGGGGTAGGCGCGCACCAGCAGCACGATCGTCACGGTGAGCAGGACGACACGGGCCGCGAGGACGGCAGTGGGCAGCGTGGTCCCGTGCATCAGCGCGCCGACGGAGGAGACGCCGAGGTACAGGCACAGCCAGGGCACCGGACCGGCGCGCAGCTGGGACCAGGGCGGCCCCGTGCGGGGTGCGGTCCACGCGAGCAGCAGGGCGACCATGCCGAGTGCACCCTTGGCGGCCACGACGACGTCCAGGCCGCCGGAGTAGTAGACCCCGCGCCGCCAGGCGACGCAGGAGACCAGCATCATCAACAGGGCCACGAGCAACCGCAGCGGCGGGCGCCGGAAGGGCGAGACGAGGACCTGGCCCGGGAGCGTGGCGGGCGGAGCGACGGTGAGGGTGGTCGTCATGGCGCGTTCGCGATCGCGGCAGGCGCCCGGGCCGACTCGACGGACGCGGGCAGGCGCGGGACCAGCAGCAGCTGGCGGCACAACACCCCGCCCACGAACGAGCCCGCGGCCAGCAGCCACGGCACGGCTCCGGCGGGAGCGCCCAGCACGAGCAGGGCGAGGGCGACCGCCACGAGTGCGAGCACGGAGTCGACCACGCGCACCAGCAGGACGGCGGCGGGGCGGCCCCGCACCGCCGCCAGGCTGCCGTAGGGGAGGACCGCGGCACAGGAGGCGGCGTACGTCCCCCAGCCGAGGACGGCCAGCATCGAGAGGTCGTAGCCGGGCGCGAGGAGCGGCCCGACGGCGGGAAGCACGGACGTGACGGCGAGGGTGACGGCGGCCGCGCCGGCGAGCATGGCGGCGGCACCGTGGTCGGCATGGCGCAGCGACGCGGCGAGCGGGAGCGAACGGTCCGCGGCGTACGTCGCGAAGAGGTAGGAGCCCAGGCCCTGCACCAGCAGCATCGCCGGTGCCACCAGCAGGCGGGCGGCCTCGAGCTGACCGACGGCAACGGCCCCGGCCGCGGCGAGGACCACGACCCGGGTCGCGTTGAGGGTCGTGGGGCGGACGAACTGCTGGGCGGCACGCCAGCCGCCGAAGCCGAAGACCTCGCGCACGCCGCCGCCCCGCCGGAGCACCGGTCGGGCGCGCTCCCTGGCCGGCAGGCAGGCCAGGGCGGCGCCGCACGCCGTGGCCTGGCCGGCGGCCAGGGCGAGGAGCACGTCGCCGAGCGAGACGGTCCCGGCCGCCGCGAAGGCGGTCAGCGCCACCATCGCCGCCAGGAAGCCGAGGCCGTCGACGACGACCAGGTGCCAGAACCGCAGGACGGCCATGAGCATGCGGCGCCCGAGATCGGCCGTCAGGAAGGCCCCGGTCGCGGCGGCCAGTGCTGCGCAGTCGCCAGTCGAGAGGCCGACCAGGAACGACCCCAGGAGCACGCCGGCGACCGTGGCGCTTGCGACGACGACCGCCGCGGTCCTGGCGAGCGCGGAGCGCAGGACCGGATCGTGCCGGTCCAGCACCGTGAGCGAGTCACCGACGAGTCCGGTGGACAGGGCCGTGGCCATCACCATGGCGCCGAACAGCAGCGCGAACACCCCGAACCCCTCGGGTCCGAGGGCCCGGGCGGCGATGAGCTGGACGACGAAGCTGCCGAACGCGAGCGTCACCTGGCCGGCTACCGCACCCAGCGAGCGGGGCATCCGGAGCCTCATCGGTCTGTCCGGCCACGTCGTCCACTCGCTTCTCCTCGCACGGACTCACCGGCGGCCAGCCGCTTGAGGAGCGCCTCGTAGCCGTCGGCGACCTCGCCCCACTGGTACCGCGTGGCGGCGCGCGAGCGGAGCCGCTCGCCGCGCGCGCTACGTGCCTCGGGCGACGACTCGGCCTGGAGCAGTGCCGTCGGCAGGTCGTCGGGGGACGCGAAGAACGTGCCGTCGGGCCCGACCACCTCACGGTTGAAGACGACGTCGAACGCGATCACGGCCGCACCCGCGCCCATGGCGCGCAGGAGCGAGGGGTTCGTCCCGCCCACGCTGTGCCCGTGCAGGTACGTCGCGCACCCGGCGTAGAGCTGGTCGAGGAGCTCCTGGTCCCAGACGCCGCCGACCATGCGCACGCGGGCGTCGTCGGCCGCCTGCTCACGGACCAGCGCCGTGTAGTGGTCGCCGTACGGCGCGGACCCGACGACCACGAGCGGGAGCCGGGCCGCCGACCGGCGGTAGCCGGCGACGATCTCGGCGACGTGGTTCTCGGGCTCGAAGCGAGCGACCACCAGGTGGTAGCCACCGGCGGCCAGCCCGAGCTCGGCCAGGCGGTGCGCGCGCGGGGCACTCTGGATCGGGGCGCCGTAGGCCAGCAGCTCGCTGCTCGCGCCGAACTCGTGCCGGTAGTAGTCGGCGATGCCCTGCGCGTCCGCGATGAGGGTGTCGGCCCACCGGACCGACAGAGCCTCGGCCCAGCGGTAGTAGCCGCGACCTCCGCGTCCCCACTTCGCGCGCTGCCACTCCAGGCCGTCGACGTGCACCGCGACCGGGATCCGACGCGCCCGGAGGGCCGGCAGGAACGGGGCGTTGGCCGCGTTGAACACGATGGCGGCGTCGTACGTCCGGTGCGTGAGCACGTGACCCACCGAGAGCGCCGTGTGGCTGAGCGTCTCCAACGACCGCCGGTGCAAGGCCGGCAGGTGGACCAGGTCCATGCCGAGGTGGCTGCGCCGACGGGTGTCCTCGGCCCCGCGGCAGTACACCGTGACCTGGTGACCTCGGTCGACCAGACGCCGGCCGATCTCCTCGACAGCGGTCTCGAACCCGCCGTAGTGCGCCGGCACACCACGCGTCCCCAGCAGCGCGATCCTCATGCCGACGCTCTCAGGTCGAGAGCGCGCAGCTCGCGCCACCACTTGCGGCAGGCCAGCGCGAGCAGCGCGGCGTTGGCCGCGAACATGAGCCCGTACACGGTCAGGAAGGCCGCAGGTGCTCCGAGCAGCACGAACATCCAGCAGAACGTGCCGTAGTCGGTCGGCAGGATGAGCCACGTCCGCCACGGTCCCTCGACGCGTGCCGGTCCGGAGCTCGTGCCGCCGTTCTGCGCCCGGAGGTGCGGAAGCTGCAGGATCCCGAAGAAGCACGTCACGTCGACGACCAGGAAGGCCAACGGCAGCAGGAGCACGACGTCCGGTGCCGCAGGGACGAACCGATAGACCGAGATGAGCACCACCAGGTGCAGGGCGCAGGTCTTCACGCAGTCGACGGTGTGATCGAGCCACTCTCCGGCCACCGACCCGCGCCCGCGCAGGCGCGCCAGCTGACCGTCCACGGAGTCCATGACGTACCCGGCTGCCAGCAGGACGGCGACCCCGATGCCCAACGGCCAGCTGGGTTCCTGGAGCGCGACCAGCGCGAGCGCCGCCGCCGAGAGCGTCGCGCTGATCGCGGTCGCCGAGTTGGGCGTCAGGCCGGTCTGGTGCGCCGCCGCCGCGACCCGGCGGGCGACCGGCCGGTTCACGAGACGCGAGTAGGCGGCGGTGCCCTGGGACGGCTTCTGGGCGGCCGCCAGCGCTGCGAGGTCGGCACGATAGCCACGCCGGGGTCGGACCCGGTTCGGTGTGGTCGTGGCGGTCACGTGGGTGTCCTGTCAGGTCGAGGGCTCGGTGACGGCTCGGGGCGCACGGAGGCGCCCACTGGCTCGTCGACGGAACGTAGGTCGAGCCGAGGCCGGTCCACGCCGATGACGGAGGAGGTAGCCAGAATTGGGGATAGGACCGGATCTCCCGGGCGGCGTCGGCCGGGCGGCGTGGTTCATGGGTGAGTGCACCCCCCTCACCGCGGGACCGTCCTGGTCGCCAACCCGTCAGCCGACCGGTACGGCTCGGACCTCCAGATGAAGGAGAGCGTCGCCGGCCTTGTCGAGCACGGCTGGCGGGTCGTCGTCGCGGCGCCCTCCGACGGCCCGCTGGTCGAGCCGCTGCTCGACCTGGGGGCCGAGGTACGGGTGCTCGACTTCCCGGTGCTGCGACGCGCGGCCGCGTCGCCCTCGGGCCTGACCGCGCTCGCGCTGGCCTGTGTGCGGGCGCTGCCCCGGATGAGGGCCCTGCTGCGCCGCGAGCGACCCGCCATCGTCTACGTCAACACGGTGACGCTCCCGTGGTGGCTGCTCGCCGGCCGGCTGGCCGGCGTCCCGACCCTCTGCCACGTGCACGAGGCCGAGGCCGCGGACCCACCGCTCGTCCGGAAGGCGCTGGCCCTGCCGCTGCTGCTGGCCGACGCCGTGGTCGCCAACAGCCGGTCGACCGAGGACGTGGTGCTGGGCTCGGTACCGCGGCTGGGTGCACGCGTCCGGGTGATCCACAACGGCGTCGACGGTCCCCCTGCAGCGCTTCCGGCCGCGCCGCGCACGCGCCGGGAGGGTTCGCCCTGGCAGCTCGCGGTCGTCGGCAGGCTCTCCGCACGCAAGGCACCCGACGTCGCGCTGGAGGCCGTCGCGCTGCTGCGCCGCCGCGGCCACGACGTCCAGGTCAGCCTGTACGGCACCCCCGGTCCCGGGCAGGAGACGTACGTGGCCGGACTGCATGCGCGCGCGGACCAGCCGGACCTCCGCGGTGCCGTGCGCTTCGGTGGGTACTGCGCGCCGATCTGGTCCGCGCTCGAGGGCGCGGACGTCCTGGTGGCCCCATCGCTCGGCGAGTCCTTCGGCAACGCCGTCGTCGAGGCCCAGCTCGCCGGACGTCCCGTCGTCGCGACCGCCGTGCAGGGCCATTGCGAGACCGTCGCCGACGGTGAGACCGGACTGCTGGTCCCGCCCCAGGACGTCGGGGCCCTCGCGGACACGCTGGAGGAGCTCCTCGGCGACATCGCGCGAGCGGACCGCCTCGCCGACGCCGGGCGGCGCTCGGCGGTGGCGCACTTCGGATCCGACCGCTACCGGTCCGACATCGACGCGGTCGTCCGCGAGGCCATCGGCGAACGGTCCGGTCAGCCGCGTCCGGCGTCGGCCGCGGTGTAGGAGAGCTCGAGCTCGTCACCGAGGCCCTGCAGGGCGCGTCGCAGCCGAGTGCTCGACGTGTGGACCGTGTAGGGGAAGTACACGACCTCGACCCCGACCGACGCGAAGTCGTGCTCGAGCCGCTCGCCCTTCGACGTGCCCCGCCAGTCGTCGCCCTTGAAGATCCGGTCGAAGCGCAGCAGCCGCCAGGTGTCCAGCTTGTCGGGGACGGTCTCGGCGTGCACCTCGTCGACGAAGTCGATGTGGCGGACGATCTCCAGTCGCTCCGCCAGGCTGACGAACGGGGTGATCCCCTTCGTGAGCTGGCACATCTCGTCGGACACGACCCCGGCGATCAGGTGATCGCACCGGCTTCGGGCGTGCTTGAGCACGTTGAGGTGCCCCACGTGGAACAGGTCGTACGCACCGGGGGCATACCCCACCACTCTGGTCATCGGTCGTTCCCTCCAACCCGGGGTGGCCCGTGCAGGCGATGGAGCCCGGGCTCCCGCACCCGAACGTAGGAACCGTCAGGACCGGGTCGGTCGCCCACGGCGGCAGATACCCAAGACAGATGAGGAGATCCCGGCGCTCCTCGCGGCTCGTGAACGGTGGGTGAACGACGCCACGTGGCCCGGCCTGACTACGGATCAGCGGCCGGCATGGCCCGTTCGGGCTACCGGCGCCGAGCGCGGGCGATGTGTTGGGCAAAGGAGGCGGCGCTGTTCGCGCCTCGTTCACCGAGGCAGGGCCAATCGTTTCGGAACCCTCCTGAAACTTCAGGCGATTCGCCCACCCGCTCGACCAGAGCACATCGCCAGGAAGTACCGAGTGACCACCCTGCCTGTGGCCGACGCCGCCGATCCGGCTGTCGACACCGTCCGTCCGCGCAAGATCTCGCGCAAGGCGACCGGCGCCGACGCGGTCTTCGTGCACTCCGCCCGCGCCGTCGGCGCGACCGTCCTCGTCATCATCGGCGGGGTCGGCCTGTTCCTCGGGTGGCAGGCGTACCCGACCTGGAAGAACTACGGGATCGGCTTCCTCACCGAGACGCAGTGGAACCCGGAGGCCGACGTCGTCGGCATCGCCTCGGTCCTGGCCGGCACCGTGACCGTCGCCCTGGTCGCGATGGCGATCGCGTTCCCGCTCGCACTGTCGACCGCGCTCTACATCAGTGAGTACGCACCCGCGTCGGTCAAGGCCACGCTGGTCTCGCTCGTCGACCTGATGGCCGCCGTGCCCTCGATCATCTGGGGACTGTGGGGCTTCTTCCTCGTCATGCCGCACGCCGCGGAGCTCGCGCTCTGGCTGCACCGCAACCTCGGGTGGATCCCGATCTTCGACGTCCCGAGCGCGGACCCGGACGCCGCGGTGTGGGACGCGAGCCGCTACACCGCCAGCGCCTTCTGCGCCGGCATCGCCGTCGCGATGATGGTGCTGCCGATGTCGTGCGCGGTGATGCGGCAGGTGTTCTCGCAGACCCCGCCAGGTGAGAAGGAGGCGGCGCTCGCGCTCGGCGCGACCAAGTGGGGCATGGTGCGCTCGGTCGTGCTGCCCTTCGGTCGCGGCGGCATCATCGGCGGCACGATGCTCGGCCTCGGCCGCGCGCTCGGCGAGACCATCGCCGTGCTCCTGATCATCTCGCCGTCGTTCGACCTCAAGCTGAACTTCCTCGAGCTCGGCACGAACAGCATCAGCGCGCTGATCGCCGGCCGCTTCGGCGACGCGAGCAGGACCCAGCTCTCGGCCCTGCTCGCCGCCGGCTTCGTGCTCTTCCTGCTCACGCTGCTGATCAACACGCTCGCCGCCGTCATCGTCAACCGCAGCCGCTCGGGCGCCGGGACGGACGCCTGATGACTCTCACGACTCCCGCCGGCGCTCGTGTCGTCGGCACGACACACCTGCCCCGGTACGACGAGGACGCGGCACCCGCCGTACCGCGCGGCTCGCTGGGGCGGATGACCGTCGACGACAAGTTCGTCCGCATCGGCTCCTGGGTCTCCGCGTTCGGGATGGCCTGGCTGGTGACCCAGCAGCTGCTGCCGCTCCCGGGCCTGGCGTGGTTCGTGATCACGTGGTTCGGCTTCGGCCTGTTCGTCACCGCGGTCACCGCGGCCATGACTGGGGGACTGGTCGACGTGCGCGACCGGCTCGCCGGCGCGATCCTCACCGCGGGCGCCGTGGTGGTGGGAGCCGCGCTCGTGAGCGCGATGGTGTTCGTGGTGATGCGCGGCTGGCGGCCGCTGCTGCACCTGAACTTCTACCTCGACGACATGTCCGGGGTGGGCCCCAAGGACCCGTTCGACCGCGGCGGCATCGCGCACGCGATCGTCGGCTCCCTCATGCAGCTCGGCATCGCCATCGCGATCACCCTGCCGCTCGGCATCGGGACCGCGGTGTTCATGACCGAGGTCGGCGGCAGGTTCGCCCGCATCGTGCGCACGGTCGTCGAGGCCATGACCGCACTGCCGTCCATCGTCGCCGGCCTCTTCATCTACACGACGTTCATCGTCGCGCTCGGCTTCCCCCGCTCCGGCCTCGCCGCCAGCCTGGCCATCGCGGTGATGATGCTGCCGATCATCGCCCGCGCGGCGGACGTGGTGCTGCGCGTGGTGCCCGACGGCCTGCGCGAGGCCAGCCTCGCGCTCGGCGCCAGTCGCTGGAAGACCGTCTGGACCGTCGTGCTCCCGACCGCGCGGCCCGGTCTGGCGACCGCCTGCATCCTCGGCGTCGCGCGCGGCATCGGCGAGACCAGCCCGGTCCTGCTCACGTCGGGTGCCGCGCCGTTCCTGGTCACCAGCCCGACCGACGGCGTCATGAACTCGCTGCCGCTGTTCATCTACACGACCGTCCGCAGCGGCGAGCCCAACGCCATCACGCGTGCCTTCGCGGCCGCGACCGTGCTGATGGCGATCGTCCTGATCCTCTTCATCACCGCCCGCCTGGTCGCCCGGCCGCGCCGCACCAAGAGCCGACGTGGCCGGCGCTCGCGCCCGGCCGTGGACCTCGTGATGGCCGACCCGCTCGTGGAGATGGGTCCGGTCCAGCCTGCAGCCCGAACCGAGGAGAACCCGTGACCCGCCCTTCCAGGAGCTCGACGCTGCGCACCCTCGTGGCCTTCGTGTTGTCCCTGGCCTGCATCGTCTCCATGCCCGGCACGGCGCGCGCGACGGTGTACGCCCAGATCGAGGGGACCGGCTCGACCTGGTCCGAGCTGATCGTCCAGCAGTGGATCGCCGACGTGGACGCCAACGGCATGAAGGTCGTCTACACCGGCGGCGGCTCCACCAAGGGGCGCAAGGACTTCTCGCAGGACAGCACCGACTTCGCGATCTCCGAGATCCCGTACCAGGGCACCGACGAGCAGGGCCAGGCCGACACCAGCAACGGGCGCGAGTTCGCCTACCTGCCGATCGTCGCGGGCGGTACGGCGTTCACCTACCAGCTCAAGGTGGGCGGCCAGCTGGTGCGCAACCTCCGGCTGTCCGGCGAGACGATCGCGAAGATCTTCACCAACAAGATCACCAACTGGAACGACCCGGCGATCACCAAGGACAACAACGGCCGCGAGTTCCCGTCGCTGGCGATCACGCCGGTCGTCCGCTCCGACGGCTCGGGCACGACCGCGCAGCTGACGACCTGGATGGACAAGCAGTACCCCAGCATCTGGCGCCCGTACTTCGGTCGCTCCGGGCTCACGTCGTACTACCCGAAGAAGAGCGGCACCCGGATGGTCAGCCAGGCCGGCTCCGACCAGGTGATGAACACGATCAAGGGCTTCGCCGGCAACGGGATGATCGGGTACGTCGAGTACTCCTACCCGCTGAACGCCGACTACCCGGTCGTCAAGGTGCTCAACAAGGCGGGCTACTTCGTCGAGCCGACGCAGTACAACACCGCGGTCGCGCTGACGAAGGCGCAGATCAACCGGGACAAGAACAGCCAGCTGTACCTCACCCAGATCCTCGACGGCGTCTACGACAACCCGGACCCGCGGGCGTACCCGATCTCGTCGTACTCCTACATGATCATCCCGACCGGCGAGGACGACCCGCGCATGTCGACCGCGAAGCGTCAGACGCTCGCGGACTTCATGTACTACTCGCTGTGCGCCGGGCAGAGCAAGGCCGGGTCGTACGGCTACTCGCCGCTGCCGCTGAACCTCGTGCAGGCCGGCTTCGAGCAGCTCGCGAAGCTGAGGGCGGCGGACCCGGACGTCGACCTGAACAACCGGGACGTGCGGTCGTGCAACAACCCCACGTTCGACGGCAAGAACCTCAACAACAACGTGCTCGCCCAGACGGCACCGCAGCCGGCCGCGTGCGACAAGGTGGGCCAGGGGCCGTGCGGCACCGCCACCGGCACCAACACGCCGTCCACCGACGACCCGGACGCACCGGCCGGCGACGGCGGTTCCGGGGGCGCCGGCGGCACGGGTGGTGGAGCCGCCGCGGGGGACGCGCCCGGTGCGATCGACCCGGAGACCGGCGAGGTCGTGGGCGCGGCGGACGGCTCGACGTCGGGCGAGGCGATCTACGCCAACCCGACCGAGCTCGCCGCGAACCGCGCGGTCGACCAGCGCACGTTCGGATGGCTGGCGGTGCTCGAGCTGGTGGCGCTGGTGCTGCTGCCCGGCATGTACGTGATGACGCTGCGCCGAAGGCGTGCGTCGGCGGCCGCGAAGGTGGTCCGGCCGTGAAGCGGCTGCTGGCCCTGGTGCTGCTGGCCACGGCGATCGCCGTCCCGTCCGGCGCCGTTGCGAGCCAGGCCGGTGCGCCGGACGTCCCGGCCCGGGCCAAGGCCGACGGCTGGAGCCAGACCAAGACGCTCACCCGCACGTTCGTGCAGGCGGACGGCTCGACGTACTCCTTCCCGAGCTACGAGGTCACCGTCGAGGCCGACCAGACCAAGAACCTGCGGGGGCGCCAGCGGATCGAGATCAGCTGGAGCGGCGCGCAGCCGAGCGGTGGCCGAGCCGGCAACCCGTACGGCGAGAACGGGCTCAACCAGGAGTACCCGGTCGTCATCATGCAGTGCCGCGGTGTCGACGACCCGTCGCTCCCGAAGGCCAAGCGGCTGCGCCCCGAGACCTGCTGGACCGGGTCGGTCGCGCAGCGCTCGCAGATCACCCGGGCCGAGGGCGAGGCGTCGTGGATCCACGACGCAGCCGCCGACCCGGCCGACAAGGGTCGACTCTCCGGCATGGACCCGTTCCCGGGCGCTGCGGTGTGCCCGACCGCGGACGTCACCGGCTACTACACCCGCCTGACGCCGTTCGTCGCCGCGAAGGGCACCACGTTCCCCGCCTGCGATGCGGGCAACATGCCGCCCGAGGCGGCGGTGGGTACGGCGGCGCCGCCTGCCGAGATCGCGGCCTTCACCGACACCGACGGCACCGGCGAGGTCCAGTTCGAGGTCCGCAGCGACGTCGAGAACGAGTCCCTCGGCTGCAGCCACAAGGTCGCCTGCTCGGTCGTCGTCATCCCGATCGTCGGGCTCAGCTGCGACCGGCCGTCGGAGCCGATGACCCGCTCGGACCAGGCCTGCCGCAAGGGCGGCCGCTTCCCGGCCGGCTCGAGCAACTTCGCCAACGAGGGCGTCGATCAGGCGGTATCGCCGGCGCTGTGGTGGTCGGCCTCGAACTGGAAGAACCGGTTCTCCATCCCGATCACGTTCGGCCTGCCGCCGGACGCCTGCGACGTCCTCGACCCCCGACCGCCCACGGGCTTCTACGGCTCCGAGCTGCTGGCGCAGGCCGCGCTGCAGTGGGCGCCGGCGTACTGCCTCGACAAGTCGCGCTTCAAGTTCCAGCTCAACCAGATGTCCGACGCGGCGGGCTGGAACCTGATGGAGTCCGGCGGCGGCGCGGCCGCCGTGGTCTCGTCCGAGCACGAGCAGCGCGGCAGTGACCCGGTCGGCTACGCGCCCACTGCGGTCACCGGCTTCGCCATCGGCTACCAGATCGACAAGCCCGACAACGCCGGCGAGCTCACCGACCTGAAGCTCAACGCGCGGCTGCTCGCGAAGCTGATGTCCCAGTCCTATCTGGGATCTGACCTCGGCCGCGGCCACCCGGGGATCGGCGACAACCCACTCTCGATCGTCAACGACCCGGAGTTCATCAAGCTGAACCCCGGGCTCAGCCAGACCAGCCAGGAGGCGGCGGCGACGCTGCTGTCGCTGTCCAACGACTCCGACATCATCGAGCAGGTCACCGACTACATCGCGCACGACCGGGACGCGATGGCCTTCATGCGTGGCGAGAAGGACCCGTGGGGGATGGTGGTCAACCCCCGGTACAAGAACCTCGAGCTCCCGCGTGCGGACTGGCCGCTGCTCGACACCTACGTCCCGAAGACCGAGAGCGACTGCCGGCAGAACAACCCCGGCGTCTACTTCAGCCAGCTCGCGGCGCCGGTGACCACGCTGCGCAAGATCGCCGAGGCGTTGCTCGACGCCTGGCCGTACGTCTCGACGCGCTGCGAGTTCGACACCGGGACCGGCACCTACAAGCTCGGCCGCATCGACCGGCAGTCGTTCGGCTCCCGGTTCATGCTCGGCCTGGTCAGCCTCGGCGACGCGGCGCGCTACGGTCTGCGCTCCGCGGCGTTGGAGACCGAGCCAGGCACGTACGTCGCGCCCAACCAACGCTCGCTTGGCGCCGCGGTCAAGCTCGCCGAGCAGTCGAAGCCCGCGCACCCGTTCGCGATCGACCAGGCCGACGTACGGCGGTCGAGCGAGGCCTACCCGGGCACGATGATCGTCTACACCGCGGCCAGGCTGCAGAACCTCCCGGAGGAGGACGCGGCCAAGGTGGCGCAGTTCATCCGGGTCTCGGTCTCCGAGGGCCAGCGTCCCGGCAGCGGCAACGGCCAGCTCCCGGGTGGCTACCTCCCGATCGAGAAGACGGGCGTCACCGCAAAGCTCTACGACGAGGCGCAGGACGTGGCCGACGCCGTGGAGGAGCAGAAGGAGCCGACCCCGACCGGCCCGACCGGCGGTGGTGGCGGCGAGGGCGGATCCGACGGGTCGGTCGTCCCGCCGGGCGACGTGCCGATCGACGACGTGCCGTCGGCCGAGGCCAGCCCGTCGGCGGTGCCGACCGGGCCGGCCGAGCCGATCGCGATGCCGGCGACACAGCCGGTGGACTCCACGCTGGCCGGCGGCCTGCTGCCGCTGCTGATCCTGCTCGGCGCGGTCGGCTGCGTGGTCGCGACCGTGCTGCGCGTCGCCGGGCCGGTCCTGAGGTGGCGGCGATGACCGTGACGATCGAGAAGCCGAAGGCGTCGCCCAAGCGCCGGTCCCCGCAGGCCCCGGCCGGACCGCCGCGGGGAGCGGACGCCGCCGCGGCCGTGATGTCGTCGGCGTTCACGATGATCGCCATCGTCTGCCTCTGGATGGCCGCGCAGCTGCTGTTCCTGGGCTCGATCTCGCAGCACCGTGCCCAGGACCTGCTGTACGACGAGCTGCGCCACGTGCTCGCCGGCCCGCCGGACAAGGCGCCGCCCATCGGGCCCGTGGTGCCGGTCGGTGACCCCGTCGCGCTGCTGACCATCCCGAGCATCGGGCTCGAGCAGGTCGTGGTCGAGGGCACCGCGTCGGGGGACACCCTGGTGGGACCCGGTCACCGGCGCGACACGGTGCTGCCCGGACAGGCCGGCACCTCGGTCGTCTACGGCCGCGCGGCGACGTACGGCGGGCCGTTCGCCGACATCACCGACCTGCAGACCGGCGACGAGATCACCGTCGTCAACGCTCAGGGGACGAAGGTGTTCGAGGTCCTCGGGGTCCGCCGGGCCGGGGACCCGCTGCCGCAGCCGGTGGCCGAAGGGGCGGGCCGGCTGACGCTGGTCACCGCCGAGGGCAGCGGCCGCTTCGGCGCCATCGCGCCCGAGAACACCGTGTACGTGGACGCCGAGACGAAGAAGGCGTTCCCCGCACCACCGGGCCGGCCCGCGGTGGTACCCGAGTCGGAGCTGGCCATGGGGACGGACAAGAGCGCGTTGCCGCTGCTTGCCCTCTGCCTCGCCCTGCTCCTGGCGCTGACCCTCGGGGTCGTCGCCGCACGTCAGCGATGGTCGACGGCGCTCGTGTGGGTGGTCGCATGCCCGCTCGCGCTCGCGCTGTCCTGGGCAACCACGGATGTGGTGATGCGTCTGCTGCCCAACCTGATCTGACCACACCGATAGCACCTGCTTGCCGCTACACCCATCAACCCGCATCACCCATCACAGGAAGCGAAACAGGATGTCTGTACGCAAGATCCTCGCGGGCGTCGCCTCGGCGGCCCTCGCAACGAGCGCCATCTCCCTCTCGGCGGGCACCGCTCACGCCGCCGACGTCGTCGACCCCGACGACACCACCTTCGTGGCGACCACCGGTGACCTGATCGGCGTCGGGTCGGACACCAGCCAGCACGCGATGAAGCTGTTCGCGGACGCCTGGAACACCGGCGGTCACTCGGCCAAGATCGCGACGTTCGCGGCCACGGGTGGCGGCAACATCCCGCTGCCCAGTGGCGCGAAGCCGCGCCCGAACGGGTCCGGCGCGGGCAAGGCCACGCTCTTCGGTGCGGGCAACAACACCGACGTCGACTTCGCGCGGTCGTCGTCCGCGCAGAGCGCCAGCGAGACCCAGGCGGGCCTGAAGTCCTTCCCGTTCGCACTCGACACCCTCGTGATGGCGGTCTCGAACAGCACCCCGTCGAACGCGCCCGCCAGCCTCACCCCGGCGCAGATCGTCGGCATCTACAAGGGCGACATCACCAACTGGTCGCAGATCGACCCGAGCAAGTCCGGCGTGATCGCCCCGAAGATCCCGCAGTCGGGCTCCGGCACGCGGTCGTTCTTCACCTCCCAGCTCACCGCCATGAACGGTGGCACCGCGGTCACCCTGGCCGCGAGCGTCCAGGAGGTCCAGGAGCACGACGATTCCAAGATCAAGAGCGACCCGAACGCGATCGCGCCGTTCTCCGAGGGTCGCGCCGGCCTGCTGGGCACCACCCTGCGGCTCGAGACCGGGTGGAGCGCCAAGCGCGCGCTGTACAACGTGGTCCGCGGCGCCGACCTCGGCAACGCCCTCATCCAGGAGGCGTTCGGCGAGAACGGCGCGCTGTGCTCCACCGAGATGCGCCCGCTGATCGAGGCGGCCGGCTTCAAGCAGCTCGCCACGCCGGCGGACGGCGGCGTCTGCGGCCAGGCCACCAGTGACGCGACGTCGAACTTCACGCTGAACGAGCAGGTCGCCACCGAGACCGTCCTGGAGGCGACCAGCACCAAGGCGAACTCGGCGAAGCTCGTCGCGAACGTCTCGGCCTCCACCTCGCCCTCCGGCTCGGTTGACTTCTTCGAGGGCGCGACCGAGATCGCGTCGAACGTCCCGCTGGTCTCGGGGGCCGCGACCTACACGGCCACCGGCGTCTCGCCCGGTGCGCACACCTACACCGCGGTGTTCGACCCGGGCCCGGACTCGACCCTGGAGCCCTCGCAGGACGAGGCGACCGTGACGGTGAAGACCTCGGCGTCGGTCTCGGAGTCGTTCCCGGCGAGCACCAAGGCCAAGAGCGTCAAGGGCACCATCACCGTCACCGGTGACGGCGCGACCGCCACGGGCACCGTGACGCTGATGCGCGGCAGCACCGAGCTCAAGACCACCGCCCTGTCCGGCGGCAAGGCGACGTTCACGGTGAAGCTCGCCCAGGGCAAGAACAAGCTCAAGGCGGTCTACAACGGCGGTGCCGCCGTGGCCGGCGCGAGCAAGAGCTTCACGATCACCAAGAAGTAGCACCCTGCCGCGCCGGTCCGCCTCCTCCCAGGCGGGCCGGCGCGCGGCACTCTTCCGGAGCAGCCCGGAGGAACGACCATGAGCCCAGAGGAACGACTATGAGCACTGCGACCGACGACACCACGGTGATGCCCGGCGTCCCCGGCACGCCCGGCCGGTTGGCCGAGCTCGAGGCCCGCGACATCACCGCGTGGTTCGGCACCCACAAGGTCCTGGACCGGGTGTCGCTGACCATGCCCGCCGGCGGCATCACCGCCCTGATCGGCCCGTCCGGGTGCGGCAAGTCGACGTTCCTGCGGATCCTGAACCGCATGCACGAGCTGGTGCCGTCGGCCCAGCTGGCCGGCGAGGTGCTGCTCGACGGCGAGGACATCTACGACCCCGACAAGCGCCTGATCGACGCCCGTCGCGCGATCGGGATGGTGTTCCAGAAGCCGAACCCGTTCCCGGCGATGTCGATCCGCGAGAACGTGCTGGCCGGCCTCAAGCTCACGGGCACCCGGGCGTCACGTTCGGCGCGCGACGAGCTGGTCGAGTCCTGCCTGCGCAAGGGCGGGCTCTGGAACGAGGTCAAAGACCGTCTGGACGCCCCCGGCGGCGGTCTCTCCGGCGGACAGCAGCAGCGGCTGTGCATCGCCCGCTCGCTGGCGATCAAGCCGCGCGTGCTGCTCATGGACGAGCCCTGCTCGGCGCTCGACCCCACCTCGACCCGGGTGATCGAGGAGACCATGAAGGAGCTCGCCGACGAGGTCACCATCGTGATCGTGACCCACAACATGCAGCAGGCGGCGCGGGTCTCCACGCAGTGCGCGTTCTTCCTGGCCTCGCAGGGCACCCCCGGCGTGATTGTGGAGCACGGGGATACTGATGCCATGTTCCAGAACCCGCAGGACCCGCGGACCAGCGACTACGTGCACGGCCGGTTCGGATAAGCAGGGATGGTCTCTGCTCGCCTGATCGCGTCGCTCGCCACGGCGCTGCTGCTGGTCTCCGGTCTCGGCTACCTCGCCTCGCAGACGATCCTGTCGTCGCGGGCGGTGGTCGTCGCCGACCAGCCGTACGTCGCGGCACCCTCGCCCAGCCTCCAGCAGGGCTCCGCGGGGAGCTCGCGGCCGGCGCAGCGGTCCGGCCCCGCGCAGGTCGACCCGCAGTGGGTGCAGCAGACCGCCGAGAAGGCCGGGATCCCCGCGCCCGCCGTACGCGCCTATGCGAACGCCCAGCTGGCCGCTCCGAACGGGTGTGACATCGGCTGGACCACGCTCGCCGGCATCGGCTGGGTGGAGTCGCAGCACGGGACCATCGACGGGCGCACGCTCGGGGACGACGGGCACTCCTCGGAGCCGATCCTCGGGCCCGCTCTCAACGGCAAGGGCTTCGCGGCGATCCCCGCGAGCCCGTCCAGCACCCAGTGGCACGGCGACCCGGCGTGGGACCACGCCGTCGGGCCGCTGCAGTTCATCCCGTCGAGCTGGGAGACCTGGGCGGCGGACGGTGACGGCGACGGCGCCGAGGACCCCAACGACCTCGACGACGCCGCGATGGCCGCGGTCGGCTACCTCTGCGCCGACGGCCACGACCTCACCAGCGGCCAGGGCTGGGCGGACGCGGTGTTCTCCTACAACCACGCCCAGGAGTACATCGACGCCGTCCACACCGCCGCCACGGCCTACGCCGAGCGAACCGGCTGACCGGGCACACCGCCGTCCTGACGCAGTCGTTCGACGTGGTCGCGGAGGATGCCGGCCGCGACATCACTGGTGACAACCGAGCCGGCCGCCGCGATCTCGGCGCGTAGTCCGGACACGAGCGCGAGGACGCCGGCGGTCTCGCGCGGGTCCGGTCGACGTCGGATCAGCCGTGTCAGCGAGACCGCGACGGCCTCCGCCTCGTCACGTCGGGCCTGCTCGAGTCGGGACTGCGGTGCCGGGTGGCCGGCGAGCGCGGCGCCCCGTGAGATCTCACCGAGTGCCTGCCAGACGCGGACCCCGTGGCACTCGTCCGCGGACGTCGGCAGCCTCGCAGGAAGGCCGCTGTCGCGCCGCGGACAGCTCCACTCCACCCAGCGCCAGCCGAAGCGGGCGACCACGATCTCGCGGATCTGCGCCTGCGAGTGTCGCTGCAGGACTGCGGCAGGCGTCACCCCCATCCAGCGCGCGATGGCGCGGACACTGAGTCGATCGATCCCGCGGTCGGCGAGCAGGTGCACGACCGCGTCCGTGTAGATGTCGAACGGGTGCGCGGAGTCCGGAATGAGGAACGGCGATCTCGGTGAGGGGATGCGCGCGTCCGGTGACGTGGTCATGCGCCATCGATACCCGGCCCGCAGCGTCCGGCCGCGTCCATCCACAGCTGGACTTACTAACCGATCAGTAGTCGGAACCGTAGGTCCGGCGTCCGCGTCTCGTGAACGCGCTGACCCGTGCGATCGAGGACCTCGCCGACGCGAAGGTCGCCCGGGCCGTCCGGCCGACCCGCGTGGCTGAAGCACATCGGGACGCCCCCGACCTATGTTGAATCAGTGTTGTGGCGCCTGGTGGGCGTCCTCGGGATCGTCCTGTCGTGTGTCGCCCTCGTGGTCCTGGGACCGGTGGACGGCACCGAGGCGGCACGCTCGGAGCCGGGTGCCGCGGCGCGAGCGGCGGTTGCGCGGTCTGATGCCGTGGTCACCACCGAGCCGCAGCTCCGCCGAGCCTGGGCCGACCCCACCCGCACCCGCATCGACCTCGGCGCGGACATCGCGCTGCGCGACTGCGTCCGGGGCGACCCGATGCGCGAGTCGCCGTACCCCATGCTGCTCGACGGCCACGGCCACACGATCCGGCAGACCTGCTTCGAGAAGCGGGTGCTCCGCCAGGATGGGACCGGCTGGCTCGACATCCGCGACGTCACGCTGACCCGCGGCGGTTCGGACGGTCCGGGCGCCGCGCTCACCTCGCGCGGCGAGATCGTGCTGCAGGACTGCGTGATCAAGCAGAACCTGGCCGAGGAGCCCGGCGGCGGGGTGTTCTCGATGCGGCGGGTGACCGTGCACCGCTGCCGGATCAACGGCAACCTGGCGAACGACGACGGTGGCGCCGTCTACGCGCGCCGCGGCGGCGTCCAGGTCTACGACTCGGTGCTGAGCACGAACCTCGTCGACGGATCCGGCGGCGCCATCGCCACGACCGGCGACATCCTGCTGGTCCGTTCGTGGGTCGACGGGAACACGACCGACGGCGACGGTGGGGCGTTGTACGCAGACGAGGACGGCGACGTGACGGTCGTCGACTCGATCATCGACGGCAGTGACGCGGACGGCCCGGGTGGTGCGATCTTCACGTTGGACGGCGACGTCGCGGTCTACGACTCGACGCTCAACGGCAACCGCGCCGACGACCGCGGCGGTGCGATCTCGGGCGAGGCCGACGTCCTGGTCGTGAACTCGACCGTCGGCCGCAACCTGGCGGTGGCGCACGCCGGCGGTGGCATCTGGGCGCGCGGCGACCTGGTCCTGGTCAACTCGACGGTGTCGCGCAACTACGCCGAGGGGGACGGCGGCGGCACGCTCTCGGCCGGCCGGACGACGATCATCGGGTCCACGCTCCTCGGCAACATCGCCTCGGTCGGCGGCGACATCGGATCGGCCGGCCGGCTCGACAGCTTCGCCTCGATCATCGGCCCGCCGACCACCGAGGGTGTCACCGGCGACACGATCCCGACGTCGCGCAGCTGCCGGGTCTACGGAGCCGTCTCCCGCGGGTACAACCACTTCTCCGCCACGAGCTCGTGCGAGCTGGACCATCCCACGGACGTCGTGGGCGAGGACCCGCAGGTCGAGCAGGTCGACGCCCACCCGCTGGGCTACGTGCTGGTGCCTCGGCCGGGCAGCCCGGTCATCGACCGCATCCCGAGCGGGTCGTGCGTCGGCGAGCTGCCCGACCCGCTGCCCGCCGGCCAGCTGCTGGACGGCTGGGTCGACTGGGAGCAGGTGCTGCGGCGCGACGCCCTGGGCGCCGTGCGGGACGACGGGGTCGCGTGCGACATCGGCGCGGTGCAGTCCGGCGCAGTGCAGTCCGGCGCAGTGCAGTCCGGCGCGGTGACACCGTCGGTGCGCAGACCCGACGTACCGCCGCTGGGGCCGGAGGCTCCGCCTGCCAAGGCGACGGCGTCGGAGCGACCTGCGGTGCGGCTGGAGCGACCTCGCGGGACGCGCGGAGCACTGGATCGGCTCGGTCGCCGGCTCCGGCAGCTCGACCGCGAGTCGCGTCGGTTCGAGGTGCTGCTCGGCTGCACCACGCGGGTCGGTGTCGACCGGGCCGGAGACGCGAGGAACCGGTGGGGATTCCTGTACGACGAGCGTGACGGCACCGGGCTCCACGCCCGGTCCGCCCTGGTCCGGCACAGCGGCAAGCAGCGGCCCCGGTGGTACGTGCTCCGCCTGTCGACCGCACGCCGGTGCCTGAGCGCGCCGGCTGACCCGAACGGCGCCGGGGACGACGCCCGCCCCGGCCACCGGAGCCTGGCGGCCCAGGTGCGCCGCCTGCAGCGCCTGGCGAAGGTCGTCGAAGCCCGCACCGAGCGCTTCGACGCGTGGGAGTCCTGCCTTTCCTGGCTGCCGCTGACCGAGTCCGGTGACGACGAGCAGGACCTCGGCTACCTGGTCGACCAGGGGCTGTGGCCGTTCGTGCGGGTCCACTACCCAGCCGTCGACCTCGACCACAGCGAGTGGGACGACCCGGACTACCAGGTGCTCGCCTTCCGTGGGCGCGACCATCCGTTCGGGCCGGGCGAGTGCGGCACCGACCCGGGCGAGGACGCCGACCGCCCGGGGCGCGAGCTCCGCCAGGACATCGCCTCCCTGCGTGAGGACGTCGAAGACCTCGCCGAGCCGGTGGACGAGATCGCCCGGTTCGATGAGTGCCTCTTCACGGTCGGTGTGACCAGCGCGCCGGGATACGTCTACCGCACGCGGGGCGGCCAGGAGCGCCGCCGTTCCGCGCTGTCGTTCGACATGAGCGGCCCACAGCTGCCCGCCATGTCGCTGATGGCGTTCCCCGGCGAGGAGCCGCCGCAGATCGAGTGCAACGAGGACGCCGGCGGGGTTCAGACGCACGAGTGAGGCTGTCGGCGAGCGGCCGTAGACTCGTCGGGCTACCCCCTGCCACACCTGGCTGGGGGCACTCGTGTTGTCCTTGGGAGCCTCCATGCACCTCTCCGGCCTGGCCGACGCCGTCCTCGCCGACCCGACCCTCACCCAGGCGATGGCCGACGCCCGTGACGGGTCGGTCCGCGCCCTGGACCTGACCGGACCCGAGGCGCTGCGGCCGTACGTCGTCGCCGGCCTGGTCCGCGAGGGTCGGACCGTGCTGGCGGTGACCGCGACCTCCCGCGAGGCCGAGGACCTCGTCGAGGCGCTCGGCGACCTCGTCGACCCTGCGCTGGTCGCCTACTACCCGAGCTGGGAGACGCTGCCGCACGAGCGGCTCAGCCCGCGCAGCGACACCGTCGGCCGCCGGCTGGCGGTGCTCCGCCGGCTCCGGCACCCGGGCACCGACCCCACCAACGGCCCGCTCAAGGTCGTGGTCGCGCCGGTGCGGTCGGTGCTCCAGCCCCAGGTGCGCGGCCTCGGCGACCTCGAGCCCGTCGAGCTCGAGCCGGGCGACACCGCTCCGCTCGAGGACGTCGTACGACGCCTGTCGGCCGCCGCCTACTCACGGGTCGACCTCGTGGAGAAGCGCGGCGAGTTCGCCGTCCGCGGTGGCATCGTCGACGTGTTCCCGCCGACCGAGGAGCACCCGCTGCGCGTGGAGTTCTGGGGCGACGACGTGGAGGAGATCCGCTCGTTCGCGGTCGCCGACCAGCGCACGCTGGAGAAGCAGGAGCGGCTGTGGGCGCCGCCGTGCCGCGAGCTGCTGCTGACCGACGAGGTCCGCGAGCGCGCCGCCGAGATCGGCCGCGCCCACCCGCAGCTGCTCGAGCTCACCGACAAGATCGCCGCCGGCATCGCGGTCGAGGGCATGGAGTCGCTGGCGCCGGTCCTCGTCGACGAGATGGAGCTGCTGGTCGACCTGGTGCCCGACGACACCCACGTGCTGGTGCTCGACCCCGAGCGGGTGCGCACCCGCGCCCACGACCTGGTCGCGACCAGCGAGGAGTTCCTGGGTGCCAGCTGGGCGGCGGCCGCCGGCGGTGGCCAGGCGCCGATCGACCTGGGCGCGGCGTCGTACCGCGAGATCGCCGACGTGCGTGGCCACGCGATCGCGCAGGGCAAGCCGTGGTGGACGATCAGCCCGTTCGGCATCGACACCGAGGGCGTCCTGGAGGCCGACGACGTCGGCGCCGTGCCCTCGCGCCCGGTCGCGGCCACGTCCGTCGAGCCCTACCGCGGCGAGGTCGACCGCGCGATCGCCGACATCGACCGCTGGCGGCGCGCGGGTCACCGCGTCGTGGTGCTGCACTCCGGGCACGGTCCGGCCGAGCGGATGCGCGAGGTGCTCGGCGAGCAGGACGTCCCGGCGCGCGTCGTCGACGACATCGGCGCCGCCGCCGACCTCGACGACGCGGTGGTCACGATCAGCTGCGGCGCGATCGCCCACGGCCTCGTCGACGAGACCAACCGGCTGGTCGTGCTCACCGGCGAGGACATCTCCGGCCAGCGGGCATCCACGCGCGACATGCGCAAGATGCCGACCCGGCGCAAGCGCCAGATCGACCCGCTCGAGCTGAGCGCCGGCGACTTCGTGGTCCACGAGCAGCACGGCGTCGGCCGCTTCGTCGAGATGAAGCAGCGCGAGGTCGGGGGAGCGGTCCGCGAGTACCTCGTGCTCGAGTACGGCGCCTCCAAGCGCGGCGGCCCGCCGGACCGGCTCTACGTCCCGGCCGACGCGCTCGACCAGGTGACGCGGTACGTCGGCGGCGAGCAGCCGTCCCTCGACCGGCTCGGCGGCGCCGACTGGACGAAGCGGAAGAACAAGGCGCGCAAGGCGGTCCGCGAGATCGCGGCCGAGCTGATCAAGCTGTACGCCGCGCGCCAGGCCACGAAGGGCTACGCGTTCGGGCCGGACACCCCGTGGCAGCGTGAGCTGGAGGACGCGTTCCCGTTCCAGGAGACCGCCGACCAGCTGACCACGGTCGACGAGGTCAAGGGCGACATGATGCGCACGGTCCCGATGGACCGCCTCGTCTGCGGCGACGTCGGCTACGGCAAGACCGAGATCGCGGTGCGCGCGGCGTTCAAGGCGGTGCAAGAGGGCAAGCAGGTCGCCGTGCTGGTGCCGACGACCCTGCTCGTGACCCAGCACCTCAGCACGTTCTCCGAGCGGA
This sequence comes from Nocardioides caricicola, assembly GCF_039541135.1. NCBI lineage: Bacteria > Bacillati > Actinomycetota > Actinomycetes > Propionibacteriales > Nocardioidaceae > Nocardioides > Nocardioides caricicola. The sequence goes on along the minus strand of NZ_BAABFQ010000008.1, from coordinate 63,773 downwards.
TGAGCGGGTTCCCGGTCGTGCTCAAGGGCCTGTCGCGGTTCCAGACCGACGCCGAGGCGCGCGAGGTGATCGCGGGCCTGCAGGACGGCACCGTCGACATCGTCGTCGGCACGCACCGGCTGCTGAACCCCGACATCCGGATGAAGGACCTCGGGCTGATCATCGTCGACGAGGAGCAGCGCTTCGGCGTGGAGCACAAGGAGCAGATGAAGCGGCTCCGCACCTCCGTCGACGTGCTGTCGATGTCCGCGACCCCGATCCCGCGGACCCTGGAGATGGCGATCACCGGCATCCGCGAGATGTCCACGATCACCACGCCGCCGGAGGAGCGCCACCCGGTGCTCACCTACGTCGGCGCCTACGAGGACCGCCAGGTCATCGCCGCCGTACGCCGGGAGCTGCTGCGCGAGGGACAGGTCTTCTTCATCCACAACCGGGTGAACTCGATCGAGAAGGCGGCCGCGCGGATCCGCGAGCTGGTGCCCGACGCCCGGGTCGCGACCGCGCACGGGCAGATGGGGGAGCACCAGCTCGAGCAGGTGATGCTGGACTTCTGGGAGAAGCGCTTCGACGTGCTCGTCTGCACGACGATCGTCGAGTCCGGCCTCGACGTCTCGAACGCCAACACAATGATCATCGAGCGCGCGGACATGCTCGGCCTCTCGCAGCTGCACCAGCTGCGCGGCCGCGTCGGTCGCTCGCGCGAGCGCGCCTACGCCTACTTCCTCTACCCGCCGGAGAAGCCGCTGACCGAGACCGCCCACGAGCGCCTCGCGACGCTGGCCCAGCACTCCGACCTCGGCGGCGGCATGGCGATCGCGATGAAGGACCTCGAGATCCGCGGCGCCGGCAACCTGCTCGGAGGCGAGCAGTCCGGTCACATCGCCGACGTCGGCTTCGACCTGTACGTCCGGCTCGTCGGTGAGGCCGTGCACGAGTTCCGCGGCGACGCCGAGCCCGAGCTCGACGAGGTCCGCATCGAGCTCCCCGTCGACGCGCACCTGCCGCACGACTACATCCCCAGCGAGCGGTTGCGGCTGGAGATGTACAAGCGCCTGGCGGAGGTCCGCTCCGACGAGGACGTCGACCTCATCAACGAGGAGCTCCAGGACCGGTACGGCGACCCGCCGCAGGAGGTCACCTCGCTGCTGCTCGTCGCCCGGTTCCGGGCCCGGGCCCGCAAGGCCGGCGTCGGCGAGGTGACGATCGCGGGCAAGAACGTGCGGTTCGCGCCGGTCGACCTGCCCGAGTCGCGGGTCGTGCGCCTGAACCGGATGTACCCGAAGTCCATCGTGAAGGCGCCGGTCAGCACCATCCTCGTGCCGCGTCCGCAGACGGCCGTGGTGGGAGGGCGTCCGATCACGGGCATCGCCCTGCTTGAATGGGCCCGGCAGGTGATCGACAGTGTCATCGACCCCGTGACGTAGGACCGAGTGACCGACTGAAGGAGAACGCGTGACCCCGACCCGTGTGCGCAGCCTGGCCGGACTGGCCGCGGCCGCGCTGCTGCTGACCGGCTGTGGCTCCGTCCCGGCGTTCAACCCGGGTGTCGCCGCCCGGGTCGCCGACACGACGATCACCACCAACGAGGTCGACGACACGGCGGCGGACTACTGCTCCGCGGTCGAGACCCAGCTCGAGGAGGGCCAGGCGGTCGCGAACTCCGTCGTGGACACCCAGGTCGCCGGTTCACTCGCCCTCCAGGAGGCCGGCGAGCAGTTCGCGGCCGCGCAGGGGGTCGAGCCCGACCCGTCGTACCAGGACGCGGCGGACTCGCTCGAGCAGAGCATCGCCGGCCTCTCGCCCGAGCAGCAGGACGCCGTGCGCCGCGTGAACCTCGCCCGGCCGTACGTCGCCGCCGTGGAGCTGGCCGTCGGCATCGAGGAAGTCGGCGACGACGACCCGGAGGCCGCTGCGGCCGCCGGCCACGAGGCGTTCGCGAGCTGGCTGGACGACCAGGACGTGCGCATCGACCCGCGCTACGCGGTGTCGATCGAGGACGGCACCATGGCGCCCGCGGACACCACGATCTCGTTCGCCGTCAGCGACGTGGCCAAGGCCGGCCAGGCCGCCGAGGCGGACCCGGCCGCGGGCGCCGCGCTCCCGGTGTCGCAGCGCTGCGGCTGATGCCCGGGTCCGGCGAGCCGCTCCTCGAGTTCCTCGAGGTGATGCGCCGGTTGCGGGCCGAGTGCAGCTGGAAGGCCGGACAGACTCACCGCTCGCTCGCGCGCTACCTGCTCGAGGAGACCCACGAGACGCTCGAGGCGATCGACACCGGTGACCCCGCGCACCTGCGCGAGGAGCTCGGGGACCTGCTGCTGCAGGTCTACTTCCACGCAGTGATCGCCGAGGAGGCCGGCGAGTTCACGATCGACGACGTTGCGGCCGACGTCACGGCGAAGATGCACCGCCGCAACCCGCACGTATTCGCCCCCGATGGTCAGCAGAGAGCCGCGGGCGGCACGCCGGACGAGATCAACGAGGCGTGGGAGGCGATCAAGGCGAGCGAGAAGCAGCGCTCCTCGGTCACCGACGGGATCCCGCCGACGCTGCCCGCGCTGCTGTACGCCGACAAGGTGCTCGACCGCCTGGAGCGGGCGGGGACCGAGGTGCATCCCGGGGACGACCTGGGGGACCGGCTGCTCGCGCTGGTCGCCGAGGCCCGCGTGAGCGGGGTGGACCCGGAGCAGGCGTTGCGCGACGCCGTCCGCCGGTTGCTGTAGCGGGCGGGTTCTTTACTTCTGCCCTAGGGTCGTCGTGTGGCCCGGGTGCTGATCGTCGAGGACGACGAGGACGTGCGTGACTGGATCGCGCACTGCCTGCTGCGGGAGGGCCACGAGCTCCGCGGCGTCCCGGACCGGGCCCGGCTCACCGACCTGCGCGCGGGGGAGCCCGACTACCGTCCGGACCTGGTGCTGATGGACTACGCGCTCCCCGACACCGACGGCGTCACCCTGCTCGACGAGATCGTCCAGGAGTGGCCCGGCGTCCCCGCGGTCTTCGTGACCGTGCAGTGGACCGGCCAGGTCATCGAGCGGATCGCGAGGACCGGGCACGAACGGGTCGCCAAGCCGTTCGACGCCGACGACCTCCGTGCCGCCGTACGACGAGCCCTCGGAACGGAAGGCAGCCCGGAGTGACCCGGGTCCGCCTCCTCGACCTCCTCGGGTTCGCGTGCTACTTCCTGATCGCCGCCGCCCTGGGCCGGCAGGCGGTCCTCGAGGGCACCGACACCGCGCTCGTGTGGCCGGCCGCCGGCGTCGCCGCGGCGTGGCTCGCGGTCAATGGCTGGTCCCGGTGGGCGACGCTCGACCTCGCCGTGCTGTTCGTGCTCGCGGTCGCCGTCAACGCCGCGACCGGGGCGAGCGCGTCGCTGGCGCTCGGCTTCGGCCTGGCCAACGTGGTCCAGGTGGTGGTCTTCGGCGTCCTCATCGCCCGGTGGTGCCCGCAGTGGTGGGGGTTCGGCGAGGAGCCTCCGCCGGGCATCGACCGGCTCCGCGACTTCGGCTACCTGCTCGCCGCGGCGTACCTCTCGGCGCTCGTGTCCGCCGCGCTGGGCCCGGCGGCGGTCACCTCGATCACGGACGCGAGCTGGAAGTCGGTCGCCTCGTGGGTGCTGCGCAACGGCACCGGCATCGTCGCGGTGTTCCCCCTCGCGCTGCTCGCCCGCCACCACGTCCGCTCCAGCACCCCCGAGCAGGCGCCGGACGCCGTCGGCCCGATCCGGGGCCACGGTCCCGTGGAGCTGGTCGCACTGGCGGCGTTCAGCGCCGTCGCCCTCTGGCTGGTCTTCCTCGTGAGCACCGACGTGCCCCTGCCGTTCCTGGTCCTGTCGGTCTGCGTGTGGGCCGGCGCGCGCTACGCGCTGGGGGTCGCGAGCGCCCACGCGCTCCTGCTGAGCGCCGCGGTCACCGTGGCGACCGTGCTCAACGAGGGCCCGTTCGTCCCGATCGAGGACCCGCACACCCGCGCCCTCGCACTGCAGTCGTACGTCGCGATGATCGTCGTGCTCACCCTCGCGCTCTCGGTCGGCCGGGGGGAGATCCTGCAGCTGAGCGACCGGCTGGTGCGCTCGGAGCGCAACGCGACCGAGCAGGCGACGATGGTCACCACGATCGTGGACACCATGACCGACGGGGTCACCGTCATCGACGCCAACGGCACCATGGTGCTGCGCAACCCGGCGGCGCAGACGCTGCTCGGCGACCCGCGGCGTGACGCGGACGGTCACATCGACGTGGACGCCTACGGCCTCCGGCACGCCGACGGCAGCCCGATCACTCCCGAGGAGAGCCCCCTCGAGCTGGCCCGCACCGGCAGCTCGCTGGACAAGGTGGACGTCGTCCTGCGCAACCCGCAGGCGGGCGGGGTGCGCCAGATGGAGGTCAGCACGCGACCGCTGCCGGGCACGGACCCGCCGCTGGTGGTGGTGCTGTTCCACGACGTCACGGCCGAGCGCCGCGAGCGCGACGAGCTGGCGTCGTTCGCCGGCGTCGTCGCCCACGACCTGCTCAACCCCCTGACGGTGATCGACGGCTGGTCCGAGGCGCTCCTCGAGGAGGCCCGGGCCGGCGCGCAGGTCGACGTCGACACCCAGGTGCAGCGGCTGGACCGGATCCAGCGGGCGGCGCAACGCATGCAGCACCTGATCAGCGACCTGCTCGCCTACACGACCGCCCGCGACCTCACGATCACGCCGGTGCGCGTCGACCTGGCTGCCGTCGCGACCGACGTCGCGCGCGGCCGGATCGAGGCGAGCCGGGTGCGCGACCTGCCGGAGCCGGTGATCACCGTCGACCCGGACCTGCCGGCGGTGCTGGCCGAGCCGGTGCTGCTGCGCCAGGTGGTCGACAACCTGATCGGGAACGCCGTCAAGTACGTCGCGCCCGGGGTGCAGCCGCGGATCGAGGTCCACGCGCGCCGGGTCGACGGCGAGGTCGCCCCGATGGTCGAGGTCGAGATCTCGGACAACGGCATCGGTATCCCCGACGGGCAGCACGAGAGCGTGTTCGACACGTTCCACCGCGCGCACCAGGACGGCTACCGCGGCAGCGGGCTCGGCCTCTCGATCGTGAAGCGGATCGTGGAGCGGCACGGCGGCACCGCCCTGGCCCGCGACAACGAGGACCGCGGCGGCACCACGATGTGCGTCAGCTTCCCGGCCGCCGACCCGGCCTGAGCGCTGTCTCGTACGGACGCCGCGTGTGGGCCGCCACCGCCGCGCACTAGGCTGAGTGACGGCCTGAGATTCCCATCCGGAGGAGCACAGACGTGGCATCCATCGAAGCAGTCGGCGCGCGCGAGATCCTCGACTCCCGCGGCAACCCCACGGTCGAGGTCGAGGTGCTCCTCGACGACGGCGCGTTCGCCCGCGCCATGGTCCCCAGCGGGGCGTCCACGGGCGCCTTCGAGGCGGTCGAGCTGCGCGACGGTGCCGACCGCTACGGCGGCAAGGGCGTCGAGAAGGCCGTGAACGCGGTCATCCAGACGATCGCCCCCGCGGTCGAGGGCCTGGCGGCCGACGACCAGCGGCTGCTCGACCAGACGATGCTCGAGCTCGACGGCACCCCCAACAAGGCCAACCTCGGCGCGAACGCGATCCTCGGCGTCTCGCTCGCGGTCGCCCGCGCCGCGGCCGACTCGGCCCAGCTGCCGCTCTACCGCTACGTCGGCGGCCCGAACGCCCACCTGCTCCCGGTCCCGATGATGAACATCCTCAACGGCGGCTCGCACGCCGACTCGAACGTCGACGTGCAGGAGTTCATGATCGCCCCGATCGGTGCTCCGTCGTTCCGTGAGGCGCTGCGCGAGGGCGCGGAGGTCTACCACGCGCTGAAGTCGGTGCTGAAGAAGAAGGGCCTCTCCACGGGCCTGGGCGACGAGGGCGGCTTCGCGCCGAACCTCGACAGCAACCGCGCCGCGCTCGACCTGATCGCCGAGGCCGTCTCGGCCGCCGGCCTGACGCTCGGCAAGGACATCGCGCTGGCGATGGACGTGGCCGCGTCGGAGTTCTACAACGACGGCGCGTACTCCTTCGAGGGCGGCACCAAGTCCGCCGAGGAGATGACCGCCTACTACGCCGACCTGGTGGCGTCGTACCCCATCGTCTCGATCGAGGACCCGCTCAACGAGGACGACTGGGACGGCTGGAAGGCGATCACCGACCAGCTCGGCACCAAGACCCAGCTGGTCGGCGACGACCTGTTCGTCACGAACGTCGAGCGGCTCCAGCGCGGCATCGACGGTGGCCAGGCCAACGCGCTGCTGGTGAAGGTCAACCAGATCGGCACGCTGACCGAGACCCTCGACTCCGTCGAGCTCGCGCACCGCAGCGGCTACCGCTGCATGATGAGCCACCGCTCGGGTGAGACCGAGGACACCACGATCGCCGACCTCGCGGTCGCGGTGAACTGCGGCCAGATCAAGACCGGCGCCCCGGCGCGCTCGGACCGGGTCGCGAAGTACAACCAGCTGCTGCGGATCGAGGACGAGCTCGGAGATGCAGCGCGCTACTCCGGCGCGTCGGCGTTCCCTCGGTACGGTGCCTGAGCGAACCTAGGAGGCATGCCCTCCGAGTCCCGTCGTACGCCCTCGCGCGGACCCCGAGGACCCCATGGACGCCGTGGGCCCCGCCGCACGCCGCAGCGACCCGACCCGGTCGCAGCGGCGGCGGTGGCCCCGGCGGACGCCCCGCGCCGGTCCCGGCTGACCGGCCGCGCGGCGATCCTGGTCCTCGTCGTGTCCGTGCTGGCGGTGAGCTACGCGTCGTCGATGCGCGCCTACCTCCAGCAGCGGGACCACATCGGTGACCTCAAGGACCAGATCGCGCTGCGCCAGGCGAGCATCAGCGAGCTCGAGCGCGAGAAGCGGCGCTGGGAGGACCCGGCCTACGTCCGGCAGCAGGCGCGCGAGCTGAACTTCGTGATGCCCGGGGAGACGGCGTACGTCGTCCTCGACGAGAACGGCGAGCCGCTCGAGCAGGAGACCTCGCTGACCGACCCGTCCACGGTCGCGCAGAAGCCCCCGACCGCGTGGTGGGACACCGCCTGGGAGTCGGTCGAGCTGGCCGGCCACCCGCCGAAGCCGGACCCGGAGCCCGCGACGCGACTCAACCGGATCGACGGCACCGACTGAGGCTGCCAGGCCGGCCTGCGAGAATCGGCGGGTGATCGACCCGCAGGACGTCTCCGCCATCGAAGCCCAGCTCGGCCGGGAGCCGCGCGCCATCCACGCCATCGGGCACCGCTGCCCGTGCGGCAACCCCGACGTCGCGACGACCGAGCCGCGGCTGCCCAACGGCACGCCGTTCCCGACGACGTTCTACCTGACCTGCCCGCGGGCGGCGTCTCGGATCGGCACCCTCGAGGGCACCGGGGTGATGAAGGAGATGCAGGACCGGCTGGCCGAGGACCCCGAGCTGGCGGCGGCGTACCGCACGGCGCACGAGGCCTACCTCGAGTTCCGGGCCACGCTCGGCCACGTCGAGGAGATCGAGGGCATCTCCGCGGGCGGCATGCCCGACCGGGTGAAGTGCCTGCACGTGCTGGCCGGGCAGTCCCTGGCGATGGGCCGCGGCGTGAACCCGCTCGGCGACGAGGTGCTGGACCGGCTGGGCGCCTGGTGGGAGTCCGGGCCCTGCGTATGAGCGGCCGGGTCGCTGCCATCGACTGCGGCACCAACACCGTCAAGCTGCTGATCGGCGCGCTGCCCGACGTCGACGTCCGGGAGATGCGGATGGTCCGGCTCGGCCAGGACCTCGACCGCACCGGGGTGATCGCCGAGGCGGCGCTGGAGCGGGCGTTCGGCGCGATCGACGAGTACGCCGAGCTGATCCGGTCGTACGACGTCCCTCCGGAGCGGGTGCGCTTCGTCGCGACGTCGGCGACCCGGGACGCCGCGAACGCCGACGTCTTCGTCGCCGGCGTCCGCGAGCGGCTCGGCGTCGAGCCCGAGGTGGTGTCCGGGGCGGAGGAGGCCGCGCTCGCGTTCGACGGCGCGATCCGCAACCTCCGGCACGCGCCCACCGGTCCCGTGCTGGTCGTGGACATCGGCGGCGGGTCGACGGAGCTGATCCTCGGCCGGAGCGGACCCGGGGCGAGCGTCTCGATGGACATCGGCTCGGTCCGGCTCCACGAGCGGCACCTGCACGCCGACCCGCCGACCGCCGGGCAGGTCGCGGCGTGCCGGGCTGACATCGACGAGCACCTCGACGCCGCGGGGGTGGACCCGTCCGCGGCCACCACGGTGGTCGGGGTCGCCGGCACCGTGACCCAGCTGGCCGCGGTCGCGCTCGACCTGCCGGCGTACGACCGGGCCGCCGTCGACCAGGTGGTGCTGCCGACCTGGCTGGTGCTCGCCACCGTCGACCTGCTGCTCTCGATGACCCACGACTCCCGGCGCGCGATCGCGTCGATGCACCCCGGTCGCGCGGACGTGATCGGCGCCGGCGCGCTGATCCTCGCGCAGGTCCTGCGCCGCGCCGGCGCGTCCGAGCTGGTCGTCTCCGAGTCCGACATCCTCGACGGGATCGCCTGGTCGCTCAGGGCGCGCCCGTGAGCGAGCTGCTCCCGCATCCGGCGACCGGAGACCTGTTCCCGTCGCCGGTGCCGCCGGGCACCGGGTGGCCCGGCGACCCCGCGGCGCCCGAGACCCCGGTCGCCGGGACCGCGGCGGCCGTACGGCGGCTCGCCCGGACGCCGGACCTCGCCGAGCTCGACGCCCGGGTCTCGGTCTGCCGCGCCTGCCCGCGGCTGGTGCGCTGGCGCGAGGACGTCGCGCGCAGCAAGCGGGCGTCGTTCGCCGCCGAGCCCTACTGGGGTCGTCCTACGCCGGGGTGGGGCGCGCAGCGGCCGCGCGTGTTGGTGGTCGGTCTGGCGCCCGCCGCGAACGGCGCGAACCGGACCGGCCGGATCTTCACCGGTGACCGCAGCGGCGACTGGTTGTTCGCGAGCCTCCACCGGGTCGGCCTCGCCCGCACCGCGACCAGCGTCCACGCCGCCGACGGCCAGGAGCTGGTCGACACCCGGATGGTGGCGACCGTCCGGTGCGCGCCGCCGCAGAACAAGCCGACCGTCGCGGAACGCGACACCTGCGCGCCCTGGATCGAGGCCGAGCTCGCCCTGGTGGTCGAGTCTGTCCGGGTCGTGGTCGCGCTCGGCTCCTTCGGCTGGGACGCGGCGCTGCGCTCCTTCGCCGGTCTGGGCTGGGAGGCGGAGCGCCCGCGCCCGCGCTTCGGCCACGGCGTCGAGGCGACCCTCGCCGGTGCCGGCCGCGAGGTCCGGCTGCTCGGCTGCTACCACCCCAGCCAGCAGAACACGTTCACCGGTCGGCTCACCGAGGACATGCTGGACGACGTCCTCGGCCGTGCGGCGGCCGCTGCGAGAATCCCCTGAACAGCAGGCCCCCGTATCCCAATCGGCAGAGGAAGTCGCCTTAAAAGCGACGCAGTCTGGGTTCGAGTCCCAGCGGGGGCACCAGACCCTGGGCGCGGAGAGCCGCCGGCAGTCCGTGATTGCCGGCGGCTCTCGTCTGCCGCCGTCACGACGTCGCAGACCACTGGTCCCTGCCGAACCAGCGCGTCGCACTTTGCTGGGTCGGGCGCCGTGATGTCAAGATGGGCTTGACGCATTCCTGCCCGGCGCCGGCGGCGAGTTCGGGGGCGCGCCGGGCAGGAATGCGCGCCGCGCGCTCCGCCCCCGGGGCGGACCTACGTCTCGCGCTCAGGTATTCCGCGCAACCGCCGATCGGACCCGTGACACCTGCCCCATGTGGGGGCGGGCGGGACCGTGGTGAGGTGAGCCGTGAGCACGAAGACCCGACGTGGGGACTCGAGGACCAGCCCTGACGTCCGGCGGCGCCGGGCGCACGTCGACCTCGTCGTCTGTGCCCTGATCGTGACGGGGTCGTTCCTCGTGCTCCGGCACTTCGACCTGTTCGAGCACGTCTACCGCTGGAGCCGTGCCCACGAGGACCTGAACGTCGACGAGCTCGTCATGGCGACAGCGCTCGCCGTCCTCCTGTCCGGGTTCTTCGGGTGGCGCCGCTACCGCGACGCGAACGCCGAGGCGGAGCGGCTCACCGCGGCCGAGCGCGCCCTCGCGGAGACCAACGAGCGCTACCGCTCGCTCTACGACCTCCACCCGGACGCTGTCTTCATGCTCGACTCCGAGGGCCGGCTGGTCTCCATGAACGCCGCCGCCGTGCAGATGTGCGGCTACACCCTCGAGGAGATGTCCGGCCTCACGATCGCCGACTACGTGGAGACGCACGACATCCCGCGCGTCACCGAGCAGTTCCGCGCGTTGCTGGCCAACCCGATCGACCGGCTCGAGACCCGGGTCCTGCACAAGGACGGCTCGATGATCGAGGTCGCGGTCACCGGCATGCCGGTCCTCGTGGACGGCGTGCCGGTCGGCGCGTACGGCATCGCGGAGGACATCACCGAGCGCAACGCCCTGCGGTGCGACCTCGAGTACGCCCGCCAGGTCGCCGAGGACGCCAGCGAGGCGAAGTCGCTGTTCCTCGCCAACATGAGCCACGAGATCCGTACGCCGCTGACCAGCGTGCTGGCGGCCAGCGAGATGCTGGCCGACACCGTCACGTCGGAGATGCAGCAGCGGCTGGTCGACACCATGCAGCGCTCGGGGGCGCGGCTGCTGCGCCTGGTCGACGACATCTTGGACTTCTCCCGCGTCGAGGCCGGTCAGACGATGCTCCGCGACGACCCCTTCGACCTGTACGCCCTGCTCGACGAGCTGTCGCGCAACGCCGCCTCGATCGCGGAGGCCAAGGGCGTCCTGCTCACCTGCACCGTCGACCCCGCGGTCCCGCACGAGCTGCTCGGTGACGCCGACCGGGTCAGCCAGGTCGTCGGCAACCTGCTCGACAACGCGGTGAAGTTCACCGACCACGGCTACGTCCGCCTGGACGCCTCGCTCGACGGCAGCGACGGCGAGCACGGCACGGTCGTGATCAAGGTCGAGGACTCCGGATTGGGCATGGCTCCCGAGCAGCAGGAACGCATCTTCGAGGCGTTCCGGCAGGCCGACCCGTCGATCACCCGCAGCTACGGCGGCACCGGTCTCGGCCTGGCCATCTGCAAGACGCTCGTCGAGCTGATGGGCGGCACGATCACCGTCGACTCGACGTTCGCCGTCGGCACCGAGTTCACCGTCCGGGTGCCGCTCGGCCTGGTCGCGGCCGCGGCCGAGAGGACGCCGCAGTCCGCCTAGATCCCGCTAGAGGCCCGCGCGCTCGCGCTGGCGGTAGGCCAGCGCCGGCTGGTACCGGTCGTGCAGCGTGGTGATCAGGCTGATCAGGCTGAGGAAGAACAGCGTGTCCCAGCCGACCGACCGCTCGTCGAAGAAGAAGTAGGTGACCGTCACCAGGGCGACGTTGACCGCGATGCGGGCGAGGACGGCCAGGCCGGCGGACTCGATCGTCCACTCGCGCCGCGAGACCAGCAGCGTGATCGCCGCGTTGAGCACCACGAACGTCGCGACGTACACGAACAGCTCGGTGTTCGACGCGGTGATGCCCGGCAGCGTCTGGGAGTAGATCACCGAGATCAGCCCCACCAGGAACACCTTCTCGAACGTCACCCAGGACCAGACGAAGCCACCCGCCTCGACGCGGCGGGTCGCCTGGCTCGCGACCGTGGCCACCGACGCGGGCATCGGGTCGGAGGTGAACCGCCAACCGTGCTCGATGGGGCCGAGCCGCGGGATCGCGACGAACCACAGCAGCGCGGCCGCGCCGAGCACGACCGCGATGAGCAGCGGCCAGGCCCACCAGTACTCCTCGAGCGTGTCGGTGACGTCCAGCTTCGCGACGTGCAGCCAGTACTCCTGCGGCAGCTTGACGAACACCCAGATGATCCCGGCGAGCACCACCCACCAGGTCAGGGTCCGCGCGAGGACCGCCCACCGGGTCCGGATCGCCTCGTAGGCGATGAAGAAGTACTCGAACGTGTTCGGGAAGATCAGCAGCACCGCGCGGGCACCGGTCATCTCGAACAGGAACACCCCGGCCAGCCGGTAGAAGTAGAGGAACCTGCCGACGGAGTACGCCGCGAGGTTCTGCCAGTTGCGCATGGTCGCGAGGTAGGCGATCGCGAGGTAGAAGACGTCCATCGCCTTGTCGTAGGACTGGTAGCCCGGCGGGTCGTAGCCGAACGCCTGGAAGATCGTCTGGTCCGCTGCGTCCAGCACCAGGCAGCCGATGATCGCGGGCAGCGGGAACCGCGGGATCAGCAGCGGGACCAGGAACCGGCCGCCGATGACGGCCAGGAATACCACGTCTTCCATGGTCGGAGTCTGGCCTACTCGGGCCGCGGGTGTCGGCTTCTGCCTCGCGAGTATCGGGTGGTTTCGAGGCTCGCTCCGCTCGCACCTCAACCTCCGTGTGTCGGTGGTTGAGGTGCGAGGAGCGCCAGCGACGAGCCGGCACGGTGGTTGAGGTGCGAGGAGCGCCAGCGACGAGCCTCGAAACCACCCCACCCGGAACCGCGCCGCGAGCGCGTCGTTGGTGAGACGTGCACCGGATCTGGAAGCTCGTCCTGCTCGTCGTCGCCCTCCTCGTGGCTGCGCCCGCACTGCCCGCCTCCGCCGACCCGCCGCAGCTGCGCCGCGAGGGCCGCTGGCTGGTTGACCCGCAGGGCCGGGTCGTGATCGTCCACGGCCTCAACCTCGTCTACAAGCACGCGCCCTACGCGCCGCCCGCGACCGCCGCCGGATTCCAGGCCCGCGACGCCCGGTGGCTGGCGCGGCACGGGTTCAACGGCGCCCGCGTCGGCACGCTGTGGGCGGGGCTGACACCGGACGCGCCGGGCCGGGCGGACCCGGCGTATCTCGCGAAGGTGCAGCGCGTGCTCGATCTGCTCGCGCGCCGGCACATCTGGGTGCAGCTCGACATGCACCAGGACCAGTGGCACGAGACGTACGGCGGGGAGGGCGTCCCGGACTGGGCGGTACACCGGCCCGCGCCGTACGACGCGCTCCCGCCGGTGACCGCTCCGTTCCCGACCGGCTACTGGACGCCCGAGGTGTCCACGGTGTTCGACAACTTCTGGGCCGGCGCGGACGGGCTGCTCGGCGCCTGGGCGGACGCGTGGCAGGTGGCGGCGCGGGCGTGGCGCGGCCAGCCGTACCTGATGGGCTACGACCTGCTCAACGAGCCGTGGATGGGCACGGAGTGGGCGCTGTGCCTGGCCACCGGCTGCCCGGACTCCTACCGCGCCGAGCTGCAGCCCGCGATGGAGCAGGGCCTCGCGGCCGTCCGTGAGGTCGACCCCGACAACATCGTCTGGTGGGAGCCGCAGCAGTTCGCCGGCGGCCAGCCGCTGGACACGTTCTTCGAGCCGGTGGCGGGGGAGGACCAGCTCGGCTTCTCGTGGCACAGCTACTGCCCCGACGTGTTCCTCGAGTCGCAGGGGATCCCCGGCGGCAACGTCGAGAACTGCTGGGACTTCGCGCGTGGCCGCCAGGAGCACGCGCTCGAGCAGTCGCGCACCATGCGCGCCGTACCCCTGATGAGCGAGTGGGGCGCCACCGACAACGTGCGCGCGATCGAGATCGACGCCGCCGCGGCCGACGAGGCGCTGATGGGCTGGACCCACTGGGCCTACAAGCGGTGGAACGACCCGACGACCGCCGACACCGCGCAGGGCCTGTTCCGCGACGACGCCGACCCGTCCTCGGTGAAACGCGCGAAGCTGCGCGTGCTGGTGCGCACCTACGCCCAGGCCACCGCCGGCACCCCGCTGCTGATGAGCTTCGACGCGGGCGACGGGTCGTTCCGCTACCGCTACCGCCCCGACCCGGCGGTCACCGCGCCGACGCGGATCTTCGTCAGCCCGCTGCACTACCCGGACGGCTACCGGGTCCGCGTCGACGGCGGTCGCGTCGTGTCCCGGTCGCCGCACCAGGTGCTGGTCGCCGCTGCCTCGGAGAAGGTGGTGACCGTTCGGGTCGCTCGGGAACCAATCGGGGACGGTGCGCGTTCAATCCGATGAGCCCGGCCTAGACTGGGTGCGTACCGGTGACCCGTCAGAGCGACGTCACCTCCCGGCCTCGAGGAGAGACCAATGCAGAGCAACAACCCGGTGTTCCGCCGTTCGGAGGAGTTCAACTCCGCCGGCCGTCAGACGTACGCCGGCACCGGCTACACCGACCCCTCCACCTGGAGCACGGGCCAGCCCGGTGACCCGGGCCAGGCCTACACGCCGGCCCCGCCGGTCGCCACCGGCGGCCCGATGACGATCGACTCGGTCGTCCAGAAGACCGCCATCTCGCTGTTCTTCGTCATCGCAGCGGCCGCCGTTACGTGGTACCTCACTCCCGACATCGCTGACCCGGATGCCGACCTTGGACCGCTGATCGCCCTGATGACCATCGGCTCGCTCGGCGCATTCGTGCTGTCAATGGTGAACTCGTTCAAGCGCGTCATCAGCCCGGCGCTGGTAGTGGCGTTTTGCGTCGCTGAGGGTATCGCTCTCGGCGGCCTCAGCAAGTTCTTCGACGCGATGGTCGGCGATCACATCGTCATGCAGGCCGTTATCGGCACCTTCGCGGCGTTCGTCGGAACGTTGGCCGCCTACAAGTTCTTCGACATCAAGGTCGGGGCCCGGTTCCGCACCTTCGTCATCGCCGCAGTGTTCGGCATGATCGCGCTGAGCCTGCTCGAACTGGTGCTGGGCATCTTCGGTGAGTCGTTGGGCATCTACGGCATGGGTGGCATCGGCCTGGTGTTTGCGATCATTGGTCTGGTGCTCGGCGTGTTCATGCTGATCCTCGACTTCGACTTCGTCGAGCAGGGCATCGCGAACCAGATTCCAGAGCGCGAGTCGTGGCGGGCTGCGTTCGCCCTGACGGTGAGCCTGGTCTGGATCTACACCAATCTGCTGCGCATCCTGGCGATTGTGAACTCCGACTGACTGCAGTTGACAGACGGGCCTCGGGGGTGATCTCGGGGCCCGTTCGTTTGCGCGGACCGATCGCGGGAAGTAGTGAGCCGTGAACATGCGGACCGCCGTCGCGGCACTGACGATCGCAGTCCTGGCTGGTTGCAGCTCCGACGACGGTGGTTCGTCGGCCCCGCCCGCACCGACCCCGACGGCGTCGGTGCAGCGTGTCGACTCCCCGAGCCAGCCGCCGGCGGAGCCGGCGCCGCTCGACCTGCACCTCGACACCGGCGGGACCATCTGCTTCGACCGGGCCGCTACGCCCGACCTCGCCTGGTTCGACGTGACCTGGAAGGCGAACACGGACCTGGACTCGTTCCGGTTCAAGCTGGTCAACCCTGTCGGCGTGACGAAGGTCGGCGGCGACATCAACGTCCCGCCGATGAACTTCGGCGGCCAGATCCCCTTCGGTGGCGCGGCCACCTGGGCCGACCGCGCGAAGGTGCTGGACGACAAGTTCCTGTTCTGGAGCCAGCGCGGTCCGGTGGCGTTCTGGTCACCGGCCGAGGACGAGACCGGTCTCCTGGTGATGCACCTGCGCTTCGACCAGGTGGACGACGCGTCGTTCGACGGCGTTACGGCGACGTACCGCACGGCCGACGGCGAGGTCGGCAGGGTCACCGCGAGAGGCCCCGAGATCTATCAGGTCCGCGACCGCTGCTGACTCAGTCGACCGACTCCAGCTGCTCCTGCTCGTCGGGCGCCTCGACCTCCGCGTCCGGGCGGCGACGGCGGTGCCGCAGCTCGACCCACAGCCCGCGCACGCCGCGCCGGCTGCCGCCGACCTCCGCGCCGCCGAGCTCGGTGCCGGGCGTCTGGACGGCTTGGACCGCTGCCTTCGCGATCGGCAGCACGCCCTCGCCGCGGTACGCCTCGGGTCGCACCTCGTCGTCGTCGATCAGGCCCAGCGCCGCCAGCGTCGAGGGCAGCAGCACCTGCGCGAGTGCCTTGTAGCCCTGTGCGGACGGGTGGAACATGTCCGGCCCGAAGAGCAGCGCGGGCGCGGCGTCGAACTCCGGGCCGAGGATCGACCCGAGCGAGACGGTGCGGCCACCCTCCTCCAGGACCGTGATCGTCTGGGCGGCGGCGAGCCGCCGCGACCACACCCGCGCCACCTGCTTGAGCGGCGGCAGGATCGGCTTGATGGTGCCGAGGTCCGGGCAGGTGCCGACCAGCACGGAGATGCCGGCGTCGTGCAGCCGGCGTACCGCCTCGGAGAGGAAGCGGACCGACGCCGCCGGCAGCACGGTGTGGGTGACGTCGTTGGCGCCGATCAGGATCACCGCGACGTCGGGCTCGGTGGGCAGCGCCTTGTCGACCTGCGCGGCGAGGTCCGACGACATCGCGCCGACGACCGCGAAGCTGCGCAGGTAGACCCGGCGGTCGGCCTCCTCGGCCAGCCCGCTGGCGAGGTAGGCGCCCGGGGTCTCCTCGACCCGCTCGACGCCGTACCCCGCGGCGCTGGAGTCGCCGAGCAGCGCGACCTTGATCGCGGGGCCGGGGCGGCCGCGGCCGTACCACCCGGTCGCGTCGGGCGGCTCGTCCTCCGCGTTGCCGATCCGCTTGCGCGCGGTGGTCGCCTCGAAGCGCAGCAGGCCGTAGAGCCCCGCGCTGAGCACGGTCAGCCCGCCGCCGCCGTACGCAGCGGTGGACGCGAGCTTTCGGGCAGCCGCTGTCTTCCCCACGGCCCCACCTTACGGAGCCGAGGATTACGGCGAAGTGACGCCCGGCTCTAGATTGGCCAGATGCAGTACGTCGACTCTCTCCTCGACCTCATCGGCAACACCCCGCTGCTGAGGCTCTCGAAGTCCACGGGCTCCCTGAACGGCGCGAAGGGACCGATCGTCCTCGCCAAGGTGGAGTACCTCAACCCGGGCGGCTCCGTGAAGGACCGCATCGCGACCCGGATGATCGAGGCCGCCGAGGCCTCGGGCGAGCTCCAGCCCGGCGGCACCATC
The DNA here is from genome assembly GCF_039541135.1 of Nocardioides caricicola. Lineage (NCBI taxonomy): Bacteria > Bacillati > Actinomycetota > Actinomycetes > Propionibacteriales > Nocardioidaceae > Nocardioides > Nocardioides caricicola. Next base: position 46,856 of record NZ_BAABFQ010000008.1, on the reverse strand, counting down.
GTCGAGCCCACGTCGGGCAACACCGGCGTGGGGCTGGCGATGGTCGCGCAGGCGAAGGGCTACAAGTGCATCTTCGTCTGCCCCGACAAGGTCAGCGAGGACAAGCGCAACGTGCTCAAGGCGTACGGCGCCGAGGTCGTGGTGTGCCCGACCGCCGTCGAGCCCGAGCACCCGGACTCCTACTACAACGTCTCGGACCGGCTCGCGTCGCAGCCCGGCGCGTGGAAGCCCGACCAGTACTCCAACCCGAACAACCCGCGCTCGCACTACGAGACCACGGGCCCCGAGATCTGGTCGCAGACCGAGGGCCGGATCACCCACTTCGTCACCGGTGTCGGCACCGGCGGGACGATCAGCGGCATCGGCCGCTACCTCAAGGAGCAGAACCCGGGCGTCCAGGTGATCGGCGCCGACCCGGCCGGCTCGGTGTACTCCGGCGGCTCCGGGCGGCCGTACCTCGTCGAGGGCGTCGGCGAGGACTTCTGGCCCGACGCCTACGACCGCTCCGTCGCGGACCGGATCATCGAGGTCTCCGACGCCGACTCGTTCGCGATGACGCGCCGCCTGGCCCGCGAGGAGGCGCTGCTGGTCGGCGGGTCCTCCGGCATGGCCGTGCACGCCGCGGTCCAGCTGGCCCACGAGCTCGAGGGCACGCCCGAGGGCGAGGACGCGGTGATCGTCGTCCTGCTGCCGGACTCCGGCCGGGGCTACCTCACCAAGGTCTTCAACGACGACTGGCTGGCGCAGTACGGCTTCCCGGTCGACGGCGTCGAGCGGCCGGCGCAGACCGTCGGCGAGGTGCTGCGGGGCAAGGACGGCCGGCTGCCGGACCTCGTGCACACGCACCCGGGCGAGACCATCGCCGAGGCGGTCGCGATCCTGCAGGAGTACGCCGTCTCGCAGATGCCCGTCGTCCGCGCCGAGCCGCCCGTCGTGGCCGCCGAGGTCGTCGGCTCGGTCTCCGAGCGGACCCTGCTCGACCAGCTCTTCACCGGCGTCGCCAAGCTGACCGACCCGGTCAGCCAGCACATGTCGCCGCCGCTGCCCTCGATCGGCTCGACCGAGCCGGCCCAGGACGCGGTCGGTGCGCTCGAGGGCGCGGACGCGCTGCTGGTCCACGAGGACGGCAAGCCGGTGGGCGTGGTCACCCGGCACGACCTGCTGGCCTACCTGGCTCGCGGTTGACGGGTCGTCCGCCTCTCGGCTGTCTCCGGCAAGCCCTGAGGCGGACGACCCACACCCACCCGTGCCACAATGAGAACCTGTTCTAGTTCTCAGGAGGGCGGATGACGACGCCGGCGATCGACGGGTGGTTCACCACCGGACCGGAACCGACGCTGCTCGGGTCCCGGTGCACGACCTGCGAGACCGTGGTGTTCCCACCGACGTCCGGGTTCTGCCGCAACCCCGCGTGCTCCGGCGACGAGTTCGCCGAGACCGCGCTGTCGCGGCGCGGCACGATCTGGTCCTACACGGACGCGCAGTACCAGCCACCGCCGCCGTACGTTCCGACCACCGACCCCTTCGAGCCGTTCGCGCTGGCCGCCGTCGAGCTCCCGGAGGGGCTGGTCGTGCTGGGCCAGGTCGCCCAGGGCTACGGCGTCGCCGACCTGCGGGTCGGGGCCGAGGCCGAGCTGGTCGTCGAGGACCTCGACGCGGAGCACTCGATCTGGCGCTGGAAGCCGGTGACCGAGATGGGCGAGGAGGCCGACCAGTGAGCGCACCTGACGTCGCGGTGGCCGGTGTCGGCATGCACCCGTGGGGCAAGTGGGGCCGCAACTTCGTCGAGTACGGCGTGCACGCGTCCCGCGCGGCGCTCGCCGACTCCGGCATCGACTGGCGTGACGTCGACCTGATCGTCGGCGGTGAGACCGTCCGCAACGGCTACGCCGGCTACGTCGCCGGCGCGACGTTCGCCCAGGCGCTGGGCTGGAACGGCGCGAAGGTCGCCACGTCGTACGCCGCCTGCGCGACGGGAGCCCAGGCGCTCGACACCGCCCGCGCACGGATCCTGGCGGGGTTGTCGGAGGTCGCGCTGGTCGTCGGGGCCGACACCACGCCCAAGGGCTTCCTGGCGCCGAACGCGGGGGAGCGGTGGGACGACCCGGACTGGCTGCGGTTCCGGCTGCTCGGCATGACGAACCCGGCGTACTTCGCGCTCTACGCGCGCCGCCGGATGGACCTGTACGGCGCGACCCCCGAGGACTTCGCTCGGGTCAAGGTCAAGAACGCCAAGCACGGGCTGGAGAACCCGAACGCCCGCTACCGCAAGGAGGTCGGCGTCGAGGACGTGCTGACCAGCGCCGTGGTGTCGGACCCCCTGCACCTGCTGGACATCTGCGCGACCTCCGACGGTGCGGCCGCGGTCGTGCTGTGCTCGACGGAGTACGCCGCCCGGCACGGCATCGGCGGTGGCGTGAAGATCAACGCGATCTCCACGGTGACGCCGACGTTCCCGCAGACGGTCATCGACATGCCGCTGCTGTCGACCGAGTCGACCAACGCGGTGCCGGCGCCGGAGCGGACGTTCAAGGAGTCGATCGGGCAGGCGGCGTACGAGGAGGCGGGCATCGACCCGGCCGACGTCAGCCTGGCGGAGGTGTACGACCTGTCCACCGCCCTCGAGCTCGACTGGATCGAGGACCTGCAGCTCTGCAAGCGCGGCGAGGCCGAGGCGCTGCTGCGGGCCGGCGACACCACCATCGGTGGCCGGATCCCGGTCAACCCGTCCGGTGGGCTCGCCTGCTTTGGCGAGGCCGTGCCCGCCCAGGCCCTCGCGCAGGTGTGCGAGGTGACCTGGCAGCTGCGTGGCCAGGCGACCGGCCGCCAGGTCGAGGGCGCCCGGGTCGGCATCACCGCGAACCAGGGCCTCTTCGGGCACGGCTCGTCGGTGATCCTGAGCGTCTGAGCCCTGGTGGCCTCTCCGCTGCGATAGTCCCTAACGTTTTGGTCGTCCCGTACGGCGTGTCGGCAGCCACAACGTGAGGGACTATCGCCCAGGGCCCCTCCCCACGCCGGCCGCGGCAAAGGACTTTTGGCCCGATCCGGGTGACCCTCGGCCCGGGCGCCCCGCGCGACGGTTTCCCTAGCGTGTCTGCGACGCGTCGCTTCGACGGGTCGATACGACAGCGGATCGGAGTGCGCGGGTGGACATCCTGGACATCGCTCGGTGGCAGTTCGGCATCATCACGGTCTACCACTTCCTGTTCGTGCCGATCACGATCGGTCTCACCGCGCTCGTCGCGACGATGGAGACCCAGTGGCTGCGCACCAGGTCGCCCGAGTGGCTTCGGCTGACGAAGTTCTTCGGCAAGCTGATGCTGATCAACTTCGCGATCGGCGTGGTGACCGGCATCGTCCAGGAGTTCCAGTTCGGGATGAACTGGTCGGACTACTCCCGCTTCGTCGGTGACGTCTTCGGCGCACCCCTGGCGGTCGAGGCGCTGCTGGCCTTCTTCCTCGAGTCGACGTTCCTCGGCCTCTGGATCTTCGGCTGGGACAAGCTCCCGCGCGGCCTGCACGCCGGCTGCATGTGGATCGTGCACCTCGGGACCCTGGCCAGCAGCTGGTTCATCCTCGCCGCGAACTCCTGGATGCAGCACCCGGTCGGCTACGACTACAACCCCGACACCGGCCGTGCCGAGCTCACCGACTTCTGGGCCGTGATGTTCAACAAGGTCCAGCTCGCGACGTTCCCGCACGTCGTGTTCGCGGCGTACATGACCGGCGCCGCCTTCATCCTCGGCATCTCCGCCTGGCTCTACGTCCGCGACCGGACGCCGGACCCCGACCGCGTGATGTACCGCAAGGGCATCCGGTTCGGAGCCTGGGTGCTGCTGGTCGCGGGCCTCGGCGTCGCCATCACCGGCGACTACCAGGGCAAGATCATGACCGAGGTCCAGCCGATGAAGATGGCGGCGGCCGAGGGGCTCTACGAGACCGAGGCGCCTGCGTCGTTCTCGCTCTTCACGATCGGTACGCCGGACGGGCAGGAGGAGAAGTTCTCCATCAAGATCCCGCGCCTGCTGTCGTTCCTCGCGACCGGCACGTGGGACGGCGAGGTGGAGGGCATCAACGACCTGCGCGCGCAGTACCAGGAGGAGTTCGGCCAGGACCCGGGAGCGCGCTACTACGACCCGTCCGAGCTGTACTCGCCGAACATCCCGGTGACCTACTGGACGTTCCGCTACATGATCGGCTGCGGCTTCCTGGCCGCGTTCTTCGGGGCGCTGATCCTGTTCCTGACCCGCAAGGGACGCGCACCCACGTCGAAGTGGTTCGGCCGGATGGCGATCGCCACCCCGATCCTCACCGTCGTCGCCAGCTCGTTCGGCTGGATCTTCACCGAGATGGGCCGCCAGCCCTGGGTCGTGTTCGGGCTGATGACGACCCGGAACGGCGTCTCGCCCGGAGTGAGCACGACCGAGGCCTGGATCTCGATCATCTCGCTGGTGCTGATCTACGCGGTGCTCATGGTCATCGAGCTCGGCCTGATCATCCGGGTCGTCAAGAAGGGCGCGGACCCGTTCCAGGAGCCGCCCGACCCGGGCCGTGACACCGACGACGAAGACCGCCCGCTGGCGTTCGCCTACTGAGGAAGGAGACAGTCATGGAACTCACCACCGTCTGGTTCTGCCTGATCGCCGTCCTCTGGATCGGCTACTTCACCCTGGAGGGCTTCGACTTCGGCGTCGGCATGCTGCTGCCGTGGCTGGCCCGCGACGACCGCGAGCGTCGCATCATGATCAACACGATCGGCCCGGTCTGGGACGGCAACGAGGTCTGGGTCCTCACCGCCGGCGGCGCGACGTTCGCGGCGTTCCCCGAGTGGTACGCCACGCTCTTCAGCGGCTTCTACCTGCCGCTGCTGCTGATCCTGCTCGCGCTGATCGTCCGTGGCGTCGCGTTCGAGTACCGCCACCAGCGGCCGGAAGCGTCCTGGCACTCCTGGTGGGACCGCGCGATCATCGTCGGCTCCTACGTCCCGGCGTTCCTGTGGGGCGTGGCGTTCGCGAACATCGTCCGCGGGGTGCCGATCGACGCGGACAAGGAGTTCACCGGCTCGATGTTCACCCTGCTCAACCCGTTCGGCCTGCTCGGCGGTCTGGTGACCCTGCTGCTGTTCCTCACCCACGGCGCGACGTTCCTGGCGCTCAAGACCGACGGTGAGATCCGGTTCCGCGCCCGCCGCGTCGCGGTCGGGTCCGGCCTGCTCGCCGCGGCGGCGGCGGTCGCGTTCCTCGTGTGGACGCAGTTCCTCACCGGCAACGCCGGGTCGCTGGTGCTGTTCCTGGTCGCGGCGCTCGCGCTGGTCGGCGCGATCGCGATGGCGTACGCCGGCCGCGAGGGCTGGGCGTTCATCGGGACGTTCGTCTGCATCGGGTTGGCCGTGGCCGGGCTGTTCGTGGGCCTGTTCCCCGACGTGATGCCGTCCTCGACCAGCGAGGCGTTCTCGTTGACGACGACCAACGCGTCCGCGACCGACTACACGTTGAAGGTGATGACGATCGTCGCGGCGATCTTCACCCCGATCGTGCTCGGCTACCAGGCCTGGACCTACTGGGTCTTCCGCAAGCGGATCGCCGAGCACCACATCTCCGACCAGGAGCTGGAAGCCGTCGCATGAGGCCGACCGACCCGCGGGTCCGGCAACAGCTGGCACCCGCGCGGCGACCGCTCGCCGCCGTGCTGGTGGCGGGCGTCGCCGGGAGCCTGCTGCTGGTCGGTCAGGCCTGGGTGGTCACCGAGCTGATCCTGGCCGCGATCGGCGACGGGCCGGTCGCCCCCTGGGCGGCGGCCGTGGTCGCGGTGTTCCTCGCCCGGTCGCTGGTCGGCTGGACCAGTGACGTGATGGCCGCCCGCGCGGCCGCGCACGTCGGCGGCGACGTACGCCGGCGCGTGGTCCGCGCGATCCTGCGCGACGGTGGCGCCGGCCGGCCCACCGGAGAGCTCGCGGGGCTGGCGACGCGGGGTGCGAGCGCCGCGGAGCCGTACCTCACCCGGTACGTGCCCACGCTGGTGCTCGCGGGCGTCCTGCCCGTCGTGACCCTGGTGGCGATCGCGACCCAGGACCCGATGAGCGCCCTGATCGTGGTGGTGACGCTGCCGCTGATCCCGGTCTTCGGGATCCTGGTCGGCCTCGCCACCCAGGACCGCGCCCGGTCGCAGTGGCGCGCGCTCGCCTCGCTGTCGGGCCACTTCCTCGACGTGATGCGCGGGCTGCCGACCCTGGTCGCGTTCCGCCGGGCCGAGGCGCAGTCGGCCACGATCCGTGCGGTCACCGACCGGTACCGCATCCGGACCCTGCGCACCCTGCAGGTCGCGTTCGCGTCCTCGGCGGTGCTGGAGCTGGTGGCCACGCTGTCGGTCGCGCTGGTCGCGGTCACGGTCGGCATCCGGCTCGCGCACGGCGACCTCGACCTCGAGACCGCCCTGGTCGTGCTCCTGCTCGCGCCCGAGGCCTACTGGCCGCTGCGCCGCGTCGGCCAGGAGTTCCACGCCGCCGCCGAGGGCGTCGCGACGTTCGAGGCGGCCAGCGAGCTGACCGAGGCGGCGGATGCGACCCCGACCCGGCGTCCCGGTGCGCTCGTCCTCGACCACGTGTCGGTGCTGCGGCCCGGCCGCGCCGTACCCGCGCTCGACGACGTCAGCCTGTCCGTCCCCGACCGCGGCGTGCTCGCGGTCACCGGCCCCTCGGGATGCGGCAAGTCCACGCTGCTGGCGGTGCTCGCCGGCCTGCTCGAGCCGACGTCCGGCGTCGTGCACGGTCCGTCGCGCGACCGGATCGCCTGGATGCCGCAGCGGCCGGTGTTCGTCGCCGGGACCGTCGCGGACAACCTGCGGCTCGCGGCACCGGCCGCGACCGACGAGCAGCTGCGCGACGCGCTGGCGCAGGTCGCGTTCCCCGTGCCGATCGACACCCCGCTCGGCGAGGACGGCGCCACGCTGTCGGCCGGTGAGCGCGCCCGGCTCGCGCTGGCCCGGGTGGTGCTCGCGGACCGGCCCTACGTCCTGCTCGACGAGCCCACCGCCCACCTCGACGCCGACACCGAGCGGGTCATCGTCGAGACCGTCCGCGAGCTCGGGCGCCGGAGCGCGGTCGTCGTCGTCGCGCACCGCCCGGCGCTGGTGGCGCTGGCGGACCGCGTCGTGACCCTCCCGGCTCCGGAAGCGGTCGTCCCGGTCCGCGCGGTCTCCGTCGCCGCGCGACCCACCCCGCCCGCCGAGCCGCCCGCCGAGAAGCGGCACGGGCTGGGCCTGGCCACCGTCCTCGGAGGCCTGGCCTCGGCATCGGGCGTCGCGCTGACCGCGACGGCCGGCTGGCTGATCGTCGAGGCCTCCGCCCAGCCGCCGATCATGACGCTGCTCGTCGCGATCGTGGCGGTCCGCACGTTCGGCATCGCCCGCCCGGTGCTGCGCTACGCCGAGCGGCTGCGGTCCCACGACGTGGTCCTCGGCCTGCTCGCCGACCGCCGCGTCGAGGTGTACGACGCCGTCGTGCCGCTGACGCCGGGCGCGCTCGGCCGCCGACGCGGCGACCTGCTCGCCGCCGTGGTCGACGACGTCGACAGCGTGCTCGACCGCGAGCTGCGGGTGCGGATGCCGGTGCGCGGCTTCGCGATCGCCGCCGGGCTCGCGCTGGTGTTCGCGGCCTTCGTTGCCCCGGTGGTGCTGCCCGTGCTGCTGGGCCTGTGCGCTGCCGGTGGCGCGGCGTACGCGCTCGCCCGGCGCGGGGCCGCCCGCGCGGAACGGGTCGCGGTGGCCACCCGCGCCGAGCTCTCCGAGGCTGTCGTCGAGGCGGCGCAGACCGCGAGCGAGCTGACCATGTGGCAGGCCGAGGAGCGCGCCGTGGACCGGGTCGCGGCCCTGGGTGACGAGCTCGGCCGGCGTAGCGTCGCCGCCGCCACGTGGGCCGCGACCGGGCGCGCGCTGGTGCTGCTCTGCTCGGGCGTCGGTGTCGCCGCGGCGGCGCTGCTGCTGCGAGGAGAGGTCTCCGGCTCGCTGCTGGCCCTGCTCGCCCTGCTGCCGCTCGCGCTCGGCGAGGTCGCCGGCACCATGGCCGACGCCGGTGCGCTCGCCAGCCGGACCCGCGCCGCCGAGGCGCGGCTCACCGAGCTCGCCGACCGGGCTCCGGCCGTCGCCGATCCCGGCACACCGGTGCCGCTGGCCGAGCACGACGTCGCCGTCACCGGCGTCGCGGCGGCGTGGGACGGCCGCGAGGTGCTCCACGACCTCGACCTCGCCCTGGCGTCCGGAGAACGCGTCGCGGTCGTCGGCCCGACCGGCTCCGGCAAGAGCACGCTCGCCGCGCTGCTGCTCCGTTTCGTCGACCCGGTGCGCGGCACCGTGTCGCTGGGCGGGCGCGCGCTGCCGGACCTCGCGATCGACGACGTGCGCCGTACGGTCGGCCTGGTCGACGACGACCCGCACGTGTTCGCCACGACGTTGGGGGAGAACGTCCGGCTCGCTCGGCCGTCCGCCACCGACGCGGAGGTCGAGGTCGCGCTCCGCGCCGCCCGCCTGGGCGACTGGCTCGACGCCCTGCCCGAGGGCCTGGACAGCTGGCTCGGTGACGGGCACGCCGACGTGTCCGGTGGCGAGCGGGCGCGGATCGCCATCGCCCGGTCGCTGCTCGCCGACCAGCCGGTGCTGGTGCTCGACGAGCCGGCCGCCCACCTGGACGGCGCCACCGCCGAGGCGCTGGCGGCCGAGGTGCTCGACGGCACCGGCCGCTCGGTCGTGTGGATCACCCACGCCGAGGCCGGGCTGGACCGCGTCGACCGGGTCGTCAGCCTCGGCTGAGGCCGGCGACGTCGCGGCGTGCCAGCGGGACGAGCACGAGCAGGACGGGCACCGACCACACCCAGAAGCCGAACCCGAACAGCATCAGCAGGACCTGGAAGGCGATCACCGCTGCCCAGCCGACGCGGACCGCTGAGGGTGACGAGCTCAGCAGCAGCGTCCCGATCACGACCTCACCGGCGGCGAGCAGCAGGATCCAGACGGTCGGGTCGGCCATCACGACCTCCTGCCACCCGGTGCGCACGAACGGCAGGTACGACGAGGCCGCGAAGTCGCGATAGACCTCGGGGTCGGCCAGCACCAGCCCGGCGTTCAGCCCGGCGCAGCACAGGTACGTCCCACCGACCACGCGTCGCGCGGTCGCGGCGTTGCGGCCGGTCACCGCTGGGAGGTGCACCGGGCCAGGCGGCTTCCCCAGGCGCGCGCCCGCACGGCCTCGCCGGGGAGCAGCGGCCCTTCGTTCCCGGAGACGTAGAAGGACGCCGGGTCGTCGGCGAGGACCCGGTGACGGCGGCGCAGGGCACGGGTCGCGGACCGGGCGGCGGAGCCACTGAGGTGTCGCGCCCGGAGGTCGCGCCGGGTGTCGAACACCGCGAACGCCGGGCGCGCCCCGATCGCCGGCTCGAGGTGCTCGATCCACTCGCGCAGACCCGTTTCCTCGCCGCGCGTGCGTCGGGAGGGCATGGAGAACGCGTGCGTCGGGCAGCCGGCGACCACCACGTCGTAGCGGGCGATCTCGGCGGGGTCGACCTCCGCGACGGGACGGACGGTCGCGGCGGCGCCGCCGTACTCGAGGCCGGAGGCCACCTCGCGGGCGATCTCCTCGGTGTTGCCGTACAGGGACTCGTAGACGACCAGTGCGTTGATCACGTCTCCAGCGTCCTGCGGGCTCGAAGCGCCCAGAAGGGTCCTAGGTCCCGGGTGCGGAGCCCGCTGGACCTGATAGGAACTACGCATGACTGATGACACGGTGCGCGTCTACCTGCTCGACGACCACGAGGTGGTCCGGCAGGGACTGCGCGCGCTCCTGGAGAGCACCGGCACCATCGAGGTGGTCGGCGAGTCCGGCTCCGCCGAGGACGCCGCGCACCGGATCCCGGCGCTGCGTCCCGACGTCGCGGTGCTCGACGCGCGGCTGCCGGACGGATCCGGGATCGAGGTCTGCCGCACCGTGCGCGCCGTCGACCCGTCGATCCAGGCGCTGATCCTCACGTCGTACGACGACGACGAGGCGCTGTTCGCCGCGATCATGGCCGGGGCGGCCGGCTACGTGCTCAAGGAGATCAAGGGGCGCGACCTGGTCGCCGCGATCCGCCAGGTGGCCGAGGGCAAGTCGCTGATCGACCCGAGCCTGACCGCGCGCGTGCTGGAGCGGGTGCGCAACCCACCGAAGACCGCCCCGGAGCTCGCCTCGCTGACCGAGCAGGAGCTGAAGCTGCTCGAGCTGATCGCGGAGGGCCTGACCAACCGGCAGATCGGCGAGCGGATGTTCCTGGCCGAGAAGACGGTCAAGAACTACGTCTCCAGCATCCTCGCCAAGCTCGGCCTCGAGCGGCGCACCCAGGCCGCGGTGCTCGCCAGCAAGCTGCTGGACCCCGAGACCGGGCACCTCTGATCAGCTGAGGCTCACAGCAGCGGGACGCGCCAGACGAACGACGTGCCGTGCGGCTCGCGCGGGTTGAGCTCGACCGCGCCTCCCAGGGCCGCGGCCCGGCGGCGGGCGTTGCGCAGCCCGTGCTCGGACGCGCTGCGGATCCCACTGCCCACGCCGACTCCGTCGTCGAGCACGGTGAGCCGGACCTCGGTGGCGTTCACCTCCAGCTCGATCGACCCGCTGTGCGCGCCGGCGTGGCGGGCGACGTTCGACAGTGCCTCCCGGAGCACGGGGAGCAGGTGGTGCCGCACGTCGGGAGGGACGGCGGTGTCGACCGGGCCGACCGTGCGCACCGGCGGGTCGAAGTGGAGGAGTGGGCCGTACTCCTTGGCGAGGGCGTTCAGCTCCGCCCGCAGCGATGCGCTCTGGTCGGTGTGCTGGAGCTGGAAGATCGTGCCGCGGATGTCCTTGATCGTGAGGTCGAGAGCCTCGACCGCCTCGTCGATGCGGGCGCTGACGTCGGGCGAGTCGACGCGCATGCCGATGCTCTGGAGCTGGAGGCCGGTCGCGAAGATCCGCTGGATCACCAGGTCGTGCAGGTCACGCGCGATCCGCTCGCGGTCGGAGGTGACCGCGAGCAGTGCGCGGTCCTCGACGCCCTGGGCCCGGTCCAGCGCCAGGCCGGCCTGGTCGGCGAACGACGCGAGCAGCGCCCGCGCGTCGTCGGTCGGCACGTCGTCGGTCGACTCGAACACCACCGCCAGCACGCTGTCGGTGACCAGGTGCGAGCGCAGCGGGACGAGGATCACGGCGAACCGCCCCAGCTGCAGGTCGAGCAGGTCGTCCTCCGGCCACCGCGCCGGGTCCAGCGTGGCGAGCGCGGCCTCCACCTCGGTGAGCTGGTCGGCGTCGGCGGCGATCGCGTGGGTCGGCACGCCCGCGTCGATGCGGGCGACGGCCGCGGCGGTCGCGCCGGTCAGGGAGCGCGCGGTCCGCGCGACCTGCTCGAGCGCCGGGCCGGACTCGATCGGCGGCTGGAGGGCGTCGTTGAGCTCGGCGGACGCCTCCAGCCACTGGCGGCGCCGCTCGCTGATGCCGTAGGCGCGGGCGTTCTCGATCACGAAGCCGGCGGCGGTCGCCAGCGCCTCGACCAGCCGCTCGTCCTCGACGGTGAAGGACTGGCCGCCGGCCTTCTCGGTGAGGTACAGGTTGCCGAACACCGTGCCGCGGATCCGGACCGGGACGCCCAGGAAGGTGCCCATCGGCGGGTGGTTGGGCGGGAAGCCCACCGAGCCCGGGTGCTGGGCGAGGTCGTCGAGCCGGATCGGCTCGGGGTGCTTGATCAGCAGGCCGAGGATGCCGCGCCCGTGCGGGGGCGGGCCGATCCGGGCCCGCCCAGCGTCGTCGATGCCGGTGGTCACGAAGTCGGCCAGCAGGTCGTCGCCGCCGAGGACACCGAGGGCGCCGTACCGTGCCTCGGTCAGCCGGGTCGCGGCCTCGACGATCCGGCTCAGGACGGCGTGCAGGTCCAGGTCGGACGAGATCGCGTTGACCGCGTCCAGGAGAGCGCGGGTGGACGCCGGGAGTACGTCGGGCACGCGGGTCAGTCTGCCCCAGTCAGGGGAAGCGGCGCACGGGCATGGACTCGATGAGGTCCCAGGCCTCGCCGAGGCGGCGCCCGGTGAGCTCGGTCCACCGCAGCCGGAGGAAGAGGGTGCGGCCCCCGCCCGCCCACGGGCGCGGCGCGCGGGTCTCCCGGATGTGCTCGAGCTCGTGGGGGTCGGTGACGACGTCGCCGCGCCCGCGCGCCACGACGCTCCAGCCGCGCTGTCGCTCGTGGTCGAACCAGTCCACCTCGAACGCCAACGTGGTGTTCCGCCCGTACGTGCCGAGGATGCTGTACGGCGAGGTGCGGATGACGATGGCGTCGTCGAGCACGGCGTAGTTGACCGGGACGATGTGCGGACCGGTGGGCGTGCAGATCGCCATCCGTCCGCCGACGCCGCCGCGCAACAGGCGCAGGCAGTCGTCGTGGCTCAGGTCGATCGACTCGGGCATGGGTTCCTCCTCGTTGGAGCACCATCGTGAATCGCCGGTGGCGGGAGGAGCAGGGCCGATGGTCCCGAGTTCGCAGGTCTAGCGTGCTCGTCCGAGCAGTGCGACCAGCCGGTCCAGCGCCGGCGCGTCGTCAGCGACCGGCTGCGGCGCGGCGAACGGGCTGCGGTCCTCGGGCAGGCGCTCGAGCAGCGCCCGGCTGTGCGCGATCGCCCGTTCGGCGACCGCAGGGTCGACGGAGAGGGGCAGGTCGGCGCCGCGCGCGAGGTCCCACCCGTGCACGAGCGCCTCGATGGTCCGCAGCTCGGCGATGTGGGTCGGCGGCATCGGCCCGATGCCGGTGGGGTACGTCGCGTCGGGGTCGGCGGCGTCCAGGGCGTCGCGCAGCTGCCGCGCGCCGATCTCGTAGGCCCGCGGCAGGTCCTCGAGGTCGACGGTCTGCGCGTCCGCGTCGATCGCGGCGAGGTCGTACGGGGTGCCGCCCAGCGAGATCGTGAAGGCCCGCTCGCCGACCATCAGGTGGCGCAGCACGGCGGCGACGTCCCAGCCGTCACACGGGGTCGGCAGCTGCCACTCGTCCGGGGACACGCCGACCGCGATCGAGGTGACGGCGTTCTGGGCATGCGCGAGGTCGTCGAGGTTCACGGCGACACTGTGCCACTGCCGCGCGCCACCCCTACCCTCGCTCCATGTCCTTCGTGCTCGTCGACCGGCCCGTCCCCGAGGTCGCGGTCGTCACCCTCAACCGGCCGGAGCGGATGAACGCGATGGCCTACGACGTGATGGTCCCGTTCCGGGAGGCGCTCACGACCCTCGGCGACGACAACGGCGTGCGGGCGGTGGTGGTGACCGGCGCGGGGTCGGGCTTCTGCTCCGGCGCCGACCAGGAGTCGGCCGGCGTACCGCCGGGGGTCGCCGGGGTGACCCGGCCGACGTACGCGCTGCGGGCGATGGAGGCCCTCGAGGACGTCGTGCTGACGATCCGGCGGCTGCACCAGCCGGTCATCGCCGCCGTCAACGGCGCGGCCATCGGCGGCGGGCTGTGCCTGGCGCTGGCCTGCGACCTGCGGCTGGCCGCGCCGGCGGCGTACTTCCGCGCGGCCGGCATCAACAACGGCCTGACCGCCAGCGAGCTCGGACTGTCGTTCCTGCTGCCCCGCGCCGTCGGGTCGACCCGCGCCGCCGACATCATGCTCACCGGCCGCGACGTCTCGGCCGAGGAGGCCGAGCGGATCGGGCTGGTCTCGTCCGTGCACGCGGACGTCGTCGCGGCCGCGGTCGAGGTCGGGCAGCGGATCGCCGGGTTCTCGCAGCCCGGCGTCGAGCTGACCAAGAAGTCGCTGCACGCCGGGCAGTCCGCCACCTCGCTGGAGACGTACCTGTCCTCCGAGGGCATCGGCCAGCTCTACCTGCGGCTGCTCACCTCGAACTTCGAGGAGGCGACCGTGGCTCGGCGCGAGGGACGGGCGCCGGTCTTCACCGACGAGCGCTGAACCCGCGACCTAGGACACCACCCCGTCGACGTACACCCAGCGGCCGGCCCGCTGCTCGAAGCGGCTCCGCTCGTGCATCTCGCCGGGCCGGCCGTGGCTCTCGAACGTCGCCACGAACTCGACCCAGTCCGCTCCCGAGTCGACGACCGTCAGCCCGGTCCAAGTGAGGCCGGGCTCGGGGGACAGGTCCTCGGGCCGGGTGCGGGGGTGCCAGGTGCGGAACACGTAGTCCAGGTCGCCCACGGCGTACGCCGCGTAGCGCGACCGCATCAGCTCCTCGGCGGTCCTCGCCCGGTCGGCGCCGCGGTGCAGCCGGCCGCAGCACGCGTCGTACGGCGTCCCCGATCCGCACGGACAGGTCTGCTGGAGGGGCATGACGCGAGCCTAGACGCCGGTCTTGGCGCCACTGGTCGGTCAGAACCGCCGCCGGCAACCGGAGACGGTGTCCGCCCTTGCGTCGCGGGCGTAGCGTGGCGCACGTGACCTCTGCTCCCACGATCAGCACCGTCGGAGAGCTGCGTGCCTCCGGCCACGTCCAGCGGACCCTGCGCGAGGAGATCCGCGCCAACCTGCTCGCCGCGCTGCGCGAGGGCCGTGACCCCTGGCCGGGGCTCCACGGCTTCGACGACACCGTGATCCCCCAGCTCGAGCGGGCCCTGATCGCCGGGCACGACGTGGTGCTGCTCGGCGAGCGCGGCCAGGGCAAGACCCGGCTGCTGCGCACGATGGTCGGGCTCCTCGACGAGTGGACGCCGGTGATCTCCGGCTCCGAGCTCGGCGAGCACCCCTTCGACCCGATCACCCACCAGTCGAAGGCCGCCGCTGCGACGTACGGCGACGACCTGCGCGTCTCGTGGCGCCACCGCGACGAGCGGTACGCCGAGAAGCTCGCCACCCCGGACACCAGCGTCGCCGACCTGATCGGCGACGTTGACCCGATGAAGGTCGCCGAGGGCCGGTCGCTGGGCGACCCCGAGACGATCCACTTCGGGCTGATCCCGCGCAGCCACCGCGGCATCGTCGCGATCAACGAGCTGCCGGACCTCGCCGAGCGGATCCAGGTCGCGATGCTCAACGTGATGGAGGAGCGCGACATCCAGATCCGCGGCTACGTGCTGCGGTTGCCGCTCGACGTGCTCGTGGTTGCCAGCGCGAACCCCGAGGACTACACCAACCGCGGCCGCATCATCACCCCGCTCAAGGACCGCTTCGGCGCGGAGATCCGCACCCACTACCCGAGCGAGCTCGAGGACGAGGTCGCGGTGATCCGGCAGGAGGCCGACCTGGTCGCCGACGTGCCGGACGCGCTCATCGAGGTCCTGGCCCGCTTCACCCGGCAGCTGCGCGAGTCCAACGCGGTCGACCAGCGCTCCGGGGTGTCCGCGCGGTTCGCGATCGCCGGCGCCGAGACCATCGCCGCGGCGGCGCTGCACCGGGCGACCGTCCAGGGCGAGGACGCCGTCGCCCGGGTCGTCGACCTCGAGACCGCGGTCGACGTCCTCGGCGGCAAGATCGAGTTCGAGAGCGGCGAGGAGGGCCGCGAGGCCGAGATCCTCACCCACCTGCTCCGCACCGCCACCGCCGAGACCGTGCGCAACCACTTCCGCGGACTCGACTTCGCGCTCCTCGTCGAGGCCATCGAGAACGGCGCGATGGTCACCACCGGCGAGCAGGTCACCGCCCGCGACTTCCTCACCGGCCTCCCGGTCCTGGGCGAGTCCGAGCTGTACGACGACGTGTGCGAGCGGTTCGGCGCCCGCAACGACGGCGAGCGGGCGTGCGCGATCGAGCTCGCGCTCGAGGGCCTCTACCTCGCCCGCAAGATCGGGAAGGACACCGACGGCACGGAGACCGTGTATGGCTGAGGTCCGTGCAGGCACTGCTGCCGACGTCGCCGGGCTGCGGACGCTCGGCGAGGTCGTGATCCCGGCGACGTACGACCCGATCGACCCGGCACTCTCGGCGCTGATCCTCGACGAGTGGTGGGCGGTCGACCGTCTGGCCGACCAGGTCGGCCGGCTGCCGCACGTCGTCGCGGAGTCCGACGGCGAGATCGTCGGGATGGCGAACCTCGGACGCCGCGGCGATCGCGAGGTGATGTGGAAGCTCTACATCCACCCGGAGCACCAGGGGAGCGGGCTCGGGGCCCGGCTCCTCGCCGCGACCGAGCACCTCGTCGACGGTGACGAGCTCTGGCTCGAGCACGTCGCGGGCAACGACCAGGCGGCCGGCTTCTACGCCCGGCACGGGTTCACCGAGGTCGAGCGGGTACCCAACCCGCCGTACCCC
This sequence comes from Nocardioides caricicola, assembly GCF_039541135.1. Classification (NCBI taxonomy): domain Bacteria; kingdom Bacillati; phylum Actinomycetota; class Actinomycetes; order Propionibacteriales; family Nocardioidaceae; genus Nocardioides; species Nocardioides caricicola. Next base: position 30,623 of record NZ_BAABFQ010000008.1, on the reverse strand, counting down.
GACGACGTGTGGATGCGGAAGGTCCTCCGATGAGGTGGCGCAGATGAAGGACCGGACCCGCTTCAAGCGGTACGACGGCGGCGACCCGCTCGCCCCACCGGTCGACCTCGCCGAGGCGCTCGACGCCATCGGCGAGGACGTGATGGCGGGGTACTCGCCCGAGCGCGCGATGCGGGAGTTCCTCCGCCGCGGTGGCCAGGACCAGACGGGTCTCGACGACCTCGCCCGCCGGGTCGCCGAGCGCCGCCGCGAGCTGACGCAGCGGCACAACCTCGACGGCACCCTGCAGGAGGTGCGCGAGCTCCTCGACCACGCGCTCCTCGAGGAGCGCAAGCAGCTCGCCCGCGACGCGATGATGGACGACGGCGATCGCGCGTTCCGCGAGATGCAGCTGGAGAACCTCCCGCCGAGCACTGCGGCCGCGGTGAGCGAGCTGTCGTCGTACGACTGGCAGAGCCGCGAGGCCCGCGAGGACTACGAGAAGATCAAGGACCTCCTCGGCCGCGAGCTCCTCGACCAGCGTTTCGCGGGCATGAAGCAGGCCCTCGAGAACGCCACGGACGAGGACCGCGCCGCGGTCAACGAGATGCTGCAGGACCTCAACGACCTGCTCGAGAAGCACCGGCTCGGCGAGGACACCCAGCAGGACTTCGACGAGTTCATGGCCAAGCACGGCGACTTCTTCCCGGAGAACCCGCAGAACATCGACGAGCTCCTCGACTCCATGGCCCAGCGGGCCGCGGCCGCGCAGCGGATGCTCAACTCGATGTCGCCCGAGCAGCGCGAGCAGCTGATGCAGCTGTCCCAGCAGGCGTTCGGCTCGCCCGAGCTGATGGACTCCCTCAACCGGCTCGACTCGAACCTCCAGGCACTCCGGCCGGGCGAGGACTGGGGCGGCTCGGAGCAGATGTCGGGCGAGGAGGGTCTCGGCCTCGGCGACGGCACCGGGGTGTTCCAGGACCTCGCCGACCTCGACGCCCTCAGCGACCAGCTCTCGCAGTCGTACGGCGGCGCCCGCATGGACGACCTCGACCTCGACAAGCTGGCGCGCCAGCTGGGCGACGAGGCCGCGGTCGACGCCCGCACCCTGCAGCGGCTCGAGCAGGCGCTGCGCGACTCCGGCTACATGAAGCGCGGCACCGACGGCCAGCTGCGGCTGTCGCCGAAGGCGATGCGCCAGCTGGGCAAGGCGCTGCTGCGCGACGTCGCCGAGCGGATGAACGGCCGCCAGGGCCAGCGCGAGCTCCAGCGCGCCGGCGCCGCGGGCGACCTGTCCGGCGCCACCCGCGAGTGGGCGTTCGGCGACACCGAGCCGTGGCACGTCCCGCGCACCATGCTCAACGGTGTGCTCCGCCGCGCCGGCGACCCGAGCGGCCCGCTGCTCTCCATCGACGACGTCGAGGTGCAGGAGACCGAGGCACGCACCCAGGCCGCGGTGGCGCTGTTGGTCGACACGTCGTTCTCGATGGCGATGGACGGCCGGTGGGTCCCGATGAAACGCACCGCCCTGGCGCTGCACACGCTGATCAAGTCCCGCTTCCGCGGTGACGACCTGCAGCTGATCGGCTTCGGGCGGCACGCCGAGGTGATGGAGATCGAGCAGCTCACCGGGCTCGACGCGAGGTGGGACAAGGGCACGAACCTCCACCACGCCCTGCTGCTCGCGAACCGGCACTTCCGCAAGCACCCCAACGCCCAGCCCGTGCTGCTGATCGTCACCGACGGTGAGCCGACGTCCCACCTCGAGCCCGACGGCGAGGTCTACTTCTCCTACCCGCCGCACCCGCTGACCGTCGCCTACGCCGTGCGCGAGCTCGACAACGCCGGCCGCCTCGGCGCGCAGACGACGTTCTTCCGGCTCGGTGAGGACCCGGGGCTGGGCCGGTTCATCGACCAGATGGCGCGTCGGGTCGACGGCCGGGTGGTGGCGCCCGAGCTGGACGACCTCGGCGCCGCGGTCGTCGGCTCCTACCTCGGCTCGCGCGGACCCCGCGGCACGGGTGGTTACGGCGGGGGCTACGGCGACTGGTTCGGCGGCAGGGGCTTCTGGGTCGGCGACTGACGCTCCCAGTTCGCGCACGGGCGGGTGTTGGTACGGCGCACGCCCGCACATGTCGGCAGCCGGGGCGGCATCTCGAGCTCGTCGGTGTGCAGGTCGCGCAGCATCAGCTCACGCACCAGGCGTCGGGTGGCGACCAGCCGGCAGTCGCACGCGACCGGGTAGCGCTTCTCCAACCCGGTGGCGGTGGGCGACCTCACCTCCCTGAAGTGGTCGGTCCACAGCAGCGTCGCGTCGCAGCCGTGGTCGTCGAGCATCCGATGGACGAAGCAGACCAGGCACTCTCCTTCCTGCGGATCCCTCACGCCCCCTGTCTACCGCGGGCCACCGACAGCGGTGGGCAGGGCAGGATGAGGCCGTGGACGCGACCGTGATCGTCATCAGCGTGCTGGGCTGGCTCGGGATGGGCCTGCTCATCGGCGCCTACGGGCTGGTCACGGCGGGGCGGATCACCGGGACCAGCCTGCCGTTCCAGCTGATGAACCTCTTCGGCGGCGCGTTCCTCATGATCAACTCGGCGTACTACGGCGCCTGGCCGTCGGCGGTGCTCAACCTGGTCTGGGTCGTCATCGGCACCGTGGGCCTGGCGCGCTCACGCCGAGCGCGCGACGGGGTGCAGGATCGAGGCCAGCTCCTCGACCCCGTCGACGAGCCGGGTGCCGGGCCGGGCCCAGGCGGCGTTGGCGTCCACGGCGTGGACGGGCACACCGGCGGGTAGCACCCCGGACTCCACCAGCGTCTCGGCCAGGGCGGTCGCGCCCGCGCGGTCGTACCCGCACGGGGCGCAGACGATCACGTCGGGAGCGGCGTCGTGCACCGCCTCCCACAGCACCCGCTCCGACTTCGCGCCGGGCTTGCCGAGCAGCGGCTCACCGCCGGCGGCCTCGATCATCTCGGGCACCCAGTGCCCCGGCGCGTACGGCGGGTCCGTCCACTCGAGCAGCATCACCCGGGGCCGGGCGCGGCCGGCGACCCGCGCCCGGACGGCGCCCAGGCGCTCACGCTGGGCCGCCACCAGCTCGCGAGCCTCGTGGACGTGCCCGGTCGCCTCGCCGAGCGTCACGATCGAGTCGAGCACCTCGTCGAGGGTGTGGGGGTCGATGGTCAGCACCTCGGCGGTGCAGCCGAGGTGGGCGAGGGCGTCGTCGACGACGGACACGTCGACAGCGCAGACGGCGCAGAGGTCCTGGGTGACGACCAGATCGGCGTCGAGATCGGCGAGCGCGTCGGCCGAGAGGTGGTAGAGGTCCTCGCCGCGCGCCATCGCGCCCGCGACGTGGGCGTCGATCTCCGCCGGGGCCAGCCCCTCGGGCATCGCCGACGTCGACACGATCCGACGGGTCCGCGCCTCGACCGGGTAGTCGCACTCGAACGTCACCCCGACGACCTGGTCGCCGGCACCGATGGCGAACAGGATCTCCGTGGTCGAGGGCAGCAACGAGACGATCCGCACGCCACGACCCTAGGCCGTGACGTGCGGATCGGAGTCGTCAGCGTCAGCTGACCGTCTTGAGCGCGAGCTCGGTGAGGTCGACCGACTTCGGGATCGACGGCGCGGAGGCGTCCATCGACATCACGTTGGCGTACACGATGAACTGGCCCTTGCGGGTGAACAGGGTGTTGATCACCGACGCCGAGTCCTTGCACTTCATCTTGAACTGGTAGCCGTAGCGCTCGTCACCGAGCTTGAAGGCGATCTTCTTCATCGACGACTTGCACTTCGGGCCACCCGAGCCGCCGCCCGAGCCGCCGCCGTCGCCGCCGGGGCCGCAGTCCTTGGCGGACTTGTCGTAGCCGTGCAGGTAGGCGATGGCGGACTTGGCGCTCGGGAACTTCATCGCGGTCACCGACACCATCGGCGTCTCACCGGTGATCTCGAACGCGCCCGGGTCGCCGGAGGTGTAGTCCGGGTTGTACGTCGCCGAGCGCGCGCTGGCGCCCTTGATGGCCTTGCCCGGCTTGCACTTCTTGCCGGGGCCGAAGACCTTCGAGGTGCTCTCGTACGCCGAGCCCCCGTCGAGGTGCTCGTAGATCTCGGCGACCTGGTCGATGGAGGGGACCTGGGCCGTGCCGGCCGCCGCGGTGGCGGAGGCGGCGGGGATCAGGAGGGCGGGAACGGCGAGCGCGATCAGCACTCGGTTCACGAGGCGGTTCATGGGGATCTCTCTCTGTCGTGTGGGTGTCGGAACCTGGTTCCGGTGCGGTCCGATTCGGTTCGGTGGGAGGACTCTCGCGACCCCCGCTTGGGGTCCACTTGGAACCGACTTGGAGAGAATGGGCGGCGATGGACGATCCCACCGCCACCGTGCTCGCCCTGCTCGGTCTCGCAGCGCTCGCGGCGGGCTTCGTCGACGCCGTGGTGGGCGGGGGCGGGCTGATCCAGCTGCCGGCGCTGCTGCTCGGCATGCCGAGCGCGTCGACCGTCCAGATCCTCGCCACGAACAAGATCGCGTCGATCTCGGGCACCTCGGCGAGCGCGGCGACGTACTACCGCCGGATCCGGCCCGACCCGAGGACGTTCCTGCCGCTGATGGCCCTGGCCTTCCTCGGCTCGGCGGCGGGCGCCGCGGTCGCCAGCCAGATCCCGCGCGAGGCGTTCGAGCCGATCGTGCTGGTCGCGCTGGTCGTGGTGGGCGGGTACGTGCTCGTCAAGCCGGAGCTCGGGGAGCGGACCGCGCTGCGGTTCCAGGGCCGCCGGCACCTGGTGGCGGCGATGGCGACGGGCCTGGTGATCGGGTTCTACGACGGGGCGCTCGGGCCGGGCACCGGCAGCTTCTTCGTGATCACGCTGGTCGGCCTGATGGGCTACAGCTTCCTCGAGGCGTCGGCGAAGGCGAAGCTGGCCAACTGGGCGACCAACCTCGCCGCGATCCTGGTGCTGGCCCCGCAGGGCGCGGTGGTCTGGAAGGTCGCGGTCGTGATGGCGGTCTGCAACATCCTCGGCGGGTACGTCGGCGCCCGCACGGCGGTCAGCCGGGGCGCGCGGTTCGTCCGCGTGTTCTTCATCCTCGTCGTGTCGGCCTTCGTCGTGACCCTCGCGTGGGACGTGTTTGAGCTGTGGTGAGCTACCTGACCGTCGCGCGCGACGCCGAGGCCGAGATCGAGGTCAAGCGGTCCCGCTTCCTCTGCACGGTCGCCCGCGTCGAGACCGAGGACGCCGCCCGCGCCGTGGTCGAGCGGCTGCGCAAGCAGCACTGGGACGCCCGGCACCACTGCTCGGCGTTCCGCCTCCACCCCGACGTCGAGCGCTCGTCCGACGACGGTGAGCCGGCCGGCACGGCGGGGGCGCCGATGCTCGAGGTGCTCCGCGGCCGGGAGGTCGTCGACGTCGTCGCCGTGGTCACCCGCTGGTTCGGCGGCACCCTGCTCGGCGCCGGCGGCCTGGTGCGCGCGTACGGCGACGCCGTCCGCGCGGGGATCGAGGCGAGCGGCACCCTGCGCCGCGACCTGGTCCGCGAGCACCTGCTCGACCTCGAGCACACCGACGCCGGCCGGGTCGAGAGCGAGCTGCGCACCCGTGGCGTCGCCGTGCTCGACACGGCGTACGGCGCCCACGTCACGCTGCGCCTCGGCGTACCGCCCGAGGACGAGGCCCGGCTCGCCGCGCTGGTCGCGGAGCTGACCGCGGGTGCCGGGAAAACCACGGTGGCCGGGGAGCGCTGGGTCGATAGCCTCGCTCCATGAGCGTTCTCCCGGTCCACCACAAGGCGGTCGCATGAGCACCCCGTTCTGGATCAGCGCGTTCCTCGACTTCGGGGCGGACGGCTTCGAGGACGGCGTCGCGTTCTGGCAGGGCGTCACCGGGTTCTCGCTCGCGCCGCGTCGCGGGGAGGACGAGGAGTTCGCGACGCTGGTGCCGCCGACGGGCGACGACTACCTGCGCGTGCAGCGGCTGGCGGACGGCCCGGGCCGGATCCACCTCGACGTGCACGTCGACGACCCGGACGCCGCGGCCGACGCCGCGGTCGGGCGCGGCGCCGCCGTCCTGGCCCGGAACCACGGGTACGTCGTGCTGCGCTCGCCCGGCGGCCTGGTCTTCTGCTTCGTGTCCCACCCGGCCGGTGAGCGCCCGCCCGCGGCCGCCTGGTCGGGCGGTCGCTCCCAGGTGGACCAGGTCTGCCTCGACATCCCGCCACGGCTGCACGACAGCGAGACCGAGTTCTGGGTGCAGACCACCGGGTGGGACCTGCGCCCGGAGGACTCGCCCGAGTTCTCCCGGATCCAGCCGCCGGAGTCGTTCCCGCTCCAGCTGCTCGTCCAGCGGCTCGACGACGACGCCGAGGCGGTCACCGCGCACCTCGACCTCGCCTCCGACGACCGCGACGCCGAGGTCGCCCGGCACGTCGCCCTCGGCGCGACCGAGATCCGCCGGCACCACTGGTGGACCGTGCTGACCGACCCGGCCGGCACGACGTACTGCATCACGAGGAGACCTGCCCGATGACGCGCACCGACCCGCCCACCCACGGCGACGAGCGCACGATGCTGCTCGCCTACCTCGACTACCAGCGCGAGACGCTGCGCCAGAAGGCAGGCGGCCTGGACGCGGCGCAGCTCGCGACGACCCTCCCGCCGTCGACGATGACGCTCGGCGGCATGGTGAAGCACCTCGGCCTGGTCGAGAACTCGTGGCTGCGCGACCGCTTCCACGGCGACGGCCTCAGCGAGCCCTGGGCCTCGGTCGACTGGGACGCCGACTACGACTGGGAGTGGAACACCGCCAAGACGGAGAGTCCCGAGCAGGTCTGGGCGCTGTACGACGAGATGATCGCGGACGCCGACGAGGTCATCGCCGGCGCGCAGCTGGACGACCACGCCGCCAAGCCGTCCTCGCGGACCGGCGAGCCGATGAGCCTGCGCTGGATCCTGCTGCACCTGATCGAGGAGTACGCCCGCCACAACGGCCACGCCGACCTGATCCGCGAGTCGATCGACGGGTCCACCGGCGAATGATCAAGCCCATGACCGAGGCCGACTGGCCCCGGGTCTGGCCGTTCTTCGACGAGATCGTGCAGGCGGGCGAGACCTACGCCTACCCGCTCGACCTGACCTCGGAGCAGGCTCGCGAGCTCTGGACCATGCGTCCGCCCGGCCAGACGGTCGTCATGGGGGAGGTCGGCGAGGTCCTCGGCAGCGCGACCATGGGGCCCAACCGGCCGGGCCGCGGCAGCCACGTCGGCACGGCGTCGTTCATGGTGTCGCCCGCCGCGCGGGGTCGCGGAGTCGGCCGGGCGCTGGGGGAGTACGTCGTGCAGTGGCACCGCGACGCGGGGTTCGACGCGATCCAGTTCAACGCCGTCGTCGAGACCAACACCGTCGCCGTGCGCCTCTGGCAGTCCCTGGGCTTCTCGATCATCGGCACCGTGCCGCGGGCGTACGAGTCGCGCACGCACGGCCGGGTGGGCCTGCACGTGATGCACCTAGATCTCGGCGAACCCCGGTAGCGACTCGATGAGGATCTGCCGGAACGGCGCCTCGCACTCGAGCTGGCAGAGCACGCCGAGGCCGGCCAGCCAGGTGCGGTGGATCAGGAGGTACGACGGCGGCAGGTTGAGCTTCATGCCGACGGTGTACGCCGGGTCGCGCGGGTCGTTGATCCGGGCGAACTGGGTGCGCATCCACTGCCGCGAGAACTGGAACGTCTCCTCCCTCGTGGGCTCGACGAACGGCGCGAGGTACTCCAGAACCTGCGCCGGGTCCACGCGGACCCGGTCCTTGATGAACCCTTCCGCACGCAGCCCCTCGACCAGGCCGGCCTCGTCCTGCTCGGCGGCGACCCGCAGCAGCCGGCCCATCGCCTCGGGCAGCCCGCGGTCGGGCAGGCGGGCGACCGCGCCGAAGTCGAGGACGCCGAGCCTGCCGTCGGGCAGCACGCGGTAGTTCCCGGGGTGCGGGTCGGCGTGCAGCATGCCGGTGCGCGCCGGGCCCGAGAACAGGAACCGCACGAACAGCTCGCCGTAGTGGTCACGCTCCTCCTGGGTGCCGTCCGCGATCACCGACGCCATCGACGCCGGGCTCTCGAGCCACTCGGTGACCAGCGTGGTGTCGCCGACCGCGACCACGTCGGGGACCACGATGTCCGGATCGTCGCGGAAGGCCTCGGCGAACGTGCGCTGGGCGTCGGCCTCGAGCCGGTAGTCGAGCTCGTCGGCCGCGCGGGCCTGGAGCTCGGCGACCAACGGCTTGAGGTCGACGCCGGGGACCAGGGGAGCGGCGGTGCGGGCGAGCCGGCTGAGCTGGCGCAGGTCGGAGAGCAGCGCCTCGCCGGCGCCGGGGTACTGCACCTTCACTGCGACCTCGCGCCCGTCGTGCCAGCGGCCCTTGTGCACCTGGCCGATCGACGCGGCCGCGGTCGGGCCGCCGTCGAGCCAGACCAGCTGCTCGCGCCAGTCCGGGCCCAGGTCGTGCTCGAGGATGTCCCGCACCGTCTGGGTCGGCATCGGCGGTGCGGCGTCCTGGAGCCGGGTCAGCTGCTCGCGGTACGGGCCCGCGATCTGCTCCGGGAACGCCGACTCGAGGACCGACAGCATCTGGCCCATCTTCATGGCGCCGCCCTTGAGCTCGCCGAGGGTGCGGAACAGCTGCTCGGCGGTGCGCTGCTGGATCTCGGTGAGCACGACCTCGGCGGGCGCGCCACCGATCCGCTTGCCGATCCCGAGCGCGCTGCGGCCGGCGTACCCCAACGGGAGCGCGGCCAGCTTCGCCGTCCGCGCCACGGCCTTGCGCGGCAGCTCGGTCACCGGGCCATTCTTGCCGACCGGCCCAACTCGGGCCGGTCGGCGGTGCCGGCTCAGCCCTCGGCGGGCTCGCTCGGCGACTCGGTGGGCGACTCGGTGGGCGACTCGGTGGGCTCGGTCGCCCCCTCGCACGCGGCCAGCCGCGCCTGGGCCTTCTTCAGGCGCATCTGCTGCGCCTTCTTGGCCTTCTTCGCCTTGGTCTCCGCGGCCTCGGCCTCCTCGAGCTCCTCGAGCGCCTCGGGCTGCTCCGCGGGGGTCGCCTCCTCGACGGCCTCCTCGGCCTCCTCGACGGCCTCCTGCTTCCGCTCGAAGATCGCGGTCAGGCGGGCCAGCGCGGCCTCGGCCTTGGCCACCTGCGCCTCGAGCTTCGAGCAGCCGTGCGGCGGCTTCGTGGGCTTGGCGGCGTCGGCGCCGGAGGTGGCGATGCCGGCGGTGCCGGCGGCGAGGACGAAGCAGGTGACGGTCGCGGCGACCGTGCGGCGGGCAGTGCTCATCTGGTGGGTTCCTTCCCGAGGGGCGAGTCACCAGGAGCATCGGCGCGCGCGGGGCCCGGGTTGAGGGCTACGCCGGCCCACCGAGCCGGTGGGCCGACGTACGTGTGCATCGGCGGCACAGCACGGTGGGCTCCGTGGGCTCCACCGGTCCGGCGCTCGTGCACTCGCCCTCAGGCGTCGTATCCCGAGGTTCCCGAGATCTCCAGGGTCTTCGGGATGCTCGGAGGTCTGGTTGAGGCCGGACTGGACCAGTGTCGGGTCAGCCTTCCCGCATCCGGCCGAACGGCCGCGCCTCCTGCGGCCAGCCACAGGCGACCGCGATCTTGCCGGTCCACATCCGGGCGGTCTCGACGTCGGGTACGTCGACGACCGTGAAGCCGCCCAGCCACTCCTTGGTCTCGGCGAACGGGCCGTCGGAGAACAGCACCTCGCCGCTGGTGGCGTCGGCGCTGAAGGCCAGGTCGAGGTCCTCCTCGAGCCCTCCGGCGAAGGAGTAGTGGCCGGCGGCGATGATCTCCTCCACGACGGCCCGCGACTCGTGCCCGCGCTCCTGGAACCACTCCTCCGGGTGGTCTCCGACCCACTGCTGGTTGAAGTAGATGAGGTACTCGGTGCCTCCCGCCCGGGAGGCCTCGGCGGGCTCGGACCTCGGGGAGCTCCACGGCTTGAACGGGCGGACCTCCTGCGGCCAGCCGCACGCGACCGCGATCTTGCCGGCCCACTTCCGGGCGGTCTCGACGTCGGGCACGTCGACGATCGTCAGCCCGCCGAGCCACTCCTTGGTCTCGGCGAAGGGACCGTCGGTGAGCAGCACCTCGCCGCTGGTGGCGTCGGCGCTGAACGCCAGGTCGAGGTCCTCCTCGAGCCCACCGGCGAAGACGTACTCACCCGCCGCGATGATCTCGTCGACCGCCGCCCGGGCCAGCGGTCCGCGCTCCTGGAACCACTCCGCGGGGTGGTCACCGACCCACTGCTGGTTGAAGTAGATGAGGTACTGGGCCATGTCTGCTCCTTCGGCTCGGGCGGACCCGCTGGTCCACCTTTACCTACCCCACGAACGGAGTCGAGCAGGTACGACAGCCCGCGGCGAACGAGTTCACGCGCTCTCGGACGGCTCCAGGAAGCGCACCGTGATCCCGCGTGACCGGGCGTGCTCGATCTCCCGGCGGGTGCTCTCCCCGACGTACCCGCCGACGTTGACGACGAGCACCTCGTCCGCCATCGCGACCTTGCGCAGGTGGACCCGGTCGAGCACGTCGCGGTCCGCCGCGCTGAGCTCCGTCGCCGGGCCGAGGGCGGTCGGGGCCAGGACGACGTGCCCGGCGAGGGTCAGCTCGGCGTCGAGCCGGGCGATCTCCTCGGCGAACCGCATGGAGCCGCAGAGCGTGACGACGGCGACCTCGCCGGAGGAGGTGGACGGCTGACCAGGGAGCACCGGACGAGGCTAGCTCCTGCGTCCCTCCGGCATCCCCCCGCGCCCGAGAGGACGCGGTCAACCTCGAACGCCTCGGAATACATACCCCAGGGGGGTATGTTTGCACCCGACAAGAGATCCCGTCCGAGCCCGAGGACCTGCCATGAGCCAGCACGACCACCACGACCACCACGACCACGACGGCCACGACCTGGGCGGGCTGAACGCGATGGCGCTGTCGGCGACGCTGCACTGCCTCACCGGGTGCGCCATCGGTGAGATCGCCGGCCTGATGATCGGCACCGCCGTCGGCCTGAGCACCGGGTGGACGATCGCGCTCGCGGTGAGCCTGGCCTTCCTGTTCGGCTACACGCTCTCCACGTTCCCGCTCGTCAAGGCGGGCCTCGGCGTCGGCGCAGCCCTTGCCGTCGTCTTCGCCGCCGACACGCTCTCCATCGCCACCATGGAGCTGGTCGACAACGCCGTCATGGCCGTCATTCCCGGAGCGATGGACGCCGGGCTCGCGAACTGGGTGTTCTGGGTGTCCATGATGATCGCCCTGACGGCGGCGTTCCTGGCGGCGTACCCGGTCAACCGGTACCTCCTCGCACGCGGCAAGGGCCACGCCCTGACCCACGGCTACCACGGCGACAGCGGTCCGGTCACCGGTGCGCGGCGCTACATCCCGACGCTGTCCTCCACGACGCTCGCAGCCGCCATCGTGGCGTTCATGCTCGGCGGGCTCGTGGTGTCCGTCGCAGCCGAGACGGACACCGACGAGCCGGAGCAGTCGAACCACGCGCTCGGCCGGGGCTGAGCCCGACGTGCCGCCGGGCTCAGGCGGTCGCGGGGAACTTCACGCCGGTGTTGGCGTGGCAGCGGTAGCCGAACGGGTTCTTCGCGAGGTACTGCTGGTGCATGTCCTCGGCGTAGTAGTACGGCGTCTCCGCGGCCGGCCGGATCTCGGTGGTGATGTCACCGAGGCGGCGTCGCTTCAGCTCGTCGCCGTACACCTTCGTCAGCTCGCGCGCGACCTGCTCCTGCTCGGGGGTCGTGTAGTAGATCGCCGAGCGGTACTGGGTGCCGACGTCGTTGCCCTGGCGGTAGCCCTGGGTCGGGTCGTGCACCTCGAAGAACGTCTTCACCAGGTCGGCGAAGGACACCTTGGTCGGGTCGAAGACGATCCGCACCGCCTCGGTGTGGTTCGTCGCGCCGCTGCAGACCTCCTCGTACGACGGGTTCGGCGTGGTGCCGCCGGCGTACCCGACCGAGGTCGACCAGACGCCCGGGACCTGCCAGTAGATCTCCTCCGCGCCCCAGAAGCAGCCGAGGCCGAAGAGCGCGACCTCGAAGCCGTCGGGGACACCGCCGTCTTCGGGGTCGGTCACCAGTGGCGCGTCCAGGACGCGGTGCTTCTCGGCGAGCGGGAAGCTGCGCTCGGTGCGGCCCGGCAGGGTCTGCTCCGGGGCGACCATCTGGGCCTTGCGGGTGAGGAACACGGGCTCTCCTTCTGTCGGAGTGATGTTGCACAGTCTCCAACACCGCTGGTGACCGATCCGTTCCCGCCCAGCGCTAGCCTCGGGGGATGAGCGAGCAGCAGCACAGGAACAAGTCCGGCTTCGAGACGCGTGCGATCCACGCGGGCTACGAGCCGGACGCCGCGACCGGTGCGGTGATCCCGCCGATCTACGCGACCAGCACCTACAAGCAGGACGGCGTGGGCGGCCTGCGCGGCGGCTACGAGTACAGCCGCTCCGCGAACCCCACCCGCACCGCTCTCGAGGGCAACATCGCGGCCCTGGAGGAGGGGGAGCGCGGCTTCGCGTTCGCCTCCGGCCTGGCCGCCGAGGACACCCTCGTGCGCAGCGTCTGCCGGCCCGGCGACCACGTGGTGATCCCCGACGACGCGTACGGCGGCACGTTCCGCCTGTTCGACAAAGTCGAGAAGGTCTGGGGGCTGGAGCACAGCCCGGCCGCCGTGTCCGACCTCGACGCGGTGAGCAGGGCGATCCGTCCCGGCGTCACCAAGATGGTCTGGGTCGAGACCCCCACCAACCCGCTGCTCAACATCGGCGACATCGCCGCACTGGCCACCCTCGCCCACGACGCGGGCGCGCTGCTGGTCGTCGACAACACCTTCGCCTCGCCGTACCTCCAGCAGCCGCTGACGCTGGGTGCCGACGCCGTCGTGCACTCGACCACCAAGTACTGCGGCGGCCACTCCGACGTCGTCGGCGGTGCCCTCGTGGTCAAGGACCTCGACCTCGCCGAGAAGGTCGGCTTCCACCAGAACGCGATGGGCGCGGTCGCCGGTCCGTTCGACTCGTTCCTGACCCTGCGCGGGCTCAAGACCCTCGCCGTGCGGATGGACCGGCACTGCGACAACGCCGAGAAGGTCGTCGACTTCCTCTGCAGCCACCCCAAGGTCGGCGACGTGATCTACCCCGGGCTGGAGACGCACCCCGGCCACGAGGTCGCGCAGCGGCAGATGAAGCGGTTCGGCGGGATGGTGTCGTTCCGCGTCACCGGCGGCGAGTCCCACGCCCTCCAGGTCTGCGAGCGCACCGAGGTCTTCACGCTCGGGGAGTCCCTCGGCGGCGTCGAGTCGCTGATCGAGCACCCGGGCCGGATGACCCACGCCAGCGTCGCCGGCACCGACCTCGAGGTCCCGGCCGACCTGGTCCGGCTCAGCGTCGGCATCGAGACCGCCGACGACCTGATCGCCGACCTCGAGCGCGCGCTTGACTGACCACGACGGCACCGTGGTGTGCGTCGACTTCGGGTCGACGTTCACCAAGGCCGTGCTCGTCGACCTCGCCCGCGGCCGCATCGTCGCGTCCGCCAGCCACCCGACGACGATCACGACCGACGTCCTCGACGGGTACGACGCCTGCATGGTCGCGCTCGCCGAGCAGGACCCGCGGGCCGCGGACGCCGAGGTGCTGGCCTGCTCCAGCGCGGGCGGTGGCCTGCGGATCGCGGTCGTCGGCAACGAGGAGCTCGTGACCGCCGAGGCCGGGCGCCGGGTGGCGCTCTCCAGCGGCGGCAAGGTCGTGAGCGTGGTCGCGATGGCCACCGGCGGGCTGACCGACCTGAACGACCCCGACGTCGTGCTCCTCACCGGCGGCACGGACGGCGGGAACAGCGAGGTGCTGCTGGAGGCGGCGCGGCAGCTGGCGAAGGTGTGGCGCGGACCGGTCGTGGTCGCGGGCAACGCCGACGCCCGGGCCGAGGTCTCCGCGATCCTGCAGGACCTCCCGCACGTCGTGACCGGCAACGTCGTGCCTCGGATCGGCGAGCTCGCGCCCGAGGGGGCGCGGGCCGCGATCCGCGAGATGTTCCTGGCGCACGTGATCGGGGGCAAGCACCTCAGCGGCCGGGCGGACTTCACCGCCATGGTCCGCGGTGCGACCCCGGACGTCGTCCTCACGGGCGTCGAGCTGCTCGCCGAGACCGCCGGCGACGTCGTGGTCGTCGACGTCGGCGGTGCCACCACCGACGTCCACTCGGTGGTCGACCTCGACCCCGACTCGATCGGGCGCGAGGTCGTCGCGACGACCCGGGTCACCCGAACCGTCGAGGGCGACCTGGGCATGCGCTGGTCGGCCCTCACCACGGTCGCCGAGCACCCCGAGCTCACGGCCGCCGCGCAGCGCCGCCACGACGACCCGGGCTTCCTGCCCGGCGACGACGAGGAGCGCGACGCCGACGAGGCGATCGCCCGGCTCGCGATCGGCACCGCCCTGCGCCGGCACGCCGGCCGGAGCAAGGTCGTGGTCAGCCCGGAGGGCCGCGTCGTCGAACGCACCGGCAAGGACCTGCGCGAGGTCGACCTGCTCGTGGGCTCCGGCGGGGTGCTCCGCAACGGACGTCCCGGCGTCGCGGAGCGGGTGCTGGCCGGCAGCACCGGCGAGATCGCCGGCGGCTGGCAGCTGCCCCGCGCACCCCGCGTCGTGGTGGACGCCGACTACGTGCTCGCGGCCGTCGGACTGCTCGCGCCGGAGCGTCCCGAGGTGGCTCGCAGGCTGGCGACTAGCCTGTCGCCGTGAGCAACGACGCTGACGAGCCGGAGACCCCGACCCCGGACGACGAGACGGTCCACCGGCGCCGGTTGCGACACCTCCACCTGCGCGACTCCCGGCTCGCCCACCAGTGGGCCGAGGCCCGTGAGGTGCGCGAGCGCCGGATGCAGCCCGCGCCGGTGACGGGTGGGCCGTCGAACTTCAGCCGTGCCCAGGTCCCGTGGGGCGTCGACCTCGCCGCGGCGTGGGCCTGGCGGCTGCTGGTCATCGCGGCGGCGACGTACGTCATCCTCTGGCTGGTCGCGTTCTTCGCGGTGATCGCGGTCCCGGTGGCGGTCGCGCTGCTCATCACCGCGCTGGCGGTCCCGCTGGTGGACGGGCTGCAGCGGCTCGGGCTCCCGCGCGGGCTCTCCGCGCTGCTCGTGGTGTTCCTCGGGATCCTGTTCGTCGTCGCGCTGCTGTCGTTCGCCGGTCAGCAGGTCGCGCGAGGCGGCTCCGACCTCGCCAACCAGGCCTCTGCCGGCCTCGGCGAGATCCGCGACTGGCTGCGGGACGGCCCGCTGCACGCCAGTGACTCGCAGATCAACGAGTGGCTCGACCGGGCCCAGCAGGCGCTCGAGGACGCCGGCACGAACATCGACGCCGGCAGCGTCACCGAGGTCGGCACCGCCGTCGGCCATGTGTTCGCCGGCTTCTTCATCGTGCTGTTCTCGACGTACTTCTTCATGGCCGACGGCGAGCGGATCTGGGCCTGGATGGTGCGGATCGCGCCGCGCGCCGCGCGCCCGCACGTCGACAGCTCCGGCCGGGTCGCGTGGATCTCGCTCACCCAGTTCGTGCGGGCGACCGTGATCGTGGCCGCCGTCGACGCGATCGGCATCATGATCGGCGCCGCGGTCCTGCAGGTGCCGTTCGTGCTCGCGATCGGCGTGCTGGTGTTCCTCGGGGCGTTCGTGCCGATGATCGGCGCGACCATCGCCGGCACCGTCGCGGTCCTGGTCGCGCTCGTGGACCAGGGACCGATCACCGCGCTGCTGATGCTGGGCGTCGTGATCCTCGTGCAGCAGATCGAGGGCCACATCCTGCAGCCCTTCCTCATGGGCCGCTGGGTGTCGGTGCACCCGCTCGGCGTGATCATCGCGATCGGCTGCGGCGTGATCGTCGCGGGCATCGCGGGCGCGCTGGTGGCGGTGCCGCTCGCCGCGTCGTTGAACGCCGTCATCGAGCACCTCGCCGCGAACACCTCACCCGGCGACGATCCGGTCGAGGAGCTCGCGGAGGACTACGAGGAGACCGGGGCGACCGTCGACGTGGAGCCGGAGGAGGACGCCGATGAATGACGTCGCGACCGTCGGCCTGGCCGACATCCAGGCCGCGCGCGAGGTGCTCCGGGGCGTCGCGATCGAGACCCCGATGGAGGAGTCGCGCTGGCTCTCCGCGCTGGCCGGCGGCCCGGTGTCGCTGAAGTGCGAGAACCTCCAGCGCACCGGCTCCTTCAAGGCCCGCGGTGCCTACGTGCGGATCGCGCGGCTCTCACCCGAGGAGCGCGCGCACGGCGTCGTCGCGGCCTCCGCCGGCAACCACGCCCAGGGTGTCGCCCTGGCCGCGCAGATGCTCGGCATCCGCGCCACGATCTTCATGCCGGAGGGCGCGCCGATCCCCAAGGAGAAGGCGACCCGCGGGTACGGCGCGGACGTCTCGTTCCACGGCCGCTACCTGGAGGATGCGCTCGCGGAGGCGATGGCCTTCGCCGAGCGCACCGGCGCGGTGCTGATCCACCCCTTCGACCACGCCGACATCGTCGCCGGGCAGGGCACGTGCGGGCTCGAGATCCTCGAGCAGGCGCCGGACGTGAAGACCGTGCTGGTCTCCCTCGGCGGCGGCGGGCTGCTCGGGGGCGTCGCGATCGCGGTCAAGGCGCTGCGCCCCGACGTGCGCGTGGTGGGCGTGCAGGCGGCGCAGGCCGCGGCGTACCCCGCCTCGCTCGCGGCCGGCCACCCGGTCAAGCTGGAGTCGATGGCGACGATGGCCGACGGCATCGCGGTCGGCCTGCCCGGCCAGATCACGTTCGCGGCCGTGCGCGACCACGTCGACGACATCGTCACGGTCTCCGAGGAGTCCCTCTCGCGCGCGGTGCTCGCCGTGCTCGAGCGGGCCAAGATGGTCGTCGAGCCGGCCGGGGCCGCCGCGGTCGCCGCGCTGCTCGACCACCCGGACGCGTTCGAGACGCCCGCGGTCGCGGTGCTGTCCGGCGGCAACATCGACCCGCTGCTGCTCGGCAAGGTGATCCGGCACGGCATGTCCGCGGCCGGGCGCTACCTCAACGTGCGGGTCTGCATCCCGGACCTGCCCGGCGGCCTCGCCCAGCTGCTCGGCGACATCTCCGCCGTCGGGGCGAACGTGCTCGAGGTCGTCCACGAGCGGATCTCCCCGTCGCTGCACCTGCACGAGGTGGAGGTGCACCTGCAGCTGGAGACGCGCGGCGAGCCCCACACCGAGCAGCTGCTCAGCCGGCTCCGGGAGCGGGGCTACCGCGTCTACGAGTGATCCGCCGCGGCGGGATAGTCCCTAACGTTTTGGTTGCCGACACGCCGTGAACGACAGCCACAACGTGAGGGACTATCGCCCCGGCCCGACCCACACGGGTCAGCCGGTGAACGGCACCGCGTCGAGGATCACGACCTGCAGCTCCTTGCCGTTGGGCGCGAGGTAGCTGACGGTCTCGCCCTTGCTGCGGCCGTTGATGGCCGAACCGAGCGGGGAGGACGGCGAGTAGACGGTGAGGCCCTCGGGCTCGATCTCGCGCGCACCCAGCAGGAACGTCTCGGCCTCGTCGTCGTCATCGCCGACGAACTTGTAGGTGACCTTCATCCCGGGCTCGACGACGCCGTCGTCCGCGGGGGTCTCGCCGACCTCGGCGCGCTGGAGCATGTCCTCGAGCTGACGGATGCGGCCCTCGAGCTTGCCCTGCTCCTCGCGGGCCGAGTGGTAGCCGCCGTTCTCCTTGAGGTCGCCCTCGTCGCGGGCGGCCGAGATCCGGGCGATGATCTCCTGGCGCACGGGACCCTTGAGGTCCTCCAGCTCGGCGGTGAGCTTGTCGTAGGCGTCCTGGGTCAGCCAGATGGTGCCCTGCTCGGTCGACTGCGTCATCGGGTTACTCCTGCTACATCGAGGTACGACGAAACGGTCCGTCGCTCGTCGGGTTGTGCCCCGCCCGGCACCGGCGGAAACGGCCGTGCATTCTCACGCGCGGGCCGTTTCCTCGACGGCCCTGCGGGACGGTCAGTTCACCAACTGTAACAACAGGTGGGTTCAGCGGCGCCGGTTCTGGCCCTCGGCGGTGCACCCGAGGAGCTCCACGGAGGTCGCCAGCCGCTCGGTCCGGATCGCCTGCTCGTTCAGTCCGGAGCGCTCGGGGGTGAAGTTCAGCTCGCCGACCACGGTGTGGTCCTCGGCGTAGGCCCGCAGCAGGCAGGACGCCCCTTCGGCGTCGCCGTCGAGCTGGATCTGCACCACCGCGGTGGCCCGGTGGTCGTCGACGGCCTCCCAGCCGACCATCTCGGACTCGACCGACGGTGTCGACTGCGCCCAGATCGTCCAGCCCAGCCAGCCGAGGAACGCGCCCGCGAGCGCGACGCTCAGGCCGAGCAGGACCGCCCGGCGCCAGGGCTCGGGCGCGCCGTACCGCTCGGTCAGGTCGGTCGGCGCGGTCACACGCAAATGGTCCCACCTAGGATGATCGGGTGACGCAGCACCCCTCCCGCGCCGGGCTCCGGCTCATGCATGTCCACGCCCACCCCGACGACGAGTCGAGCAAGGGCGCCGCCAGCACCGCGATGTACGTCGCCCAGGGCGTCGACGTGCACGTCGCGACGTGCACCGGTGGCGAGCGTGGCTCGATCCTCAATCCGAAGATGGACCGCCCCGACATCCTCGAGAACATCACCGAGATCCGGCGCCAGGAGATGGAGCGGGCCCGCGACATCCTCGGCATCCGCCAGGACTGGCTCGGCTGGGTCGACTCCGGCTGGCCCGAGGGTGACCCGAAGCCGCCCCTGCCGGAGGGCTGCTTCGCACTCGTCCCCCTCGAGGAGGCGGCGGCGCCGCTGGTGAAGCTGATCCGCGAGTTCCGCCCGCACGTGCTCACGACGTACGACGAGCGCGGTGGCTACCCGCACCCCGACCACATCAAGTGCCACGAGATCAGCGTCTACGCGTTCGAGGCGGCCGCGGACCCCGAGCGCTACCCGGAGCTCGGCGAGCCCTGGCAGGTGCTCAAGCTGTACTACCACCACTCGTTCAACCGGGCGCGGATCCAGGCGATCCACGACGCGATGATCGCCCACGGCCTGGAGTCGCCGTGGGAGGAGCGGCTGAAGGAGTGGGAGCCGGAGCCCGAGTGGGACGCCCGCGTCACCACGCGGGTCCCGTGCGGCGACTACTTCGGCGTCCGCGACCAGGCGCTGCTCGCGCACGCCACCCAGATCGACCCGGACGGGTTCTGGTTCGCGATCCCGCGCGAGATCCAGCTGGACGTCTGGCCGACCGAGGACTTCGAGCTGGTCGTGAGCCACGTCCCGTCCGGGGCCCCGGAGGACGACCTCTTCGCGGGCATCCCCACACCCGCCTGAGAGACTGTCCCCATGCACCTGCTGAGCGTCCTGCCCATGATCGTGAGCCTGGTCGACGAGGTCCCGGAAGCCGAGGACGTCAAGGCCGGTTGGATGGCGTTCGCGATCTTCCTGGGGCTGATCGCCGCGGTGGCGTTCCTGGGCTGGAGCCTCACCAAGCAGCTCCGCAAGGCGCAGGCGGCGGAGGACGCCGGGCTCTACGACCCGTCGGACCGGACGAAGCCGGACCCGATCCCGGTGGAGCAGGACCCCAGCACTAGCGCCTGACCACGCGCAGCAGCACGTCGAGCGCGACACCCTCGTCGGTCGGCCGCTCGACCCGCTCCGCGCGGACCGTCTCGAAGCGCTGGCCGGCGAGGTCGTCCAGCAGGTCCTGAGCGGTGTACAGCACGCCCGGGTCCTGCGGCCCGCCGACGCCCTCGACGAGGTTCTGCGAGTCGTGCCCGACCACCAGCAGGGTCCCGCCCGGCCGGAGCGAGTCGAAGCCCGCGCGCACCGCCGCTCGGCGGTCCGCCGCCGGCACCTGCAGGTAGGCCATCACCGTCAGGTCGTACGCCGCCGCCTCGTCCCACGCCGTCGCGTCGGCGCACACCCAGCGCACGGCGGTGTCACCCGCCAGCGCGCGGCCCTTGTCGAGGCCGACCTGCGAGTAGTCGACGGCCGTGACGTCCCACCCGCGCCGCGCCAGCCAGATCGCGTTGCGGCCCTCGCCGGCGGCCAGGTCCAGTGCCCGGCCCGGCGCCAGGTCCGCGAGCTCGGACTCCACGAAGCGGTTGGGCTCCGCCGACCAGACCAGGTCGCTGGCGGCGTACCTCGCATCCCACGCGCTGGCGTCCATGGGGCCAGTCAACCAAGGTTCGTGGTGCAGGACACAGCGTGGGGACCGGGATTTGTCGCCAAATGCCAAAAAGCTGTCGCCGCGCGGCAAGCCCGGGGACGACCGGCCCCAGGAGAATGGTCGTACCGCAGCACGCGGCACTCGGTGGAGTCGGTGCGGTTCCCGGGCCCGCATCGACATCACGCCACCTGCTGCGACCTGGTGGGTCAGTCGACTCCCGCAGGAGTCCTGAGGGAACGCCGGTAGGCGAGCGGGCTCATCCCGAACCACCGGTGGCAGGCTCGGGTGAACGTGCTCTGCTCGAGGTAGCCGAGCTCGGTGGCCAGGTGCCTCAGCGACATGTCCGAGTCGCGCAGGTACTGCTCGGCGGTACGCCGCCGCACCCGCTGCACGACCTCGGCGAACGTGACGCCCTCCTCCTCGAGGCGGCGCTGGAGGGTGCGCGGGTGCAGGCCGAGCTCGTCGGCGACCACCGGCAGCTCGGTGCGGCCGCAGGGCAGCAGCCGGCGCACCAGCGCCTCGACCACGGGCTGGATGCCCTGCGGGGTGTACGGCGCGATGGACTGCAGGTAGCTGACCATCGCCTCGTGCGTCTCGACGTCGGTCGACACCGGCTGCGCCAGGACCGCGGCGTTGAGCTGGAACGCCGTCGTCGGCCGCAGGAAGTCGACGCCGCAGCCGAAGTACGCCTCGTAGTCGGCCAGCGGACCCAGCGGGCGGTGCGCCAGCTCGACCCGCAGCGGCGACCAGTCCGGCCCGATCAGGTGGCGCAGCACGCCGAGGGTCAGCCCGGCGCCGGTCTCGCTGGCGTTGGGGAACGCGAGCATGGC
This sequence comes from Nocardioides caricicola, assembly GCF_039541135.1. Taxonomy (NCBI): domain Bacteria; kingdom Bacillati; phylum Actinomycetota; class Actinomycetes; order Propionibacteriales; family Nocardioidaceae; genus Nocardioides; species Nocardioides caricicola. Next base: position 9,598 of record NZ_BAABFQ010000008.1, on the reverse strand, counting down.
GTCGTCGACCAGGCGGCGCAGCTGGAGCCGCGCGCGGTCCCCGCTGACCACGACCTCCACCTCGAGCGCGGGCGAGTAGGCGCGCAGGTAGCGCTCGATCGTGGACAGCGCGGCCGCCACCGTCGGGGCGCTGCGCGCCGCGGCGCCGACCGAGCCGAGCACCTCGATGCCCTGCCGGCTGGCGAGCACGCGGCCCAGGTCCGTCGAGCCGGTGACGTACGCCGCCCGTTCGATCACCACCAGCATCGCGCTGAAGTCGATGAAGGTGCCGTAGTCGCCGATCGCCTCCGGCGCGATGCCGACCTCGGCCAGGAGCCGGTCCGGGTCGCCGCCGCGCTCCGCGACGACCTCACGGAATGCCGTGAGCGACGTGCCGCGGATCAGCGCCATGAGGGAACTCAACGTGGTCGCGGCGGTCGCTGCAACCGAAACGCCGGAATCGGGCCTCGCGGATGCGACCCCGACCGGGGTGCTGGCTTACATTCGTACGTTGTGAGTGCACAGGCCCCTTCCGCTGTGATCCTGATCCGCGCCGAGCGGTTCAAGCCCAACCCGGCGACCGCCGCCGACAACGCGTTCCAGCACGACGTACCGGCGGGCCAGGACGACGACGAGACCGCCGCCAAGGCGCTCGCGGAGATGGACGCGGTCGCCGAGGCGCTGCGGGCGGCCGGCGTACGGGTCCACGTGTTCTCCGACGAGGACCACACCCGGCCGGACAGCGTGTTCCCGAACAACTGGCTCTCCACGCACGCCGGTGGCCACGTCGCGGTCTACCCGATGTACGCCTCCAACCGGCGCCACGAGCGCCGCGCCGACGTGCTCGAGCTGCTCAAGTCCGAGTACCGCGTGCAGACGATCGTCGACTACTCCGGCCTGGAGCCTGACGGCATCTTCCTCGAGGGCACCGGCGCGATGGTGCTCGACCACGTGTCGCGGGTGGCGTACGCCGCGCGCAGCCACCGCGCCGACACCCACGTGCTCGAGCGCTTCTGCACCGACTTCGGCTACGAGCCGATGGCCTTCGACGCGGTCGACCACGACGGCGTCCCGGTCTACCACACGAACGTGATGGGCTGCGTCGGCACCGACGTCGCGCTGTTCGCGCTCGAGCTGATCCCCGACAAGCACCGTCGCGAGCAGGTCCGCGAGCGGCTGACGGTCAACGGCCGCACGGTCGTCGAGCTCACGGAGGAGCAGGTGCGCCAGTTCGCCGGGAACGCCGTCGAGCTCTGCGGCCGCACCAACGACGGCCGCCGGAACTACATCATGGCGATGTCGGCCAGCGCCCACCGCAGCCTGCGCCAGGACCAGATCGACGAGATCGAGAAGTCCTGCACGATCGTCTCGGTCGACATCCCGACGATCGAGCTGGCCGGCGGCTCCGTGCGCTGCATGATCGCCGGCATCCACCTCGACCGTCGGCCCGCGGCCGAGCCCGAGCTGACCGAGGCCGTGGAGGCCATCGACGAGCACCCGCTCACCGCGGACGGCCGCGACGTGGTCGACGAGGAGCTGGCTCCCTAGGCGGGTGCGACGTACGTCCCGCGGCCGGTCGGCAGCGGGAGGTCGAGCGTCGTCCGGATGCCCGGCTCGGCGGCGCGCACGTCGGGGATGGCGTTCACGATCCGACCGCAGGCGGCCACGATCGCGGCGTGGTTGTGGTCGCCGTGCTCGCTGCTCGGCACGATGTCGACGACGTACGACGGCTCGCCGGTGATCTCGACGCGGTAGGCGCCGCCGCCGCTGGTCGGGCGCGCCCAGTCGGGACGCAGGTCGTCGCGGGTGCGCGTGACGTGCTCGACCACGATCGCCGGGTGGCCGCCGACCATCCCGGAGATGGAGAAGTGCAGGGCGGCGATCGTGCCCTTCTCGATCCGCCCGGCGGCGATGTCGTAGGACTCCGGGGCCGGCTCGGCCTCCCAGAACTCGACGATCTCGTCGACCTCGATGCCGAGGCCCGCGGCCATCATCCGGATGGCGGTGCCCCACGCGAGCGCGAGCACGCCGGGGAGGAACAGCAGGGGCGTGGAGTCGACGGGGCTGCCGAAGCCCATCAGGTCGAACATCACCTCGGTGCCGTCGTACGTCGCGTAGTCCGCGAGCTCGTAGCAGCGGATCTGCTCGATGCGCTGGCACGTGCTCGCCAGCGCGAGCGGGACCAGGTCGCTCGCGAAGCCGGGGTCGACGCCGGTGATGTAGACGGTCGCGTTGCCGGCGCGGGCGGACGCCTCGACCTTGTCGATGACCGGCTGCGGCATCGTGCCCCAGGGGAACTGCAGCGTTCCCGGCGCCGAGCCGACCACGTCGATGCCGGCCTCGAGGAGCTTGCGGACGTCGTTGGTGGCCTCGCGCGGGCGGGTGTCGCCCATCGCGCAGTAGACGACGCACTCGGGCCCGGCCGCGATCAACGCGTCCAGGTCGCCGACGGCGGCGACGCCGGTCGTGACGTCGAGCCCGGCGAGCTCGCCCGCGTCGCGGCCGACCTTGTCCGGGTTCGAGGTGCTGACCGCGACCAGCTCGAACCGGTCGTCGGCGATCAGCTGCCGCAGCGTCAGCATGCCGGCGTTCCCCGTGGCGACCTGGGCGACGCGAATGGTCATGTCCGTCTCATTTCTAGAACTTGTTCTAGTTGCCGGTGCTATCTTGCCACGCATGGGTCGTGCGGAGGGTCGTGTCGCAGGAAAGGTCGTCCTGATCAGTGGCGGCGCGCGCAACATCGGTGGCGCCAGCGCCCGGATGCTCGTGGCTGAGGGCGCCCAGGTCGTCATCGGCGACCTGCTCGACGAGGAGGGCGCCGTGCTCGCCGACGAGCTCGGCGCGAACGCCCGCTACGTGCACCTCGACGTCACCAGCGACGAGGACTGGCGAGCGGCCGTCGCGTTCACCGTCGCGGAGTTCGGCAGGCTCGACGTGCTCTTCAACAACGCCGGCATCTTCAACGGCGGCCAGCTGCAGCGCTACAAGCGCGCGCAGTGGCAGGAGATGCTCGACGTCAACCTCACCGGCCCGTTCCTCGGCATGCGCGCGGCCACCGAGGCGCTGATCGCCGCCGGTGGCGGCTCGATCATCAACACCTCGTCGATCGAGGGACTGCGCGGCACTCCGTGGGCGCACGGGTACGTCGCCTCGAAGTGGGGCCTGACCGGCCTGACCAAGTCGGCCGCGATGGAGCTCGCCCCGCACGGCATCCGGGTCAACTCGCTGCACCCCGGCCGGATCTCCACGCCCGCCACCGATGCCATGCCCGAGGACCTGATCCCGATCCCGCTCGGCCGGCCCGGACGCCCCGAGGAGGTCGCGTCGTTCGTGGTCTTCCTCGCCAGCGACGAGTCGTCGTTCACCACCGGGTCGGAGTTCGTGATGGACGGCGGCACGATCACCGCGATCCCGACCAAGGTCTGAGCCCGCACGGCGGCAACCGCCCATGCGCTGGCCCGTAGCGTGGGAGTCGTGACGAACCGACTCGCGTCCGCGACCTCGCCGTACCTCCTCCAGCACGCCGACAACCCCGTCGACTGGTGGGAGTGGGGTCCGGAGCCGTTCGATGAGGCGCGGCGCCGCAACGTCCCGGTGCTGCTGAGCGTCGGGTACGCCGCCTGCCACTGGTGCCACGTGATGGCTAGTGAGCGGGACGGTAGCGGAGCGGATGGTTCTCACGCTCAAACCGGTTCGTTCTATCCGGGTTCCTGCGGAGGCGTTGCCGGTTTGTCCGGCGCGATCTCTGTCTGGAATCTCTGTCTGACGCGGATTCCTCAGCGCTCGGCGAGGTGGCCTGTCGCTGAGGCATTGTCGCAGGTGACCGTCACCCCACCAGCCAGTTCGGGTCCGCACGCCCGCCGCCCCGCCGCTGCGGACCGGTCAACATCGCGGTGACCCCTCAGCGCGTGAGCGCTGTCTTGACCTTGCCGAGCACGGTTCGCGGCCAAGGAACGCGGGGCCCGCTTTCCTGGACGAGGTCGCGTCGTCGCGCTTCGAGTTCGAGACGGTGTCCGACGCGGACAGCTGGTTCATCGAAAGCACTGGCCAGCCCGGCCGCGAGGGCCATGGCGGCCCAGTCGTTGCGTGCGGTTGCGCGGACGGCGTGTGCAACTTCCGTGTTGGGCGGGTGGTCCGCGAGGTCGTCGATGACCTTCCGGACGCCCCAGTAGATCCAGTTGGCGTGCTGCCATGCCTCGATGACGGCGTCCTCGCGGTCCTCGGGTTCGTCGGCGAGCCCTCGTTCCAGCGATGCCACCAGGCGTGTGTGCCATCGGAGCAGAAGAGCGTTCGCGAGGTCTTCGATGCCATCGAAGAAGGTGTCGATGCCGACGATGTCGGTGGGAATCTGCCCGTCATTGCGGGCGAGGATCTCCTCGATCACCGCATGGAGGACGCAAGCGCGGCTCGGCTTCGGATCATCCTTCATTGGTGTCCCCTTCCTGAGGATGCGGCGTGCGCCTGTCCTATCGCAGGGGCAGCGAGGAGTACCCGCGGATCGGCCCGGAGCGGAGTCGCACCGCTGAGTCGAGGTCGACGTCCCAGTCACGGCGGCGGGCTAGGAGTGCTTCCAGCGCGATGCGTGCTTCGAGGCGGGCCAGGGATGCGCCGAGGCAGAAGTGGATGCCGCGTCCGAACGCGACCTGGCGTTCCGGGTCACGGTGGATGTCGAAGTGGTCCGCTTCGGGGAACGCTTGGTCGTCTCGGTTGGCCGAGCCGAAGAGCAACAGCACGGTGTCGCCGGGTTCCATGGCCTGCCCGTGCAGGTCCACCTGTCGCGTCAGGGTGCGTGCCAGGCCTTGGACCGGGGAGTCGTAGCGGAGCAACTCCTCGACTGCTGCCGGGACGAGCTTGGGGTTGTCGGCCAGCTGTCGTCGGCTATCGGGGTGTTGGGCGAGGACGACGGCGCTGTTGGAGAGCAGGTTCGTGGTCGTCTCGTGCCCGGCGACGAGTAGCAGCAGGCAGAAGCCAAGGAGCTCGTCCTCACTGAGATGTTCACCTTCCACCTCGGCGTGGACGAGTGCGGTCATCAGGTCGTCTTGGGGGTGCGCCCGTCGTTCGGCGAGGAACGCGGAGAAGTATTCGTAGAGCGCGGCCGCGGCGTCCAGCCCTGCGCCGATCTCGCCCCGGGTGGGGTTGGACTGGATGAGGGTGGTGGACCAGGTTCTGAAGCGGTCGCGGTCTTCACGCGGCACGCCGAGCATGTCGGCGATGACGATGGCCGGCAGCGGGCCGGCGAACCCGGAGACGAAGTCCCAGGCGCCGGCTTCCGGGGCCTCGTCGAGGAGGCCATCGACGATGGTCTCGATGTGCGCCTCGAGCCCGGCGATGCGGCGTGGGGTGAAGGCCTTGCTGACGAGGCGGCGCAGCTGGGTGTGCCGGGGAGGGTCGCTCATGATGAGCATGGGCAGGAACAGTTCGGTCATGTCCACGCCGGGTGGGGTGGGGAAGATGCCGGACGCCGAGGAGTAGGTCGTCGGGTCGGCCAGGGCTCCCCAGACGTCCTGGTGGCGGCTGAGCACCCAAGAGCTTGCCTGTGGCGACCAGTACGCGGGGGCGCTGTCGCGAAGCTCGCGGTACACGGGGTAGGGATCCGCGATCACCGTTGGGTCAAACGGACTGTAGGTCAGCTGCTGGTGGTCCATGGCGGGAGCCCCTTCGGGTGTCGGGTCATGCGCGAGCACCGGCAGTCGTGCCTGGCTGCGGCGCGGATGCCGCGGCCGGGTTCCGGTGTGGCCACCAGCTGCGGTCCTCGAGCAGTGCTGCGCAGGCGGGGACGACGAGGGTGCGAACGACGAACGTGTCGAGCAGGAGTCCTGCGGCGACAGCGAACCCGGTCTGGGCCAGAGCCTCGACTGGGGAGAACAGCAGGGCGACGAAGGTGGAGGCGAAGATCAGGCCGGCGGCGGTGATGACGGGTCCGGTGGCGGTGACCGCTCGGGCGACCTCATCGCGGTCCAGAGCGAGCCCGCTCTCGCGCATCCGGCTCATCAGCAGGATGTTGTAGTCCGCGCCCACCGCGACGAGCAGGACGAACACGATGACCGGGACCGTGAAATGGATGTCCTGGCCGATCAGGTGCTGGAACACCAGCGTGGTCAACCCCAGGGCGGCCGCACACGACAGCACCACGGAGGCGAGCAGGTAGAGCGGTGCGACCAGGGCGCGCAGGGTGAGGATGAGGATCAGCAGCACCATGAGCAGGACGGCCGCGACTACCAGGACGGCATCCTCGGCAAGGTAGTGGGCGAGGTCGGCGCCCAGGCCGGCGGCGCCGGTGGCGAGGACGGTGGAGCCATCGAGGCGGGTGTTGTTCATGGCCTGCTCGGCGGCGTCCTGGATCTCGTTGTAGCGCTCCTGGCCGGCGGGGGTGAGCGGGTCGGTGTCGCCGGTCACCTGGATTCGTGCCAGTTTTCCGTCCTCGGAGAGGAACAGGTTGCGGGCAAGAGCGAAATCGGGCTTCTCGAGCGCGGAGGCGGGTAGGTAGAAACCGCCGGCCTCGGGAGTGTCGGCACGTTGGTTGACGGCGCGGAGGTAGTCGCCGGAGTCATCGAGCCCGTTGCTCAACTTCTCGGTCTGCGTCAGGAGCTGCTCGATGCCCGGTGCGATACCGGCGGCCCCGGTCGCGAGCCGCTCGGTGCCTCCTTCGAGTTCGCCGAGCTTCTCGCTCAACAGGGCCTGCCCGCGGGCGATCCGGTTGCTGCCGGACTGTGCCTGGCGAAGTCCGGCGGCGAGCTGGTCGAGCCCGGTCGCGAGGCGTCCGTCGCCGGCAGCAAGACGCTCGGCGCCGGCGGCCGCTTTGGCGAGGCCTGGCAGGAGCTGGTCCCGCTGTCCGGTGTAGATCGTGCGCAGCCCTTCGCGGGAACGTCTGCAGGTCGGGTCGGCCGTACAGAGCGGGTCGCCCTCAAGGGCCTCGACGATCATGCCGAGGCCCTCGACCGCTTGGGTGACCTGGTCGTGGGCGGTGCGGAGTCCGGCGGCCAGCGCGGCGGCACCGTCACGGAGCCTGCGGGCACCGCTGGCGGCCTGGTTCGTGCGGTCGGCGGCCTGGCCGAGGCCGTCGGCGATGCGGCGGGTGCCGTCGCTGAGCTTCCCGGCGCCGTCTTGGGCCTTGCCGGCGCCGGAGGAGACCTGGTCGAGGGCGCCGCCGAGGTCTCCGGCCCCCGACGCGAGTCGTTCCAGCCCGGGCTCTCCGGCCTCGAGCTTGCGGTCGGCCTTGCGCAGTCCTTGGGCGAGCTTGCCGAGCTGGTTGGCGATCGAGGCGGGCTTCAGCGATGTACCGGTCGGCTGGGTGATGCTGCGGACCTGGTCGGCGCCGTCGACCTTGGCTACCGCGGCGCTGACCGAGTTCAGGACGGCAAGGTCTCGGGTGTTGGCCATGTCGTGGTCGGAACCGATGAGCACGTAGTCCGGCAGCGTCTGGTTCGGCGGGAAGTGCTCGGCCATCGCCGCGAGTCCCAAGTTGCTGGGGGTGTCGGCGGGTTGGGCTGCTCGTTCGTCGAAGGAGAGCTGCATCGTGGGCAGCACCAACGCCAGCAGAATCAGCACCGTCACCCCGGCGATCAGGATCTGGGCGGGGCGGCGGGCGACGAGGCGTCCGGTGCGGGCCCAACGGGAGTCCGCCCGGGTTGCCGGGGCGGGTCCGATTCGCGGGCCGAGCCAGCGCATCAGTGCGGGGGTGAAGGTGAGGCTGACCGCGACGGTGACTGCGACGCAGATCGCCATCGGGGGGCCGGTGGTGGCGAAGATGGCGAGATCGGTGAAGCCCAGGCAGGTGGCGCCGAGGATGACGGTGGCCGCCGAGGCGAGCAGTGCTGGGCCGACCCGGGAGACCGATTCGGCGACCGCTTCGGAGGGTTCGAGGCCGTTGCCGTACTCCTCACGGAATCGGGAGATGAGGAACACGCAGTAGTCGGTCCCGGCGCCCAACGTGATAGCCACGACGAACGCATCGGTGTAGGTGGACAGCGCCAGCCCATGCTCCCCTGCCCAGGCAAGGGCGCCGCGGGTGCACAACAAGGCCACGCCGATGGTCACCAGCGACACGAGCACGGTCGCGAACCGGCGGTAGACCAGCCACAGGATCCCGACCAGCAGGAGGAGGGAGACGGCGGTGATCTTCAACGAGGCGTCGTTCACCGCCGTGGTCAGGTCCGTGATCATCGCTGGGTCGCCGGTCACGTGGACGTCGGTTCCGGGTGGGACGTCGAGCTCGTCGACGACCGAGCGAAGCCACTTCACGTCCTCATCGGAGGCCGGTGACCCGACCGCGGAGCGCAGCCCGACGACCAGGTAGGTCGCTTCGCCGTCCTTGCTGGTCATCGACCGCTGCGCCTGAGGTTGGCCGAGGTAGTCCTGGACCTCCGAGACCCGCCCCGGCTCCTCCTCGAGGGCGTGAACGAGGTCGGCGTAGACACGACGGTCAGCGGCACCCAGCCCGTCGTCGTCGGTGATGACGACAAACACGTAGGACTGGGTGTCGCCGGACCCAAAGGCGGTGTCCATCACCCGCAGCCCGTGCAGCGTCGGGGAGTCCTCGGGCAGGAACGCGGTGCTGCTGCGTTCGACCACGGTCCCGAGCGGAGTCACCAGGAGCGAGAGCGCCGCGGCCGCCAGCACCCAGCCGAGAACCACGATCGCTGGGAAGCGGTGCCCGACACGGAGGGCAGACCTCAGCGGCCCCCCGATCTCCGGCCGAGCGCCACGCCGCATCCTCTGCACCAATCGTCTAGATCTTTGGTTTGTACTCGCAGTACAACATACGATGTGGACGGCGTCGACCCCCGAGAACCGAACGGTCCGGGCGGACAGGGAGCAGAGGTGGGCAATGAGGAAGCTGCCGGCGAAGCTGGCCAGTCAGCTGTACGGCGCGGCCGAGTTGATCGCGGAGCGCGGTCTGGATGGCACCAAGATCGAGGACATCGCCGAGGCCACGGGCATTCCCAAGGCCACGATCTACTACCACCTCGATGGCAAGAACGCCGTCCTGGAGTTCCTCCTCACCGACCTGCTGGAGATGATCGCCGGGGCCGTCGGTGTTGCGGTGTCGAGCGCTGAGGACGCGCGGACCCGTCTCGAGGCGGCGGTCGCCGCGCAGTTGGGCGTGATGCTCGAGCACCCGTTCCTGTGCCGGGCGCTGGTGGGCGACCTCGGTCGGGCCACCCGGCTGCCTGACCTGGCGGTGGCGTTGCGCAGCGCGTTCTACGAGCCGATCGAGAAGCTGCTGGCCGACGGCGTCGCCGACGGGTCGCTGCGCCAGGTCGCCGATCCGGGCGCCGTGGCCCTGAGCGTCTTCGGCGCCATCACCGTCGCCGGCCTCAGTGCAGCGGTCGAGGGGCCGTCCGCCGATCCGTCCGCCGACGCAGCGCGCTTCTCCGCAGCGGTCAGCGAACTCATCCTCGACGGCCTCGCCACGCCTCGCCCGCGCGGTGGCCACGAATCGGACGACCGGCCGTGACGGCCTGGGCGACCTGGGCGGCCTGGGCGAGCTCCTGCGCCGGTTGAGAGGAGAGTTCCGCGGCAGCTGCTTGGCTCGGCGAGTCCAAGATCAGCGGGGCGGTCTCAACTGGTGATTGCAACGCCTGTTGGTCGTGTTGGGTCTGACAGTAGGCGGTCAAGG